>JASGIE010000090.1:0-80870 GCA_049841055.1 Paludibaculum sp. | reverse complement strand
ACGTATTGCTAAGGTTAATAGGGAAACACGATAGAATCCGAACAGCACCTGCTGGGAGCGCACTGTTACGATCTGACGCAGCCGGATCAGTGGCCGATTCTCAAGAAGTACGGGCTGGTTCCGAACATGACGGCGGGCGGCGGCAAGCTGACGGATGCCGGTAACGATAAGACGCTGCATGATGCGATCCGGGCGCAGTTCAAGGAGAATCTGCCGCGGGCGAAGAAGGAAGGGATCCCGAACGTCATCACGTTCAGCGGCAACCGGCGCGGCAAGAGCGACGAAGAGGGCATGGACAACTGCCTGCTGGTGCTGAAAGATGTCATCAAGCTGGCGGAAGACAACGAAGTGACCATCTGCATGGAGCTGCTGAACTCCAAGGTGGATCACAAGGACTACCAGTGCGATCACGCGAAGTGGGGCGTGGAGTTGTGCAAGCGCGTGAACTCGCCGCGGTTCAAGCTGCTGTACGACATCTATCACATGCAGATCATGGAAGGCGACATCATCCGCACGATCAGGGAGAACATCCAGTACATCGGGCACTTCCATACGGCCGGCAATCCGGGGCGGCACCAGTTCGACGATACGCAGGAGATGAACTACAAGGGCATCGCGCAGGCGATTGTGGATACCGGCTACACGGGCTTCATGTCGCACGAGTACAGCCCGTCCCAGGGGAAGGATCCGATTGCCACCCTGGACGAGATGATGCGGATTTGCGACGTATAAGCTAACATCTGGTCTGTCATGGGCCGACTCATTCCTGTCAACAAGGAGCTGCCGCAACCGTCGCTGCAGTTCCGCTCCGCGTTTGGACGATGGATCGCTCGTGGGGAGGCATTGGAGGAGTCGGCCGAACACACCGAGACTCATCCCTGGTACAAGGTGATCTGGCTGACCGGCGTGGATTACTTTTCCACGCTGGGGTATCAGCCGGGTATTGCGCTGCTGGCGGCGGGGGCGGTGGCTCCGCTGGCCACGGGGATCCTGGTGTTGGTGACACTGCTGGGTGCGCTGCCGGTGTATGCGCAGGTGGCGCAGCGCAGCTTTGCGGGGCAGGGCTCGATTGCGATGCTCGAGAACCTGCTGCTGGGTTGGAAGAGCAAGCTGCTGGTGCTCACGCTGCTTGGGTTTGCCGCCACCGATTTCGTCATTACGATGACGCTATCCGCGGCCGATGCCGCCAAGCACGCGGTGGAAAATCCATTTCTACACCCTTATCTGGGCGACCATCTGGTCCTCATCACATTGGGGTTGCTGACTGCGCTGACGCTGGTCTTCCTGAAGGGGTTCAAGGAGGCGATTGGCGTCGCATCGGCCGCCTCGGTTCCCTATCTGCTGCTGAATGTGGTGGTGCTGCTGCGGGGCGCGTATGAGGTGTTCCAGCATCCGGGGCTGATGCAGGACTGGCGGGCGGCACTGTCGCTGAAAGGCGATATGAGCATGGTGATGGCTGGAGCGCTGCTGGTTTTCCCCAAGCTGGCCCTGGGGTTGAGCGGGTTTGAGACCGGGGTTTCGGTGATGCCGCTGATCGATGGCGGGCCGGCGGACGAAGGGTATGACGCGCGGAGCGGGAAGCCTCCGGCCGGGCGCGTAGGCAACACCAAACGGCTGTTGGTGACGGCGGCGCTGATCATGAGCGTGATGCTGGTGGCGAGCAGTTTCGTGACTACGCTGCTGATTCCGGAGACGGCGTACCGGATTGGGGGCAAGGCCAGTGGGCGTGCCATCGCTTACCTGGCGCACGAGTACCTGGGGAGCGTCTTCGGGTCGATTTACGACGCTTCGACGATTCTGATTCTGTCGTTGGCGGGCGCTTCGGCGATGGCGGGTCTGCTGCACCTGATTCCGCGGTATCTGCCGAGGTTCGGGATGGCTCCGGAGTGGATGACACTGTCCCGGCCGCTGGTGCTGGTGCTGTTCGGGATCAATGTCGTGGTGACGCTGGTTTTCCGGGCCGATGTCGAGGCGCAGAGCGGAGCGTATGCGACCGGAGTGTTGGTGCTGATTCTGTCGGCGGCCTTCGCGGCGACGCTGGATCTCTGGAAAGAGGCGCGGAAGGCGCTGGCGGTCTACACGGGGGCGGTGGCGCTGGTTTTCGCGTATACGCTGGTGGACAACTGCGTGGAGCGGCCGGATGGGCTGATCATCGGGTCGATCTTCACGATTGTGCTGATGACCGTGAGCGCGTTGAGCCGGTCGATGCGATCGATCGAATTCCGGGTGACGAAGAGCTACTTCAGCAATCCGGAGTCGGCGCGGTTGGCGTCGGAGCTGGTGAATAAGAAGGTTCACCTGGTGCCGATCCGCAGCGATACGCCGGCGGCACGCGCGCGCAAGCAGGCGGAGATCATTGAGCACTACAAGGTAAAGGGCCCGTTCCTGTTTGTTCACATCCACCTGGCGGACAACCGGAGCGAGTTTGCGGCTCCGCTGGAGTTCCGGATCGAGCGGGAGGGGGAGAATTTCGTGGCGAGCGCGTATGGGGCGACGGCGCTGGCGAACACGATTGCGTACATCAGTGAACTGATTGATCCGATTTCGATCTTCATTGGGCTGACGAGGGCGAACCTGATGCAGCAGGCGTCACGGTATCTGTTCTTTGGGGAGGGGGAGACGGGTCTGATGGTCTATACGATCCTGTTAAGTTACTGGGAATGGACGCCCGAGGACGATGTACGGCCGTTGATCTTCCTGATGTCGGACTAGGGCCAGGCGGTGGGGTGAGGGGGTAGAAAACCGGGCAAGTGATGGAAAAGAGCGGGCTTGTGTTGACCGTCCGGGTAGAAGACGATATTCTCTAGTGAGAATAGGGAAATGCCAGTGCAGACGCTCATGAACGTTTCCGTCAAGTGCGAATACGCGCTCCGTGCCGTACTTGACCTTACCTTAGCGCCGGGGGCGCAGCCGATCAGGATTGCGGACATTGCCACACGGCAAAAGATCCCGCAGAAGTTCCTGGAGACGATTCTGGCGGACCTGAAGAAGCACGGGTTTCTGGAGTCACGCCGGGGCGCGGAAGGGGGCTACCTTCTGGCGAAGGCCGCGGAGACGATCACTGTGGGGCAGGTGCTGCGCAGTGTAGAGGGGGGCCGGACGGGCCGTGCGGCCCTGGAAGAGCCGGGTCCGCTGGGCGAGTTCTGGGACCGGGTGGATGAGGCGGTGGCCGGAGTGATCGACAAGACCACGTTCGCGGAATTGGCGCGGAATTGGCGAGACCGGCAGGCACGATACGTGCCGAATTGGGAAATTTAAGGGGAGCCGATGAGAGTTTTTGATGATAACTCGTTGAGCATTGGCCGGACTCCACTGGTCCGGCTGAACCGTGTCACGAAGGGCGCCGGCGCGACGGTGCTGGCGAAGATCGAAGGACGGAATCCGGCTTATTCGGTGAAATGCCGCATTGGGGCCTCGATGGTTTGGGAGGCGGAGAAGGCGGGGATTCTGGGGCCGGGCAAGGAACTGGTGGAGCCGACCAGCGGCAACACGGGGATTGCGCTTGCGTTTGTGGCGGCGGCCCGCGGGTATCCCATTACGCTGACGATGCCGGAGACGATGTCTCTGGAGCGGCGGAAGGTATTGAAGGTCTTTGGGGCGAATCTGGTGTTGACGGAAGGGCCCAAGGGGATGAAGGGGGCGATTGCGAAGGCGGAGGAGATCTACAACTCCGACCCGTCCAAATTCGTCCTGTTGCAGCAGTTTCAGAATCCGGCGAACCCGAAGATCCACTTTGAGACCACGGGCCCGGAGATCTGGGATGACACGGACGGCCAGGTGGACGTGCTGGTGTCGGGTGTAGGCACCGGCGGCACGATTTCAGGCACGTCGCGCTACATCAAGCAGGTGAAGGGGAAGAACATTCTGTCGGTGGCGGTTGAGCCCTCGGCGAGTCCGGTGATCACGCAGGTGAGGAACGGCGAAGCGCCGCAGCCTGGTCCGCACAAGATCCAGGGGATCGGGGCGGGCTTCATTCCGGGGACGCTGGACCTGTCGATGGTGGACCGGGTGGAGCAGATTTCGAACGACGAGTCGATGGAGATGGCGCGGCGGCTGGCGTCGGAGGAAGGGATCCTCAGCGGCATTTCGTGCGGCGCGGCGGCGGCGGTGGCGGTGCGATTGGCGCATCAGCCTGAGTTTGCCGGTAAGACAATTGTCGTGGTGTTGCCGGACGCGGGCGAGCGGTATCTGTCGTCGGCGTTGTTCGAGGGGATGTTCGCGGATTAAGCCGGAAAATTGGTTGCGCTTGCAAAAAGCGCCCGCTGCTCAACAGGAGGAATCCGGACGAGCAGCGGGCGTTTTGTATTTTTGGCTGAAGATTTCGCGGTAATAGAAAACGATTAGGCGGGAGTGGGTGGAAGAGGGTGCGGGCGCCGGGTTGGGTGTTGGGGTGAAGGCGCCCGCTTCTCGTAACGGGGATTGACTATAAGAGCGCAAAACCGGGGTTTCAGGTTACAGGGGAGCCAAAAATGATGAAGACATTTTTTGTCTTGCGTTTCTTCGCCCTTTGTTCTATTCTGAGTTGGCAAACATAAGGCGAAGGAGGAAGCATGGCACTGCTGCACCACCTCTCAATCGGTCCGTCCGGATGGCATCGCGCGGACTGGGTTTCCACTGTCTATCCAAAGCCGGCTGCTCGCGGGTGGCACCCGCTGGACACACTGGCGCGGTATGTTGATGTCGCGGAGATCGGGCAGACCTTCGCCGGGCCGTTGCGGCAGGAGATTGCGAAGCTCTACGCGAAGAAGGTGGAGCGGAATGCGGACTTTCAGTTCACGGCGCTATTGGAGCGGCGGTTCACCTACGACCGCGACCTGAACGAAGCGGCGGTAGAGGCATGGAAAGTAGGGATGATGCCGCTGTCGAGAGCGCGGCGGCTGGGCGCGGTGGTGATGCAGTTTCCCTGGGCGTTCCGCTTCACGGAAGAGAATAAACAGTTTCTGATCAAACTGCGGCGGACGTTTCACGAGTTCCCCTGGCTGCTGAATTCCGTCACGAGTCCTGGCTGCGCGATGAGGCGGTGACGACGCTGGTGAACTACCGCGTCGGGTTTGTGAACATCGACCAGCCGCAATACTTCCGGGCGATGCCGCCCACGGCGATGCTTACCTCGGGGGTGGCAGTCGTCCGCATGCATGGGCGGCGGAGCCCGGAGGGCTTCCGGGAGTTTGATCAGCCTGTGGATCAGTCGTATCTGTACGATCTGGACGAACTGCTGGAGTGGCGGCCGAGGATTGAGCGGCTGGCGGCGAATGCGGCGCGGGTGCTGGTGTTGACGGCCAACTCGGAGGGCGGCCGGTCGATGGTGAATGCGCTGCAGTTGCGGGAGATCTTCGGTGACCGGACCTTGCGTGCGCCGGCGCCGCTGATTGGCGAGTATCCGGCGGAACTGGCGGCCTTCCGTGCGCAGCGGCCGGTGCAGGCGGTCCTGCTGCCGGCGCGGGCGGCTTAGTTCTTCGGGCGGTTGGCCTGGTATTCGGCGGTGACGTCGCGCACATTGCCGCCGGTGACGTCGAGGACCATCGCCTGTCCGGCATCGAGAAGAGGATAGGACTTCTCCGGTTTCCAGACGAGCAGGGGGGCCAGATGGCCCGCGTCCTGGATTTTGGTCTCCGCTCCTGGGGCGAGCCAGACGTCGTAGTAGCCGTGGACCTGGAAGGGCAGATCGGCGAAGCCCGCCAGGAACTGGTCTGTATCCATGCCGGTGAGCAGCATCATTTTGTACGGGGTGGCGCGTTTGAATCGGAGGACACCCTGTACGAGATCGCGGGCGATGTGGCTGCGCTCCCAGTTCCAGCGGGTAACGTTCCAGGAGGCCGGAATAGCGAAGGCCAGGTAAAGCACGACCATGGCGACGCCGATTCGCCTGCGGGCGGCGACGGCGGCGGCGAAGATGAGCGCGAGGCCGGCGACGGGGCCGGTGAGGGCGTAGTCCATCACGTGATCTGGCAGCAGCAGCAGCGGACCCAGGAGAATCACAAACCAGGCTGCGCCAAACAGGGCTGTAGGGTTGGCGTAGCGGAGGAGGCCTGGTTTGGGGTCCCGCAGGAGAGATGGCGCACAGGATGGCGGCGCAGAGGACGGCTGTCGAGGCGAGAAAGAAACCGGCTGGCCAGTTCCAGAGGAAGATGTCCGATGCGTTCGGGGCCGACGGCCATTTCGATGTAGGACCAGAGGGTGCGGAGATCCGGCGGTCCACCTGGATGGCATAGGGGCCGGTTTTGTAGACCGGGGCGACCAGGAAGTGGAGGAGGGTGAACGCGGCGGAACCGGCGTAGAGCGGCAGGGTGCGCTTGAAGCGGCCGCGGTCGAACAGCAGGGCGTGGGTGGAGACGAGGAGAGGGTACATCACCACGGTTTCCAGTGACCCGAGACCCAGCAGGAAGACGATCCACTGCGCCCGTTCGCGGCCTTTCAGATAGAGAAGGAAGGCCAGCAGGATGAAGCAGAGCGACTGGGACTGGTTGTAGATGCAGGTCCAGCACAGGGCGGGGGCGACGCAGGGGTTCAAGAGCCAGCAGAAGGCAGCGGCGGCTCCGCCGGCGACGGAACCGGTGAGGCGGCGGGCGACCGCATTGAGCAGGAAGAGATTGGCCGTGACGGTGAGGAAGACGACGAGCCGGAAGGGCAGCGGCGTCGGGCCGAAGAGCGCCTTCATCCCGTAGAAATAGAGGTTCTCGCTCCAGGGCCGGAGGTTGCCGTGGGCCTTGGGCGCAAAGATCATTTCCAGGAACTCGTGGAAGTTTTTCGCGGGGCCCAGGTGGAGCCAGCCGAAGTCGTCCTGGTAGAAGTAGCAGTCGAGGCCGCGGTAGTAGAAGGTGAAGAGGCAGAGAACGGCGGCAATGGCCGGGCCAAAGCGCAGATGCCAAGGCAGTTGAGGAGCTGGGCTGGTCTGGCTGGTCAAATGGCTGCTATCCCTTCCCCTGGAGGGTATCAGGCAGGGTCAGGGGGCGTAAACCGCGGTCCGGCGGGGGTGGCGAGATCAGGCCGGCGGGCCTGGTGGATGGCGGCGGCCAAGGCGGCAAGCAAGCCGGCGAGAGTGAGGGCCGCGCCCCAATAGACGGAAAGGGGCCGGTAGCGCATCTCGACGCGGTGGCGGCCCTGGCTGACGACGATGCCACGGAGCGCACCGTAGACTTCGTGCAGCGGAGCCGGTTGACCGTCGACGTAACCGTTCCAACCGGGAAAGTAGGTCTCGCTGGCGACCAGGAGTCCGCGGCAGCGCATGGTTGTCTCGAAGGTGAGGGATGCGGAGGAGCGGGCGGTCAGCCGCAACTCATCGGGCTCTCCACAGGTTTCCAGCGGCGGCGCGGAGGAGGTCATCAGGGCTTTGCGGCGGAGATTTCCGCCCTCGGCGCCCATGCGTGGAATGAGATCAGCGGCCGGAACCGTGGAGGCTTCGTGGACGCTCCAGTAGCGGGGAAACGCTCGGGATTGCGGTAGACCTTCAGGCCGGCGCGGCCTTGAAACACCTGCTGCTGACCGTCGCGCATGGGGTCGTTGCCGAGGTGATAACCCAGGGCAAAGAGCATGGGAGCGAGATGGCCGCCGTTGAGACGGTCGGTTTCGAAGCGGGCGACGTTGGCGGTGAGGCCGCCGGAGTAGGCGCGGAACTGTTCGAGGCCCTCCCAGTCGCCGATGTTGAAGGGCACGTCGTCGGTATCGACTTCGAGACGTAAGGGAGCCGGGAGGCTGCGGAGGAAGGCGACGACGTCGTCGTGCTGGGCGAGTTTGTAGAGAGAACCGCCTTTGTGTTCGCGGTGGAGGTAGTTTGCCCCGGTGACGGTTCCCAGTTCAAACAGCAAAAGGGCGATGGAGAGGGCAGCGGCCGAGGATTCACGAAGGCGGCCGATGCGGGTGGCATGGAGGAGGGCGGCCAGGGCGAGTGCGCTGATGGCGGCGAGCGAGAGGGCTTCGTACTCATTCCCGGTCTCGGGGCGCACGGTGGCGCCGGCGAGCGTGATGATCCAGGCAACGGCGGTAAAGGCCAGCAGGCTGAGGATGAGGCGGCGCACGAAGGTGCTTTGCCGGGTGTCTTCATGGCGGAAGGCGTCGAGGCCGAAGGCGGCCAGAACGGTGAGGGCCAATTGAGCCAGGAAAAAGGCGATGGCCGGGGTGCGCGCCTTTTCCACCATCGGCAGGAACAGGTAGGCCACGCCGTGGTAGACGGAGTAGCCGCCCACGGCGAAGACGACGGCTGAGGCGGCGAGTGCGCCGAACAGGCGGACCTCGTTGTGTTTCCAGCAGGCGGCGAGTCCGATGAGGGCAAGGGAGACGAGGGTGAAGCCGAGGAACGGGTCCACTTCGCGGCTGAGGCCGGAAACGAGGACGCCCAGGACGGAGCTGGGCGGGAAAGAGTGCTGTTTGTGGATGATGTAGGGCACGCTCTGGCCCCAGAAGAACAGGGTTCTGGGATTCCACCCAGCGGAGCGAGAGGCGGCCTGTTTCGATGGCCGGGAGCATTTGAAGCGCACCCACCAGAATCAGGACCAGGCCGGCGATTCCGGGCTGGCGGAGGGCGCGCAGGCGGTCGGGTTGAGTCCAGAGGTAGTAGAGCCAGAGGCCGCCCATTGCGAGGGCATTGAAAATGGGGATCTGATGGTGGCCGGAGAGGAAGCTGATGCCGAGAAAGGCGCCGGAGAGGGCGGCGTTGGCGGCTGGGTGACGGCCGCGCAGGCAGCGGAGATAGAAGAGGAGGGTGAGCGGGGTCCAGACGGCTCCGCTGAGCATCTGGGGCCAGCCGATGGTGCCGAGGACACCGCCGAGCGCGTAGCCGGCTCCGGCGAGGAGGGAGGCGGCGCGGGAGCGGCCGAGGTCGCGGCAGAGGAGGTAGCAGAAGAGGGCAGCGAGGTAGTGGGAGAGCAGGAAGTGGAGGTTGATCCAGAGTGGCTGGATGTGGCCGTCGTGGAGAGGGGCGAGGAAGAGGGGCCAGTTGAGAGGGTAGGCGGCACCGGGCTGCATCTGGCCGACGAGAGGCTGGCCGCCCCAGAGGTGCGGGTCCCAGAGAGGGAATTCGCCGGCGTGCCAGGCGGAGGCCTGGAACTGGTACCAGGGCAGGATCTGGAAGGCGAGGTCGGGGCTGTCGAGCCAGTTGTATTGTTTGGTCAGCAGCTTCCAGAAGATGCCGGTGGTGAGGGCCAGCAGGATGAGTGGGGCGAGCCAGCGGGCGTGCCGGGTTGTGACGGACGATGGGTCTTCCGGCATTGGGTCATGATAGCGGATTGACCGCGTAGATCATTGCAAGATCGGCAGGGTCAGGTAATCCGGCGGGACGAAGAGGCTGCCCTGGGTGACGCCCTGGGGGGCGATGCGCTTCAGTTCGGCGGCGAGTTGAGCGGCGGTGGATTCGCCCTTCAGGTAAGTCTGGAAAGCCTTGGTGACGGCCCGCACCTGGGCGGCGGATTCGTGGACGAATTCGAGCCGGAAGTGACGGATGCCGGCGTCTCGCCACTGGTCCATGAAGCTGCTGGCTTCCTGGGCCTCGGCGCCAAAGACGGTGTTGCGGCAGCCGACGTCGGCCATGACGGGATGGGCGCGGCCGGTGGGGTCCTTCAGCGCGACGGTGTGGGTTTCGCAGGGGCGGCCGCAGTCTTTGTACGTGGTGCCGGTGGAGAGGAAGCGGCAGAAGACACAGTGTTCGGTGTGGAAGACCGGCAGGTGCTGGTAGGCGATGACCTCGATGCGGGCGGCGCCGGCGATGCGGGCGAGGCGGGCGATCTGGTCGGCGTTCAGGTCGTGTGTGGGGGTCAGGCGGGCCAGGCCGAGTTCGAAGTAGGCCGAGGCGGTGAGGGAGTTGGCGGTGTTGAGGCTGAAGTCGCCGATCAGGTCCGCGTGGGGCTGCTGCCGCAGGGCGTGGAGGATGCCGGTGGAGCGGATGACGAGCGGGCAATCCAGGCTGAGAAGGAAGTTGGTGATGCGGGCTTCGCCGGGCTTGAGGATGCGGGGGCTGGCGACGCGAACCGCGATGCCGGCAGCTTTGACCTTGTCGACGGAGGGGCGCAGGCCGTAGAGGTCGAGGTAGTCGAGGGTGATGCTGGCGGGCGCGAGCTCCAGGGCGGCGTCGAGTTGCTCGGGGGTTCGTACGAGCAGGTGGATTTGCGGTTCGGGAAGCGGAGGCGCATCGGCCACGGCCTGGCGCAGGGCCGCTTCGACGAGGGGGCCGGGTTCGTTCACGGCTGGGTGGCGGCGATTGGCCTGGAGGGCCTGGAGTTGTTCGACGGCCTCACGGCGCAGGCGGTTGAGGAGAGAGCTGGCGGCAAAGGGGGTGCCGGTGCAGGTGAGTTCGAGGCTTTCCAGGGTATAGGGGGTGTTGCCGAGGCGGGCGAACTGGTCGCGCAGGTAGTCGGGGGTGAGGCCGCGGTTCTGGGCGCGTTCGACGGGTTCGGGCGATAGGACGGTGGTGGTGATTTCGGGATGGGCCGCCAGGGTCCACTCGGTCACCAGCGGCGCGCCCTCGGCGGCGGTGACGCGAACGTGGAGGGGCTGGCGGGCTACAGGGGCGGCGGGTTCGAGATAGGGTTTGGCGACACGCTCGAGAGCGGGGTCGTGGGTACGCCAGACGAGGTCGCCCGGGCGGATGCGGGCGAAGCGGACGGCGTTGTTGCCGAACTTCAGTTCGAGGGAGCCGTCGAGATTGGGCAGGGCCTGGAAGATGCGGCCACCCTCTTCGGGTTCTTCAGGGCTGCGCCAGGAGGCGGCGTCGAAGACGAGGCCGTCGCCGGGTTTTACCGGCGCAATCTTGTGGGCGGCGGACGGCTGGATGGTGACGGAGTCCGGGCTGACCCTTGTGACCTCGCCGATGCAGACGCCGCGATGGCGCGGGGCGCGGCCGTCGACGACCGCCTGGTGGTTGGTGCCGTTAAGGAAGAAGGGTCCGAAGCCGCGGGAGTAGACCTGTTCGAGCTGGAGTTCCTCGACAGGCGTGATGGAGAGTTTGCGGCCCGCGGCGGCCTCGTCGACGGCTTTGCGATAAGCGGCGGTAGCGAGGGCGACGTAGTCGGCGTCCTTGTAGCGGCCTTCGATCTTGAGGGCGGAGACGCCCATGGAGACGATTTCGGGGACCTGGTGGAGACCGTAGAGGTCGCCGGGGGAGAGCAGGTAGCGGGCATCGGCCAGGGGTTCCAGCCGGCCGTCGACGAGCATTTCGTACGGGAGCCGGCAGGCCTGGGCGCACTGGCCGCGATTGGCGCTGCGGCCGCCCCAGGCTTCCGAGGAGAAGCACTGGCCGGAGTAGGCGACGCAGAGGGCGCCGTGGACGAAGATTTCGAGTTCGCAGGCGGTCTGCTCGAGGATGGAGCGCACCTCGGTGAGGGCGAGTTCACGGGCGAGGGTGACGCGCTGGACGCCGAGTTCCTGGGCCTGGCGGACACCGGCGGCATCGGTGATGCTCATCTGGGTGCTGGCGTGGAGCTCCATGGCGGGCGCGATCTGGCGGGCCAGGCGGACCATGCCGTAGTCCTGCATGATGAGGGCGTCGGCACCGGCGTCGACGATGGCGGCGATGGCGCCGGCTGCCTCGGCGATCTCGTGCTCGAAGATGAGGGTGTTGAAGGTGATGTAGCCGCGCACGCCGCGGGTATGGAGTTCGCGCATGACCGAGGGCAGTTCGGTGAGGGTGAAGCCGACCTTGGCGCGGGCCGAAAAGTGTTTCAGGCCGAAGTAGACGGCGTCGGCTCCGGCCTCGATGGCGGCGTGGAGTTGGGGCCAATAGCCAGCCGGACTCATGACTTCGGGTTTGCGGACGGGGGGCTGCTGGCGCATGGAGGGGATCTCTTTCAGGGTAGCAGGCGGGTGGTGGGTGCGGAACGGGGCGGACGGACTAGCGGGCGAGGGCTTCGGCTACCGTCGTCTCTTCGATTTCGAGCTCGGCGAGGTGGGGCTCGCTGATGGGGACGGCGGCGGTGGCGATCTGTTCGGGGGTGGCGGTGGTGTAGCAGAGCTCGCAGCAACGGATTTCGCCTTCAGGGAAGCGGAGGGCGGGGCCGAAGGTGCGGCAGGGGACGGGCCGGTGGGCGTAGAGGTCGCAGGTGAGGGTGTCGGGGTCGAGGGCGGGGCAGGGATCGTCGTCGCCGGAGGCTGTGAGCGCGAGGCGGGCGCGTTGGCGGACGCGGCCGGCTCGCGAAGGGTCGTTCGTGGTCAATTCGGCGAGGCCTTGTTGGAGGCGGTGGGCGTCGGAGGTGGAGATGGAGAAGACGCCGAGGCAGCATTCGGCGCAGCCAGGGCGGCAGACGACCCAGGCGCCTCCGCGATGGACGGCCTCGTCCATCGTCTGCGTGACGATTTGAATGAGGCCGGCTGCAGCGCGGTCGGGGTCCATGTCACTCGATACGGGTGGCGAACTGGCGGGCGACGAGGTCGGCTTCATCCTGGGGCAGGCCGAGGATGCCAAGGAGGTAGGGCCCTTTGGCGAAGAGGAAGGCGTCGCGGGCGCCGTCCTTGCCGGCAAATCCGCCGAAGCCGGGGACGACTTTCGGATTTTCCAGCCTGGTTTTGTAGTCGAACAGGAGAATTCCGGCGGCCTGGGCGTTGGCGCAACGGATGAGGATGAGGTCGTATTCGGTCTTGCCCTTTTTGTAGTGGGCGAGGTTGCCGCCGGGCAGGAAGTCGTGGCCCAGGATGTGGTCGGCGGCGATGGTGGTTTCCACGCGGTCGGTGACGGGGAAGCGGCGGCTTTCGTCGGCGGGCGGAGTGGCGGCTTTCTTGACAGGAGTGGGCACGGGGGCAGGTTCCGAGCCGCAGCCGGTGAGCAGGGCCAGGGCCGCGCAAAGCGGCAGGATGATGGCGGTTCGCATGCGGTGGTGATCGTATCACAGGGGCTGGAAGGGTGGGGACCAGCGTTGGGTCCGTAGAGGTGCCCGAGAAAAGGAGTGGGCCTGCGATCCGCGCAGTTTGGGATCTGCAGTTGGATCGTGACGGAGTGACAGCAACAAATGGAAGAAAGTGCGGGCATTTGGCGGCATGAACACGGTGAAAATTGAACCGGCGTTATGAACAGGAGCCGGTATGTCACGGATTACGGTGGTTTGGAGGGCGTTGGGCGAGTGGCGACCGGAGACGATTCAAACCGGAAACAGGGTGGCGCTGCAGAGGACCATCGGATGGTGGTAGATTGACATCGCGATGGTCACGATTCGGGAAGTAGCGAAGAAAGCCCGCGTTTCCGTGGGTACTGTGTCGAACGTGCTGTCTGGTTCGGAGTCAGTGCGCCCGGAACTGCGCCGCCGGGTGGAAGAGGCGATGCGGGCACTGGATTATGAACCGAATCAAATTGCACGAAGCCTGAAAACACGGTCGACCAAGACTCTGGGGACGGTGGTCACCGACATTACGAATCCATTTTTCCCGCAGATGATCCGCGGGGCGGAGGATGCGGCGCTGGAGCGGGGCTACCTGCTGATCACGTTGAACACGGACGATCATGTGGATCGGGAACGGCGCGCGGTGACCCTGCTGCGGGCGCGGAAGGTGGACGGGATCCTGCTGGTGATGGCTCCGGATTCAGGCGATACGGGCCATATCCGGGCGGCGATCGAAGGCGGTACGCCGGTGGTGTGCCTGGACCGGGCTCCGCTGGATTCGCCGGTGGATTCGGTGTGCGTGGACAACGTGAAGGGCACGCGGATGTGCATGCATCATCTGCTGCTGCGCGGGCACAAGCGGATCGGCATGGTGTGCGGGTCGCATGATGTGTACACGTCGGAGCAGAGGCTGGTGGGCTACCGGTCGGTGCTGGAAGAGAGTGGATTGACATTTGACCAGTCGCTGGTCTGTTTCGGCGATTTCCGGCTGGACAGCGGCTACAAGATGGCGAAGGAGCTGTTGTTGCGGTCCGAGCCGCCGACGGCGATCTTCGCGGCCAACGCGATGATGGGTTTTGGCGCGCTGAAGGCAATGCAGGAGCTGGGGCTGCGGTGTCCGGGCGATATCGCGCTGGCGGTGTTCGACGATATTCCGTTCGGCGATGTGATCCAACCGAGGCTGACGGTGGTGGCGCAGCCGGCGTATGAGATTGGCCGGCGCGGGGCTCAGCTGCTGATCGAGAGGATCGAAGGACGGGCTGCATCGCCGGATCCGGTGGTGCTTTTGCTGAACCCGGAACTGATTGTCCGGGAGAGTACGGCGGCGCGTCCGCATTGACGGTTGTAACGGAAATCGACCTGTGCAAATCTGTCGCGGTACTTCCGGGAGCATCGGAAGTCTAAGATGGAAGAGTAATGGGGACGAACTCACCCGTGGGCGGTGGGGCAGTCAAGCGGTTTCCACCGTGGCTGGGAACGGTGTTTGTCTACGTACTGTCGCTGGGCTGTCTCCTCTGGGTTTATCACGACTTCGAACTGGCGTCTGGAACTGCCTAAGCTGGCGCGCGTGCACTGGGCATGGATCCTGCTGGCGGTGGCGTGCGACGTCCTTGTCTATTTCTCCCAGGCATGGCGATGGAACATCCTGCTGCGGCCGGTGGCGCGCGTGCCGTTCTGGCGCAGCGTGCAGGCGATCTATATCGGGTTGTTCGCCAACGAGGTGCTGCCGCTGCGCAGCGGCGAGCTGATCCGGTGCTACCTGCTGACGGTGTGGGACAAGATTCCCTTCCCGCTGGTGCTGAGCTCGGCGCTGATTGAGCGGCTGATTGACGGTGTGTGGCTGATTGTCGGATTCGCCCTGGTTTCGCTATCGGCGGAATTGCCGAAGGAGATCGAGATCGGGGTGTGGATCCTGGCGTCGGTGGTGGCCGTCATCGGGGCGCTGGTGGTGTTCTCGGTGATGAACCGGCGGTTCGCGCATCATATGACGACGCGGCACCGATGGTCAGGGCAATTGCTGCGGGTGGTGGAAGGGCTGCACGCGATGGGGCGGTCGAAGTCGTTCCCTGGGGCGGTGGCGGCCAGCACGGTGTATCTGGCGCTGCAGGTGATCCCCATCCACGCGATGTTGCAGGGCTATGGCCTGAGCCTGCCATGGGGGGCGGCGGCGATTGTGCTGGTGGTGCTACGGCTGGGCACGGTGGTGCCGGGCGCTCCGGGCAACGTGGGTTTGTTCCACCTGTGCGGTTTTCTGGCGTTGCATCGGATGCTGGGGGTGGATGCGCAGACGGCGAAGTCGCTGTCGGGCATGATGTTTTTCGTGGTGACGGTGCCGCTGCTGGCGGCGGGCGCGATTGCGCTGGCGACGACGGGGTCGGAGATCCGGGAGATCTATCACCGCGCGCACCAGCACAGGCACACGCCGGGCGAGCCGGTGAAGAGGTAGTTTCCAGGTTCGTTTGAGATAGAATCAGGCGGCAGGGACATTCCATGCCGCAATCACCCGAATCCCCATCCATTTCGCGCCGGACCGTGTTGGCGAGCACAGCCGCGAGCGCTTTTTCGATTGTCAGTCCGCAGGCAGTGCGCGGATCGCAGGCGAACTCGAAGCTCTCGGTCGGCCTGATCGGCTGTGGCGGGCGGGGCACCTACGACGCAAAGATCACGCACTCCGATCCGCGGGCGCGCATCACGGCGCTGGCCGATCTGTATGACGACCGGATTGAGCAGGCCAAGGCCGCGCTGCAACTGGACAAGGTCGATACGTACAAAGAGTTCGAGAAGATACTGGCGAATCCGTCGATTGACGCGGTGTTCATCGCCACGCCTCCGTTCGAGCATCCGCGGATGCTGGAAGCGGCGGTGGAGGCGAAGAAAAACGTCTACTGCGAGAAGCCGGCGGGCGTGGACTTCGAAGGATGCAAGCGCGTGATGGCGGCGGGGAAGAAGATGGATCCGAAGAAGGTTCTGTCGTTCGGCTACCAGCAGCGCTACTGGTCCGGTGTACCTGGAGGCGTACAAGCGGCTGCAGGCGGGCGCGATCGGGCCGGTCGGTGGCGCGCGGGTACTGGATTGCGAACGATCCGTTCACGCAGCGCGATTATCCGGGGCTGGATCCGGCCAAGGCGGACCTGCGGAACTGGTTCTGTTTCCGCAAGTATTCGGGCGACTTCATCGTGGAGCAGGACTGCCACAACCTGGATGTCCTGCACTGGTTCCTGGGCGGGCTTCCGTTGCGCGCGGTGGGCTACTGCGGGCGCAAGGTGCGGACGACCATGGACATCAACGACAATCTAAATCTGACTTATGAATGGCCGAATAATGTGCTGGTGAACTTCGAGGCGAACCAGTTGACTCCGATCGGATACCGCAAGGTGGGCGAGGAGTTCACGGGCACGAAAGGCACGCTGGTGACGTCGCGAGCCAGCATGATGCACTACAAGGGACGCAATGACGTGGAGACCATGGAGTCGAAGCGCGACATCACCTACGACGGGATTGAGCAGTTCCTGGGGCGGATTCTGAGCGGCGATGTCGAGAACTTAGCCGATCGCGCGGCGCGTTCGACGATGATCGCGATTCTGGGCCGCACGGCCATGTACGCCCAGAAAGAACAGACATGGAAAGGACTCTACGGGACAGTATGACGAGACGAGTGCTGGCTGCCGGCGTAATTTTCGGGGTCATGGCGATGGGCCAGACCCCGGCTGCGTCCCACGCGGAAACTGCGGGTGATCGCCATCAGGCGCGCATCCGGACGACTGTGACATCCGTTTTGGCGGAACTGCGGCGAAGATGGCCAAGGCTGGCCATGCGGTGAAGTTCCTGGCCGTGACGAACGGGGATGCGGGCCACCAGACGCTGGCCGGCGCGGCACTGGCGAAGCGGCGCTACCTGGAGGCGCAGGAGTCGGCGCGGCGGCTGGGCATCATGGAGTACCAGATTCTGGACAACCATGACGGCGAGCTGCTGCCGTCGCTGGAGGTCCGGCGGCAGGTGATCCGCGCGATCCGGCAGTGGAAGGCGGATATCGTGCTGGCTCCGCGGCCGAACGACTATCACCCGGATCATCGCTACACCGGCGTGCTGGTGCAGGACGCGGCGTACATGGTGGTGGTTCCGAACACGGTGACGGACACGCCCGCGCTGGTGGACAACCCGATCTTCCTGTATGTGGAAGACAACTTCCAGAAGCCGGCTCCGTTCCGGCCAAGACGTGGTGGTGTCGATCGACGATACGTGGAAGCAGAAGGTGGACGGGCTGGACGCGCACGTATCGCAGGTCTACGAGTGGCTGCCCTGGGTGGAACCACACGCTGGATCAGGTGCCCAAGGATCTGAAAGCGCGCCGGGTATGGCTGGACAAGTGGCGGAGCGGTCCCATCAGCGATGCGAAGCGGAAGGTTCTGGCCGAGGAGATCGGCGAGGAAGCCGCCGCCAAGGTGCAGCATGTGGAGTGTTTCGAACTGTGTGAGTACGGCCGGCGGCCGAAGCTGGACGAACTCCGCGCGCTGTTCCCTCTCAAGTGAGAATCGAAGAGCTATTCCGATTGCTGCCCTCGGTCGACGAGCTGGTGTCGCAGGCCGGGGGCGGCGTTGCCCGCATGAGCTGGCGGTACAGGAATGCCGCGCGGTGCTCGATGAGATGCGGGCGATGATCCGGGCCGGAGCAAAGACGCTGCCCGATCCGCTGAGCGTTTGCTGCAGGAGCGGCTGCGGGTGCTGGCGCAGTCTTCCCTGCAGCGTGTGATCAACGCGACGGGTGTCGTACTGCATACGAACCTGGGCCGGGCGCCGCTGGCGGAGACGGGCGCGGCGGGCTGGTACTCGAATCTCGAATACGATCTGCGGACGGGGCGGCGCGGGAAGCGTGACAGCCACACGGCCGGGCTGCTGGAGCGGCTGTTGGGCGTGCCGGGCATCCTGGTGAACAACGGAGCGGCGGCGGTCTTTCTGGCGCTGCATGAACTGGCCTCGGGCGGCGAAGTGATTGTGTCGCGCGGAGAGCTGGTGGAGATCGGCGATGGGTTCCGGATCCCCGACATCATGGCGCGCTCGGGCGCGGTGCTGGTGGAAGTGGGGACGACGAACCGGACGCGGGTGGAAGACTACGAGCGGGCGATCACGGATCGGACGCGTCTGCTGATGCGGGTTCATCCCAGTAATTTCCGGATGCAGGGGTTCACCGGCCGGCCTTCCCTGGAAGAGCTGGCTGCACTCGGGAAGGCGAGCGGTGTGCCCGTCTATGAGGATCTGGGCAGCGGGAGCATGACAGATCTTTCCGCGTATGGCGTGCACGAGCCGACGGTGCAGTCGAGCCTGCGGGCCGGCGCGGATCTGGTTTCGTTCAGCGGCGACAAGCTGCTGGGCGGTCCCAGGCGGGTGTGCTGGCGGGCCGGGAGAATCTGGTGCAGCGGCTGCGGCGCAACCCGATGTTCCGGGCGCTGCGTGTGGACAAGTTGGTGATTGCCGCGATGGAGACTTCGCTCAGGCATGTCCTGCTGCAGGAGTGGGATGCGCTGCCGGTGATGCGCATGATCCGGCTGACGGCGGATGAGTTGAAGGCGCGAGCGGAACGGCTGGCAGGGATGGTGGAAGGCGCCACGGTGACGGCCGGCGAGTCCCTGCTGGGTGGCGGGTCAAGCACCGGAACAGTCGCTGCCGACGTGGCTGGTGGTGCTGCCGGGTGAGGCCGCGGCGCTGGAGCGGAAGCTGCGCGGAGGCGATCCGGCGGTGATTGCGCGGATCGAGGCGGAAAGGTTGTTGTTGGATCCGCGGACGGTCCGTCCGGAAGAGGAGCAGGAACTGGCGGAGGCGATCCGGAAGGCCCTGTGAGGACGCCAGGGCGGCATCCTCACACGGCGTTCGAAGCTAGTTGGTGACGCGTTCCTGGTAAGCGCCTTCCGAGGTGCTGACGCGGATGACGTCGCCTTCGTTGACGAACTGGGGCACCGACACGATGAGGCCGGTTTCCATCTTGGCGGGTTTGCCAACGTTGGAAACGGAGCCGCTCTTGATGCCGGGTTCGGTTTCGATGACCTTCATATCCACGGAGGGGGGCAATTCCACGCTGATGGGCTTGCCTTCGTAGTATTCGACGTGAACCTTGAGCTGGGGGATCAGGAAGTCGACGCCGCCACCCAGGTGGTCCTCGGTGAGGTGGGTGTGCTCGTAGTTCTCGGTGTTCATGAAGTAGTAGTACTCGCCGTCGTCGTACATGTACTCCATTTCCACTTCCTCGAGAATCGCTTTCTCGACGCGGTCTTCGGAAGAGAAGCGATGTTCGAACATCGTCCCACTGCGGAGATTGCGCATTTTGACCTGAACAAAGCCACGGAGGTTACCGGGCGTGCGGTGGTTCATGGTGAAGACGGTATGCAGTTCGTTGTTGAACTTGATGACCATCCCCGGACGCAACTGTGTCGCCTGAATCATGCGAAAAACGGACTCCTGTATTTGGATACGGAAACCACCAGTTTAGCAAAGCGGCGGTGAAAAGATGATATGGGGGCGGTTTCGGGGAGTCAATCGGCGGGATTTTCGCCCCTTTGGGCGGTTGGCGGGCGAAGGAAGGGCGGAAGCGGGTGTCGTGGCGGCGCAGCGGGCGGTTCCGCGAGAATGAAGGGATGAAGCGTTTGGTGCTGACCCTTCTGGCGGCCTCGGGATGCCTGCCGGGCGCGGATCAATTGCTGGTTCTGCACAAGCTGGACGATTCCTTCGGGTTCTATGACGCGGCCAGCGGCAAGCTGGAGGCGAAGGTAGCGGTGGGGAAGAAGCCGCACGAGTTCGCGCTCTCGGCGGATGAGAAGTTCGCGTATGTGACGAACTATGGAGCGGATTCGTACACCGAGACGCAGCCGGGCGGCAATACGATTACGGTGATCGACCTGGCGGCCCGTAAAGCGGTGGGCGAGATCGCGCTGGGCGAGTATCACCGGCCGCATGGGATCGAGCGCGGGAAGTCGGGTCTGTTCTATGTCACGACGGACTTTCCGGCGTCGCTGCTGGTGATCGACGCGAAGAAGGCCAAGGTGGTGAAGGCGATTCCGCTGACCGGCAAGCTGCCGCACATGGTGCAGTTGACGAAGGACGAACGCAAGGCGTGGACGGCGGACGCGGGGTCGGGAACGGTCAGCGTCATTGATGTGGCGAACCGGCGACAGACCACACAGATTGAAGTGGGCGGCGTGCCGATGGGGTTCGCGCTGACTCCGGATGAGAAGAATCTGTTTGTGGCTACGCGGACGAACAACATGGTAGTGCAGGTGGATGCCGTCGCCAACAAGCTGAAGCGGAAGCTGGGCGTGGTGGGGGAGCCGGCGCGGCTGGCGCCGTCTGCGGATGGCCGCCGGATCTATGTGAGTTTGATCGGAAGCGGCGAGCTGGCCGTGCTCAACGCGCATACGCAATTGGAAGTGAACCGGGTGGCGGTGGGCCAGCGGGCGGAAGGGTTGCGACTGACGGATGACGGGCAGAGGTTGTACGTGTCGGCGCAGGCGGAGAACAAGGTGGTGGAGTTCTCCTTGCCGGACCTGGAGCGAGTGAAGGAGATCGGGACGCCGGCCAAGCCGGATCCGACTTACCTGTTGCGCGAACGGAAACGCTGACCGGGTGGTTGGGCCATGAGGAAGCCGAAGGCGAAGGCGACCATGGCACCGGCCATGAGGAGCATCCAGCAGAGGCTGAGGTCGCGGCGGGTGAGCCGGCGGCCCCGGGGTGGAGGCGGTGGGGGCGGGACAAAAACAGGCGGTTTCGCTTCCGGTGGAGGGATCTGCAGCAACCGTTCCCGCAGGCTCGCGGCCGCGGCATCGAAGGAGTGTTCGGTGCGGTTGATGGCGCACAGGGCGTCGGTGGTGTCCTCGCCGGCGCTGCGGATGAGGTTCTCGACGTCCCTGGTGAATTCAGTTATTTTCTGATCCACGACAGATTAGTGGAGGTTACCACGGAATCCTCTCAGTGTGCGTCGGATTGTTCCAGAGGCTTAGTGGGGTCGATGAACGGCCAGCAGAAGGCGCCCAGGAAGTAAGCCGCGGCCATCGTATAGATGAACATGTTGTAGTCGCCCTGCGGCGTGGCGGTGGTGCGGGTGGCGTCGAGGATGATGCCGCCGACCTGAGGGGCGACGAAGCCGGCCATGTTGCCCATCATGTTCATGGAGCCGGAGAGGGTGCCGGCGTACTTGCCGCCGATGTCCATGCAGGAACCCCAGGCGCAGGGCATGACGAGGTCGTTGCAGAAGCTGGCCATGCCCATGGCGAGCATGCCGTAAAGCGGATCCTTCTGCTGGATGCAGACGAGGAGAAAGAGGCTGGCGCCGAGGAACCCAGAACTGGCCATGACGCGGCGGGCTTTGGTGGTGCTGCCCAGAATCTTCGCGACGCGCGGCAGCATGAGTCCGCTGAGGATGCAGCCGATGCCTCCGAAGAGCAGCGGGAAGATCGCGTAGCGGGCACTGAGCATGTCGTCCTTCACACCGTAGTATTCCCGGATGTAGGTGGAGAGCCAGGTGATGTAGAAATACCAGGGGTAGGTGATGAGGAAGTATTGGATCCAAAGCAGCCAGACGGAGCGGTTGGAGACGAGCTTGCCCCAGGGCACGTCGCCGTGGCTGCCGGTGAGGCTGCGATTCTCGGCGAGCAGGGCGAGTTCGGCGGCATTGACGGAGGGGTGATCCTTAGGGTCGTCGCGGAACCAGCGGAAGAAGAAGACGGCCCAGATCACACCGAGGCAGGCGAAGATGAGGAACGCCGCGCGCCAGGGCAGGACAGTAAAGATGAGGGCGCAGAGAATGGGAGTGAAAGCGCCGCCCCAGCGAGCCGACATCCACATGATGCCCTGGGCGCGAACGCGTTCATTGGAAGGCAGCCAGACGGTAAAGGTCTTGGTGAGGTTCGGGAAGCAGCCTGCTTCGCCGGCGCCGAAGAGGAACTGGTTGATGGCCAGGGAGATGCCGTTCCACATCATGGTGACGGAGGCGGTGAAGGCCGACCACCAGATGACAATGCGCATAAGCACATTGCGCGGCCCGAGTTTATCGCCCATCCAGCCGCTGGGGATTTCCGCCAGCGCGTAGCTGAGCGCGAAGGCGGAGAAGACGCGCCCCATCTGCGTCTTGGTCAGGCCGAGGTCCTCCATGATGTAGGGTGTCGCTTTGGAGATGGCGACGCGATCGATGTAGGAGAGAACGGCCAGGGTGACCGCGAAGACCACAACCCAGTGGCGGGCGCGAGAGGGGGCCTGCTGGTTCAGCATGAGCACCTATCGAATCACAGGAGTCATGGCTGTGGCAACAGCATTATGGCAATTCGATAGGTGGTTGGAGTTCCGCGTCCATCCATTCGAGGTAGGACTCCGCGCCATCGACGATGGGCAAAGCGATGAGTTCGGGGACTTCGTAAGGATGGACCTTGCGCAGCTCGGCGGCGAGTGGGGCGAAGAGGTCGCGACGCGTCTTCATGGTGAGCAGGCATTCCTGGTCCTCTTCGATGGCGCCCTTCCAGTGGTAGGTGCTGATGAGCCCTGGAGTGATGGCCACGCAGGCGGCCAGACGCAGCTCCACGAGGTGCCGGGCGATGCGGTGTGCGTCCGTTTCGGATCCACAAGTCGTCTGTACAACGATTTTGTTCGTCATTTTGTCATTCGATGCGGTGTGAAGTGTGGACTTGCGATACCAAACGGATTATAAACAAAGATAGGCATTCGCCCGGATCGATGAACACCCTCCTGCGCCAACTCGGATTTGTTGCCGCCGCCGCTGTCACCTGCTTCTATGTATTCCTGGTGCTGCGCGGGCCGAACGGCATTCCGGCCATGTTGGAAAAGCGCCAGCAGATTGAGCGCATGAAGCAGGAGAACGAAGCGATGCGGCAGGAGATCGAGAAGAAGAAGGTCATCATCGATCAACTGGAGAACAGCTCCGAGGCGCGTGAGCGGGCCGTGCGCGAGCACACGCGCAAGGCGAAGCAGCACGAGACGACGATCTTCCTGCAGGACGAAGACGAGAAGTCCAATCCGCAGGACTGAGCGGCCTTTTGCCGGCCGCTGTCCCTTTCGATTCCCTTCCTACGACACGCTGAGCGCGCGCGAATAGAGTTCCTCCAGCCGTTCTTCCGTCCGGGCTTCCGCCGCGAGGCGCAGGATGGGTTCCGTGTTGGAGGAGCGCACATGAATCCAGCCGTCGGTGAACATCAGTTTGAGGCCATCGTTGCGATCGATGCGCGCGCCGGGGAACAGGCTTTCCAGGGCCTGCATCATGGAGCCGAGGCGGCCGTGTTCGTAGGCCATCTTGCCCATGCGGCGGTAGTAGCGCGGCAGGCTGGCGGCGAGCTCGCTCATTGTCTGGCCCGTTTCGGCCATACGATCGAGCAGGAAGGCCATGCCCATATAGCTGTCGCGGCAGTATTGCACGGCCGGGAAGATGATGCCGCCGTTGGAACCTTCTCCGCCGATGACCGCGCCGGCCAGGCGCATGCGTTCCACGACGTTGGCTTCGCCGACGGGCGCACGGAAGACCGGGCAGCCGTGGCGGGCGGCGACATCGTCGATGACGGAAGAGGTCGTGAGGTTCACGACCACGGGGCCTTTGCGGCGGTGCAGGGCGCAGTCCACGGCAAGGGCGAGCACGTCGTCGTTGTCGAGAATGTGGCCGGTCTCGTCGCCCACAGCGAGACGGTCGCCATCGGGATCCTGCGCAAAGGCTGCTTCGGCCTTTGTTTCCCGGATGAGCGTGCGCAGGTCGTCGAGGACCTCGGGCTTGGGTTCGGCTTCGCGGGGGAAGGGCTTGGTGGGATCGACTGAGATCGCGTGGAGTTCGCAGCCCAGGACTTCCGAGAGGAAGTGGGTGCTCATCAGGGAACCCGCGCCGTTCACGCCGTCGAGGGCGACGCGGAATCTGCGCTTCCGGATGCGGTCCGCATCGACGTGCGCCAGCACGCGTTTGAAGTGGCGCTGCGGCGGGGTGTCGAAGTCAGTGACGACGCGGCGGATCTCGTTGTTGGTGGCCTGGCGGAACTCGCTCTGATGATAGAGGTCGAGCAGTTCCGTGCGTTCGTAGTGATTGAAGAAGAGGCCTTCCCGGTTGAAGAGCTTCAGAGCGTTGTACTCGGGTGGATTGTGGGATGCCGTGATGGCGATGCCGCCGCGGGCCCGGATCTCCGAGAACGTAGACCTGGATGGTGGGGGTCGGCGCAATGCCGACCTTGACGACTTCGCAGCCGGCGGCGAGCAGGCCGCAGGTGACGGCATGCTCCAGCATTTCGCCGCTGGAACGGGTGTCGCGCCCCACCACGACGGGTCCGGGGCCGACATAGGTGCCGAAGGCCTGGGCGAAGGCACACGCGAGGTTGGGGGTGAGAAAGTCGCCGATCACGCCGCGGATGCCCGAGACGCTGATCTTCAGTTGATGGACGCGGCTCATACGCCGTAGCTCCTGACAAGATCCATGACCTGATCGAACAAGGCCCGGGGCGGGCCGCCGCGCTGTTCGCAGATGACGCGGACCAGCGGTTCCGTCTGCGAGACGCGCACGTGCACCCAGCGTTCGGGCCAATCGATGCGGAGGCCGTCGACTGTGTTGCGGACGCCGTCGGGGAAGCGTTCCTCGATCTCCATCAGCATCTCCGGGATGCGGTGGGTCTCCAGCGGGATCTTGCCTTTAAGGATCGAGTAAGTGGTGTAGCCGTCGAGGATGGAGGCGAGGGACTGGTTGCGCCGGTCCATCATGGAGAGGATCGCCAGCATGGAGGCGATGCCGTCGTAGACGAAGCGGAACTGGGGCATCATGACGGCTCCGGTGCCTTCTCCGGCCACGGCCACCTGTTCCGGCCGATAGCTGGCCAGGGCGTCGATGGCGGACTGGCGGCCGACGGGCACGCGCACGATCTGACCGCCATGGCGTGCGGCAATCTCTTCGAGCAGGGCGGTGGTCGAGACGTTGGTGATGACGAGCTTGCCGGGTCCGCGTTCCAGGAAGTCGTCGGCCAGCAGGACCAGCACCATTTCTTCGCTGATGGCCTGGCCGCGTTCGGTGGCGAAGGCGACGCGATCGCTGTCGATGTCGAAGAGGAAGCCGGCGTCGGCTCCGACGTGCTGCATCAGCGGAGCGAGCTGCAGGGCCACCATTTTGCGGGTGGTGGAGGGTTCGTGGGCGAAGTCGCGTCCTTCCAGGGGTTCATTGATGAGGATGAATCGAGTGCCGAAGCGCTCGTTCATGCGGCTGAGGATGGGCGCGGAAGTGCCGTTGGTGCAGTCCACCAGGACGCGGTAGCGGGCGAGTTTGGGGATGTCGAAGACCTGGGAGAGCTCGTCGAGGTAGCGCTCAGTGGCATCGGGATCGGAATGAAGGTGGCCGATGCCGCGCCACTCCGCCATCTCGAACTTCTTGAGGTGGTAGATGTCGAGCAGTTCGCCGGCCTCGCCGGTGGAGAGGTAAGTCCCGCGGGGGCCGAAGAACTTCAGGGCGTTCCACTCGGCGGCGTTGTGGCTGGCGCCGATGCTGATGCCGCCGCAGGCGTCGAGGCGGCGGATGGAGTGCTGGATGACGGGGGTGGAGACGATGCCGAGGTCGATGACATCGTGGCCTCCGGCGAGAAGTCCGGCGATGACGCCTTCGCGCATCATGATGCTGGACGTCCGCGGGTCGCGGCCGACGACGATCTTGCCGCCGGGCTCGAGGAAGGTGCTGAAGGCGGAGGCGAAATCGAGCACATGGGCGGCGGTGAGTCCGTTGCCGACGATGCCGCGCAGACCGACTTGAGAGATGCGCAGACTGCGTTCCTGGGCCATCCCGCTATTTCTCCAGGCGCAGCAGGCCGAAGGCTTCCGGGATGTGGTGATTGCCGGTGGGACCGGTAGGCTGCCAGGCGATGTTGGCGCGGTTGGGCGGCGGGCCCTGGAAGCGGTAGTAGTTGACGCGGAAGTCGAAGCCGGGTTTGACGGCCTTCTCGGTGATGGAGGAGATGGGGATCTTCATGGCGCCGTACCAGATCTTCTTTTCCTTGTCGATGTGGGCGGCGACGGTGAAGCCGGAGTCCCAGCGCCAGCCGCCTTCGGGCTTGGGCTGTTTGCGGTCGATGTCGAGATCGACCCATTCGGCCTGGGGGGAGACCTGATACTCGCGATACTGCCAGATCTTTTCGAAGTCCGCGCCGATGAAGATTTCGGCGGCGTCGTGCTCCCAGAGCTTGTTCGTTTCCTTGTCCGTCACCGGTGGCTGGATCATGTAGAGCTCCTGGTAGGGACAGATGAAGAGGAAGTAGAGGTTCTTGTCCGTCCAGCGTGAGCGGAACTCCGTGCGATGGCCGGGCGTGGGCTGGCCCTTGGCGTTGTTTTCGCCAAAGACGGCCGGGGCGGACTTCCAGAGAGAAGAGTTGGGATCGACGTTGAGCGCGGTGTCGGACTTCAGCCGCTTGCTGAGTGAGACTTGCGGAGTCTGCGCCACGGCGGAGAACATCAAAAGGGTAGCGAGCAACGAGAGTTTCATCACCTCCACCATCATACGACCCATGTCACATCCATCTGTCTTCCGTGATCGAAAGAACGAGCTGGAATCGCTCGAGTTCCAAATGGGGCTGGAGGCGGGCCGGCTGGCGGTGACGCTGGACGTGCTCACCGACGCGCTGGTGCTGGTGGGGCAGCATGGCGTTTACTGCCAGAGCGCCCGCCAGCCGGGCAAGCCCAAGATGGACGTGCAGATGATTTCGACGGGGATTCTGCAGGCCAAAGAGCTGGTGGCGTCGGTATTGGAAGAGCTAAGGAACAAACAGAAGGGCTGAGGCTCAGGCGGCGGCGCCGCGGCGGCCGCTGAGGTGCTCCGCGAATTCGGTCAACGTGCCTCCGGGGAAGCCGGCGGCGGCTTCGCGGATCGTCTGCATGCCCAGCGCCCGGTAGCTCTCGGTCTGCGCCTCGGTGAACCACTGATCGTTCGTCGATTCGTGTGGGAACGCGGGGCTGGCGGCGGCGTAGCTGAGCACGTCTGGCGACTGCGTGGGGCGGACCATCGGTTTGAAGTAGATGAGCAGGCCGTCGCGGGCGCCGGCATCGACGCAGGAGTAGCGGATGGCGGCTACGGCGCAGCGGCGCTCCTTTTCGAGCAGCGGAGCGAGCTGGGCATCGGCGAATTCGATGGGGATCTTGAGGTCAATGCGGATTTTGCGCAGGGCGTTGCCGAGGTCCTCGTAGTTGTACTTGGGATCGCAGCCGGAGTCGAGCACCACGATGGGGGAGCAACGCCGGCGGATCATCTCGTAGAGGGCGAGGTTCTCGAAGTGGCCGCCGTCCGAGAGGTAGACATACGGGCCGGTTTCGTTGGTGCGGCTGAGGGCTTCGCTCATCATGGGCGAAACGGCGAAGCGGGGTCCTTTGCGAGGCCAGGTGCCGCCACCGGGATCGCCGGGGTTGCCGAGCCAGGCGCCGAGGCGGGCATTGAAGAGCATCATCGTGAAGGCCACCAGCGACGATGTGTGATAGCCCATGTTGGGGCTGGCGGCGGCACCGGAGATGGTCATGGCGGTGCCCAGGCGGATGCCGCCGCAGTAGCGGGCGGCGTCGCGGAAGCCGAGGTCGGCGCTACCGGCGTGGTAGGGCGAGATGGTGAAACTGGCCGCCTTGCGCTGCTGCCAGTCGAGGCGGGCGCCGGAGGCGAGATTCAGGGCGGTATTGACGACATGCAGAGGGCGCTGGCCGCGGAACTCGTGCATACGGATGTCGTCCGACTCGTTGAAGCCGGTGAAGCGCTGGTTGTCGAGGTCAGGGTTCGAGGCGGCGAGGTACGCGCGGATCAGCCGGAAGCGGTACATGCCGTGGAGCGAGAACTTATTGATGTCGACAAAGCGGCCCATGAGGGCGCAGAAGACCGCGATGGCGAATGTCAGGCCCAGCAGGGGCACGAACGGGGTGCTGGTGAGCACCTGGGTGTGCTGCCGGAAGCCGTAGGGCGAGAGCTGGAGCTGATCGACGATGACATCCAGCAGGATGGACAGCGCGACGATGAGCGAGATCACGAAGAGCGGCAGCGTGAGCCTGGTGACAACGTCCATCACGCGGCTGGAGGCGCCGGTGTTCTGATTGTTATCGGGCTTGCCGCGGGTGCGGGCGCTGTGGCCGGCGAAGGCCGTGATCAGGCCGCTGATGCCGCCCAGCGAGCTGAGGGCGGACTGCGCCCAGCCTTCCAGGTTGATGACGTAGTGAGGCGCGATGAGCGTGAGTCCGCAGAGGATCATCCAGGCCAGGCTGGAGCTGAGTTTGAAGCCGCTGGAGCGGGCAAGCCATTCCAGATCCTCGGATTCCAGCGTACGGCTGCCGAAGCCTACCAGCAGGATGTCGCCGAGGAGCATGGTGGCCATGATCAACGGCGGGCCGAAGGTGACATAGAGGGTGGGGTTGCCGTCGCGCAGAGCCGCGGCGAGCAGGTCGCGTCCCAGCAGGTAGACTGCCGCGCCGGAGGCGATGCCGCCCAGCATCATGGCCAGGATGAAATGCCAGGCCCGGCCGCCGCCGCGGACCGGGAGTTCCTTGCGCCAGAGGGAGCGCAGCAGGTAAAGCACCAGGCAGACGACCGTCAAACCGAGCATGAAGCGGATGGTGCTGAAGATGGTGAGCTGGCCGGCGACGCCGGTGCCGCCCCACCAGATGCCGATCATGGCGAGCAGTCCGCTGAGGCAGAGTGGCGCCAGGCATCGAGTAAGGAACTGCGCCTGTGTGGCGTTGACGTGGCCGATGCTGGGGAGGTCGAGCAGTTTCTGGTAGCCGGAGTAGACAAAGAGCCCCGCGGCGAGGCCGAGGGCGAGAAGGTAGGGTTGCCCGATCTGTGTCGTGGGCGGCGCCATCTGGAGGAACGACAGCAGGAGGCGGGGCGCCATCACCACCAGCATGAGCATGGGGATGAAGACCAGCCAGTTGAGCAGCAGATTGCGCAGGACGATGGCGATCATGCTCCAGGTGTCGGCGGAGCCCAGGCCCAGCTTGGGCGTGAGGTAGTTGTTGTAGTCGCGGAGGTGGGCGATGGGGTCGGGCTGCGGGAGACCGGGATGGGCGCCGAGATCGTCGCAGGGGTCGTCGTTGGTTTCGGTGGATCCGGTGAGCCGGGGGATGACTTTGGAGATGCCGCCGGCGCGTTTGATCCACGCGGTGAGCCAGCTGCCGATGTAGCCGCCACCGGAGACGGTGGAGAGGTAGTCGAACTGGTGCAGCATGCCTGCTTCGGCCAGACCCTGCAGGGCGCCGAGGGCGAAGGTGGCGCTGCGGATGCCGCCGCCTGAAATGCAAAGCGCGGAGAGCCGTTTGCCGGAGAGATGCAACTGCGAGTAGACGTCCCGCAGCCGGTCTTCGGGAGAGCCTCCGTCCGGTTCCTGAATGGAAATGCCGAGTGCCGCGAACTCGTCTACCAGTACTTCGTGGAGCTGAGACGGCTGATTGTCCCGATCGACCTGATTCTCCATGGAGTCTGGTCTACTTTGACCGGAACGTACTGAAAAGTCAAGGTTTCATCGAAGCCAGGGGTTGCGGGCCTTTTCACGTCCGATGGTGGTGGACTGGCCGTGGCCGCAGATCACCTGCGTCTCTTCGGGCAGGGTGAGGAGCTTGGTGTGGATGGAGCTGAGGATCTGGCGGCCGTTGCCGCCCGGCAGGTCAGTGCGGCCGATGGAGTCGCGGAACAGGGTGTCGCCGGCGATGAGCTTCTTTTCGGCCGGGATGAAGAGGCAAAGGCTGCCCTGGGTGTGGCCGGGCGTGTGGAGGACATGGAAGTCGGCGGCGCCCAGTTTGAGGGTGTCGCCCTCCTTGGCGGGGGTGTCGATGGTGGTGCGCTCGGGTGGCTGCATGGCCAGCCATTGGGCCTGGGTGTCGAGGTGATCGTAGAGTTCCTGATCGTTGGCGTGCATGTGGACGGGCGCGCCGGTGAGGGCCTTCAGTTTGGCCGCGCCGCCGATGTGATCGATGTGAGCGTGGGTGATGAAGATGGCCTTGACGGTCAGGCCATGGCGGGTGAGCACATCCTGGATCTCGAGCAGGTCATCTCCATCGCCCGGATCGACGACAATAGCCTCACGGCTGGTTTCGTCGCCGAAAATGGAGCAGTTGCACTGGAGTTGGCCGACCGGAAGAATCTCGTGGATCATTTTCCCATCAGTATAGAAGGTAAGCACTCATGACCGACTATGTTCTCTATCTCCACCTGGCCCTCGGGCTGTTCCTGTTCATCGCACTGGGCGCCAACAAGGTGAAACAATGGCGCGGCGGCGTGATGACCGCGGCGCTGCTGCTCGTCCTTTCGGGCGGGTATAACTTCATGAGCAGGATGAAAGGGGCGCCCTCGGGCTGGCATGCCGGCATCGGCATCAAGATCCTGCTGGCGCTGCATGTGATCACGATGGCGTTCCTGATCGCCCGGGGCGGCGCGTCGCCGGAGAAGGAAGCACGCTGGCGGAAGAGCGCACTGGGCTCGGCCGTGATCGTCATCCTGATTGGACTCTACTTCAGCAACTTCGCACGCTAACCATGCCGACTCCTGGATACCAGGCGCTGCGAGAGGGCGCCGCGATTCTCGACCTCTCGGCCCGCGGGCGCATCCGTGCCAGCGGCGAAGACCGCAAACGGCTGCTGCACGCCATGACGACGAATCACGTGCAGGAACTGGAGCCGGGTGGCACGATTTACGCATTCTTTCTGAACGCGCAGGGGCGGATCCAGGCCGATGTCTGGATTCATGCCGAGGAGGAGCATCTGCTGCTCGACGTGGAGCCGGAAGTCCGTGAGAAGGTCTTCGCCCACCTGGACAAGTTCATCATTGCCGACGATGTGACCCTGGAGGACATTACCGCCACCACCGCGGAGATTGCCGTGGAGGGGCCGAACGCGGCGCCGCTGCCGAAGCAGGGCGTCGTCTTCGCGGCGACGGCCACCGGTCAGCCGGGATTCCGGATGGTGGTTCCGCTGGAGGAGCGGGCGTCGCTGATCGCTGCCCTGGCAGCGGCCGGCGCCGTGGCGGCCAGTGCGGAAGATGTGCTGGCGGTGCGCGTGGAGAACGGGGTGCCGCGCTTTGGAGACGACATCGCCGATTCGAACCTGGTGCAGGAGACCCAGCAGATGCAGGCCGTCCACTTCAACAAGGGCTGTTATCTGGGCCAGGAGATTGTGGAGCGGGTGCGCTCGCGAGGCCAGGTGAACCGCCTGCTGACGCGGCTCCGCATCGAAGGCGCGACGGTTCCGCCATCCGGCGAGAAGGTGATGGCCGGCGACCAGGAGGCCGGAACTCTGACCTCGGCTGCCTATTCACCCTCTGGTGGATGCGTGCGAGCGCTGGCCTACCTGCGGGCGAAGTTCATTGCACCCGGGGCGGGCTTAACGGTTGGCGGCGCGGCGGCAGAGGTCGTCCAGCAGAGCTAGCGGGACGCGGTTGACGCCATTGCGGCCGCGGCCCAGCAGAACATGCGGCTTGTTGTCGCCGTGGTAGTCTGAACCGCCGGACATCCCGAGGCCGTATTTGCGGGCCAGGTGGATATAGCGATCGCGAGAGCTCTGGTCGTGGTCGGAGTGCCAGACTTCGATGGCCCCCAGCCCCGCTTCCGCGAAGCGGCGGATGAGGGCTTCCTCCTCGATCGGATCGGTCTTGTTGAGGCGGAAGGGGTGGGCCAGGCTGGCCAGCCCTCCGCCGTCGAACGATCCTCTGGATGCCCTCTTCGGAGGTCGGGTCCTGCCGTTCCACATAGGCGATGCCGGTCTCGCCGAGGTAGCGCTGGAATGCCTCTTCAATCGACGAGATGAAACCCTTGTCGCGCATCACCCGGGCAAAGTGCGGGCGGCCGGTGATATTGCGGCCGTGGGCTTCCGCCTCTTCGACAGTCACAGGCATGCCGAGGGCGGTGAGCTTCTCGGCCATGGCGCGGTTGCGATCCTTGCGGGCCTGGCGGAGGGTCTCGAGCCAGGCTCGGAACTCCGCGAGAGGGTTCATCGAAGAAGTAGCCGAGGACGTGAACGCTGCGGCTGGCCGGATTCGCTTCGTCGGGTTGACGAGTGCTCAGTTCGAGGCCGCGGACGAAGCGCAGTCCCCTGGCGGCAGCCAGCGGCAGGGCTTCATCGGAGCCGCGGAAGGTGTCGTGATCGGTGATGGCCAGCGCTTCCAGGCCCAGCGCTACGGCGTGGTCGATGATCTGGGCTGGTGTGTCGGTGCCGTCACTGGCGGCGGTGTGGGTGTGGAGATCGATCACTGAGCCGCCCACCGGATGAAGCTGGCCGCATCCCGCTTGAGGGCGGCCAGGGGCGTGACGTCGATGTAGTACATGTGGCCCGCCTCGTAATAGTGGACGCGGATGTTGTCCTTGGCGCCGGCCGGCAGTTTCATGTGGTTCAGCGTGTAGCCGGCAGCGAAGTAGGGTGTTGCCAGGTCGAAGTAGCCCGCGCCGACGTAGAGTTTCATGTGGGGATTCTTCGCGAAGGCGCCCCGCAGCGATTCGCTGACATCGGCATAGCGGTTCTCATCCCCCCAATCCCAGCGGGCGATGCCGCCGCCGAGGATGAAGTAATCGAGGTCGCTCTCATAGCCCAGTTCCGAGCGCACGTAGTAGTTGAACGCGGCGGTGTAGGGCGGGCGGATGGCGGTCATGCTGGGGTCGAATTCGGCGCTGTCGGTGGAATCACGCGGGCCTGGGCCGGTCAGGCGGCTGTCGAGGCGGCCCACCATGACGTTCTCGTCGCGGCGGAGTTCCCGGATGAATTTCATGATGTCGACACGCAGGTCGCTTTGCTCGACGTATTTCTGGGGGAGCCCGGTGAATCGCGCCAGTTGTTTGGCTGCGGCCGTGCGTTCGTCGGCGGTGAGGAGGTCACCGCGGCCCAACGCCTGGGCATAGCCGCCGGCGGCCCACTGCTCCGATTCGTGCAGGACCGTCTTCAGGTCCTTCTGCTGCAGGTCGGCCGGCAATTTTTTGTGGTGCCAGGCGGTGGCGGTGTAGGTGGGCAGGAACAGCTCGTAGGGGAGATCGTTGCCCTGGTCGAAGCTTAACGTCTGAAAGTTGAGGACCGTGGAAATGAGCAGAACGCCGTTGAGGGCGATGCCCCGGTCGATGAGGTAGCCGGAGAGTCCGGCGGCGCGCGTCGTGCCATAGCTTTCGCCCACCAGGAACAGCGGTGAGAGCCAGCGGTTGTTGCGGCCCAGATAGAGGCGGATGAATTCGCCGACGCTTTCGATGTCGCCGCGGACGGAGGAGAACTTCTTGTTGAGCTCCGGCTTGGTGGCGCGGCTGTAGCCGGTGCCGACTGGATCGATGAAGACCAGATCGGTTTCGTCCAGCCAGGTGGCCGGATTGGTCTCCAGTTGATAGGGGGCGGCGGCAGGGGCCCGCGCATTGTCCATCATGCGGACGCGCTTCGGGGCCGAGAGCGTCCATGTGCAGCCAGACGGAAGCCGAGCCAGGTCCACCGTTGAACGAGAACATCAGGCGGCAGCCTTGGTGTCGGGCACGCCATCCAGCGTGTACGCCATGTAGAAGATGTTGGCTTCAATCTCGCCGGCCACGTTTGATCGGGCATGAGGCCGGTGGTCGAGGTGTACTTCAGAGTCTTGCCGTTGAGCGTGATCTCCTGGTGCTTGACGACGGGCTGGGGCGGATCGGCCGGCGGTTTGGGCGGCGCCGGAGCCGGCTGGGCCCAAAGAGAGGCACCCAGGGCGAAGGAAAGAAGAATATTGCGAATCATGAGCGGGACTTCCCAGGATAGCGGGAATCCAACCCTGCCGGGATCACATTACCCAGGTGAGCGGCAGTTTCCCTTGCACTTCTACATGAGGCTGTGTAGATTATTCCTGTAGAAGGGATAGGGGAATCCGCACGCCACGCGGATGCGCCCATCTGCCGAGGGGGAATGGGAATGTTGACTGACCTCTTATACCGCCTGCGCGCGTTGTTCCAGCGGAGGACTCTCGAGGAAGACCTCGATGAGGAGCTGCGGTTCCACTTCGATCACAACGTGGAAAAGCTGCGGCAATCCGGGCTGAGCGAGCAGGAGGCGCTGCGCCAGGCGCGGCTCTCCATGGGAGGAGTGGATCAGTTGAAAGAAGAGTGCCGGGAGGCGCGAGGGGTGGCGCTGGTTGAGCACCTTTTGCAGGATCTGAGCTATGCGGCCCGCGTCCTGCGCAAGAGCCCTGGCTTTACTCTCGCCGTTTCGCTCTCGCTGGCATTGGGGATTGGCGCCAATACGGCGATCTTCAGCCTGCTGGACGCTGTCCTGTGGCGTCTGCTGCCGGTGGAACGGCCGGCGGAGCTGCAGTTGTTGACGCACGGCCAGGGATCCTCGTTTGAAGGCGGCTTTACGTATGGCCAGTTCCAGTCGATGCGCGCGGAAAACCGCGTGCTGCAGGATGTGGCCGGCTGGTCGTCCACGCGGATCAATATCAGCGTGGACGGCGGGACTCAGCCGGCCATCTCCGGGCAGATGGTGACGGGCAATTACTTCTCCGTCCTTGGGGTGCGCGCATTGGCGGGCCGCACCATCGGGCGGGAGGATGATCTGGTGCCAAACGGGCACCCGGTGGCGATGATCAGCCATGCCTACTGGAACCGCCGCTTCGGACTGGCGGCCACCGCGATCGGGCGTACGGTGACGCTCTCCGGCCAGCCGTTCACGATCATCGGGGTTACGCCGCCGGAGTTCTTCGGCCTGGAGGTCGGATCGGCGCCGGAGATCTTTGTGCCGATGATGATGCAGCCCACGGTGGTTCCTTCCTCGGAGAACCTGCTGGTGAACCCGGGGCAGTACCTGACGTGGGTGCAGGTCTTCGGCCGGTTGAATCCGGGGCTGCGGCCGGCCCAGGCAGCGGCGCAGTTGGACGTGCCGTTTCGAAGGGAGATTCCAAAAGGCGGCAAGTTCCGGTCGATGGAGAAGGAACGGCTGCAACTGGCGCCCGCGGCCGCCGGGCTGTCGGAACTCCGGAATCAATTCTCCACTCCTCTGTTTCTGTTGATGGGGCTGGTCGGTATGGTGCTGCTGGCGGCCTGCGCGAACACAGCCAATCTGCTGCTGGCCCGCGCCGCGGCGCGACAACCGGAATTCGCCATGCGCGTTGCGCTGGGAGCACCTCGCGGCCGGCTCGTCAGCCAGTTGCTGGTGGAGAGCCTGGTGTTGTCGATATCCGGCGGCGTGCTGGGCCTGGTCCTGGCGAACTGGGCCACCCGCCTGCTGGTCGCCTACCTCTCCTCCGGCCGCTCGCCGATCGTCCTCGACCTGAATCCGAACTCGCGGATTCTGGCATTGACCGCCGGCATTTCCATTTTGACCGGGGTTCTCTTTGGACTGATGCCCGCCATTCGGGCCACGCGCTTTGCTGCCGGATCGTCCGTGCAGAGTCTCTCCGCGGCCCAGCGGGGCGTGCCAGGCGGATTGTGGTCAGGCAAAGTGCTGGCCGTGGTCCAGGTGGCGCTGTCGCTGGTCCTGCTGGTGGGCGCCGGCCTTTTTGTCCGCAGTCTCCAGAATGTGAACGGCCAGGACGGCGGGTTCGCCCCGGGAGTCCGTGCTCGTGGTCCGGGTGGAGCCCAAAGGCAGCAATCAGAGGAACACCGAGGGCGTGAAGGCCCGGTTGGATCGCACTTACCGGGATCTGATCGGCCGCGTGGAAACGATGCCCGGCGTGAAATCAGTGGGCATGGCGCAGTTCACGCCCACGACGCCGCGCGGGGCGAATGGTCCGTTTACGCTGCCCTCGGGCGAGGAGGTGCGTGCGTTCGCTCCGATGGTTTACCCGAGTTTCTTGCCGCGTCCGGCATCGCGCTGGCGGCCGGCCGCGACTTCGACTCCAGCGACCTCGCCGAGAACTCGGCTCTGGTTGCCGTCGTGAACGAGACCTTTGCCCGCAAGGCATTCCCCAACGAGAATCCCGTCGGCAAACAGATCCGGCTGGCCGGCGAGCCGCGCGCGATCGTTGGTGTCGTGAAGGACTCACGCTACCTCAACCCGCGCGGAGAGACCGTGCCTACCGTCTATCAGCCGTTCCTTCAACTCCCCACGGGGCGCGGCCAGATGGCGCTCTATGTGCGGGTGGAGGGCGGCGCGCGATCCATCGTGCCTCAACTGCGTGAGGCGATTCAGAACGTAGACCGGGAGTTGCCAATGTTCGAAATCCAGACCCTGGCTGAGGAGATGGATGCGGTGCTGGTGAGGGAGCGGTTGATGGCCACGCTCTCCGGCCTGTTCAGTCTGTTGGCCACGTTGCTGGCCGCGGTCGGGTTGTATGGTCTCTTTGCCTTCGCGGTGGTGCAGAGAACGAGGGAGATCGGGATCCGCATGGCGCTGGGCGCCCAGGGCGGCGACGTGGTGTGGACGGTAATGCGCGAGGTGCTGGGGTTGGCGTTGCTGGGGGCGGCCATCGGGATTCCCGCTGCCCTGCTGGGCGCCAAGGTGGCCTCCACTCAGATTTCGGGCCTTCTGTTTGGCCTGCGGCCTTCGGACCCGCTCACGGTGGTGCTGGCCACCCTGGGTCTGTTGGTGACGGCGGCGCTGGCGGGATTCCTGCCGGCCGTGAAGGCCGCCCGGATCGATCCGTTGCGCGCTCTCCGCAGCGAATAACCAGTCAGGTTGTGGGGAATCAGGGACGTTGCATGAGTTCGCCGGGGTGCTTGAGCCCGCCGATCTCGAACTCGTAGCGCTCGGCGCCGATGATGGCGGTGAGCTTGCCGGCGCCCAGAGGCCGCCCCTGGGTCTGAAAGAAGAGAGCGCCGTCGGTGGATTCTCCAGCCATCAATTTGGTGGAAACCAGGACGATGGCCGAAGCTGCCGCCGCCGCTTTGATCTTGGACGAACTCACCTCGGCCAGCGCAGCCTGGCGGCGTTGTTCATAGCCGTTGGTCGACTGAAACCGGCTGAGCCCGTAGAGCCCCAGTTCATACGTCCCCACCAGCTTGATGACATCGTTGCGGCCGCCGCGCTGCAGAAACTGCTGCACGACGTTGCGCGCCGGTGTGGCCGGCAGGACGGTGCCGTCCGACCGTTCGAAACGGAAGTCATCCGGCTTGACCGTCCGGGCGGAGGGCGATCCGTTGGAGATAGCCACCTGCAGGACGGCGTACTCCTTCAGATTCGCGGGCAGGGGGGCAAACATCACCGTCAGGCCCGAACGTGTCAGGGTTTGATACCTCAGGCCATTCGATTCAAACTCGATCGCCTGGCCAAAGACAGGGCAAACACACCAGGCCAGGGCGGCGAACAGAGCGCTGCGAATGGCGAGGCGATGCATATCTCCATGATAGACTGGCGACTGTAACGGGTCGTCTCGAGGTCCACCGAAGATAGTGGATCCTCTTCATTCCAGGATCGAATACTTTATGAGCATTACCGGTGTCTGTCCCAGCAATCATACTCTAGAATCTCTTGGATTGAGACCCACCACCCAGTGGTGGAATCTCGGAACGGGGCGCCTGACGGAGATGGCGCTCCAACGGCAGGAAGGGGTCCTTGCCGGCAACGGAGCCCTGGTGGTGCGGACCGGCCAGTTCACCGGCCGCTCGCCGAAGGACAAGTTCATTGTCCGGGACAATTACACCGAAAGCACCGTGGCCTGGGGCAGCGTGAATCAACCGCTCACGCCCGCTCAATTCGATGGCATCTGGGCCCGGGTGCAGCGCTTCCTGGATGGCCGTGAGGTGTTTGTGGCGGACCTGAAGGCCGGATCCGACGCTGCCTACACGATGCCCATCCGTGTGGTGACGCAGCGTGCCTGGCACTCGATGTTCGCGCGGCAGATGTTCATCAAGCCGGATCTGGCTGAACTCTCCGCCCACGTCCCCGACTTCACGATTGTTTTCGTGCCCGAGTTCGCCTGTGATCCGAAGACGGACGGAACGAACTCCGAGACCTGCATCTGCGTCAACTTCACGCGCCGCATGGTGCTGATCCTGGGGACGTTCTATGCCGGCGAGATGAAGAAGTCGGTATTCACGATCCTCAACCACCTGCTGCCGGAGAAAGATGTGCTGCCGATGCACTGCTCCGCCAACGTGGGGGCGCACAAGAAGGTCGCCCTGTTCTTCGGACTGTCCGGTACCGGCAAGACGACTTTGTCGGCGGACAAGGAGCGGCGCCTCATCGGCGACGACGAACACGGCTGGTCCGACACGGGCGTCTTCAATTTCGAGGGCGGCTGTTATGCCAAGTGCATCCGGTTGTCCCGGGAGGCGGAGCCGCAGATCTTCGACGCCATCCGGTTTGGTTGTGTGTTGGAGAATGTCGTAATTGATCCGGAGACTCGGATCCTAAACTACGACTCTGAAGAGTATACCGAGAACACGCGAGCCGCATACCGCGCGCAGTACATCAGCAACGCGCTGGTGCCGGGCCTGGGCGGCCACCCGTCGGACGTGGTTTTCCTCACCGCCGATGCGTTTGGCGTGCTGCCGCCGATTTCGAAGCTGACTCCGCAGCAGGCGATGTACCACTTCCTCAGCGGCTACACCGCCCGTCTGGCCGGAACGGAACGGGGTCTGGGCAAGGAGCCCCAGGCGACATTCAGCTCCTGCTTCGGTGAACCCTTCCTGCCGCGCAGTCCGCTGGAATACGCGCGCATGCTGGGCGAGAAGCTGGAGCGGCACAAGGCCAGGGTCTGGCTGGTGAACACAGGCTGGGTGGCTGGACCGGCCGGCATCGGCCACCGGATGAAGCTGGCCCACACGCGAGCCATGGTGAATGCCGCCATCGAAGGCGAACTCAGCGATGTGCCCGTGAAGCCGCACTCGGTGTTCCAGGTGCAGGTGCCGGAGTTCTGTCCGGGCGTGCCGACCGAGGTGCTGGACGCGCGCGGCATGTGGGCCGACAAGGCCGCCTACGATGCCGCCGCCAGGGATCTCGCCTCGCGCTTCCGCAAGAACTTCGCGGCGAAGTTCGGCTCCGTCGGCGAGGATATCGCCGCCGCCGGTCCGCTGGCCGAGTAGTCTTCCGCCGCGCCGCTCCCGCTGCCCGAAACAGCGGGGGTGCGCCGGCTTGCTAAGATGCAGTGGGAGCCAATCTTGCCCGGTGGTAGGCACGGTCTTCAAAACCGCTGAACGGTTCTCTGGATCGTTGGTCGGTTCGACTCCGACTGGTTCCCGCCATCTCCCGCGGTTCAAATGATTCCCTGGGAAACGCTGAATCCCGAGCAGCGCGAAGCAGTGGAGGCCTGGAATCAGGCTCTACTCGTCATGGCCCCCGTCGGTACGGGCAAAACCAATGTGCTCGCCTTGCGAGCGGCTCACGCCGTGGAACAGGGCGTCGCGCCGTCGTCCATCCTCTGCCTCTCGTTCACGAACAAAGCCGCCCGCGAGGTGAAAGACCGGCTGGCGCGGCATCTGGGCCGGCGGGGCGGAGAAGTCACCGCCAAAACCTTTCATGGCCTGTGCGCCCAGATCCTGCGGGTGGAGGCGCCGGCGGTCGGGTGGGACCGCGATTTCCTCATCTATGACGAAGAGGATTGCCGCTCAATCCTGGGCGAGGTGGCCCGCCGGGCCCACATCAAGCCGCCGGATGAGGAGCGGGATTCCTTCGAGTTTCTGCTGTTCGACGCGGCGGCCCGCGCGCGCCTCAGCGAATTCGACGATGCCGTTCCGCGCACGCCGCAGCAGGTGTTCGACGCCTGCCTGCGCGACAGCCGGGCGTCGTTTCTGCAGTATCGCGGCGGGCTCATGTTCAAACCGCTGCTGGCGGAATATGTTCATGCCCTGCGGGAATGCCATGCTGTCGACTTCGCCGACCTGATTGCCGGAGTCAACCGCCTGTTCAAGGAGAATCCCGAGGCGCTGGAGCGGTGGCAGTCGAAGTTCTCCTGGATTCAGGTGGACGAAATCCAGGACACCAACCGCAGCGAGTATCGTCCGCTGTCGCTGCTCGCGGCACGCCATCGCCGGCTCTCGCTGTTCGGCGACATCGACCAGACCATCTATCAGTGGCGCGGCTCCGTTCCGTTGGAGATTCTGGCCGAATACAAGTCGGTGTTTGAGCCGGTCCGCGAGATCCGGCTCACGCGGAACTACCGCTCCACCCGCCGCATCCTGGAGGCCTGCGAACGGCTGATTCGCGCCTGCCCCGGTGCCCTCACCAAGAGCATCGTGCCCCAGCAGGCGGAGGAAGGCGAACCGCTGCGGGTGTACGAAGCCGATGACACCCGCGACGAGGCTCGTTGGATTCGCGACCAGGTGGAGACGCTGGTGGAGCAGCACGGCGTCAAGCTGGGCGAGATTGCGGTGCTGACCCGCAGCAACTTCACGTCGCGTGAAATGTCGCGCAACTTCACGGCGCTCGGGCTGCCGCACCTGCAGGTGGATCAGTTCAAGTTCTTCCAGCGGGCCGAGATCAAGGAGGCCCTGGCGCATCTGCGGCTGCTGTTGAACCCGCACGACGCGAACAGCCTGATGCGCTTCCTCAAGACGCCGCCGAAAGGCATCGGCGAGGCGACTATCGAAGCGCTGGCCGGCGAGCCGCGGCAGGCCGGATTGAAGCCGGCCGATCTGTTGACACCCTCGACCTTTGATACCGGGGATCCGTTTCAACCATTGATGGAGGCGGCCCGGGCCGGTCGCGTGGTGGTGTTCGATATCGAGACCACGGGCCTCTCGATCGGCGACGACGAGATTGTGGAGATCGCCGCGGCCCGATGCGACGGCTCGACCGTACTGGCGCAGTTCCACGCCTATCTCAAGCCTTCGCGGCCGGTGGGCGACTCGGAACCGATCCATCATTTGAGCGATGAGTTTCTGGCGCGCGAGGGGCGCGATCCGGCTCATGTGCTGCGCGAGTTTGAGGCGTTCTGCGAAGGCTGCGTGCTGACCGGCCACAACGTGGCCTTGTTCGATGTGCCCATGGTGCGCAGCGTCTGCGCGCGGCTTGGCCTGCCCGCCTGGGACAGCCGGCATGTTTTCGACACGCTCGACCTGACGCGCCGGTTCTATCGTCTGCCGCGCTACAAACTCGGCGAGATCTGCAGCCGGCTGGGGCTGAAGAGCATTCCCACTCACCGGGCCGATGCGGACGTGGCGGCCACGGTCGAGTTGCTGCAGGTGCTGCTGCCGCGGCTGGAAGAAGGCGCCCTGGCGCGCGTGAACGCCGTCAAGCAGTATGGTGGAAAGTTCAAGCCGCTGGCCGCGCGGCTGGAGCAGTGGCGGGCGGCCATGCTGGTGGAACGGCCCTTTGAATTGCTGGAGCGGATCCTGCACGAGTCCGGCCTCATCAAGCACTATGAGCGGGATCCGGCCGATGCCCCGCGGCGCGAACATCTCGATGAGCTGCTGACTCTATTCCAGCGCTTCGACGACCCGTCGATGCAGCCCATGGATGCCTTGATTCACGTGCTCAGCGTGGCCTCGCTGGGCAAGGAGATCGACGGCCAGGCGATGGACGAGGACAAGGTGCTGCTGCTCACCGTGCATCAGGCCAAAGGACTGGAATTCGACACCGTCTTCATCGCCGGCGCGGCCGATGGCGAGTTTCCCAATCGCCGTAGCGTCAAGGAAGGGCTGGAGGACGAAGAGCACCGGTTGTTTTACGTCGCCGTCAGCCGGGCCAAGCGGCGCCTGTACTTCAGCTATCCGGTCATTGGCGGCTGGGGCCGGCAGCAGATGCCGAGCCGCTATCTGCGCATGGTCATGCCCGGGCGCGAGTAACGCGCCGCCGCCAGTAGAGATAGAGAGGAATGCCGGAGAGGATCAGCGCCAGCCCGGCCAGTGAGCTGCCGGGCGTCGTAATGAAGCAGCTCAGGATGAAGGCCACCGCGACAGTGATGAAGAGCACGGGCGTCCAGGGGTAGCCCCATACCCGGTAGGGCCGCTCGGCGTTCGGGCTTCTCCGCCGCAGCAGCATGACCCCGGCCACCACCAGCGCGTAGAAGATCCAGGCGCCGAAGGTGCAATAGGAGATGAGTGCCTCATAGGTCCCGGTGAACACAAGTAGCGAGGACCAGACTCCATGCGCGATCAGCGAAAACGCCGGTGTGGAACCGTCCGTGCACCCGCCCGAACGGCTCAAAGAACAGCCCGTCGCGGGCCTGTGCGTAATAGACGCGGGCTGCGCCCAGGATGCAGGAGTTCGTGCAGCCGACGAGGGCGAACAGGATGGTGAGCGTCACCCACAGCGCCGCCCCACCGCCGAGCACCGTCTGCACCGCGCTGGTTCCGGCCGCGGTGGTGGCCAGGATCCGGTTCACCGGGAGAGCCCGCATGGTCACCCACAGCGAGACGCAGTAGACCATGATCACGATGCCCAGGCCGAGGCCCAGAGCGCGAGGCAGCGTCCGGCGCGCATCCACCATTTCACCCGCGACACACGGCGCCATGTTCCAGCCCTCATAGGCCCATAACGCGGGCACCAGCGCCGCGCTGAACTGCAGCAGGGTCCACTCCTTGGGCCACGACCAGTCCAGAGCGGCTGCCGGCGGCCTGGAAGCGATGGTGACGATCATCCACAGCAGGCCGGAGAGCTTGATGACGTTCATCACATGGCCAAACCAGGCGCCCTGCCGGACACCCAGAATATTCACGCCGGTGAGACCCATCAGCAGGCTCACCGCCACCAGTTTGGCGGTCCACGGGGTCATTTGCACAATACCGCCCAGCAGCGTCGAGAAGCCAACCGCCAGCGCGGCCAGCCCTCCGCCCTGGATCACGGCAAAGAACGACCAGCCCAGCAGAAACGCCGACAGCCCGCCCCACGATTCCCGCAGGTAGACGTACTCTCCGCCGGTATCGGGAAACATCGCGCCCATTTCCGAGTACGCCAGTGCTCCGAACCACGACAAAAGGCCGGCGAAGACCATTGCCAGCATGGCGGCCATGGGGGAAGGATTGGGGCGTAGCAGGGTGGCCGGGATGAGGAAGATGGCGGAACCGATGACCGCGCTGACCACCAGCGAGACCACGTCCCACAGGCCCAGCCGTTGCTCCAGTTTCGGTACCGATGGTTCCAGAATCAACCGATTATACTAAGGCGGTGCAGTCCCCTTTTTCCACGGCCGATCTGGCTCTGGCCCGGCGCACCGAGGCCGCGGAAGCCGCCAATGGCTTTGCGTTGGTGGGGCACGCGCGTCCCGGGTCTCTGGAAGCCGTGCCTGCGGCGGGCGGATGCGCCGTCTTCGCGGGGGTAGGATCCCCGATGACCCACGCGCTCGGCATCGGGATGTCCGGTCCCGTGTCCACGGAAGAGTTCGATCGCATGGAAGAGTTCTTCCGCAGCCGGGGCAGCGCATCGCTGATCGATCTCTGTCCTCTGGCGGACGCGACGGTGGTGGAGCAGGTGATGGGCCGCGGTTATCGCGTCATCGAGTTCAACAACCTCATGCTGCGGCCTGTCCAGGCAGAGGATGGTGACTTCATGCCCTCGCCTCCGCTCAGCATTACGCGGACGGGCGACGATCGCTACGCGGAATGGTGCCGCCTGGTCATGCGCGGGTTCGGCGGGGTGGTCGACATGCCGGATAACGCTGTCGAGGTCCTGATGAACATGACCTCCGTCGGCGACAGCTTCTTCGGCGAGATCTCGGGGGAACCCCAAGGGGCGGCGGCCATGGCGATGCACGACCGCATGGCCATGCTTTTCGGGGACGCCACACTGACCGGCGCCCGAGGTCAGGGGTTGCAGACGGCCCTCATCCGCCATCGCGTGGCGCTGGCCGCGCGGGCAGGCTGTGACTATGCCATGGCCTGTGTCGTGCCGGGTACGGCGTCCCATCGCAATTACGAGCGCTGCGGCTTCCGCCTGTTCTACATGCGCGTCAACGTGCAGCGCGACCTCGACTGATTACTTCGGCCCCGGCACCATCGGGACGAAGGCGACCCCATAGCGGGTGCGCTGCTGCGTGCGGCCCTGCGCGTCTTTCTCGACGATCACCAGTACCTGACTGTCGACGCCGATGGGCGCGATCAGCCTCCCGCCGTTGCGCAGTTGATTCACCAGGGCCGGAACCATCTCCGGCGGCGCGGCGGTGAGGATGATGCGGTCAAATGGGGCTTCCTCCGGCCATCCGCGATAACCGTCTCCACGGCGTACCGTCACATTGTGGTAGCCCAGTTCGCGCAGGATCCGGGCGCTCTGCCTGGCCAGGGCGTCGACAATCTCGATGCTGAATACCTGCTTCGCCAGTTGCGACAGGATGGCGGCCTGGTAGCCGCTGCCGGTGCCGATCTCCAACACCTTATGCTCCGGTTGGATGTCCATCAGATCGGACATCGAGGCCACGATATAGGGCTGAGAGATCGTCTGTCCATGACCGATAGGCAACGGCCGGTCCTCATAGGCCGAATTGCGCACATTCTCAGGCAGGAACAGATGACGCGGCGTGGCACGCATTGCCTTGAGCACAGCCGGGCTGCGCACGTCGCGCCGTTCAATCTGCGTTTTCACCATGTTTTCGCGCAATGCGGTCCAGTCCGGAGCTTCCACGGCGGTCGCCAGGCAAAGTGGGAGAGCGACGGGATAACGCGGCCAGAGTCTCATTCCGCCTTCAGCATACGCCCGCTCGCGCCGGGTGGCCATGTCAAGGGAGTGGCTGCGGCTGAAGCTCGATCTTCGTCGCCCCGCGCGGCGTGACCTGCACCGTGGCCGGCTGCCCTCGGTAGCCCGGCACCCACAGCGGGTCCGACAACATGGTGGGATCGCTCAGGCGGTCGCGGGTCAGGAAGGCGAAGGAGTAGACATAGTAGTCGCCCGGCGGAACATTGGTGATCTGGAACGTGCCGTTGGCCTGAGTCGGCTGAGTGAGCAGCTCCGATCCCGCCAGTTTGGACAGGTCGGAGGGCACCAGCACCACATAGTAGCCCCGGACCGCCCGGTTCAATCCACCGCGCACGGTGCCTTCCACGCTGCCGCCATCCTGGCCCAGCACCACCTCCAGGCGATCCGGCGGGTGCGCCGTCCAGTCCAATAGCGTCCCTTCCACCGGCTTGCCATCGGCCTGGATCGATTGCAGGTAGAGATTCGGCTGCGTGCTGCCGGCCGTCAGCCGGTAGCGGTCGTGCAGCACCATGCTGAACTCCAGTTGCCCGTTGGTGTTCACCGGGCTGGCATCGTCGATCGACGTCGCCGCGCTGATGGGCTTCAACTTCAACCAGACGCCATTGGAAGGAACCGATCCCCCGGCCAATGTGGCACGGCCCTTCACGACGGCCGGCGCCTCGAGAGTCAGTGTCAGCCCGGTGACATCGGCGCCCTGCACCTCCACGTCCCTGACCGCGCTGCTGAAGTTCTCCGCGTCGGCCGCGTAGGCGGTCGCCCGGTAAGTGCCGGGCGGAATCTCAGTGAACGAAAAACTGCCGCCCTCCGGCTGGCAGACCGAATGGTATTCGCGCGCATCCGAAGGATCCGACGGGCGCAGCGTCACCCGGCAGAGCAGAGGCTCCACCTGGCCTTCGCGGGGCGCAACCCGTCCTTCCACGCGCTGCAACTGTGTCATCAGCGGGCCGAAATCGAAGCCGCCCATCTCGCCCGGCGCCCGTACGTAAATCAATTGCGCCCTCGAGGACTCGTACACGCCCGGGTAATAGGCCGGCGCCGACACCTGCGCAAGCCCGTTGCCATCTCCGTAACGCACCGTCACCGGAGCCGACGGATGCACCCGCAACACATACGTGCCCAGAGGCAGCCGGGCGATCCGGTAGCGGCCCTGCCCGTCGGAGAGCGTACTCGTCACCTTGCGAAACTGCCAGCGTCCATTCACCCAGGCGCGGCGCAGCGCGTCCACCGTGGAGATACCTGGCGACTGCCCGTTTCGATCCAGAATCCGGCCCGAGATCACCGCTGCCGGCGCCAGGACATACTGCAGGCCGGAAACGTCACACCGGCTCATCAGGTTCACGATGCTGCCGGCGTCCCCCGCATCATCCCGCGGAGCCTCCACGAACCCCGTCTTCTGCACGCTTACCGCGTATCTGGTGGACTCCAGGCCGAACGCCTCGAAGCGGCCCTGTTCATCGCTGAAGTAGCCGAGAGTGATCCCTCCGGGCGCCTTGGTGAACAGGATGCGCGCCCTCGGCACAGCCTCGCCCGAGCCTTCCAGAACCACCACCCCCGAAACGGTGCACGGCCCGTACTGTGCGTGCGCCCAGCCGCACAGCGCCAATGTCAGCAGCAGAGCCCTCACTTCGACTTGTCCTCCGGCAGCTTCAGCCGGATCGACTGGGTCCCGCCCGATGTCAGGCGGACCCGCGCGGCGCGATTCTCAAGATCCTCCGGCGGCTCCCCCTGGCCGTCATAGTTTGTCTCCTCTTCCGTCGTAGCGTAGACCAGATACTCGGAAGGCGGCAGCTCCGTGAGATCGAAGGTACCGTCGGCCCGCACGGTCGTGCTGTATGCGGCACTGAAGTTTCGACGAGTGGGATCGGCTTCGAACGCCATTACGCTGGCACCGGCGCCTGCGGCTCGTCCGCTCACATCTTCCACCTGGCCGCTGAGCCGGGCGCTGCCGGTACGGAAGACGAAACGCAGCGGACCCGGCACGCCCGCCGACAGGTCCATCGAGCGGCCCAGCAGATTCTCCGGCCCGCTGCGGATCTCCGCCAGGTAGGCGCCCGGGGCGGGCCGGCCAATGACTTTGAACCACAACGACCCGGTGGCCGCCAGCTCGAGCACAAACGAGCCGTCCGCTTCGGGCTTCGCTCGCGGAGCGTCGCCGGCGCCCAGCGGATCGAGAAACATCGACGCGATCACCACTCTCGACCAGTCGGCTTTCGTCTCGCCGGCGCCCTCCAGGACAGCGCTGCCCTGCAACCGCACTCCGGCGCCCAGCCGGACCTGCAGATTGTCGATATCCCCCGGTCCGACCGTGAATGCGAGGCGCGCGCTAGGCCCGTTGTCGCCCACGGCCATTGCCCGCGCCAGCAGGGAATACTGGCCCGGACGCAGCCCCTCGAGCTCGAACTGGCCATTCAGGAACGGCCGGCTTGGCAGCGGCACCAGGCCGGTATCCGTCCGCACGTTGACCATGAAACGCGGCACGCGCGCTCCGCTCTCATCCAGCACCACCCCTCGCACGCGGTAGACCGGCTCCCGCCGCAACTGGATCTCCAGGCCGGTCTGCTCCGAGCCGGGCGTCACCGCCACCGGTTGCGCCTGTGCCGGATCAGAAACGCCAGGCAGGTACGTCGTCACATAGCCGGTCACGCCTCCGCCACGGATCGGGTAGATCACGCTGCGGGATTCCATGTGGCTGGCGGCCAGCAGGTATTGTCCGGGCAGGGCGCGATGGATCAGGAAGACGCCGCGATCGTCGGTGCTGGCCGTACCGCCGATGGGTACGATGGAGGGCCGGCGGGATGTCCCGGCGCGCGGCGTCAGCTGCACGGTCGCTCCGGAGACCGGCTCGCCGTACTCGTCCACCACGCGGCCGCTCACGGTCGCCAGCGGCTGCAATTCCACCCGGATCCCCTTCAACTCCCGGCCCTCTTCCAGGACAGGCAGTAGCAGGGGGCCCCGGCGCACCGGTGTGAAATCGGCTTTCTCGGCGAAGATCCGGTAGGATCCGGGTTTCAGCTTCGTCAGACGGAACTTCCCGTTGTTGTCCGTAAACCCGCCGAGACCAGTGGAGCGCGCCGCGGCCGCCCCATCCTGGACCATCATCGCGCCGACCTGGGCGCCAGGGATGCCGGCCTGCGTGCGCGCGTCGACCACGGTCCCTTCCACCGTGCATTGCGGCTCACCACCGGGCCCCTGTGCCCACAGCCCCAGGCTGCCCAGGATCAGCGCCGCCAACCGTGCCGTTCTCATTGCGGGAGACACTTACTTTTCCGCTGGTTCGAACGGCTTCACCTGGATGCTGGTGCTGCCACCCGCCGCTACTTTCACCTTGGTCGCCTTACTTTCGAAGTCCTTCGACTGGTCGATATCCTGCACCACGCCGTAATCGGAGCCGGTTGTGGCCACCACATAGTACTCACCCGGCCGGACCGAGTCGAACTGGAACGCGCCGTTCTGGTCCACCTGCCGCACGCTCCGGCCCATGGTGGCGTTCCTCAATTCGGCATCGGCGGGAATGAGTACCGCCATGCCGCTGCCCTGGCCCTTCTTTTCCTCCGGCAAGTCGACGGTTCCCGTGATCTTGCCTCCGTCCCCGCGAAAGACGACCTTTATCGGCCCCGCTGCGGAGCCGCCCAGATTCATCTCCTTGTACAGGTAGTCCTCGTTGCCCACCTTGATGGACGCAAGGTAGAGCCCGGCTGCTGATCCGCTGAAGGCAGTAATGTAGTAGCTGCCTGCCGAATTCACGGGTACGGTGAACGTCCCGTCCGGCTGGACGCGCGCGCCCCGCCCGCCCATCATGATCGTATTGGCGCCGGGCGCCAAGGAAACTGAGAAGGTGGACAGATCCGGCTTCTGCTGTTCCGTCGTTGCTTCGATCACCACACTGCCCTGTAGAGAAAAGGGCGGAGAGAACCGTAATTCCAAACCCTCAACATCCTGGTTGCTGACGTCGATTGGCACGGTAGCTCTTTGTTGTTGTCCAGGCGGAGCGACGCCCCCACCCCCGCCTCCGCCTCCGCGGCCGCTGGTGACCATTACAAGCCAGTTCCCATTCGGGACACCTGTTATCTCGAACCCGCCATCGTCGCGGATCTGTGTCATGTGCCCAGTCGCGCCGAAGAATCCGCCATCCTTGGAACCCACCGAGGCGTTGAAGTTCTTCGCCGGCTGGCCCTCGGGAGTCAGAACTTTGCCACGCACCCGGAAGACCGGCACCCGCTTTAAGGAAATGTCCAGTCCCGTCAGTTCCGTTCCGGCGGTTGCCTCCACCACGGTAGCCTGACCCGACTCGGTGACACCCGGGTAGAACGTGCTCACGACGTTGGTGGCGGGCTTTTGAGCGGTGCCGGATTCCTGGGCCACCTGCCGCGAAATCTGCGCCATGACGATGTACGTGCCCGTCTGGATATTAGCCAGCCTGTATTCGCCTTTGTCATTCGTCTCGCCGGACTGGCCGGTCGGCATCCATATCGTCTTCCCCCGCCCTCTACGCTGGGTCAACGCCATCACCTGAACGCCCTGCGCCGGTTCCCCCTCATCGTCCAGCACCTTGCCGGCGATGACCGCCTGTGGCACCAGCGAGTACCGCAGACCTTTCAGTTCCTGCCCCGCCGTCACCTGGATGTTGGCGGCGGACCCACTGGAGGAACCGCGGGTTGGCACAAACCCCTGCCGGCGAATGCTGACGAGGTAACGGCCAGCCTCCAGGTCCTGCACCCGGAACTTTCCTTCCGCATCGGTGACGGTGGCATGCCCCTGCCCGGGGCTCATCTGCGTGCCTGGCCGCGCCATGATGATCGAGACCTCCACCCGCCGCAGCGGTTCCTTCGTCAGATCGTTCACCACGACGCCTTCGACACTGGCTGGCCTCTGATTCTGTTGTGTGGGTTCCTGCGTTTGTTGCGCCAAGGCGGCGCAAATGAAAATGAAGAAGCAAAGAGCCGGCTTGTTGGGCATAACCGAAAACACCGCAATCTGAGACGTATTATGAATCAATTCGCGTTGCCGGATTCTTTCATTTCTTTGGCCTTGCCACCGGCGGGCTGGTGATGATAGCGTGCCCAATGAGTTGCAACAGACTCCTTCCGCCCACCGCCCACATTGGAGGTTTCAACAATGATGCGACGCCGCGAATTCCTCGCCACCCTATCCTGCGCCCCCTTGGCTGCCGGTGCCTCCGGCTACGAGCCAATCCTGGCCGCCCAGGCTTATATCTTCAGCCAGGTCTATGCCTTGCACGGCCAGAAGATTGACGACCACTTCTCCGAGGTAATTGAAACGCTCAAGGAAGCAGGCTTCCGCACCGTGGAACTGGTGAGCCAGTTCTTCACGCCCGACGTCGTCTCCAATACGGCGCAATCCCTGATGTTGGGCCGGATGAAGTGTCCTGTGGTCTACAACGGCGGCATCATGCATACCGCCGAAGGCGCCAAGCAGACGATCCAGGACACCGTGGCGCTGGCGAAACGCGTCAAGGCGGCCGGTCCGCTCGACCTCATCAACTTCAATGCGAACCCCAAACCCAACAAGGAGCCCAAGACCGACGCCGAACTGACGCTCCAGGCCGAAAGCCTGAACAAACTGGCCAAGGATCTGAAGAAGACCGGGGTCCGGCTGATGCTCCACCAGCACGACGCGGAGATGGCCCAGGACGCCCGTGAATGGCGCCACATGCTGAAGAACACCGATCCGAAACTGGTGGAGGTCTGCCTGGACGTGCATTGGGTGCTGCGTGGCGGTCAGGATCCCATGACCCTGCTCAAGGAGGCCGGCCCGCGCCTGGCCGCCCTGCATCTCCGCAACTCCCAGAAGGGTGTTGGACCGAAGCCCTCGGCGAGGGCGAGGTGGATTACTCCGCCGTGGCCGCATTCCTCAAACAGGGCTCCTTCAAGGGTTATCTGGTGGTCGAGTTGGCCTACGACAAAGAGACCCAGATGACCAAAAGCCTGGAAGTGAACCTGAAGAGCAGCCGCGAATACGCCGAGAAAGTCTTCGAAGTGAAAGCCTGAGTGCGGATAGGCGGGCCGGCCCGGCCGGTCCGCCCTGGTCCTGCCCGGCTCCTTGCGTCATCCTGCGTCCAGACCGGCGAAAAAAGCGCTCCAAAAATTGACGTTAGCCACCTGCTGCGATACCATCATGTTGCGGGGTGGAGCAGCCTGGTAGCTCGTTGGGCTCATAACCCAAAGGTCGTAGGTTCAAATCCTACCCCCGCAACCAACTGATTCATTCGAATTCAGTTCCTCTCACCAAACAACAGTCCGGTACACCCGTCATTCCATTCAGAAACCGAGGCCCGAACACCCCTCTGCGGAAGACATCGCAGGCGAAAGGCGGTCTCCGGGAAATGTGCCGGCGCTGGGCAGGGGCTAATCCCGCGTACGCCATGCTTCATGATTGCGTCCAGGCCCCCAACTCTTCTCAATGAAAGACTTCCATGGGGGTTGTCTGCACGACGCCAACCTCCGGAGGAAAGTCCATGTGGGCGATGACGTCGCGCTCGATATCGATTCCAGGTGCGGTCTCGATCAAAGATAACCCCTTCTCGGACAGCCGGAAGACGGCCCGTTCCGTGATGTACAGGACCTCCTGCCCGATTCTGCGGGCATAGGCCGCCGAGAACGTGACCCTTTCCACCCGCTTGACGAACTTGTGCACTCTGCCCGGCTGTTCCACCGTCAGCCGCCCATCACCCCATTTCAGCCGCGTCCCCTGGGCGTCGAAGCTGCCGCAGAACACCACTTTCTTGGCATTCTGTGCGATCTCGATGAACCCGCCCGGACCCACCAGGTTGCCGCCCAAATGGGACACGTTCACGTTGCCATCCGCATCCACTTCCCCCATGCCGAGAAAGGTGATGTCGATGCCGCCGCCGCTGTAGTAGTCGAACTGCTCGACCGAGGGGATGATCGCATCCGTATTGCGGGCCGCCCCGAACAGGCGCTCATCCAGCATCCGGCCGTTGTGCGTCCCCTGCTCCACACTCATCCAGAGATCGCCGGCGATGTTCTGCTCGGCGATCACTCCGAAGATCCCGCCCGGCATCCCGAAGCCGAAATTGAGTGAACAGCCGGTGCGCAGTTCCAGTGCGGCCCGCCGGGCGACGATGCGGCGTTCCAGCTTCGAAGGCAGCTCCGCTGCGAACTCGCCCAACGGGGCCCGGCTCGCGCCGCTGACAGACGGGTCGTAGGGCAGCCCGTAAAACTGTTCCTGGGCCGGATCCACCACGACGGCATTGACCATGATGCCCGGCACACGCACGCTTCTGGGGTGGAGCCCGCCTGCTTCAACGACCTCCCGGACCTGTCCGATCACCACGCCTCCCGAGTTATGCGCGGCGAGCGCGATGGAGTGGATGTCGAGGTCGACAGCTTCCTCCTCCGGGCTGAGGTTGCCCCTCTGATCGGCGTAGGTAGCACGGATGAGCGCCACGTTCACAGGGAACGGCTTGTAGCGAAGCACTTCCTTCCCATCGATAGTCAGCAGTTCCACCATCTCTTCCGTGCTTCGGGCATTGCAGCGCCCGCCGACATGCCTGGGGTCCGCGAAGGTCTCCAGTCCGCAGTGCGTAAACAGTCCGGGCCGGCCTGCGCCGATCTCACGCAACAGCTGCTGAATGACGCCGCCCGGGAAGCAGTAGGCTTCGATCTTCTCCTCACGGATAAGCTGTTGGATTTTCGGTGACCACGTGAAGTGCGAGGCGATCACCCGGCGCAGCATCCCTTCGTGCGCAAACCGGCTGGTGCCCTGTTCGGCCCGGTCGCCCAGGCCCAGCGAGTGCACGAGGGTGAGGCCGCGGGGGTGTCCGGTTTCGAGAAAGCGCTTCTCCAGCGCGGCGAAGACAGCCTCGGCGGAAATCATGCCCGCGCCGTTGCCGCTGATGGCAACCGTGTCCCCGTCCTTGATCAGATTCGCGGCCTCGGCCGCCGTCATGAACCCCTTGCTCTGCATAGAACCCGTCCTTCAGCGGTTCCCGAAAACTGCTTTTCTCTTCTCGATAAATGCCCGGACGCCTTCCTTGCAGTCGTCCGTGGAGGCGGCTTCGGCCGCGGCGCTGGCGTGCTGCTGGCGCAGGTCGGCGTGCATCGAGGCAAGGATCCCTTTGGTCAGTTCCATCGCCGCGGGGCCGTTTGCGCAGATCCTGGCGAGCCACGCTGTAAGCTGCCGCTCCAGATCGTCCGCATCCGTCGCCAGGGCATTGACCAATCCCCACTCCAACGCCTGCGCCGCGGTGATCGGGGCACCCAACAGGGTCAGGTGCCTGGCGCGCGCTACGCCCACCACCTCGGCGAGCTTCCGCACGCCCATCCAGCCCGAGATCATGCCGATGGTGACCTCGGGCGCGCCAAGCTTTGCCCCTTCCACGGCAATCCGGAGGTCGGCGGCCAGAGCCAGTTCCAGCCCCCCGCCCAGGGCGTGTCCAGATAGAGCGGCGATCACTGGAAAAGGCAGCGCCGCCAGGCGTTCGAATGCCTGGATGCCCGGCAGTATCCAATCGCGGGCCATCTGGGTGGCGAGAATGCGCCCCAGGCCGCGATATCGCCGCCCGTGCAGAAGAACCGGCCGCGGCCGCGGAGGACCAGCGCGCGAACACTGCGGTCCCGCCCGACCTCTTCCGCCAGTTCCGCCAGCCGCTCAATCATCGGCAGGGTGAGGGCATTGCCCTTGTCCGGACGGTTGAGCACAATCTCCGCCCACGTCATTCCGTCGCGCTCGATGCGCGTGTAGAGAATTGCGGGCTCGCTCGACTGCGTGGTCTCCATGCGGATGCTCCTAATAGTGGGGAATCGTCAAACCGCCGTCCACGGCGACGGCCTGCCCGACCGTGTAGCGCAGGTGGCCGGCCGCCATGGCGGAGACGGTGGATGCCACGTCATCAGGGAACCCCCAGCGGCGCGCAGGCACCAGACCTTCCCCGATCAACTTGTCGTAATGACCCTTCACCGGGAGGGTCATCCCGGTCTCGATGATGCCTGGCCGGATCTCGTAGACGCCGATACCCGCCTCCGCCAGCCGCACGCCGAAGAGCCGGGTGGTCATGCTGGAGGCGCACTTCGAAACGCAATACTCACTCCGGCTTGTCGAGACCGAGACTGCATTGCTCGAAGTGATGTTGATGATGCTCCGGTGCTGGCCCCGGATGCCGCCTTGAGCCACCATGTGCTTTGCCACCGCCTGGCTCAGGAAGAACACCGCTTTCGTATTCACCCGGATGCAGCGGTCGAAACTCTCCGGCGTGACATCCAGCAGATCGCCGCGTTGCAGCACGCCCACGCCGGCGTTATTCACCAGGCAATCCAACCGGCCCCAGCGCTCCACGGCGCAGCGGATCATCTTCTGGTGCTGCTCCAAGTCAGAGACGTCGGCGGGGAAGGCCGCGGCCTCGGCACCGGCCGCCATGAGCTCTCCGCGCAATTGCTCGAGTGCGGCACGCTCTTCCACGCCGTCCCTGTCGTTCAGCAGCACGTTGAACCCGTCCCGCGCCAGGGCTGTGGCACAGGCCCTGCCAATACCCCGCGCCGCTCCCGTGACGATGGCGGCCGGGCGGTCGGAAACCATCCCCGTCATTTTGTTCTCTCCACTGGCGATTCCGGCTGGCTCTGCACAATTCGCAGCACGGAATCCAGGTTGAACTTAAGCCGCTTCTGCAGCGCCTTGGGCGCAGCCAGGTCAGCCCTGTAGATGATCGAATTGGTGTGGCGGTTGGTGAGGTAGTAGTAACCGATGGCGGCGATCGTGAGATTCAGTTGATCGGCGTCGACGTCCGGCCGGAACACCCCTGCCTGCGCGCCGCGTTCGAGAATTCCGGCCAGCCGCGCCCGGAAGGGTTTGTGGATCTCAGGAATCACCTTGGACCGCTTTAAGTGGGCGGCCTGGTGGAGGTTCTCGGTGTTCACCAGGGCGAGGAATTCAGGATTCGCCAGGTAGTAGTCCCAGGTGAAGGTCACCAGCCGTTTGAGCGCCTCCACCGGATCGAGGTGATCCAGCTCAAGCTCTGCCTCGGCCGCCCGGATGTCGCGGTAGGCTTCCTCGAGAACACACAGGTAAAGGGCCTGCTTGCTCCCGAAGTAGTGGTAGATCATCTGCTTGTTGGCTTTGGATCGTTTTGCGATCGCATCCACGCGCGCGCCCGACAATCCGAGCTTTGCGAACTCCACCTTGGCTGCCTGGAGAACCCTCAGTCTGGTTGCTTCCGGATTGCGGGTCCTGGGCTTTGCTTTGGCTCGCTTGGTTGCGGCTGGCGTCATCTCACGGCCAGTGTATCAGGAATGCCGGTGCTTGAATTAACTATCTGGTTGGTTTAATATCGTGTCGACCTTCCGATCGCGAATAAGGAGCAGGCCGTGCAGTACAAGCTCTCGCAGAAGCCCCGTGGATTCGACCACTTCATCCACGGCCGCAGCGTCGCCGGCGTTTCCGCCGCCGAAATCACCCGCTACAGCCCGGCGCACGGTGTGCCCGTAAGCACCTACCGCGACGGAACCGTCCAGGATGTCAACGAGGCAGTATCAGCGGCGCGGCACGCCTTTGACCACGGAGACTGGCCGCGCCTGGGTGGCGAGGGACGAGCCGCCGTACTGCTGCGGGCAGCGGCGTTGATCCGCGAGAACTGCGAGGAACTGGCCCTCGTGGAGACCCTCGAAAGCGGCAAGCCCATCGCCCAATCCCGCGGTGAGGTCATGGGCGCGGCCGGCATCTGGGAGTACGCCGCGGGCGCGGCACGCACGATCCACGGCGACAGTTTCAACAGTCTCGGCGGCGGGCTGTTCGGCCTTGCTCTGCGCGAGCCCATCGGGGTGGTGGGCATCATTACCCCGTGGAACTTCCCCTTCTTCATCCTGGCGGAGCGCCTGCCTTTCGTCCTGGGCGCGGGCTGCACCGTCGTGCTCAAGCCGAGCGAGTTCACTTCCGGCACCACCGTGATGATGGCAGGATTGCTGCAGCGCGCCGGCCTGCCGGACGGAGTCGTGAATGTGGTGACCGGCTACGGCGATCCCGCCGGCAGGGCAATCACCGAACACATGGATGTCGACATGGTGTCGTTCACCGGGTCCACCGCGGTAGGACGCTCCACGTTGATCGCCTCGGCCCGCAACATCAAAAAGGTGGGACTCGAACTGGGCGGGAAGAACCCGCAGCTTGTGTTCGCCGACGCCGACCTCGATGCCGCGGCCGACGGTGTCCTCTTCGGTGTCTGCTTCAACTCCGGCCAGTGCTGCGTCAGCGGCAGCCGCCTGCTGGCCCATCGAAGCATTGTCGAGCCGCTGGCCGAGCGCATTGTCGACCTGGCTCGCCGCGTGCGTGTCGGCGATCCACTGGAAGAGGAAACCCAGATGGGCGCCATCGTGAACGAGAAGCAGATGGGCCGCATCCTGGGCTACATCCGCGAAGGCTGTGAAGCCGGCGCGAAGCTCCTCTGCGGCGGAGCCCGCGTGCCCGGGACCGGACTGTTCGTGGAGCCGACCGTGTTCACCGGCGTCCGGCCGGACATGTCCATCGCGACGGACGAGATCTTCGGCCCTGTTCTCGGCATTCAGGCCTTCGACACGGTGGAAGAGTCGCTTGCCATCGCGAACGGCACGGAATACGGGCTCTCCGCCTCCATCTGGACTCGCGATCTCGACACGGCCCTGCGTGCCTCCCGGGAAGTGAAAGCCGGCCGTGTCTGGGTGAACACCACCATCACCGGCGGTCCGGAGATGCCCATCGGCGGGTTCAAGCAATCCGGGCTGGGCCGCGAGACGGGCCGCTATGGAATCGAAGAGTACACCGAGGTGAAAGCCGTCCAGATCCAGATGGGCGGACGGGCGCCCTGGGTAAAGGAGTAAGCCAGTGTCAGCCTATGATTATGTGATCGCGGGCGGAGGGGCCGCCGGCTGCGTCCTCGCGGCCAGATTGAGCGAAACAGCCGGCACGCGTGTGCTGCTGCTGGAGGCGGGGCCGGAGGACAAGGATCCCTACATTCACATGCCCGTCGGCTTCTACAAGATGACGTCGGGCCCGCTGATCTGGTCCTACAACCTGGCCGCTCAGCGGAATGCGGCCAACCGCCGGATTCCCTACGCGCAAGGGCGCGTTCTGGGTGGCGGCAGTTCCATCAACGCCATGGTGTTCACGCGAGGCCAGGCTCAGGATTTCGATCACTGGTCCCGGGACTGCGGTTGCGATGGCTGGTCGTTCCAGGAGATCCTACCCTACTACCGGCGTTCCGAGGACAACAACCGCCTGGCCGGCGAGTATCACGGAACTGGCGGCCCGCTCGGGGTTTCCGATCTCATCAATCCGACGGATCTGGCCCGCGCCTTCGTCCTCTCGTGCCAGCAGATGGGCATGCCGTACAACCCCGATTTCAACGGCGCGCACCAGGAGGGCTGCGGACTCTACCAGGTGAGCCAGCGCAATGGCCGGCGCAGCAGCGCAGTCGAGTACTTGCGCCAGGCCCGCAACCGGTCGAACCTTCACGTACTGACAGGCTGTCTGGCGACCAGGATCCGAATCGAGAACGGCAGCGCGGTCGGCGTGGAGTACCAGCGGAATGGCCGGCTGGAGTTCGCCCGCGCGGAGCAGGAAACGATCGTGTCCAGCGGCGCAATCGGATCCCCCAAGCTGCTGATGCTGTCAGGCATCGGGCCGGCCGATGAACTGAAACAGCTCGGCATCCCGGTGGTGCAGGACGTGCCCGGCGTTGGCCGCAACCTCCACGACCACTACGACATCGATATCATCTACGATCTCAGCGGACCGCACAGCCTCGACCGCTACAAGCAGTGGCACTGGATGGTCTGGGCCGGACTCGAGTACAAGCTGTTCAATAAAGGCCCGGTGACCTCCAATGTCGTGGAAGGCGGAGCCTTCTGGTACGGCGACCGCGCGCAGCCGACGCCCGACCTGCAATTTCACTTCCTTGTTGGCGCCGGCGTGGAAGCCGGCATCGCTCCGGTCCCATCAGGCTCGGGCTGCACGATGAACTCCTATTTCCTGCGCCCTCGCAGCCGTGGCACCGTCAAACTCCTCAGCGCCGATCCGGCGGCCGCGCCCTCCATCGATCCCAATTACCTGGCCGATCCCTACGACCTCAAGATCTCCGTGGAGGGCCTGAAAGTATCGCGCGAGATCATGGCGCAGAGCGCCTTCCGGCGCTACATCCGCTGCGAGCATCTGCCGGGTCCGCAGGTGCGTACGCAGGCCGAGTGCGAGGAATACGCCCGTCAGTACGGCAGAACGTCCTACCATCCCGTGGGCACCTGCAGGATGGGCGCCGACGAAGACTCAGTGGTCGATCCAAAACTGCGGGTGCGCGGAGTCAACTCTCTGCGCGTGATCGATTCGTCGATCATGCCGTCGCTCACCAGTTCGAACACTTTCGCCCCGACGGTAATGATCGCCGAGAAGGGCGCACACATGATCACAGGCAAGGGAGTGGCGGCATGAGTGACCTACTATTCTATGAAGACGCTGAAGTGGGGCTGACATTCGACACCGGCGGTTTGCTGGTCACCGACAGCCACATCGTGCAGTTTGCCGGCCTCTCGGGCGACTTCTTTGACCTGCACATGGACGACGAATTCGCCCGTTCCCTCGGCTTCCCCGGCAGGGTGGCGCACGGTTTGCTCGGGCTGATTCTGGTGGACGGCTTGAAGAACCGGGCGGAGCAGCGCTTTGCCGCGGTTGCCTCGCTGTCGTGGCAATGGAACTTCCGGAAACCGCTCTATCCGTCAGACCGCATCACCGGGCGGCTGACCGTTGCGGATAAGCGTCTCACCAAACGCGGCGACCGCGGCATCCTGACCCTCAAGGTGGAGGTCCGCAATGCGGCGGGCGAAGTGCTTCAGGATGGGACAAACCTGCTGATGGTTCGGACACGCGGCACTGGAGCGCCGGCATGATCGTGGCGGATCTTTCCATGATTCAGGGCCGCCGCTATCCGGCCCGGCGCCTGACGCAGAATCTGGTCGGCGGCGCCAGCCCGATTCAGGCCGCCCACTTCGCGATTGGCGTCGTCATGCTCGATCAGGCCGGCGGACAGGTCCCCTGGCACAACCAGCAGCAGGAGGAGGTCTACTTCATTCTCGAAGGCACCGCGGAGATGTGCCTGGGGAGAGGAACGAACCGTATTGACGGCGGGCCAGGCGGTGTTCATTCCACCGGGCGTGTTCCACCAGTTGACCAATGTCGGCGAGTCGCCGTGCCGGATGATGTACTGTTACGGCCCCTCGGGCGACGTGGCGCATGGAAAGAGGAAAGTCGGCCGGGACACTCCCGCGCGCTGGAGTGGAAGCGCCCGCGCTGCCCTCGGGCGCCCGGCCGCAGTGTGTCGATGCGCCTTGTTCGTAGGGTGGCCGGCTTCTATTCGATACCGGTCCAGGAACTCGATCACCGTCCTCCACGTCGGCTGATACGGCGTCGGATTCACCACCGAACAATCCTTGCCCGACGTCGAGCGCATCGTCGCCGCTTCCCTCAATGAGTCGTCGGTCAGGAAACCGTTCCAGTTCCCATGTCCGGCCTTCGGCAGGCTGAGAAAGATCGCCTCCTTGCAAGCCTTGTTCAGCGCCATGTAGAACTGCTCGCCCTGGTTGTGCGGCACCAGCGGATCCGAACCGCCGTGCAGAATCAGGATCGGCGGATCGGCCAGCGTAATGTACGTCAGCGGATTCGCGGCCTTCACCTTCTCCGGGCACGTTTGGATGGCACACCCCACCAGCCTCGATTCCGGCGAGTTCTCGCTGTCATGACACTGCGGCCCGTTGCACGGCCGAACCGCCCAGGCGTCCATGGCCAGGAAGTTCGTCGGCGGATAGAACGCCACCGCCGCCTGCACCGCGTCTCGAACCGCCAGTACCGCAACCGATCCCTCCATCTCGGGCGCATCCCCCGTCACCGCGGTCATCGACGAGGTCCAGCCTCCGGAACTCGTCGCCGATGATAACCGATATGGGCCGGGTCGAGGTTGTACTTTGCGGCATTCGCCCGCAGCCACCGCACCGCCGCCTTGATATCGTGCAATTGCCCCGGGAATTTCACCTGCGAACTCGACCGGATCGAGACACCAGCCACGGCGTACCCCGCCGGATTGAGCTGCGCCGCCATTGCGCCGCCACTGCGTTTGCCCGTATCGGCCATCCAGGCCGAGCCCGCCGTCCAGATCACCACCGGCACCGGCCGCGTTGCGCCGGATGGAATGTACATATCCAACTGATGGCCCTTGCTCGAGGCAGGCTCCGCCGGGGCGTACTCAAGGTCGGCGTGCGTCGGCGCGATGCTCGGCGGCGGCGCCGCCGGCTGACCGCACAGACTCCAGGCCGCGCTCAGGGCCAGGCAAAAGACGATTACAGGAACTCGACTCATGGCGTACTCCTCATCGGATCCGGCGTCGCCCCGGGCGTCTCACCCGATGCCGCGGGTTCTGTTCCACCGGTCCGGCCGAGCCGCATTCTGCGCACGAACAGCCCCGCCGCGGTGAACCCCCGGCTGCCGCCCCCATCCGCCCAAGCAGCCCTATGCCCGGTCGCTCTTCAATAATCTCTGGAACAACCCCAGTGGCCGCGATTGATACAATTAAGGGCGGCATTCCATGCCGCGTTCCTGTCAATTGACAGCTTTTGTTCTCTTGTTTGGTCTATGAAAACTCAGCCGGAAATTGTGCGGCGCTTCGTCCCCCGGGCAGCGCTGGCACTCGCTCTCGCCGCCGCGCCGGGCAGCGCCTACCAGGAACCCTGCCGGGTTTCCGCCCCAGATGCCCGCCTCCACACCTCAGCCGACGGAGGCACCACGGAACTGCCGCTGGTTTCGCAGGGCAAAGACTGCAAATTCGATGCAAACTACTCGCTTTCCTGGGTAAGCGTCTCCATCCTGCCGCCTGGCACGACCGGAGCCCCCCACGTGATGCGCTATCACGTCGCCCAGAACCATAGCCCGCAGGCCCGCGCCGTCGCTCTCCGCCTGGGTGACCGCGATTTTGAGTTCTCCCAATCCGCTGGACGGCCTCGCCTGGCCGCCGGTCCCGGACGCCTGGTCTTTCCCGCGAAGGCCGGCACGCCTCTCGATGCCCGGAAAACCATCACGGTGTGGAGCGAGGACGCCCCCGTCGCGCCACGCGTCGAAGTGCGCCCCGAGGATCGCGAATGGCTGTCCGTCGAACCCACATCCGATTCCCGCAAGTTCGACATTCGCGTGCGGCTCTCCGCGGCCACGCCGCTGCCGCGCAACGGAGTGGTTCTCGTCTCGGCGGACTCCACAGCCAACGGCCCCATCCGCGTGCCCGTCGAAGTGACCACCGCCGCCCAGCCCTGAGGCACCGCCTCTCGGCCAGGGAGCCAGGACCTCACCGCCGAATTTTCCTGTTGACCAGCTACAGGTAACTCGCGTACAGTTTCCCTGTAGGAGACCAAATGGAAAACCGGCAGCCCGAAAAATCCGAGGTCCTTCAGGGCACGCTCATTCTCCTCGTCCTCCGGACCCTCCAGGCTCTCGGCCCCCTGCATGGCTATGGGATCGCCCGCCGCATCGAACAGATCAGTAAGGACCTCCTGCAACTGAACCAGGGCACTCTCTACCCGGCCCTGCTCCGTATGGAACAGGAAGGCTGGATCTCCTCCGCCTGGGGCGCCTCCGAGAAGAACCGCAAGGCCAGGTTCTACACCATCACCCCGGCCGGCCGCCGCAGGCTGGAAAAGGAGAACCGGCGACTGGCGCCGCATGTCTTCCACCATCGAAGCCTTCCTCACCTTCGACCCCGCGGCCATCGACGGAGATCCCGAGTGAGCTTCTTCCACACGCTGCCGGCCCGCCTCAGCGCCCTCTTCCGGCGCACCCGGCTCGATCGTGAGCTCGACGACGAACTCCGCTTCCACCTCGAAATGCAGATCGACGACAACGTCCGCGCCGGCATGTCCTCCCGCGAAGCCCGCGATGCCGCCTTGCGCGCCCTCGGCCCCCTGGAGCCGATGAAGGAAAGCTATCGCGACCGCCGCACGTTCGCCGCCCTCGAGTCCGTCATCCAGGATCTCCGCTACGCCCTGCGCACTCTCCGCCGGAGCCCCGGCTATACGCTCACCGCCCTCACCGTCCTGGCGCTGGCCATCGGCGCCAATACGGCCATGTTCAGCATTCTGAACTCGGTCCTGTTCCGCCCGCTGCCTTACCGCGAGCCCGGCCAGCTCGCCATGCTCTGGAGCGAACTGCCTACCCAAAGTCTCCGCGAGGGCCGCACCGCCTTCCTCAACATCGAGCAATGGCGTGCCCAGAGCCGCACGTTCACCGATATGGCGTTCTATGATCCGGCCACCGCCACCATCACCCGGTCCGGTCAGGCCGAGTACATCCGCCTCGTCCTGGTCTCCCCGAACTACTTCCCACTGATGGGCATCACGCCGAAGATCGGACGGCTCTTCACCGCGGAAGAAGCTGCCCAGCGCCAGCGGCACGCCATCATCAGCCACAGCTTCTGGCAATCCCACTTTGCGGGCCAGCCCAGCGCCATCGGAGCCAGTGTCGAGCTCGACGGCCAGCCCACCCGCATCATCGGTGTCCTCGATCCTGCCTTCCAGCTCGGGAACAAGGATCCGGATCTGTGGCTGCCGCACACGCTTTCCCGGGATTGGGACAACCAGCGAGCCGCCCGCGGCATGGGGCCCTGGCTGGTCGTGGGACGCCTCCAGCCCCAGGCGAGCCAGGCACAGGCGCAGGCCGAAATGAACACCATCGCCGCCCGCCTGGACCGTGCCTGGCCCTCCGCAGCCGGCAGCCCCGGCGTCAGCGTCGTCCCGCTCGCTCAACAACTCACCGGCCCGCGCGCCCGCCTCACCCTCTGGATGCTCGCCTCCGCCGTCTTCCTGGTCCTGCTCATCGCCGCCACCAACGTCGCCGGACTCTCGCTGGCCCGCGGAACGGCCCGCGCCAGGGAACTCTCCGTCCGCGCCGCTCTCGGCGCCAGCCGCTTCCGCCTCGCCCGTCAACTCCTCGCCGAAAGCCTTGCTCTCTCTTCCCTGGCCGCTTTGCTGGGACTCCTGCTGGCCCATGCCGCCATCGGCCTCGTTGTGGCGGTCCAACCCGCGGAACTGGTGCGTCTGCAGGAAGCCCGCCTCGATCTCCGCGCCTTCGCCTGCGCTCTCGTCCTCTGTCTCTCCACCGGATTACTCACCGGACTTGCGCCCGCCTTCACACTCACCCGCCGCACCCAGCATCCCTCCGCGCGGCCAGGCGGCCGAGGCATCGCCGGTGGATTCCACGCCCGCCAACTCCGCCGGGCGCTCGTCATCGCGCAGTTCTCGTTCGCCCTCATCCTCCTCACCGCCTCCGGACTCCTCCTCCGCAGCCTGTGGTCCGTACAGAATGTCGACCTCGGCTTCCAGTCGCAGCGCATCCTCTCGCTCAGCCTTGCCATCACTCCTGCTGCGTCCACCGCCCAGCGAGCCGCCTTCTATGCCAGGGTGCTCGACGAGGTCAGGGCGCTCCCCTCTGTGCAAAGCGCCGGAATCGTCTCCAATCTCTTCATCGGCGCGATGCCGGAACAGACCATCACCCTCGAACGCTCCACGCAATCCGCCGTCGAGCGCCTGCGCTTCCGCAGCGACGAAGTCTCGCCTGGCCTCTTCCAGACCCTGGGCGCCCCGCTAATGCGCGGCCGCTTTTTCACCGCCGCCGACGGACCCGATGCGCCCCGCGTCGCCATCGTCAATGACGTCATGGCCCGCCGCCTCTGGCCGGGTCAGGATCCCATCGGAGCCCGCTGCAAACTCGGTCCCGTCGAATCGCCCGCGCCGTGGATCACCATCGTCGGTGTCGTTGCAACCATGCGCCGCCAGGGGTTGGAAACAGAACCTGGAGCCCAGTTCTTCGAGCCCGTCGCCCAGAACCCGTCCCGCCTTTCGAACCTCATCGTCCGCACCGCCCTAACTGACCCGCGGCCTCTGGTGCCCTCCGTCCGCGCCGCCGTCAGCGCGATCGATCCCCAGTCGCCCGTTTACGGCGTCACTACGCTGGAAGACAACCTCGACCGCTACCTCGCCCCACGCCGCTTTCAGGCCTGGTTGCTGATCGGGTTCTCCGCCGTGGCCCTTCTCATCGCCGCCATTGGCATCTACGGCCTCATTCAATACGCCACCACGGCCCGGACCCACGAAATTGGCATCCGCCTCGCCCTCGGCGCCCTGCCCGCGGAGATCTTCCGCATGACCATCGCCGAAGGCTTGAAGCTCTCCTGCGCCGGCCTGGCCATCGGACTGCTGGGTGCGGTCTGGGTCACAAGGGCGGGCGCAAGCCTTCTCTACGGGGTCTCGGCCACCGATCCCGCGACGTTCCTCCTGGTCACCCTGCTTCTCACAGCAGTGGCGGCCGTGGCCTGCTACGGTCCCGCCCGCCGGGCCCGGCGGGTGGATCCGGTGGCCGCGCTACGCCAGGATTAGTCCTTCCCACGCCGCCGCGCTCCGCCGCCTATGCCGCCCAGATCGATGATTACGGCCAGCAGCAGCCAGAGCAGGTTAATGCCCTCCGTCGGCATCTTGCTGTTGATCTCCCACGCATACACGATGGTCGTGAGCGGCAGGAAAAAGAAGCCGAGAACCGGCAACAGCAGGCCACCATGGAACGCGCGTTCCAGGTAGGTCGAGAAGAAGAACATCAAGGCGAGAGTGATCCGGGGGAACGCCAGTATGACGATGAGTAGAAGGCAAGGCATAGTCAGTCTCCAGACGGACACAGAAAGCCCGCAACGTCCGCTTCCATCATAGCTTGCGGGTGCGGAGAGTCTCCGCGAAGCTGATTGGGCTTCACGGTTGCGCCCGGTGGAACACGAAGAAAAAGACCGCCAGGCTCAATGCCGCCAGCAGCACGATGCCGCATTTGACCAATTCCACCGCAGCCACGGCGCCTTCCAGCACGCCGGAAAGATCGCGAATCAGAATCGCTGCCGCAAGAAGGGTCGCCAGGGCTGTTCCGATCAATGCAAAGGCAGCGGCGCTTTTTACAGTCATCGCGAAATAATACGTGGCCCCTTCGCTCCGGTCAAGACTTGCCGCCCGATTCGCGTCTTGTTCGACAATCTTTCTCTATTGCTTCATCACCGACAGATACTCCGCCCACGGCCCCACCTCCGGCTTCAGCCGCCGTGCCAGCACGCGGCTCACCTGCACGACGTGCGCCATATCGTGCGCCGTCCAGGTGGCCAGCAGTTGCCGCAGCGTCACCGGACCCAGCGCCGGATGCGTCCCCATCAATTCCAACTGCGCCGGTTGTAACTCCAGGCCGCGCAGCTGGTCCAGGTTGCTGCTCCGCAATGCGGCAAACTCGTCCAGCAGATCTCCGAGCGGACGGTCCTGAGGCTCCTTCAACTGCGCTTCACGATCGAACGGGTCGAACGGACGTGCCGCACCGTGCTCCAGGATGATCAGCGCCCGCGGCATCCAGTCGGTCTTCTCGCAGTGGATCAGATGGCCCATTACGACATACGGACTCCACGTCCCCGGCCCTTCTGTTGCGTCGGTCCAGACCGCCGGAAGTCCGCGCAGCAGCGCATCCAGTGCCGCCGGAGTCCGCGACAGCACCGCTATGCATTCACCCAGAAAATCAGCGCCCATTCGTCTATTTTAGTGCGCCATCCGCCGCCAGCCGTCTTACCGCCGCCAGGTGCGGCGCCAGCAGTTCCGCCCGCTCCACCTGCCCGTACCGCAGCCTCACCGTCCCGTCCGCCAGCACAACCCGCAACTGCTCGATTCCGAGATTGGCAAAGAACGTCCGAAGCCAGGGCTCCAGATGGTTCCTGGACGCCTCGGCCGACCCGGCTCCGTACTGCCGCCCCGCCGCCACAATCAATGTCACTCGCTTCGAGCCCAGCGTTCCCCGCGGACCCTCGGGCGTCACCGCGATCGTCTCCCCGAATCGCACCACCTGGTCCACCCACAACTTGAAACTCGAACTCGGGCCCCAGTTGTGCATCGGCATCCCGATGACATATTCATCGGCCGCCAGCAGTTCACGAGCCAGTTCCGTGGACAGCGCCAGTGCCTCCTCCTGCCGCGGCGTACGCTGCTCCTTCGGCGTCAGATTCGCCACGATCCATTCCGCATCGACTACCGGAATCGTCATCGCCGTCAGGTCGCGCCTCAGCACGGCTCCGGCCGGGTGCGCGGCACGCCATCGCTCCACGAATTCGTGCGTCAGTTCTCGCGAAATCGATCCTGCCCCCATCGGGCTGGAGTCGATGTGAAGCAGGATGGGTTTTCTGTCTTTCATGCTGTCAGAATATTCAACCTAAAGGTTGATTGTCAACCTATTGGTTGAATGATTAACATGGAAGCGTGGAAGCACCCGCCCTCACCCGGACCGCCGGCCAGGAGAAGAGTCTGGACCTCGTCTTCGCCGCCGTCGCCGACGCCACCCGGCGCTCGATGCTCGACCGCCTGCGCACCGGAGCCCTCACCATCTCCGAGCTCGCCCAGCCTTACGACATGAGCCTCAATGCCGTGTCGAAGCATGTGAAAACCCTCGAGCGCGCCGGCCTCATCCGCCGCACCATCCAGGGCCGCGAACACTCCTGCCGTCTCGATGCCGCCCGCCTCGAGGAAGCCGTCACCTGGATGAGTTTCTATTCGGACTTCTGGAGCACGCGGCTGGAGGCCCTGGAAACGCATCTCAAGGCGAAGCGCAGGCGAGGTTCAAAATGACCGGCCAGACCGTCACCGTGCGCCGCACCATTCAGGCCTCGCACGAGGAGGTCTTTGATGCCTGGCTCGATGCTGAAGGCATGAGCTCCTGGATGTGTCCTGGAGCCGTAACCGGCTGTGAGGTAGATCTGGAACCGCGCGTCGGCGGCCGTTTCCGCATCGTCATGCTGGCCGCTCAGGCGCGTTTCGTCAACACCGGTGAGTTCCTGGTCTTGGACAGGCCGTCGAGGCTCCAGTTCACCTGGATCTCCTCTCGTTGGGACGGCCAGGAGACGCTCGTCACCGTCGAACTGCTCGACCGTGCGGCTCATTGCGAGCTGGTGCTGACGCACGAACGCTTCCCCATGGTTCATTCCGCAACGCAGTTGGTCACCGGCTGGACGCAGATGCTCGAAAAACTCCAGCGCCGACTCGAAGCCCGTGTGGGTTCCTGAGAAATTGCAGGCTATCGCAGGAACTCCACAATCCGGCGGCAAACAAGATCCGGCTGCGCCACATGCAGATCGTGGCCGGCCCCTGGAATCACCTCCGACGTCATTCGCGGAGCCACCCGCCTCATCCGCCGCACCGCCTTCTCCGCCGGATAGATCGTCTCGTGCTCGCCCACCAGGAACAGCGTGGGCACTCTCAGTTCCTGCCACTGCTCGTCCTTGACCACCGGTGGAATCGGCGTCTTCCGGGGCTGCATCACGTTCATGTTGTAAGACAGCTCAACCATCGTCTCCCGCAGCCATTGCGGATCCACCCGAGCCGCATCCTCGAACATCCAGTCCACCAGTTTTGGCAGAAACTTACGGCTGTTCACCACCACCAGCACCATCCGTGCCGCGAACTCCAGACTCAGCCGGTACACGGTCGCGCCCGGAGCCAGCAGCACCGCCTTATTCACCCTCTGCGGATGCCGCAAGGCGTACTGCGCCGTCAGCGCGCCGCCATACGACAGCCCCATCAGGTTCAACCCTCCCTGCAGCCCGAGAGCCGTGATGAGTTCATCGAGCCAGACGATCAGATCATCCAGATTCCGGAACGGCTGTTGGCACGTGCTGCGGCCCAGTTCACCCACCTGATCGACCGCGTAGGTGCGGAACTCCCGGGACAGAGCCTGGATATTTCGTGTCCACATCAGCGAAGTCGCGCCGGCGCCAGGCAGCAGCATCAGAGGCGGCGCATCCGCCGGTCCGTTGATACGCACAAATGTCGATCCATGGGTAGTGGGCGCCATGCGTGTCTCGGACGGCATGGGCCATTCTTTTTGAGCCACGGCGTCATAGTGGGCCAGGTACTCTTCCTTCATCGCCGCGGTTCGATAGGGGTAATAGTCGGGGACGCTCATTCCATCTCTCCCGGTTCATCGGCGCCGCGAGCAGACCAGCTCCCCGCCGTCCCCGGAAGAACTCGCCGCCGGCTCGTACTGACGCCTCGCGTCGAACCCACACCAACCAGGAAAGATCAGCTACCCCAACAAGCCGTAGGCGCGTCCGGCCGGGACCGGAAGGAGACGATCGCTCCCTGCGCTCTACAACGTCAACCCTATAGACACTGGCCCGAGGGCGAAGTTCCAGCGCTACGCGAGTGCGTGTACCCCAACAATGTGGCGGGATTCCCTGCGCACCAAGCTATGGGTTGCTTCCTATGTGATTCGTGGATCTGGGGCGCCCGCTTCGTGGAGAGGGCTTGCCACTCCTTGTGAAGCTGGCGGTCCCTGGCCTGGTTGGACACCAGCGCAACGTACCCAGCCAGGTCGTCCCACTCATCCGGCGGGAGACCCCGAGCAGACAGGAACGTCTCCCGCGATTGACCACGCATTGACGCACGCTACTTTCAGTGAGACACTAATTTTCAGCAAATGTTGAAAGCGGCAGAATCAGTGAAAATCACAACTTTTCAACGTGACGCCGCCGACCAGTTGACGGCGGTGCTGCGAAAGGTGCCTTTCCTTGAATCCGCCAGGTTTCATCGAGAGAGTACACATGGCGACTCGCGGGCTGATTTCGTTCTAGCCATCCGCTCCCGTCTGACGAATCGCCGCCTCGTGTGCGAAGTAAAGTCGAACGGGCAGCCGCGCATCGCAAGGGAAGCCTGCCTGACGCTTCGCGACTACGTTCGCTCCGACGAGCGCGATTACCCGGTGTTCATTGCTCCGTTTATTAGTCCGGCCGCCGCTGCCGTTTGTGATCAGTACCAGGTCGGCTACTTCGATCTCGCCGGGAACTGCCGCCTCGCGTTCGATCAGGTGTTTATCCAACGGGAGGGATTTGCTAATCCGACCGTCCAGAAACGCGATCTCCGGTCCCTCTACTCGCCCAAGGCAGAGCGGATCCTCCGCGTGCTCGTCACCGCTGCCAAACGAAACTGGCGGATGCAGGATCTGGCGGACGAAGCCGGAGTCAGCCTCGGGCAGGTGGCCAACGTAAAGAAGCTCTTGTCCAATCGGGAGTGGATCGAGGCGGATGCCGGCGGTATTCGACTTCGCTCCCTGGAATCGGCTGTCTTGCCCCTCCTCAAGGAATGGGCCGGCAACTACCGAATGGAGCGCAGCACAGCACGGGATTACTACTCCCTAAAGCCAATTCCGCAAATGGAAGCGGAGATGGCGGAGGCGAGCCGGCAGTTCCAGCTACGCTACTCCCTCACCGGCCTTTCCGGCGCAGTACGGCTCGCGCCCACGGTCCGGTACCAGCGGATCACCGCCTACGTTCTCGGTGACCTGCCGGCTTTGGCGGACCGGCTGGAATTGAGGCCAGTAGCGTCCGGCGCCAACGTCACGATTCTCGAGCCGTATGACGAGGGCGTCTTCTACGGCTCGCGCGCAATTGAGCGAGTTCCCGTGGCGTCGCCGGTTCAGTTGTACCTCGATCTGATGCAAATCAAGGGGCGCGGAGAAGAGGCCGCGACAGCAATTGTCGACGAGGTAATCACACCGGCATGGCGGTAACGTTTCGAGACTACTCCGCGGATCAAGTAGAGGCGGCCCGTTCCGTTCTACTGGAGCTTGTGCGCCTGCTGGGTGAGTACCGTGACGATATTGTCGTTGTCGGTGGTTGGGTTCCTCACCTCATCCTCCCGGTTGGCACCCCGCCGCACGTCGGCAGCATCGATGTCGACTTGGCCTTGAACCATCGCAACCTTCGAGAGGCGGGGTACGCCACAATCCAGGCGCTCCTTGCTGGTCGGGGCTACGAGGAAGATCCGCGGCAGCCATTTATCTACCACCGCGCTGTGGTCGTGAACGGAAACGAAATTAAGGTCGAGGTCGACTTCCTGGCGGGCGAATACGCGGGCACCAGTGCAAAACACCGTACGCAGCAGGTTCAGGAGGGCCGCGCTCGCAAGGCTCGAGGCTGCGATCTTGCTTTTGACTTCTACGTAGAGATGGACATAGAGGGCGAACTACCTGAGGGCGGACGCGACCAGGCGCGGATCCGCGTCTCATCCGTGGTCGCGTTCATTGTCATGAAAGGCATGGCGCTTCACGACCGCCTCAAGGAGAAGGACGCCTGGGACATCTATTTCACTTTGCTCAACTACCCAGGCGGATTGAATGCGCTCGCCCAGGAGATCGCGCCGCACCTCAGCCAGGGATTAGTGAAGGAGGGACTCCGGAAGATCGGAGAGAAGTTCGCATCGCCCGGCCACGTGGGTCCAAAGTTTGTAGCCGACTTCGAGGAGATCCGCGACCCGGAGGAACGCGAGATCCGCACTCGTGACGCCTTTGAGCGTGTCCGCTATCTGCTGAGCAAGCTGGGGATGTCTTGCACCTAAGCAAAAGACCCCGCCGGTGGGCAGGGTCTATTGCCGTTCACTCGAATGTTTGCGGAACTCTACATCGTCAGCAGGCGCTTCACTTCGGCCGCCTGCCCCGAGAGAGCCTTCCGGGCCAGGCTCAGCGCCAGCACCGGGAAGTAGTTCCGGTAGAGCGTGTACTGCAGATAAAACACGTTGGGGAAGCCGGTGCCCGTGGCCAATTGCTCGTCCCAGGTGCCGTCCTGCTTCTGGGTCTGGATCAGATACTCCAGCCCTTTCCGTACCTGTTCGAAATGGCCCTCGCCGGCCGCCAGCAGCCCGATGACCGCCCACGCGGTCTGCGAGGGGGTGCTGGGCGCCGCGACAAAATGATCCTCGACGTAGCTGGCGCAGCTCTCGCCCCAGCCGCCGTCCGCGTTCTGGACCGCGGCCAGCCAGCGCGCGGCCTTCTTGATCGCGTCCGCGCCGCCCTCCGCCTTGGAGTGGCGCAGGCCGCGGATCGCCAGAAAGGCGCCGTAGATGTAGTCGACGCCCCAACGGCCGTACCAGCTCCCGTTCCGCTCCTGCGTCTTCAGCAGGTACTCGACACCCCGGTGGATCGCCGGATTGTCGCTGCTGTACCCGCGCCGCGTCAGCGCCTCCAGCACACGGCCCGTGATATCCGGGCACGTCGGATCCAGCATCGCGTTGTGGTCGGCGAACGGAACCCTGTTCAACAACTGCCAATCATTGTCCACGTCAAACGCCGCCCAGCCGCCGTCACGCGACTGCATGCCGAATAGCCAGTTCACCGCGCGCCGCGTGCACCGCTCCTGCGCCTCGGAATCCGACCCACGCGCATGCATCAGCGCCAGTAGCACCATCGCCGTATCGTCGATATCCGGATACTGTTCGTTGGCGAACTCGAAGGCCCAGCCCGACGGCTCCAGATCCGGCCGCTTCACAGACCAGTCGCCTTTGCGCCGCACTTCGCGCGCAATCAGCCAGTCGGCCGCCTTCGTCATCCGCTCCGGCGGAGCCTCCCCCATCTCACCCAGCGCGAACGTCGCAATGGCGGTGTCCCACACCGGCGAAAAACAGGGTTGGAAGTAGAACTGGCTGCCGCGCTGCGTCATCAGCGCGTCAAACTGCGCCAGGGCGTCCTTCAGGTCCGGATGGTCGTCTGGGTAGCCCAGCGCCTCCAGGGCCATAATCAGGTACATCATCGACGGATAGATCGCGCCCAGGCCATCGCAATACCGCGTATGGTCGAGCATCCACTTCTCCGCCGCGCGGATCGCCGCGTTCTTGACCTTTGTGTTGCCCCGGTCCTGCCAGATCTTCAATCCGCGATCGATGCCCGAAAACAGCAGCGACAGCTTGTCCTTGCGCGGCAGTTTGAAGCTCTTGCCGGGCGCCTCCAGTTCCGCCAGGTCAAAGCCCGGAGGCACCGGCCGCGTCCCGCCGCGCGCCTGCACGATCGACAAAGGCACCACGATGGCCCGCGTCCAGGACGACATCTCATACAACACGCCGCCTGGCAGCAGGACGAGCTCGGGTGGAATCGATGGAACGTGCTGGCGCGGGAACAGGCCGAACAGGCTCAGGTTGATCTTGACGTAACTGTTGGCGCTCTGGATTCCGCCCAGCCGCAGGATGCAGTTGCGCGCGTTCACCATCGCGTCGCTTTCCGCCGCGATGCCCGCCAACTTCAGTGCCGTGTATGCTTTAACGCTGGCGCTGACATCCGCCGGGCCGCTCGGGTAGATATTGAATCCACCGTTCGGCAACTGGCGTTCCAGAATCGATTGCGCCGCCTTGGCGATCGTCTCCCGGTTGGGCGGATTCCAGCCGTTTTCGTCCGGGGGATGCAGCCATAATTGCAACAGAATATAGTCGGATTCCAGCGTCGTGTTGGCAAGCAGGTCGCCGCACCAATACCCTTCCGGCTTCTGCAGGTCGAGCAACGCACCTTGGGCGCGCAGCAGCGTCGTGGTGCACGCCTCAGCCAGCGCCGGCCGGTGCGCGGATATGGCCGCAAGCGACTTGCGCCCCGCACGCCGGCTTACACTTTCAAACCAGGCGGATTCCATTCGAGCAGTTCTCCACGTTACCAGTTCTGTCTCTATTTTCTTAAATTAGAGGGGCTTGGAACAACAGGAATACTCATAATTCGCCGCCCGGCGCGTAAACTCCTTGTTGCGACGGGAATTGGTTTAGAATCAGTCGCTTGTCCACTCCGGGCTGGTCTCCCGCCGGGATCCTGCTATCCTGAGAGGAGGTGTCTTCCCCGCTCAACATACATCTGGAGCACTACGACGGGCCCATGGACCTGCTGCTGGACCTCATCCGCAGGCAGCAGATCAACATCTACGACATCCCCATCGCGCAGATCACCCAGCAGTATCTTGACTACATCCAGAAGGCCGCCGCCCTCGACATCGAGCTCAGTGCCGAGTTCGTCTACATGGCCGCGACCCTCATCCATATCAAGTCGAAAATGCTGCTGCCGCGGGATCCGGAACTGGACAAGATCGATCCCCAGGAAGACCCCCGCAAGGAACTGGTCAACCGCCTGCTGGAGTACGAGCGCTTCCGTTCCGCCGCCGCCATGCTCCAGGAAAAGCGCATGATCGAAGAGGCCATCTGGTCGAATCCGCAGATCCAGAACTTCGTGAACGAAGAAGAAGGTCCAGGCCTTGCGGTGACGCTGTTCGACCTGGTGAAGACCTTCGAACAGGTGCTGGAGCGGGCCAAACACCGGCCGCTATATGAAGTAAACAAAGAGGAAGTGTCGGTGCCCGACATGATCCTCTTCCTCAAGAACAGCCTGCGCGCGCTGCCCTCCGGCAAGACGATGGCCCTGGTGCCGCTGTTTGAGCAGCAACGTTCGCGCCGCGCTATGATCTGTCTGTTCCTGGCCGTGCTGGAGATGGTGAAGCAGCAGGCCATCAAGCTCACGCAGTCTGAGAGCTTCGGCGAGATTCACGTCAAGCGCGACACGGGCTTCGATGAGATGCAGGTGACGGAAGAGTCCATCCTGCGCATCGAGGAAGAGTACAAGAGTTAAGCCCCATGGAAGAGAAAGACCTCCCCTCCGCCGAACTGGCGGAACAGCAGCAGGAGCCTGCACAACAACCCGAGCCCGAGCCAGCCGCCGCCGAGATCCAGCCTGGGGACGAATTCGAGCCGTCTGAAGAAGAGGCGCCCATCACGGAAAGCCTTTCGGCGGAACAACTTCTGGGCGATCAGCAGCAGCCGCAGCCCGTCTCCGACAGCCAGGCGGCCGAGCTCAAGGCCGTCCTCGAAGCGATCGTTTACGTCTTGAATGAGCCGATGCCGGCCTCGCAGATCGCCGCCGCGCTCGATCGTCCGCTGGAAGAAGTCGAGCCGGTTCTTAGACTTCTGGCCGAAGAGACGAGCCGCGCCGAACGCGGCATCTTCATCCGGGAAGTGGCCGGCGGCTACCAGATGGCCACCAAGCCGGAGCACCACGAAGTTCTTCGTAGCTTCGTCAAGAACCTGAAGCAGCCCCTGAAGCTGTCGCAGGCCGCCCTGGAAACCCTGGCCGTCATTGCCTATAAGCAGCCCATCACGATGCCCGAGATCCTCGAGATCCGCGGCGTGCAGGGGGGCGGCGTCATCAAAACCCTGCTCGATCGCAAGATCATCACCACTGCGGGCCGCAAGAACGTCATCGGCAAACCGATTCTGTACAAGACCACCAAGGAATTCCTGACTCAGTTCGGGCTCAAGGATTTGAACGAGTTACCGAGCCTCAAAGAGTTCGAGGACATCCGCCGGCAGTCGCTGGCCGACGAGGAAATCGGGAATCCCGATCAGCCCAGCCTGCCGGAGCAGCCGGCCGAACCAGAGCCGCCCGTAGTCGAGAAGCCCGAAGGCGAAGAAGAGGCGCCTCAGACAGAAAATGGCTGAAGAACGTCTCCAGAAGATCCTGGCACAGGCAGGGATTGCCAGCCGCCGCAAGGCCGAACAGTACATCGTCGAAGGCCGTGTGACGGTAAACGGGCAGATTATCACGGAGTTAGGGTCGAAAGCCGACCTCTCGAAGGACCACATCAAAGTCGATGGGACGCTGTTGCGCCAGCCGAAGCACGACGTCTACATCGCCCTGAACAAGCCGCGCGAGGTCGTCACGACGCTGAGCGATCCGCAGGGCCGGCGCACGGTCAAGCATCTGCTAAAGGGCGTAAAAGAAAGGGTTTTCCCCATCGGGCGCCTCGACTACCTGAGCGAAGGGCTGTTGCTGCTGACCACGGATGGGGAGTTCGCGCACAAGCTGACCTCACCCGCGAGCCACGTCGAGAAGATCTATCTGGTGAAAACAAACGGGATCCTTTCGGCGGAGCAGGAAGATCAGTTTCGCAACGGCATCTCGCTGCATGGCAAGCGCACAGCACCGGCCAAGCTCAAGATGATCAAGCACAACGTGAACCCCTGGTACGAAGTGCGGCTCACCGAGGGCCGTCAGAACCAGATCCGTATCATGTTCAAGAGCTTAGGTCGCCTGGTGGAGAAGTTGAAGCGCGTCCAGATCGGATTTCTGAAGCTGGGCGACATCAAGCCCGGCGAGTACCGGCACCTGGATCACGATGAGGTGGAGCGTTTCCGGAAGGTCCTGCATCTCAACGATTGATCGTGTCAACCGAACTGGAAATTCTCAAGACCTGTAAGACGATCGCCGTGGTCGGATTATCGTCGAACAAGTTCCGCCCAAGCTACGAAGTCGCGGCCTACATGCAAAAGGCCGGGTATCGGATTATTCCTATCAATCCGAACGAGACTGAGGTCCTCGGCGAGAAGGCTTACGCGACACTTGACGAAAGCAACCAAGTAGTTGACTTAGTCAACCTTTTTCGGCGTTCAGAAGCCGTACCGGAAGCCGTCGATGCCGCCATCAGAATCGGTGCGAAAGCGGTCTGGATGCAGCTCGACGTGATCCATGAAGAGGCAGCCCAGAAAGCCAGGGACGCCGGACTCCTGGTCGTACAGGATCGATGTCTCCTGATTGAGCACCGCCGATTCCGGATCGAACTGGAAAGTTAGAACGGCACGTCGTCGTCGATGCCTGCGTCCCAGGCGGCCTCGGAACTGGCGGGTTCGCTGGCTGGCCCTTTCCGGTCGCGCGTGAAGTAGATGTCGGCCCATTTGCGGGCCGGGTTCGTCTTCTTCTGGATCCGGATTTCGCGATCGATCATTTCGTCCATGCGGTTCTGCACTTCCGACAACCGGGTGAGGTGCAGGCCGAGACGCTCCAGATCTTCCTTCAGGAACGGCACGGTCTTTTGTGTGATGACGCGCATTTTGGTCACGCATCGTCCCTGGCATGTCGGACCAAGGATTCGCAGGCGCCACACAAGCATGGGATTGCCCGTGGTGTGTGTGCGGCTGAGGGTGACATCTTCCACCCGTGTGTCGTAGTAGCCGTCGGGCACTTCATCCTGGTTGGGCCGAGCGGCGGGCTCCTGTCTCTCGGAGCGGCCAAAGGCGGAGTCGAATTGTCGCAGGTCCACCGGCCTGGCGTCTGGATTGGATCTTGGGTTCACGGTTTCTACCGGCCTCGCAACCTAGTAGTGGACCTTCAGAGCCAAAGTTCTCGTTGATATAATACGCGCGGGTACCCTCATATGCCGCTCTCCTCCGCGCAAACCGACCTTGCTTTCAAGGCGCTAGATTCCTTTGCGATCGAACTGCCGTCGTGGGGCTTTGCCAACACCGGCACCCGCTTCGGCAAGTTCATTCAAGCCGGAGCCGCCACGAGCACCGCCGAGAAGATCTCCGACGCCGGCATCGTGCACCAGGTGACTGGCTGCTGCCCGAGTGTGGCGGTTCACGTTCTTTGGGATTTTCCGAACGGCAAGGCCGATGTGCCGGCTGTAATGAAGGTCGCGGCGGAACATGGCGTCCGGATTGGGGCGATCAATCCGAACGTGTTCCAGGACCAGTGCTACAAGAACGGATCGCTGGGCAATCCGGATGCGGAGGTGCGCAAGACGGCTTTGTCGCACATCCTGGATTCGGTCGAGATCCAGAACGCGAGCGGGTCGCGCGATCTCTCGCTGTGGTTTGCGGATGGAACGAATTTCCCCGGCACGGGCTCGATCCGCGCGCGCAAGGACTGGTTCACGGAAGGGTTGAAGACAGTCCATTCCGCGTTGAGCGGAGACCAGCGCATGCTGGTGGAGTACAAGCCGTTTGAGCCTGCCTTCTATCACACGGACATCGCCGACTGGGGTATGTCGTATATCCTGTCGAAGCATTGCGGGCCGCGCGCCAAAGTGCTGGTGGATACGGGCCATCACTATCAGGCCGTCAACATCGAACAGATCGTGGCCTGGCTGCTGAGTGAAGATATGCTGGGCGGGTTCCACTTCAACGACCGCCGCTATGCGGACGACGATCTGACGCTGGGCTCGATCGATCCTTACCAGGTATTCCGGATCTTCTACGAGATCTGCTACTTCACGTGGGAGCGGGGGGCTGCGCCGGATCTGGCCTACATGGTGGACCAGAGCCACAACCTGAAGAACAAGATTGAGGAGACAATCCAGACGGCGTGCACGGCGCAGGAGCTGTTCCTGAAGGCGGCGCTGATCGACTTCGGCAAGCTGGCGGCGCATCAGCAGAAGGCTGATCTGATCGACTCGGAAGAGTGCCTCCGCGAGGCGTTCTTCACCGATGTGCGGCCGGTGCTGCGCGAGTGGCGGAAGTCGAAGGGTCTGGCCGAGAATCCGATGGAAGCATTCCGGGCGAGCGGATACCTGGAGCGGGCGGAGAAGGAACGCGGACCGCGCAACATGGGCGCGATCTCGAGCTACGCGTAATTCAGAAGTTCAGTTTGGGCTGGATTGGACCCACGACGCTGCAGACGCGGCGGCGTGGGTCCTTTTGCGTGAGCCGTGCCGCGGCGTCAGACGATCGATTTGATGATCTTGGCAGGGAGCATGAAGATGGCTCCGACGAAGGAGAATACTCCGGTCAATACGATGCCGACAATCCGGAAGGGCAGCATCAGGACCCAGATGATCGGATAGACGACCAGGGCGATCAGGGCCAGCGGCCAGCAGAGGACGGCAAGAATACAGAAGAGCAGGAACTTGATCATTTCCGTGTCACTCCCTCACAGCTAATGTTACGAGGGGGAGCGTCGCGTTGTTCCCTCGATTGGAAGCGCTGTGGCCAAACGATGGGCGGAGTCGCGCGGCTTCGGATATACTGCTGGGCGATCGCCATGAATTCGCCCACACTCCCTCTTCCGAATACGACACAGTGGAACTGCGTACGGGCCGGCTGCACAAGATCCGGAGATCGGAGGCGCGGACGCTCGGCGAAGAGGACCGGATGGTTCAGGTGGTGAAGTGCTATTGCCGCTCGCATGATGTGATGACGGCGGCGGACGCCGAGCAGCAGCGGAAGCCCACCTTCGTCTTCCCGATCGTCTTCTTCGCGAACCTGGTGGGGCTGATCGGGAAGGAACTGGAAGGGCGGATCTACACGGACTCTGTGCGGCGGCGCGTGATGTTCTACCTGGATCTCAAAGAGCACGCCGGCTTCCAGTTGGAAGAGGGCGACCGCGATCTGCACAGCCCGTGGTACGACGACAGCGTGCTGAAGGAATAGCGGCGCGGGCCTATTTCCGGCCCTTGCCCCTGGCGGGGATGCTCGCCACGGCCTCGACCTCCAGCATGTAGCCCTCGCGGAACAGGGCGGACACGCCGACCAGCGTGCTGGCGGGCGGGTGCTCCTTATTGACGTAGCGGTCGCGGACTTCGCGGACGACGGGCAGGTACTCGGGTTTGAGGTCGCGAATGTACCAGTTCAACTTGACGACGTCCTGAAAAGTGGCTCCGGCGGCGGCGAGATTGGCCTTGATGTTTTCGAAGACCTGCTCGGCTTGCGCCTTGATGTCGTCCTTGCCGACCAATTGCCCGGAGGAGTTGTTGGCGATCTGGCCGGCGATGAAGACCAGTTTTCCCGGGCTGGTGACGACGATGTGGCTGTAGCCGGTTGCGGGTGAGACTCCAGCGGCTTTCGGGAACTCGGTCTGGGCCGGGAGCAGACTCGTCGCCGACAGGAGGCAGAGGGCCAGGGTTGCGTAGCGCATGTCTCCCAAGATAGCCGACAGGCCAGTTTGAACCTGCAAATTCCGTTAGCCAGGGTTTTTCTCCCGTTGTTCACAGGGTCGGGCTCATGTAAGAGGGGCTACATTCGTGCGGTTTAACATCCCTAACGCAACTGGCGTGTCCGGGTTAACGTTTCAAGAGTATGAAGTCATGGATTCAAGGATCCTTTACTCTTTTGTGTTGCGTGTGGCTGGCGTCCCCGGTTTGGGGGAGGGCGTCCGGCACTTCGTTAACGGGCTACTCCGGAGCGCCGAATGAGAGCACCTGCACGCGGTGTCACTCGGGTACGGCCAACAGCGGCAGCGGGAAGCTGACCATCACTCCGGATTCAACGACCTTCACGGCCGGACAGCAGATTCACCTGAAGGTCACCATGGCGGACTCGACCGGGCGGCGGTGGGGGTATGAGTTGAGTCCGCGACAGACCTCGGCCACCTCCAGCGCGCTGGGAGACGCCGACGACGGCCGACAGTCTTTCGCAGGTCACGACGGCGAACGGGCTGCAATACGCCACGCAAACCTCGGCGGGTACTTTGAGCGGGACTACCACCTCAGCGAGTTGGGACCTGGTGTGGACAGCGCCGGCCGACGTAAGCGGAGGCGCCGTGACCTTCTATGTGGTGGGGCTGGCGTGCAGACAACAGCAACTCGGACTCGGGCGATCTGACCTACACCGCATCGCTGACGCTGCAGCCGGCCACCTCGGCACCGGCAGTCTCGGGCACCGTGAAGGCGCTGCCACAGTTCGTCTTTGGCGGTGGCTGGGGCTACCTCGCTGTACTTCGGGAACACCACGGACAGCAGTCTCTCCGTACAGCTCAAATTCTACGCGTCGGATGGCAGTGCTCTGTATGTGCCGGCGGCCGGCGGTTCGACGGCGACGATGACGCTGGCGGCGCGGGGAGCGGCAGTGATCGAAGCCTTGGATTCCGGGGCTTTGACCTCGGGCTGGGTGCAGGCGACGGTACCGGATGGGGTGATCGGGTATGGGGTGTTCCGGCAGAGTGTCACAGACGGGCGCGCACAGGAGGCAGTGGTGCCGCTTTCGGGCACTACCACTGCCACGGCGACCATGTTGTTCGACGAGAACAGTTTCGTGACGGCCGCGGCGCTGGTGAATCCGTCCGCCACGGCCGGGACGGTGACGATCAGCGTACGCAACGATCTGGGGACGCTGCTGGGTACCTCGACCGTGGACCTGGCGGCGGGTGGCAAGCAGGCCGTGGCCCTGCGGGAGCTGGCGGGCTTGAGTTCGATGGCGGGCCAGCGCGGGTCCATCGACTTCAGCGCGTCCAACGGGGCGGTGAGTGTGCTGGGACTGCGGTTCAGCGATACGGCGTTCACTTCGATTCCGGCCGTGGAACGATGAGCCGTTTGAGCTTCGGGTCCAGGGGAGAATAAATCGGGAATAAGCGGAAGACAGTGGTATGCGGCGGCGGGTGGCCAACTCTGGCGTTGAGAGTCCCTCGACAACAGATAAACCGTCTGCCGCCCGCAAAATCAGCGCCCTGCATAGCTGACGCCCTATACTAATAGTTTAATGGTTCGAGTCCGATTCGCCCCTTCACCCACCGGGTACCTCCACATCGGAAGCGCCCGCACTTTTATCTTCAATTGGCTCTTCGCCCGCAAACAGAAGGGCACGATGATCCTGCGCATCGACGACACCGACGTCGAGCGCAACACCCAAGCTTCGCTCGATTCCATCTTCGACGGCCTGAACTGGCTGGGTCTTGGGTGGGATGAATTCTACCGCCAGAGCGAACGGGGTGAACTCTACGCCAAGCGCGGCCTGGGCCATATTCGACAAGGACTTAGCGTACCGAGACTTCACGCCGATGAGCGCCGGCGGCGAGGACAAGTCTGGGGACGCGAAGGCGGCCTGGCTGTGCAATCCGGGCATGCGGGAGTTGTCCCCGGAGGAGTCCGACCGGCGCGCGAACGCGGGCGAACCCTTCGTCCTACGCTTCCGCGTGCCGCGGGAGCCTGAGCGCACGGTCACCTTCACCGATCTCGTGTATGGAGAGCAATCGAAGTCCACGGCGGATATCGAGGACTTTGCGCTGTTGCGGTCGAACGGTGGCGTACCTATCACCACGCCTCCTGCGTCGACGACGCCGATCTGAGGATCAGCCATATCGTCCGCGGGCAGGACCACCTTTCGAACACGTTCAAGCACATCCTGATTTTCGAAGCGCTGGGCGTCGACGCGCCGCGCTTCGCGCACCTGCCGCTGCTGACCGCTCCGGACGGGGCGAAGCTCTCCAAGCGCAAGCATGGGCCGGTGGTGTCGGTGACGACCTATCGCGACGCCGGTTTCCTGCCGCAGAGCTACATCAACTTCCTGTGTCTGCTGGGGGAACCCGAAGGACAACCGCGAGAAGATGTCGATCGACGAACTGGTGGAGGCGTTCACCTTCGAGGGCGTCAATCGCGCTAATGCGGTTGTGAACTTCAGCGAAGAAGACCCCATCGATCCGAAGGCGCTGTGGCTCAACTCGCAGCATATCTACGCCGTGAGCGTGCCGGAACTGGCGGCGGCGATTGCCCCGGTGTTCACGGCCGCCGGGTATCGGTTTGACGAGGCCAAGCTGCTGAAGATCACGCCGCTGATCCAGGAGCGGATCAAGACTTTGAACGACGCGGTCGGCGCGGCGGACTTTTTCTTTGTGGACGAACCTGCGCCCTACGATCCGTGCCGAAGTCGACACCCCAGAAGGGCGATGCCGCCATGGCGTTGCGGGTGCTGGAAGCGGTAAGTGGCACGGCGCTGGAGACGGCGGAGTTCAATCATGACGGGCTCGACTCGGTGCTGCGCGCAAAGCCGCGGCGCTGGGCGTGAAGGCGGGCCAGATGTTTCAACCGATCCGGGTGGCCGTTTGCGGCCGCAAGGTAGCGCCGCCGCTCTTCGAAACGCTCGAAGTGCTGGGCCGTGAGACCTGCCTCCAGCGGATCGACCAGGCAATTCTGAAGTTGAAGCAAGAAGGAACGAACAAGATCACCATGCCCAACGACGACTCAGCAGGGAACAAACCGGTGAACGGGAATGAAGGCGCCTAGGTGCTGTTCGGATTCTTATTGTGTTTCCCTATTAACCTT
>JASGIE010000089.1:0-27305 GCA_049841055.1 Paludibaculum sp. | reverse complement strand
AAGGTTAATAGGGAAACACGATAGAATCCGAACCTGCACCACGTGCTGATCACCGATCTGGTGATGCCGGATCAGGAAGGGATCGAGACGATCCGGTTGGCGCGCAAGGCGTTTCCTCAGCTCAGGATTATCGCCATTTCAGGGGCGTTCTTCGGGCAGTTCCTCAAGATGGCCGAGTTGCTGGGCGCCAACGCCGTGCTGCCGAAGCCGCTGTCGCAGGCAGCGATGCTGGACACCATCCGCGATGTGCTGAGCCGTCCTCCGGAATAGCCCCGGTTGGCCGGCTGAGATGCAGACGGCGTCGCTCATGCCGTGACCTGCGCCAAGCCAACCGGATGCCGACCCCCGGCGGTATCCCCCTGCGTTGCGAAACGCAGACACCGCGCAGGGTAGGGACGACGGGTCAGAACAGGAGCTTCAATCCGAACTGGATCTGGCGGTTGTCCCGGGCCGTCGAACTGATGTTGCCGAAGCTGGCCGTGTTGTTGAAGTTCAAGGTCGAGCTCGGATTGCGGAATGTGGGCGTATTCAGGCTATTGAACAACTCCCGCGGAACTGCAGGCGGAGCCGTTCATACAGAATCACGTTCTTGAAGAACGAGAAGTCGAGGATGGAAACGCCGGGCCCGCGCGGCGGCTTCTACCGGCATTGCCGTAGGTGTAGGCGGCCGGAAGAACAAACGGCGCTGTCGCGATGCAGTTGACCAGGTGGCCTCCTCCGCAGTTGGACGAGGGGACCCCCGCCAGATTCGGACGCTGGTTGCCGGCGCCGGTGTTAGCGACATCGCCTGAGATGGTGACGTTGAAGGGCATGCCGCCCTGCAGTGTCAGGATGCCGTTGGTCTGCCAGCCGCCCAGGGTTTGACGGATGAGCCGGTTGGAGGTCTGCCGGAAGAAGGGCAGCTCATAGGAGAAGCTCGAGATGAAGCGGTGGCGGATATCCCAGTTGGAGTTGCCGTAATCGGATCTCCAGCTAAAGGGATTCATGGGCGCACCGCCGCCATTCGAGTCGGTGGTGACGTCGAGAGCGTGGGACCAGGTGTAGGAACCCAGCAGCGTGAGCCCGTGGAAGAAGCGCTGGCGCAGGGTGGCGCTGAAGCCCTGGTAGTTCGCGATCTCGTCGTTCTGGATGATGCGGATGCTGGCGTAGCTCTGGTTGGGCCGGCGTGAAGCGATGGAGCCCGGTCCGGGCTGCGGCGTGTTGATGAAGTAGCTGCGGTCGAGGTGAAGAGTGTGTGAGCCCAGGTAGCCCAGTTCCAGGGCCGCGCTCTTCCAGAGGCCCTGCTGTACGTCGAAGCTCCACTGATTCATGCTGGCCGGGGGCAGGTCCCAGTTGGGCGAGATGACATTGGGAATCGGCGGTTGGGAGACGTTGCTGCTGGGCGCGGGGTTGTTGAGCGAGAGGGACGGCACACCCGCGGAGGCATTGTAGGTGGTGACGATGCTGAACGGAGGGTTGTTGCTGAGGAAGGTGAAGCTGTTCATCTGGTTCGGGTTGTAGTAGATCCCGATACCGCCGCGCAGGACGGTGCTGTCGGTAAGCCGGTAGGCGAAGCCAACCCGGGGCGCCAGAGCCTTGTGATAAGGGCCCGTGAGCTCCATGCCCGGCTGCGGTGGATTGGAGGGCAGGGTCCCCGTGCGCTCCCGGTTCATGATGATGGCGTAGCCATTCTCCGTATAGGGCACCGTGGGGAGTTCATAGCGAAAGCCCAGATTCAAAGTGAGCCGTTTCGAGGCCTGCCAGTTGTCGACGACATAGAAGCCGTCGCGCCAGGCGGCGACTGAGTTGTAGATCTCCGGACCGGGTGTCGTGTCGTTGATGGGCAGCCCGAGAATGAAGTCGGCTGCGCCATAGCCGGTCATCGAGCCGTCGAAACTGAAGACACCATTCGCGGTATTGACCGCCGAGCGGCCCGTCACCAGCTTGCGGAACTCCAGGCCGGCAATGATGGTGTGGCGGCCGCGGGTGTAGGTGAACGAGTCTGTCACCTGCCAGGTCTTGTCGTTCTGGAACCAGTTGGTGGCGCCGTTGCCGAGGCCCATGAAACCGCCGATGGTGAAGTTGGGGATGCCGGGATTGTTGAACCGCACGTCACCGTCGAAGCCGGGAATGCCCAGGTCCTTACCGGCGGAGGTGAGGCCGTTCACATACCAGTAATTCAGCGAATTCGTCGACATACTCATGCGGCCCACGCGAAAGTCGTTCACCATGCGCGGTCCCAGTGTCTGGGTGTAGGCGGCCACCCAGTTGCGGAGTGTGACCGGAATGGTCGTTGCCGATGTCGGGTTCGTGTTCCCAGTGAAAATGTTTTCCAACTGCTGCGCATAACGGAAGTAGAGACGCGCGGAGCTGCTGAGATTGTGATCGACACGATCGATGTTCTGGTTGAAGCTGTCGAGGTTCGGGTAGGCGGCGATCAGGTTCTGGGCCGTACCCGGCCGGTTCGCGGCGGGCATATAGGCAAGCACCTTCTGCGACTGCGGCGAAAGCCGGCTGGCGGGGATCTGGTTGCCGGCGAAGGGCGCCTTGTTGTTGAGAGGATCCACGAGCTGCGTGGTGACTTCCGAGAAGTCGCCCTGCCGCATTTTCGAGGTCAGAACGCTGTCCAGGGCGGAAGAGCTCAACGTGTTGCGCAATCCCTCATAGTCGGCCATGAAGAAGGTCCGATTCCGGCCGTCGTAGAGCTTGGGGAGGTAGACAGGCCCGTCCACCTCGAAGCCGAACTGGTTCTGGCGCAGGGGCGTCTTTTTCGAAGTCGAAGGCAGGAAGAAGTTGCGGGCGTCCAGTTTGTCATTCCTCAGGAATTCGAAGACGGCGCCGTGCAGCGTGTTGGTGCCGCCTTTGGTAATGAGATTCAGGTGCGCGCCGAGATAGGCGCCGTACTGGGCCGAATAGGTGCCCGTCTGGACTTCCAGCTCCTGGATGGAATCGGGGGAAGGGTGAAAGGGCGTGATGGTGATCAGGTTGTTGACCACCGAGATGCCGTCGAGCGAGATGCTGTTCTGGATTTCCCGGGTTCCGGCTCCGATGAATGCTTCACCCGGCGGCGTGTCCTTGGTGCCCTTCAACCCCTGGATCACACCGGGTGTCGTGATGGCGAGCTGCAGCGGGTCGCGGCCATTGAGCGGGAGTTCGGCGATCGACTGGGTGGCAATCACCTCCCGGCGGCTGGAATCATCCGTGGAGATCGGCGGCGTCGTGGCAGTGACATTCACCTGTTCCGTCACCTGGCCCAGGGCGAGCGAGAAGTCCGTGCGCACGGTCTGGTTGCTCTGCACCACCACCCCGGCGGTGCGGATCACGCTAAATCCATCGTGTTTGGCCGTGAGGGTGTAGGTGCCGATCTTCACGAACTCAATGCGATAGAAGCCTTCATTGTCCGTTGTGACCTCATACGTGTCGGCGGTTTGCGTGTTCACGGCCGTGACGACCGTGCCCGGCACCGACGCGCCCGAGGTATCCACCACATTGCCAACCAGTGATGTGGTGGTGGCCAGCTGCGCGGTGAGCGGCGCGCAACTGGCGAAGAAAAGTGCAAAGATCCCAGTTCGTGTTACCACTGTAAATCCCCTTTGGTTTAACAGTGAACGACGAATCAGGCTGGTTGTCATGAGGCCCGCGCCCGGTCTCTGTCTAGGACAAGAGACCTAGAAGAGGGGGTGGCGCAGTCAGGGGAGATGGACGATTCCACGCTGGATGGCGTAGATCGCGGCTTGCGTCCTGTCCCGGGCGTTGAGCTTGTCCAGCACGCTGCTGACATGGATCCGTACCGTCTTTTCGGCGATCTGAAGTTCATCGGCGATGTCGCGGTTGCTGAGGCCGCGGGTGATGAGGGCCAGCACCTGATGCTCGCGAGGCGTGAGTTCGGCGGCGGGAATGCGCTCCGACAGCCGGTCACGCACGGCGCGCGGCAGGTAGCGGGCGCCGTTGTGCACCGTGAGGATCGCGCTGAGAACATGCTCGCCGCTGGCGTCCTTGGTGAGGTAGGCCATGGCCCCGTTGCGCAGGGCGCGGAACACATCCTCGCTGCCTTCGTAATTCGTGAGAACGACGATGCGGGCGTCCTTGTGTACCCGCCGGATGGCGGCGATAGTGTCGACTCCACTCATGCCTGGCAACCGCAAATCCATCAGCGTGACATCCGGCAGCACAGTGCCGTAGATCTGCAGCGCCTCTTCGCCGGTCTCGGCTTCGGCCGCGATGGAAACCTCAAACCGCCCGCTGAGGACCGAGCGCAACGCCATGCGGGCCAGGAAATGATCCTCGACGATGAGCACTCTGACCGGACGGTTTGCCATACAGTTCAGCCTGCCACCGGCGCGTGGACATCCACGAGGATGGTTGTGCCGGCGCCCGGAGCGGAACGGATGCGGAGATCGGCTCCAATCTTGCGGGCGCGCTCATGCATGACGGCCAATCCGAAATGACCGGGCGTCGCGTTGGGCGAACGCGGCGGTTCAAAGCCGGTGCCGTCGTCCTGGATGCTGAGGGTCACGTGGTCCTGGTGGAAGGTGACCTGGATATTCACCTGGCGCGGAGCGCCATGGCGCAAGGCATTGTTCACGGCCTCCTGCCCGATGCAGACAAGGTGGTGGATGAAGAGCGGCGGCAGCGGAGTCTCCGGACCTTCCACCTCGATGCGGGTGTCGCGCTCCACGCGCGGTCCCATGGTGCAGAGAGTTTTGGAGAGTTCCTCGGAGAGCAGGCTCACCGGCTCGTCGCTGCCGCGCAGGTCCCAGATGATCCGCCGCGCTTCGGCCTGGCAGTGCTTGACCATATTCTGCGTCAGGCCCAGCGCCGCCGTGGCCTCCGGCGGAGCATCGGCCAGCCGGTTCTGCGTGGCCTCCAACTGCCAGGAGATGGCGGCGAAATCGGCCATTAGCGTGTCGTGCCACTCCCGGGCAATCCGGTTGCGTTCTTCCAGAACCAGGGCGACGCGAGCCCGGGTGCCCGCAATCTTCCAGCGGAACACAAGCGCAATCGCCGCCGCGAGAACCGTCAGGGCGAGGGACTGGAACCACCAGCGCTGGTAGAGAAACGACTGTTGTTCGACATCGGCGACAACCGTATGGGCGCCCCATTCCCCACCGGGATCGCGGGCGCCTACCAGGAACCGGTAGTGGCCCGGCGTCAACCGGCGATAGGTGGCGTGCCTGGCTCGCGTGACGGCCCAATCCGCATCGTAGCCTTCCAGCTTGTAGCGGAACTGAAGCTGCTCCGGTGCGCTCAGGCGGATGGCGTCGAAGTGAAACTCGACGTTGAGCCTGCCTGCCGGTATGGCATAAGACGAGGCGGCCGCTACCGGGTTGCGGTCGATTTCGACGCGCGAGATGCGAGGGGTGGGCGGTTCCAGGCGGCGCCCAACGAACGGTTCGCGGCTGTGAACGAACCCGCGCGCGGTCGCCAGCCAGACGACACCACCGCGTGGAACCGTGCCCGGCGGTTGGGAGTTGCCCACGCACTCGCTGCTGAGCATGCCTTCCTCGCGGCCCAGCAGGATGCTTTCGACCGCTGTGCCGCGGCCCGTTGTCACCTCGTGGAGTTGAGCCCGGGGTACGAGATAGACGCCCCGAGTCGTGCCCAGCCAGAGCGATCCGTGCCCGTCGTCGAGAACAGAATACACCGGCAGGGATGGCAGGCCGGAGGAGGTGGGCACGCGGACCGCCTTGCCGCCGAGGATACGATCGATGCCGCCGGCTTTGGTCCCGACCCAGATTCCGCCCAGGCCGTCGACGGAGAGTGAGATCACCGTGTCGTGCGAGAGGCCGTCCTTGCGCGTCAGCAGAGTGACGAAGCCCTGATGCAGGATATAGAGGCCCTGCGACGTCCCGGCAAGAATGTCACCGTTGGGCATCTCCTTCACGGTCGTGATCATCTTGCCCGGGACCAGCACTTCGGCCTTGCCTGCGGCAGGCACGCCACTGGCGGATTTCAGCAGGCCCATGTAGGTTCCCACCCACAAAGCGCCCGTGCGATCGACCAGCAGAGCGCTCACGGCATTGGAGTAGGACTCGGTGCCCAGCAGGTAGCGGCTGATGCTGCGGCCGTCGTAGTGGAACAGGCCGTTGTACCAGGTGCCGATCCAGAGGCCGCCGCGTGCGTCGCGGCTGAGCGCCCGGATCTGCGCCTGCCGTGGGGCGCCCGGCAGGGCGACAGGTTCGACACTGCCCTGGCGCAGCCGGAAGAGTCCTTCGCCCCAGGTGCCCAGCCAGACGTCCCCCGATGAACTCCTTCTCGACCGCGGAGGCGAGTCCATTTGGCATGCCGTCCGCCTGCCGCAGGGGGACCAGCGCAGTCTGGCGCCAGCGGCTCAGTCCGCCGCCCAGCATGCCCACCCACAGGTTGCCCTCCGAGTCTTCGAACAGCGAGCGGATCATGTCGTCGCTGAGCCCTTCCTGTGTGTCCAGTGGGCCAGCCCCTCCGGGGAGAGGCGGCAGAGGCCGCGGCCGCGTGTGCCGAACCAGAGGTCACCCTCCCGGTCCGACAGGATCACGTGGACGGGGCCGTGCACTCCGGGCACGAGTAGATCGATGAACGATTCGCCTCTTTGGACAAGCTGCAGCGCACCCTGCTGGGTGCCGGCCCAGATCTGTCCGGTGCGGTCCCGGTAGATGGCCGTGACCGCGCCACCCTTGGCATGGCGCAGGGAAACCGGCCGCACGCCGGCCGGAGTCCACTGAAACAGGCCTTTGGCCGTGACGATCAGGATGCCGCCGTGTCCGTCCGGCGCGAAGTTGGTGGTGACGTCGCCGGGCACGACACCCAGTTCGCCCAGCACTTCCACTTTGCCCTGCACGATGCGCTGGATGCCGGTGTGGGTAGCGGCCCAAACGGCGCCTTTCTCATCTTCAAAGAGAGAGCGGACGCGTTCCTGTGTCAGGCCGGCGGACTCGCTGACGTTGATGCTGGCGGCGCCCTGGCGGTGGATGACGCCCCGGCCGTCGGTGCCGATCCAGAGGTCGCCGTTGCGGGCGGCCAGCACGGCATTCACGGGTTCGTTTGAGAACTCGTCGCGGTCGTCCACTTTCAGGGAGGTGAACCGCAGTCCGTCGAAGCTGACGAGTCCGGCGCCGGTGGCGACCAGCAACGCTCCGCCGGGCTGCTGGCAGATGGCGCGCACGTTGCCCTGCGGCAGGCCGTCTTCCACCTGCCAGACCTGCTTGTGGTATTCGGAAAAGGGGCGCGGCGCGGCGGCGCAGCGTGGCCGGCGGCGACCAGCACTACGATCGGAGCAAGATGAATCGAAACCCGCAGGATCGACGTCATAGTGTCCTCTGAGCGCCGCCTGGGGAGTGCCCTCTACGCCGGCTTGGCGCGGCTGGCGGTCCACCGGGCGGTGCCGTATTCACCCATGCGGACTTCGCCGCTGAGCGTATCGCCTTCCAGCTTGCCTTCAAAGACGTAGTTGAGCACGGTGCCCTCGTAACGGTGGGCGCTGCGGAACTGAAGGGCCGCACCAGTGACCTCGCCGCGCAGGGGATTGCTCATCCACGTGGTCTTGTGGGTTCCGGTGAGCTTGCCGCCCTGCTGCTCGATGGCAAGTTCATGGGTGGCTTCACCGCGGACGAACTCCAGGTGGACCGTCCAGTGTCCGGCGACCTGAGAGGGAGGCGCGGACGAAGCGGGCGCGGCGTCGACCTTCGGAGGATGCGCAAGTGCGGCGTGCAGCGCCTTGGCCACGACGGGCGCGTCCTCGGGGTTCATCATGTACGGCATGATGGTGACCGAACTGGCCATGCGCGCGGGCCGCTCTCCGGTGGAGCCGGCCACGATGATGCGGGGCTCGCCGCGGTCGAGCGCCTTGGCGACCTCCTGGCCCGTGATGCCGACCTTCTCCGCATCCCATTTCAGCCGTAGGCGCGGCGCGTGATTGGAGAGGTCTTCGGGTTGGAGAATCTCGGAAGTGACGCCGTCCACCTGGCTGGCTTGCTTTCGGATGGTTTCCAGCCAGGCTTCCCACTGTTTCCATTCGGCGTCGTGGTCGCGGCGCACCCAGGCCTCAACGGCCGCGAGCATGCCCATGATCTCTTCCTTGCCGACTTTCAGGGAACGGCCGAAGGCGTGATGCGGAGCGCTGTTCAGCCAGGCGGCCTGGAGCAGGTCCTTCGGGCCCAACAGGAGCCCCGCGGCCTGCGGTCCGCGCATACACTTGCCGCCGCTGTAGGCGACCATCGTCGCGCCGTGGTTGAGGTGGATGTTCGGGATGGTCAGGGTTTCGGCCGCGGCGTCCACCAGCACCGGTATGTTCTTCTCGCGGGCGATACCGCAGATGACGGGGACTGTGAGCGGACCGCGTTCAGCGGCCGGGCAGCTGAGGATCAGCACCATCGCGGTGCGGGGTCCCAGGGCCGCGCGAAGCTGCTCCTCGGTTTCGACTTCGACCATGGTGACGCCCAGCATGCGCGCCGCGTGGTCGTACTCATTGCGGGCGTAGCGGGGCATGACGACCTGGTCCTTCAGGCCATCGAGCTTGGGCAGCCGCTGCATCTTCTCCGGATCCATGCCGGCAATGCAGGCCGAGGTGACATGGGTGATGGCCGCGGCGCAGCCGGCCGTAACAATGCCCCACTCCGCCTTGGTGAGCTCCGCCAGGCGGCGGCCGACGGAGTCCATCAATTCATCCAGATGGACGTAGTGCCGCGAGGCTTCCAGCATGGCCTGCTTCACCTCGGGCAGCGACTGCGAACCCGTGAGGATGGTGAAGGTACCGCGGGCGTTGATGAACGGACGGACGCCGATGTTCTCGTAGAGTTTTCCGGGCTGCGAGGGCGCGGTCCCCGGAGCAGCATCGGCCTGCATCGCGGCGCTGCTGACGGCGGCTGTCGCCATCCATTGCCGCCGATTCCACTTACCCGATCGACTCGACATGCGCGCACCTCCCGCCCATTGAGACTACCGCAGCGATTTGTCCGGCTGTTAGGACAATTGCCCTAATCAGTGTAGGCAGCAGGGAGGCTGCTGGCAAGCCAGCTAGGCGAGCGGGACGATGCGGCCGCCCTCGGCCAGAACCCGGGTCATGCCGGGTGTCGGCTCGGGATCGCCGTCGACGAGGATCAGGGTGAACCAGCGGTCCTGCCAGGGGATATCGTTGCGATCGCCCTGGACGAACATGACGTTCGAGAGGTCAGAGAGAGCGCGGCGGGCGGCCTTGGACCTGTTCGGCCGTGCCCATCCCTACTAATGCATATGCTTTGGCCAGGTCGCGGAGAGGGGTGGGGTCGCTCAGGCAGAGTACGAGGACGCGATCTTCGGGGGTGACGGACGGGAGCATGGTGGCAGGGAGAGGCGGGCGCCAGGAGGGTTCCGGCGCCCGCGTGAAGGCTTAGTCTCCAGCGATGTTGACGAGGTCGTCATTCTTCTTGCCGTCGAGCACCGACTGCGCTTCTTCGGCGGTGAAATCTTCCACCTTCGAAGAGATGTTGTAGGCGCAGAACTTCGGTCCGCACATGGAGCAGAAGTGGGCGTCCTTGAAACCGTCCTCGGGCAGGGTTTCGTCGTGGTAGGCCTGGGCGGTTTCCGGATCGAGGGAAAGCTCAAACTGCTTCTTCCAGTCGAAGCGGTAGCGGGCACGGGAGAGTTCGTCGTCGCGGTCGCGGGCGCCGGGCCGTTTGCGGGCGATGTCGGCGGCGTGGGCGGCTATCTTGTAGGCGATGAGACCGGCCTTCACGTCGTCCTTGTTCGGCAGACCGAGGTGCTCCTTCGGCGTCACATAGCACAGCATCGAGGCACCGTACCAGCCGATCATGGCCGCGCCGATGGCGCTGGTGATGTGGTCGTAGCCAGGGGCGAAGTCCGTGACCAGGGGACCCAGGGTGTAGAACGGAGCCTCGTAGCAGAGCTCCTTTTCCTTCTCCACCTGCATCTGGATCTGGTCCATCGGGATGTGGCCCGGGCCTTCGATCATTACCTGGACGTCATAGTTCCAGGCGATGCGGGTGAGTTCGCCCAGGGTCTTGAGTTCGGCGAACTGGGCTTCGTCGCTGGCGTCGGCCAGGGCGCCGGGACGCAGGCCGTCACCCAGCGAGAAGCTGACGTCGTGCTTCTGGAAGATCTTGCAGATGGCTTCGAAGTTCTCGTAGAGGAAATTCTGCTTGTGATTCTTGACCATCCACTCGGCCAGGATGGAACCGCCGCGGCTGACAATGCCGCAGACGCGCTTGGTGGTCAACGGGATGTGCTGGACGAGAACGCCAGCGTGGATGGTCATGTAGTCCACGCCCTGCTCGGCCTGCTCCTCGATGACTTCGAGCATGACGGAAGCCGTCAGATCTTCAATGCGGCGGACCCGGCTGAGGGCTTCGTAGATCGGGACGGTGCCGATCGGTACGGGGGAAGCCTGAATGATGGCCTGGCGGATGGCGGGGATGTCGCCGCCAGTGGAAAGGTCCATCACGGTGTCGGCGCCGTACTTGACGGAAGCAGTCAGTTTCTCGAGTTCGCCCGAGATGTCGGAGGTGGTGGCCGAATTGCCGATGTTGGAGTTGATCTTGCACTTGGCTGCAACGCCGATGGCCATCGGTTCCAGGCTGAGGTGGTTGATGTTGGCGGGAATGATCATCCGCCCGCGAGCGACTTCGTCTCGGACCGTCTCCGGGGTCAACTGCTCTCTCCGGGCGACGTATTCCATCTCCTCGGTGATTACCCCCCGCGCGCGTAGTACATCTGCGTCCGGATCTCGTCGTTCTTGCGCTTCTCCACCCATTGGGCTCGTTGCATGTTGCGATTATCCCACTTTCACGGTCGATTCTTGACTCTCTTCGTCAGAACCCCAACGACCTCGCGCTTTCAATTGTCGCACCTCCTCGGCGGCGAGGTCCTGCAGGCGGAGAGTATCGATCTTGGCAACGCGATTCAGGGGCAGTTGACCGGGCTCCACGACGACGTAATGGAGCGGCCGCATATAAGAGGTGAGGGATCGGGCATGCTTCCGGAGCTCAACTTCGGTGAGCTCGACACCGGGCCGTTTTTCGACAAAGGCGATGATGGCTTCCACCCAGATGGGGTGCTCAACGCCCACGACGCCGACCGCGGCGACCTTGTCGGATAGCTCGGCGATGTGGTTCTCGACGTCGCCGGGAAAGACCGTGTAGCCGGCGGGTTTGATCACCCATTTCGCCCGGCCGGAGAAGTGGAGTCCGTCTGTGGCGAGGAAGCCCATGTCGCCGGTATACAGGATGCCTTCGGTCGAGATGGCTCGGCTGGTGGCCTCGGGGTCGTTCACGTAGCCGGCGAAGGTCTGGGGTCCCTGGAAGCAGACGTGACCGATGGAGCCCAATGGCAGTTCGGCGCCGGCGGCTCCATTGGAATGGAGTGCCTCGCGAATCGTCATGGCGTAAAGCGGCATGCTGTGCCCGATGCTGGCGGCGAGGGCGTCCATGTCGCCGGTGGGTTCGGTGTAGGTGCAGAATCCGGATGCTTCGGTCAGGCCGAGTCCGGTGGCGATGCGCGGCGCCATCGTCTTCAACTTCTGGAGGAAGGCGGGCGGAACGGCCTGGCCGCCATAGACGACGATTTCGAGGCTGGAGAGGTCGCGTTTGGCGTAGTCGGAATGCCGCCATTCCATCATGAACATGGCGGGGATCTGGCCGATGATCCGTACCTTGTGGGTTTCTATTGCTTCGAGGGATTTGCCGGGGTCGAAAGTCTCGAGGGTCACGGCCGTGCCACCCCAGAAGAAGGTGCTCATCAGAAGTTCGGCCTGGCCGCCGACATGGGACGCCGGCAGGTTCACCAGGAGGCGGGAATCGGCAAACTCGAAGGCGCCGCCGAGGCAGTAGTTCTGCGCGGTGATGCTGCCGTGGGTGAGGAGTGCCGCTTTAGGCCGGCCTGTGGAGCCGGTGGTGAAGATGACCTGGGCTCCGTCGCCTGGTGTCACCTCGGGCCAGGTGACTTCGGTGGTATTGCGGTGTCCGGCCTCGATCATTTCGGCGAGGGCCGCGGGGGAGGTGATGTGCTGGCGGGGTTGGACGATTTCGAGGGAGCGCGCCACTTCGGCCGGAGACAGGCGAAGGTCCAGCGGAACGTGGATGACGCCGATCTGGAAGCAGGCGTATTCGAGGATGACGTGTTCGTTCAGCAAGGGCAGGGAAGTGGCCAGGAAGTCGCCCTTGCGGTAGCCCCGACGCAGGAGTTCGGCTGCCAGGGAGTGGATGGCGGCCGACAGTTCGGCCCAGGTCAGGGTGGTGTGGCGGGAGGCGTTGATGAGGGCCAGCTCGCCGGGTTTCGCCGCCGCCCAGTGGTGCGCCGCTCCGTGAATCAGGTGCCTGTTCGTGAAAAGGCTTTCATATTCAGACAGGGTACAGAGCGGCAGTGGCATCTTGGTTATCTTCTAAAGACAGTGTGGCCGCGCGCAATCATTATTTCGGGCGGGTGTAGCGCTTTCAGGCAAGGTCCGTTTAGATGGACACGAGGGGCGGTTAGGATCCGGGGTTACTAAAGATAGTCGATTGCGACGCCCGGTGAAGAGGTTGGGATGCGGGAAGTCCAATGCAATCAATGAGGTGAACAGTGTTTCAAAAACGCCCACATCTCTTGTCACCAAATTCGCCCTTTCAGCGTCCAATGGGGTGGAACACGATGAAATCGAGGTTCCACCGTGGCATAATAGCCACGGTATAATGGGAGTTGACGGAACGGGGAAGCGCCGTGAGGGTGTTCATTGTCAGCCTACTAATGAGTCTGTGCGCCGTCGCCTCGGATGTGGACCGCGCGCAAAAGCTGTACGACCACACGGACTACCAGGCCGCGCTGGCTGTGCTGGCGAAATCATCGGAAGTGAAGACCGCCGCCGGCTGGGAACTGGCGGGCAAAGCGTCTTACCAGCTTGGTGATTTCAAGAAGTCCATCGAGTTCTTCGAGAAGGCCGTACAGGCGGATCCATCACAGTCGGAGTATGTGAACTGGCTGGGCCGTGCCTGGGGCCGCCGGGCGGAGACCGCCAATCCGTTTATGGCTCCCGGTTACGCGTCTAAGGCCCGGCAGTTCTTCGAAAAGGCCGTCGCGCTGAATCCAAAGGACATAGAAGCCGTCAACGACCTGTTCTCCTACTACCTGGAAGCGCCCGGTTTCCTGGGCGGCGGCATGGACAAAGCCATGACGCTGGCGGAGCAGATCCGGACGAACGATCCGGCCGAGTACCACTTCGCGCTGGCGCAGATTGCGCAGCGGCGAAAGCAGTACGATCTGGCGGAAGGCCAGTTGCGGAAGGCCGTCGACCTGGCGCCGAAGCAGGTGGGCCGTGTGATCGACCTGGCCCGGTTCCTGGCGCGCCGGGGCAAGTACTCCGAAAGCGACACCATTTTCCAGCAGGCGGCGAAGGTAGATCCGAACTCCAAGCGCATTCTGTACGCCCGCGCCGAGTCCTACATCGACTCGAATCGGAATCTGGACGTTGCCCGCAAGCTCTTGAACGAATACCTTCAAGCCTCGCTGTCGCCGGAAGATCCTTCCCGCGAAGACGCCCGGCGCCTGCTGAAGCGCGTCACGGCCGACTAAATCTCCTTTCCCGGACTGGCCCGCCCGAGCCGTGGCACACTGGAATCTGATGCCGTCCCTGCAGTTCCTTTACGAGGCTTTCCGCTTCAGCTATCAGGCGTTGCAGGCAAACCGGGTGCGCACCCTGCTCACCGCCCTGGGCCTGCTGATCGGCAATGCCAGCGTGATTCTGGTGGTGACGATCTCGATCACCAGCCGGGACCTGATTCTTGACAAGATCCGCGGCATCGGGTCGAACCTGATTCGGCCTACTACGACGCCGGGACGCAGGATACGGCCAAGGCCGACGCCGATTTCGTGAAGCTGGCCGATGTCGAAGCCGCGAGGCGGGAACTGGGATCGCGCATCGTCGCCGCCTCGGCCGTGACGAACGCCACCGACCGTCTGGTGATCGATGGCCACGAGCGCGATGTGCGCGTCATCGGCACCGATGAGTTTTACTCGCAAGTCCGCAATCTGCAACTGGTTACGCGCAACGGTCGATTCTTCGACCCCTCCGACATCGCGCTGCGGCAAAAGGTGGCCATGCTGGACAACAAGCTGGCCGTCACGCTGTTCGGCTCCACCAGCAATTCCGTGGGCCAGATCATCAAGATTCACGGGCTGCAGTTCACGATCATCGGGGTCTTCAAGGAGCGCACCTCGACGTTCGGCCAGTCGGAGCTGGGCGACAACGGAGCGGCGCTGATTCCGTTCACGGTGCAGCGGTTTTTCGAGCCGGTGGAACGCGTCGACCCGATGTATCTGCAGGTCAGGGTAGCCGAGGATGTTCCGGCGGCGACCCAGGCGCTGGCGGAACTGCTGGCTTCGCGGCACCGGCCCGGGGCACGGTACACGGTCCAGAATCTGACGGCGATCCTGGAGACCGCGAGCACAGTGGCCACCGTACTGACTCTCGTATTGATCCTGGTGAGCGCCATTGCGCTGCTGATCTCCGGCATCGGCATCATGAACATCATGCTGGTGACGGTGACGGAACGAACCCGCGAGATCGGCGTTCGCATGTCGCTGGGCGCGTCGCGCCGCGCGGTGCTGTTGCAGTTCCTGCTGGAGGCGATTCTGATCAGTGTGGGCGGCGGAATCCTAGGGATTCTGGCCGGAGTGGCGGTACCCGTGGCCGCGAACCTGCTGCAGGACGAAGTCTATATTCCCGTATCCACCCTCTCCATTGTGGTGGCCTTCGGCGTCTCGTTCATCGTCGGCATTGTCTTTGGTCTTTTGCCTGCCAATCGGGCCTCGCGCCTAAACCCCACCGAAGCACTCCGGTACGAGTAGCCTACCGAGATTAGAAAAAATTTATAATCTGGTACAGATCCTACCCGGAGCTTGTAGGGCCTGCTCTACAATGAGGTTCAGCCTCCGCCAGTCAACCGGTGGGCTGCCGGGAAGTGGTAGCGGTCAATTGGGCACCTCGGACGCCGCAATTGGCCGGGACTGACCTATGTCTAATTCCAGCGCCTACCTAGCCTCCATCATTGAATCCTCAGACGACGCGATCATCAGCAAAACGCTGGACGGCCTGGTCACGAGCTGGAACCGGGCCGCGGAGCTGATGTTTGGGTATAGCGCAGAGGAAATGATCGGTCAGCCGATCGGCCGGATCCTGCCGGCGGACCGCCAGGGGGAGATGCAGGCGATCCTGGAAGTGATCAAACGGGGCGAGCGCATCACGCACTTCGAAACGCTCCGGCGGCGCAAGGACGGCCGGACGATTCCGGTTTCCCTGTCGGTCTCGCCGATTCTGGACGACGAAGGCCGGATCGTGGGCGCGGCAAAAATTGCCCGGGACCTCAGCGAGCGGGTGACGAGCGAATCGAAGTACCGCGTGATGGAAGAGCGGTATGGGGAGGCGCTGCGGGCCTCCGGCATCGGAACCTGGCGCATCGATTTGCAAACCCGCATCGCCGCGCGGGACGAGATCGCGTGCCGTCTGCTGGAACTGCCTGTCGATCTCACAGAGTCCCCGCTGCCGGTGCACCTGCAGAACATCCACCCGGAGGACCGGGCGCGCGTTTCCGAAGCGCTGGGCCGCGCCGCCAGCACGGGGGAGATGTATCAGCAGGACTATCGTGTCGTGATTCCAGGCGGCGTGCGCTGGGTCCGGGACCGGGGCCGGTTGCATGCAAGCGGCGAAGACACGGAGATGGCGCTGACCGGGTGTCTCATCGATATCAGCGAGCAAGCCGGCGTGAGCCAGGAGCTGGCCACCGAGCATGCGCGGCTGGGTTCGATTGTCGAGCAACTGCCGGTGGGCGTGATGCTGACGGATCTGCCTTCGCGCCAGATCTCGCTGTGCAACCCGGCGGTGGAGCGCATCATGGGCCGCAGTCCGATCCCGGCGAGCCTGGAGGTCGAGATCGCGGAACGAACCGGCACGTTTCCGGACGGCACTCCGTACACTTTCAACGACTGGCCGGTGATGAGAACGGTGCTGACCGGGGAAACGGTCATGCACGAGGAGATCAGCATCCGGTTGCGGGATGGGTCGAGGCGGATCATTGACGCCTCCTCCGGGCTGGTGATGGGTCCGTCCGGAAAGCCCATCGGGGCCATGGCCACGTATGTGGACATCACCGATCACCGCCGAATCGACGAGCACTACCGCCTGATGTTCGAACGAAGCCCTGTCCCCTTATGGGTTTACGACGATGTGACGCTGGAGTTTCTGGCGGTGAACCAGGCGGCGGTCGACGACTACGGTTACAGCCGGGCCGAGTTCCTGGGCATGACGATCCGCGACATCCGGCCGCCGGAGGACGTGCCGATGCTGGAAGAGCGGATCGCCATGCTGGACGACGGCCAGGAGAAGCTGAGCTGGGCGGAAAACTCGGGCCGGTACTGGCGCCATGTGCGCAAGGACGGCTCGATGATGCATGTCGACATCCGGTCGCATTCCATCGAGTTCGAGGGCCACTCGGCGCGGCTGGTGATGTCCATCGATGTGACATCGAAGCAGCGGCTGGAAGAGCAGTTGCGGCAGTCGCAGAAGATGGAAGCGATTGGGCAACTGGCCGGCGGTGTCGCCCATGATTTCAACAACTTGCTGACGGTGATCGGCGGCTATGCGAATTTGAGCCTGATGGGGCTGCCCGACGGCCACCCGATCCGGAATCACCTGGCCCAGGTGGTCGCCGCCAGTGAAAGGGCGGCGGCCCTGACGCACCAGTTGCTGGCCTTCGGCCGGAAGCAGGTGCTGCAACCGCGGGTTCTGAACATCAACACGGTGGTGGAAGGGATGCGTCCGCTGATGGCGCGGCTGCTGCGCGAGGACATTCAGCTGGAGTTTCGCCTGGATCCGGAAGTTTGCCAGGTGGAGGCGGATCCGCACCAGTTGGAACAGGTTCTGATGAACCTGTTGATCAATGCCGGCGACGCGATGGCGCACGGCGGTCTGATCACGATCGAGTCGCGGAACATGGTTCTGGATGAGGCCTATGAATCGGAACACCTGGGGGTGAAACCCGGTTACTACGCGATGCTGGCGGTGAGCGACACGGGGCACGGGATGGATGCGGCGACGCAGAGCCGGATCTTCGAACCCTTCTTCACGACGAAACCGGCCGGGAAGGGCACCGGGCTGGGGCTCTCGACGGCCTTCGGCATCGTGAAGCAAAGCGGCGGCCACATCGGGGTCTACAGCGAGATCGGGGTGGGCAGCACGTTCAAGGTATATCTGCCGGCAGCGACGGACTGGTCGCGGGTGGCGGAGGAGAAGCCCGCGGTCACTTCGACGGGCGGCAGCGAGACGATCCTGCTGGTGGAGGACGATCCCGGCGTTCGCGAATTCGCGGCCAGCGTGTTGCGCGGTCTGGGCTACAAGGTGCATGAGGCGGTGAACGGGGAGCAGGCGCTGCGAATGGGCCGGGTGCTGGGCGAGGTGCTGGACCTGCTGCTGACGGATATCGTGATGCCGAGCATCGGCGGCCGGCAGCTTTCCGACGCATTGGCGCCTATCTGCCGGAAGATGCGGGTGTTGTTCATGTCGGGCTACACGCAGAACGCGATTGTCCAGCACGGCGTTCTGGACCCGGGGTTGGAATTCCTCGCTAAGCCGTTCAATGCAAGCAGTTTGGGGGAGAGAATCCGGGAGGTTCTGTCGACTCCGATCCGGCCGCGGTCGGTGTTGTTGCTGGAGGGCGACGCGGCGCTGAGCGGGGTGCTGGCCGAGGCGCTGGAACGGGGCGGGTATACGGTTGCCCTAGCCCTGGACGCGGCCGAAGCGGTTGGACGCTGCCGGCAGAAGCCGGTGGATCTGCTGGTGGTGGATGCGGTGGCGCCGGTCACTGAGGCGCTGGACCAGATTCACGACCTGACGCACGAACTGCCGCATGTGCGGGTGGTGACGATCGCGGGCGGCTGGGACGACCATATCCGCCGGGACGCTCGCCGGGCCGGGGCGCACGCCTGTCTGGAGAAGCCGCTCTCGCTGGACGTATTTCTGACGACTGTGCGGGATCTGATCGGGTAATCCGCCGGGCTGAGGCCTGCTGTACCTGTTCCGTCCGCCGGATGCGTCCAAACCTTCATTCCTCGGCGCGGTACGCTACGAAGGGAACCTAAACTATGCGCATTGTCTTTCTCCTGCCGATTCTGGCCTGTGCGGTTGTGGCGGAGCCCCGAACCCTGACGCTGAAGCAGGCGGTGGAGCTGGCGCTGAAACAGAGCCCGGACCTGGTGCTGGCGCGGCTGGACGAGCAGAAGGCGGCCTATGAGATCCAGGCGGTGAAGGAACCGATGCTGCCGCGCGTGTTTGTCGGCAGCGGCCTGGCGTATTCGAGCGGGATGCCGATGAGCATTGAGGGCGCCTCGCCGTCGGTGATGCAGGCCAAAGCGGTCCGGAATATCTACAACGCGGTGCAGGGCTATCAGGTGGCGTCGGCCCGGGAGAGCGCCCGCAGTGCCGCGCTAGGAGTCGCCGCGATGCGGGAAGAGATTGCGCTGCGGACGGCCACGCTGTTCCTGGACCTGGAGAAGGCTTCGAAGGAGACCGAGATCGCGGATCGTCAGATTGAGCATCTGCGGCGGGTGGAGGCGGCGATCCGGCTGCGGGTGGATGAAGGCAAAGAACTGCCCATTGAGTCACGCCGGGCGGCGCTCAACCTGTTGAAAGCAAAGCAGCGGCTGCAGAGCCTTCAGACGGCGCGGGACGCCGCCTCGCAGAGCCTGGCGCTGGTGTTGGCGCTGCATCCGGGTGACGCGATTACGCCGGCCCCGGAGGAGCGGGCGGCTGTGGAACTGCCGCCGGACGAATCCACCTCGGTGGCCGAGGCGTTGAGCGACAACCGGGAGATTCGCCGGATGGAGGCCGATCTGGCGGCGAAGAACCTGGAAGTGCGGAGTTTCCGGGCGAACCGCATGCCGAAAGTCGACCTGGTGGCGCAGTATGGACTGTTCGCCAAGTTCAACCACTACGAGGATTACTTCAACAAGTTTCAGCGCAACAACGGGCAGTTGGGCATTTCGCTGCAGATTCCGGTGTTTGCGAGTACGGCGGATGAGGCCCGGGCGGCCCAGGCGGAGATCGAGTCGAGAAGAATCCGCTTCCAGATCAATGACTTGCGTGGCCGGGTGGAGGCCAACACGCGGCGCGCTTGGATGAAGATCCGGGATGCGGAGATGGGCCGCGAGGTGGCCAAGCTCAACCTGGAACTGGCGCGGCAGCAGGTTTCGGTTCTGCTGGCCCAGATGGAAGAAGGAAAAGCGTCGATGAAGCAGATCGACGAAGCGCGGTTTCAGGAGCAGGAGCGGTGGCTGGCGCTGTACGACAGCTCCTATCTGCTCGAACTGGCGCAAATGGAGCTGCTGCGCCAGACAAATGCGCTGGTGGCGGCGCTGCGCTAGCGGGTGAGCGGCGCTACTTTCCGCTATCCGCTGCACTAGGGGGCATTTCCCGCGATAGGCGCCAATTGGGCGCGATTGGAGGGGAGGCCCGGGCCCGAATTTCCAGCGCGGCATTTTTTCCTGTTTATACCCCTCGCGGCAGCCGTATTGCGCTCTCTTCCCGTGTATGTTCAACTAGTTGAGGACACTCGGAGGTCCTGATTCCCGATCGCTGGAAACTGCCATGAAACATCGTCGTCCCGTCCTGCAATTCCTCGCTCTGCTGGTGGCGCTGCTCAGCCTGGGCGGCTGTCTGCGCGACCCCGAGAAGGTAAAGCGGCGTTATCTGGAAAACGGCAACAAATACATGGCGCAGGGCAAGTTTAAAGAAGCTGCGCTGATGTATCGAAATGCCATCCGGCGAGACCCGAAATTCGGCGAGGCCTATGCTCAATTGGGTGATGCCGAGGTGCGTCGCGGCGACGTCCGAGCGGCCGTGAGCGCCTACCGCCGGGCCGTGGAGCTGCTGCCGAAGTCGGAAGAATCGGCGGGTAAGCTGGCTGACATTTATCTGGCCGCTTACTCGATGCAGAAGGATCGCAACAGCCCGCTGCTGAACGAAGTGCGGGAGCTGGCCGAGACGCTGCTGAAGAAAGATCCGAACTCCTACCACGGGCTGCGCCTGCGGGGGTTCATGGCTGTCAGCGACAACAAGAACACCGAGGCGATTGACTACTTCCGCAAGGCGGATGCGGTGCGGCCGAAGCAGCCGGAACTGCTCTTCGCCCTGGCCCAGGTGCTGAATCAGGACAATCAGTGGCTGGATTCCGAGCAGGTGGCCGTCAAGATCGTGAAGGACACGCCGCAGTATGTGCCGGTCTACGACTTCCTGGCCCTGCAGTACCTGCGGAGGCAGCAGCCGGGGCAGGCGGAGGCGATTGTCCTCAAGAAGGTCGAGAACAACCCCAAGATTCCCGAGTTCAAGCTGCAGCTGGCCGGCTTCTATCGCGCGACGCAGCGCCGCGACCAATCGGAGCAGGTGCTTCAGAAGCTGATGGCGGACAATGCGAACGATCCGGCGGTGTTCCGCAAGGTGGGCGATTTCTTCGTCCGGGTGCGGGAGCTCGACCGGGCGATTGAACTCTATACCAGTTCGCAGAAGAAGTTCCCGGCCGAGAAGACGGCCTTCCGGCTGCGCACGGCGCAGGTGAAGGTTGGACAGGGCAAGCCGCAGGAAGCGCTGGCGATTGTGGAAGAGGCGCTGAGCGACGATGCGAAGAACAACGACGCGCTGACGCTGCGCGCTTCGCTGCAACTGCAGTATGGCGGGAAGGAAAAGCAGCAGGCGGCGATCAACGACCTGCAGACGCTGATCAACCGGACGCCCAGCAATGCGGTGGTCCGCTACAATCTGGCGCGGGCCTATCACAGCCGCGGCGATCTGGACGCGGCGCGGGTGCAGTATCAGGAAGCGATCAAGCTGGCCCCGACCTTTGCCTCCTCCCATATCGGTCTGGGGCAGGTGTATCTCGCCAAGCGGGATTTCGGCAAGGCGATCGGCGAGGCCGATGATGCCTTGAAGGCCGATCCGACCAGTGTGCCGGCTCGGGTCATCCGCATCAATGCGATGACCAACAGCGGCAACCTGGCCCAGGCGCGGACCGATGCGGCGCTGTACCTGAAGGACAAGCCGGATTCGCCCGACCTGCAGTTCCAGGTCGCGGTGATCGATTTTATCGACGGACACCTGAAAGAGGCCGAGACCAGTTTCCGGAACCTGCGGGCCAAGTTCCCGTCGGATCCGAGGCTGACGTTTGCCATCGCCGAGGTGATGATCCGCACGAACCGGCAGACGGACGCGCTGAAGTTCCTGCAGGATGAACTGACGAAGTCCCCGGCGAACAAGGAACTGCGGCTGGCAGTCGCCAACACGGCGCTGCGGATCGGCCAGAACGATGTTGCCGAGGGCGAGTATCGCAAACTGATCGATCAGGATCCGAAGAATACCGACCTGTACATGCGTCTGGGCGAGACCCTCCGCAAGAGGGGACAGATCCAGGCTTCGATCGACGCGCTGAAGCGCGGGCAACAGCTTGCGCCCACGAATCCGAATGCGAACCTGCAACTGGCTCTGACGCTCGATCTGGCCGGCATGAAGCGGGAGTCGCTGCCCTTGTATGAGGCTGTGGTGAAAGTGGAGCCGGACAATCCGATCGCTCTGAACAACCTCGCCTTCCAGTACGCCGAGGACGGCAAGGATCTCGACCAGGCGCTGACCTATGCGCAGCGCGCGAAGTCGAAGCTGCCGAACAACGAGGATGTGGCCGACACGCTGGCCTGGATCTACATCAAGAAGCAGCTTAACGACAACGCCATCACGATCCTGAAGGATCTGACCAACAAGCAGCCGAAGAACCCCACCTACCACCATCACATGGGGGTGGCGCTGTTCCAGAAGGGCAACAAGAGCGCTGCCAAGCAGAGCCTGCAGACGGCTCTGACCCTCAAGCCGGGCAAGGATGAGGAGAACCAGATCCGCGAGCTACTGGCCAAGGTTGGTTGATGGGCGGCCGTAGTTTCCCGTCTCCCCAACTGCTCGCCTTCGCCGGACCGCTGGGGGTCTTCATGGCCCTACTGGTGGTGTTGCCTACACTGCAGTTGCCAATCCGGACGAATCTCGCGGTGTGGCTGATTGCCTGCACCGCGTCGATCCTGATCTGGAGCTGGCGGGTGTTGGAGTTCCGTCCCGCCCGTCCGGCGATGAGTGTCCTGATCGGCATCGGGGTGTTTCTCGTGTGGGTGGCTCCGGACGTGCTGTTTCCGGGCTGGCGCCAGCACTGGCTGTTTCAGAATCCGGTCTTCGGGGAACTGAAGACCAGCCTGCCGGCGGACGCGCTGACAGACAATGCCGCCCTCACGATGCGGGTGTTGCGGGCGACGCTGGTGGTGCCCATCGTGGAGGAGCTTTTCTGGCGCGGCTGGCTGATGCGCTGGCTCATTGTGCCCGACTTCGAAACGGTGCCGCTGGGCGCCTACACGCGATCCAGCTTCTGGCTGGTAGCGCTTCTGTTCGCGCTGGAGCACGGCCCGTATTGGGACGTGGGCCTGATGGCCGGTGTCGCTTATAACCTGTGGATGATTCGCACGAAGCGGCTGAGCGACCTGATCCTCTGCCACGCCGTCACCAACGGTTGTCTGTGCCTCTACATCCTGCGCACCGGGCAGTGGGAGTATTGGCTCTAACCGGTCGCGGCGCCGGAAGGCGAAGCGGGCTGAGCGTGAGGTTGTGAACACGGACGCCATTCTGAAGTCGATCGAAGCCGTCAGGGTGCTGGCTGCCGGGGACGTGTGGCTGGACCGCTGGGCGAAGCACGACCCGTTTCTCTCCACGCCTTCGCCGGAGACCGGACTGGCCTCCACGGTCGTGGTGGCGGCGGAGAATTCGCCCGGAGGGTGCGGACTGGCGGCCGCGGCCGCGGCGGCGCTGGGAGCCAGTGTGACGTTGCTGGGTGCGGCCGGTGACGACGGCGCGGCCGTGGATTTGCGGCGGGCGCTGGAGCAGGCGCGGGTCCCTTCCATTCATCTGCTGGCCGCGGCGAGCCCGACCGCCGTCACGACCAGACTGATCCATGCGAGGAGCGGCGTCGAGGACGCGGGCCGGATCGAGGTGGTGCAGTTCCAGCAGCCGGAATCGGTGGCGGAAGAGTTCCGCGCGGAGTTTCGCCGCCTGGCGGGCGAGGTGGAGTGTGTGATTGCCGTGGACGCCCGGCCCTCCAGCCTGGGCGGACTGATGGGCACAGTGGGGCGAGCCGTGATGGAGGAAGCCGCGGGGGCTGGCTGCCTGGTGTGGGTGGATAGTCCGGATGGCTTTGAGCGGATTGGCAGCGCGGAGCGGTCTTCGCTCCGGATCCGGCCGGATGGGCAGGGTGGCATCGGGATCGAGGAAGGCAGCGTCCGGCGGACTGTGCCGGAGACGAGCCCGGAGCATCCTCTGGATCCGCACGGGGCGCGTGAGACCTTTTCGACGGCCTGCGCTCTGGCGCTGGCCACTGGAGCCGCCGCCGTCGAGGCCGTGCGCTTTGCGCTGCTGGCCGCCTCTGTGTGCATGATGAAGCCAGGCGCGCGTTGCGCCTCGCCCGAGGAGATTCTGCGGGCGGAACGGGAGTGGAGCGAATGAGGATTCTGGCGATCGACATCGGTGGGACGAAGTTCACGATGGCGCTCTTTGAAGGCGAGCGGATGGTGCAGCGGACCTCGCTGGCCACGGACCGCGAGGGCGGCAAGGACTGGATGCTGGAGCGCATCGGCTCAATTGGCGATGAATGGCGCAACGGCGGAGAGTTCCAGGCCATCGGCGTGGGCTTCGGCGGCCCGGTGAACTTCGAGACGCAGCAGGTGGTGTTGTCCACGCATGTCGGAGGCTGGCAGGATTTCGATCTGCCTGCGTGGCTGAAGCAGCGCTTCGGCGCGCCCGTGTGGATGGACAACGACGCCAATGTGGGCGTGCTGGGCGAGGGCGTCTTTGGGGCGGGGCAGGGTTTGCGGCCGCTGTTCTATATGACGCTGTCGACGGGCATCGGTGGGGGGATCCTCACCGGTGATGATGTCTACCGCGGCGCCGACTCGTATGCAGGCGAGATCGGCCACATGAACGTGCGGCCGGACGGGCCCGACTGCCTGTGCGGCTCCAACGGTTGTTTCGAGCGCATGTGCTGCGGGCTGTGGATGGAAAAGGATTACGGCCGGACGGCGAAAGAGCTGCTGGGCGATCCTGAGTTCGTACGGAAGTATGTGGTGGACCTGGCACGTGGCCTGAAGGCGGCTCTGATGCTGCTGAATCCGGCGGCGATTGTCATCGGCGGTGGGATCAGCAAGGCGGGCGACGCGTTGTTCGTGCCGCTGCGCGCGGAGCTCAACCGCCAGATGACGGCCTGGTCGAAAGCGCGGCGCAATGTGGTTCCGGCCGCGCTGGGCGATGACAGTGTGTTGTGGGGCGCGCTGGAACTGGCGCGCCGCATGGAGGGGATCCACAAATGACGGATTTCAGCTCTGCCTATAAGGCCCAGTTGCTGCGGGCGCTGGATTCGATTCCGCTGGCAAAGGTGGAAGAGGCGATCGCGTTGTTGAAGGTGGCACGGGACGAGGACCGCCAGGTGTTCGTCTGCGGAAATGGCGGCAGCGCGGCCACCGCGTCGCACTTCGTCTGCGACATGGTGAAGGGATGCAGCTACGGCCGGCCCAGCCGTTTCCGGATTCTGTGCCTGAACGACAATCTGCACACGATCACTGCCTATTCGAACGACGTCAGCTATGAGTGCGTGTTCGTCGAGCAGTTGCGAAACTTCGCGCGGCGCGGCGACGTGCTGATCTGCATCAGCGGCAGCGGCAACTCTCCGAACGTGCTGCGGGCGGCGGAGTATGCGAATGAGGCCGGCCTGACGACGATCGGCATGACCGGCCGGGATGGCGGCAAGCTGGGTCCGCTGTCGCAGTTGGAGATCAATGTCGCCGAGCAGCACATGGGGCGCATCGAGGACGGCCACATGGTGTCGTGCCACATGATCGCGTACTACTTCATGGAACGGGACGCGGTGGCGAGCGCCTGATTCCCAAAAAGCAAACCGGCTGCCCGAAGGAAAAAAAGGGCAACCGGCTGTGAATGGAGAGAGGAGAGTCTTCTCTGAAGACAGTTTCGCTCTCTGGGACGCCGGCGTCGATTGAACCGAAGGACCAAATTCCACCAGGACCGTACTGGACCTGAAGGGGGTGTCGCCGGGCGGGACTCAGGTACGGCCCGGCAGACCGCGCAGGAAGGGCGGATCGGACCAGTCCCAGAGGCGCTCCGTGTGATAGTCGACGTCGTTGGGCACCGTGTTCCAGCGGGCGGGTCCCGGATTCCAGGCGGACCAGCCGTTGATGAGCACGCCCAGCGTCACAGCCAGGACAATCGCCGCGCGGCGGGCGCCGGACAGTGTCTTCCACGAATCCAGCAGCGGGATCAGCAGCACGATTAAAACCGGCAGGATGTCGGTGAACAGGCGCGGACCATTGCAGTAGCCGCCCCACCAGATGGGCACTGACGAGATGAGCAGGTAGTGCAGGACGGCTATCGCGCCGAGCACGGCGGCCAACGTCCGGCGAGCCGGATCGCGCCACCAGAGCACGAAGCCGGGGATGGCGCCCAGCAGAATCGGGGCGTACACGAAGAGACCACGGGCTGGGCTGAAGAGATGGCCGGCCAGGGCGGTGGTCCAGTTGGTATTGCCACCCAGGTTGCCCTGCGGGGCTCCCGTGGGCCGGGAATACGGTTCGAGCGGCGTCGCGAAGATGCTGAAATTGCGCGCGGCGAAAAGTGCGGCAACCGGCAGGGCGCCGGCCGCCAGCAGCAGCAGGGCTCTGCGCCCGCTGCGGACAGCCCAGACAGCGAAGATGGCGGCGGGAATGGCGTTGGTGGGCCGGGTGAAGAAGGCGAAGCTGAGGATGGCTCCGGCGAGGGTCCAGAGAGCGGGCCTCCGGGCGGCATGGATGGCCGACAGTAGGGCCGCCGAGAGCAGGAGCATGTCAGCGGCCTGCATGCCCAGCGCCCGGCTGCCGGTGGACCATGCCGGCGAGGCGAAGGCAAAGATCAGACCAACCGCAAGGGCCGTAGCGACGCCGGTGAACTCGAGGGCGATGCAGTAGAGGAGCACCGCGGTGGCGGCCATCCAGAGGCTGGCGAGCACGAGCTCCACGGCGATGGAGGAGTTCTCGAGGTCGGCGCGCAGAAGGGCGGCGAGGGTGGGGGACTGAACGCGCGCCGCCAGGGGCGCCAGCGCGAATTGAAACGTGCGCAGAGTGCCTTCCAGACCCGCCACGGCGGGGGCGGCCAGCAGCGCAGTGCCGACGGGGTAGATGGTGCGGATGTGGCCATCGGGGCGGGTGATGGCATAGTTGCCGCTCGCCTGCACGCGCGGCTGGTACTCATCGAGATCGAGATCGCCGCGGTGGATCAGGCTGAGCGCCTGGAAGACATTCCAGCGGGAATCGCCTGACGTCACCGCGGGGCTGGCGGCGTGCAGCAGGAAGACAACGACCCCGAGGAGGGCGCCTGCTTTCACCTTCAGCCGCGTCATGGCGCGATGCCTGGTCCTTAGTGCTCGCCGACGATGCGCCCGTCGCGCATCAGCACGGTGCGATGACCGTAAGCGGCGGCTTCGGGGTTGTGGGTGATCATGAGAATGGTCTGGCCCAGGCGGTTGTTGAGGTCGCGCAGGACGTCCAGGACCTTGACGGAGTTCTCCGTATCGAGATTGCCGGTGGGCTGATCGGCCAGCAGTATGGTGGGGTGGTTCACCAGGGCGCGGGCGATGGCCACGCGCTGCTGTTCGCCGCCCGACAGGGCGCGCGGCTTGTGATGGAGCCGGTGGTGGATCCCCAGGGTCTTCAGCAGGTCGATGAACGCGGTATCCAGCGGTCCGGAGTTGCCGCCGAAGTGGCGCGCCATCTCGATGTTGCCCATGGCGGTCAGGGTAGGCAGCAGGTTGTAGCGCTGGAAGACGAATCCGACCTTGCTGCGCCGCAGACGGGTGCGCTCGCGGTCTGAGATCGACGACAGATCGTCGACTGCCGATGATCACGGTGCCCGATGTGGGTGAGGCCAGGCCGCCGAGGATGTGAAACAGGGTGGACTTGCCGGAACCGGAGGGTCCGACGACGCTGACGAATTCCCCAGGCTGAACGTCGAGTGAGACGCCGCGCAGGGCGGGTACTTCGATGTCGCCCACGCGGTAGGTTTTCTTCAGGTCTTTGACGCGAATGATCGGGTTGGCCATGGGGTCTACTTATTCGTGCGAGAGAGCCTCAATGGCATCCTGGGTGGCGGCGCGCATGCCGGGGTAGACGGCGCCGAGCAAACCGGCGGTGAGGGAGATGCCCAGCGCGGTGGGCCACCAGTCGGGAGCGAGCTCCGATTAGGTGCTGTTCGGATTCTATCGTGTTTCCCTATTTAACCT
>JASGIE010000088.1:0-34247 GCA_049841055.1 Paludibaculum sp. | reverse complement strand
ACGTATTGCTAAGGTTAATAGGGAAACACGATAGAATCCGAACAGCACCTGACGACCGCGGCAGCCCGTCGTAGGCAGCCGGATCGACCTGCCCCGGCAGAGGGATGAGGACGTGACAGACGGCGAACTTGTCCCCGAACCGGGCGGTGATCGCGGCCTCGCCGGCGATGGTGCCGACGCGGACGACGCCGCTCGCGTCGACCGTCGCGTATCCGCTCTCGTTCGACTGGAACGCGGCGAGTTTGGTCACGTCTTCGCGGCTGCCGTCGCTGAACTCGGCCGTCACTCGCAATGGCTGTTCGTGCTTGAAGGCGGCGATAATCCGCTGTGGTTCAACCGTGACGGCGGCAAGCGTCGGGGCATCCTTCGGCGAGCGTGGGGTGCCGGCGGCAACCCAGCGGCGGACAGTCGCGTACTCTGGCGACGTGTCCGGTAACTTGCGGCCGCCACCGTGCGGTGCACGGCCGCTCGCCTTCAGCAGGAAGAGGCTATTGTCCGGGGCCGCCGGGAACAGCCGCCGGCCGCGGCCCTCTTCACGATGGCGGCGAAGTCGAAGTCCGGGTCGAACCCGAGCAGTGACAGGGCGAACCCGTTCTGCCCGCGGGCCTTACCGTGGCACGTGCACGGCGTTGCAGCCGAACCGGGTAAGGATCGGTTGTACGTCCCGCTCGAACGTGACCGGCCGGTCCGCGGCTGTGGCGGGGACGGCGAAAGTAACTGCGACGAGGATCGAAGCGAGGCGGGAATGGAGTCATGGGCCGGCAATGGAGAAGGCCGGGGGTAGGTCCTGTGATTATACCCCAGACACGCGACCCTGCCCAGGCAGAATCCCGCCGACTCGCGGTCCGTATTCGGTCCGCGGACACGGCCACAGTTCCGCACCCTCGCCCGGCTGTTCTTCGCGTATGCACCCGAGCCGATCCCAGCCTGAGACGGACTGCCGGCCGGCAACTCGCTTTGCACGTCGTCCTTCGGGGCAGCACACGGATTCTCGACAGCGTACCCTGCCCCTCTACCGAGCGAGCCAAATACCACTATTTAGCCGACCTTCGAGCGGGCGAACTAACCAGCCCCGACTAAAGGCCCCCTCCGTCGGTGTCACAATACTCGGAACCGGAACTCGTTACCTGTCGGTGACTTCCTGCGAAGAGACACAACGGAATGTACGCGGCTACTCTCACATCTTGGCCGCCAGGCGAGCCAGCATCCGCCCAGACATTTCGCCTGTCGGTCCTCCCGTCTGACGGAGCGATTCTCTCGCAGACTGATCCGTCGTACCGGGTGTGTTAGCTGCATCCACCCGGAAATTCGTTCCCATCGAACTACTCTCCACCGGTCAGCCACGACGATTTGGCAACGGCCTCTCCTTTTCACCCACCAGCTCTCTCCATGGAGCATTCACATGCGTTTGGTCCGCGCCGATGACGACCCGATCCGCGACAAGTTCACCCTGGCCCGCCGAGAGCTGTCGGCCGCCCTGATCGAGCAGGAGGACGAGATCGACCTCGTGCTCGCCGCCCTGGTGGCTGGCGAGCATGTTCTCTGGTCGGCCCGCCGGGCACCGCCAAGAGCACCCTGCTGGACGGCCTGCTGGCCTGGACCGGCGGAGCCCGTTTCTCCCTCCTCTTGACCAAGTTCACCACTCCGGAGGAGGTGGTCGGGCCGGTCAGCCTGGCCGGGCTGAAGGCCGACAAGTACGTCCGGGTGACGGCTGGCAAGCTGCCGGAGGCCGAGTACGCGTTCCTGGACGAACTCTTCAAGGCGTCCTCGGCCATCCTGAAGGAGCGGGCGTTCGACCCGGGGGGAACGGGACCGCCCGGCCGGTGCCGCTGAGGCTGTGTGTGGCTGCACCGAACGAGTGGCCGTCGCCGGGCACCGGGCAGGAACTGGCCGCCCCGTTCGACCGGTTCCTGGTCCCGGGCCGCGGTCGCCCCGATCCGGTCGAGGGCCGGCCGGCAACGGCTGGTCTGGGCGGCGGACCATACCCCGCGGGCTGTCCGGCCGGGTCGGCTCGGCCGAGGTGGATGAGGCCCGGCGGCGGGCCCGAGCCTTGCCCTGGTCGGCGGACGCGAAGCAGGCCCTGGAGGCGGTTCCCTCCACGAACTCGCCCGGGACGGCATCCGGCCGGGGGACCGGCGGCAGTTCAAGACGGTCGGAATGGTGGCCGACCGCGTACGCCTACCTCAACTGCGCGGTGGAAGTGTTACCCGAACACCTGGAGGTGGCTCGGACGCGCGTTGTAGGGACGATCCGGGCGAGCAGCCGCAGAGGGCGGCGGCGGTAATCGCCCGGGGTGGCCAACCCGCCGGGCATGCGGGTGGCCCAACTGCTGGCCGAGGCCGACCAGGTGCTGGCCGCGGCCGACGTGAAGAACCTGGCCGAGGCGGCCCGGGCGGCGGCCAAACTGGGCGAGATCGACAAGCCGCTGGCGGCGGTGCCGGCGAACGGGCGGGCGGCGGCCGCTCGGCCGTACCCTGGCCGGCCAGCTCAAGCAGCTCAAGCAGCTCAAGCTCGCTTCGATCGAAGCGGTCTGACCGGCCCCTCGACGACTCCCCCGAATTCCATCCCGATCCCCGAACGGAGGTCCTCATGACCGCCCCGGTCCCGTCGCGCACCACATCACCGACCCTGCGGTCGCCATCCCCGGACGGGCCGGCCCCCGGACGCCCCACCCCGGCCGCACCCAGGCTGGCCGCTGGTGGTGGCGTACGGCCTCGGGGTGAACAGCACCGCCCTGCTCGTCGAACTCGCCCGCCGCGACATCCGGCCCGACCGCATCCTGTTCGCCGACACCGGCGGCGAGAAGCCGGAGACATACCGGTACCTGCCGGTCGTCCAGGCGTTCCTGGAGCGGGTGAAGTTCCCGCCGGTGGTGACCGTCCGGTACCAGCCGGTGACCGCTCCGTGCCCCACCCTGGAGGGTCGGTCTGCACACCGGCACCCTGCATCCCTGGCGTACGGCGGCAAGAGCTGCTCGGTGAAGTGGAAGCGGCAGCCGCAAGACCGGTACATCCTGGCCGGCCGCGTTCCCGCCGGCCGGGCTGGCCGCCGTCGGCCGGCGGGTGGTACGGGCGATCGGGTTCGACGCCGGCGAGGGCCACCGGCTGACCTAGGCCCGGTCTCCGGGACGGCCGGCCGCCGGCCGTCCCGGCAGGCGTGGCTGGACGCCCACTACTTCGCGTACTGGTACCCGCTGGTGGACTGGGGGGCTGGACCGGGCCGGGTGAGGAGCGGGTGATCGCCGCCGCCGGCCTGCCGGTCCCGCCGAAGAGCGCCTGCTGGTTCTGCCCGGCGTCGAAGAAGGCGGAGATCGTGGAGCTGGGTCGGCGGCACCCGCCGGCTGCTGGCCCGGGCGGTGGCCCTGGAGGCGAACGCCCGGCCGAAGCTGACGTCGGTGGGGGGGCTCGGGCGGTCCTTCGCCTGGGCCGAGTTCGTGGCCGCCGTCGACCGGCCGCCGTTATTCGCCAACCAGAAGTAACCATCCCAACGGACACTCGGAGGGCGTATGGACTCGATGGAGTTATTGACCTGGCTCGATCTGAAAGGGACCCGCCGGGTCCGTCCGGGGTGCTGCCGCCGATCGCTCCCGAAGCCCCGCCGGCCGATGCCAGCCCGACCGCGGTCCTGGTGGTGGACGCGTGGGGGCTGCGGCGGGGCCGGGGACCTGGTGGCGGAGAGCGACCGGCTGCGGGCGGCCGTGGACGACGTGGTCGGGGTCGAGCCGGGCGGGGACGTCGGCCGGCTGCCGCCGGTCGAGCTGGCGAAACTCGCCGTCCCCGAGCTGGAACTCGACACCCTCCGCCGGATCGCCGAGCGGCAGGCCCTGTGCCGGGCGCACCCACGCCACCGAACCGGCCGGCAAAGGGCCGGTTGTTGTGTGCCTGGACGAGTCGGGGTCGATGGCCGGGGAGAAGAGTCACACGGCCAAAGCAGTGGCCCTGGCCCTGGCCTGGGTGGCCCGCCGGCAGAGGCGGTGGGCGGCCCTGGTGGCGTACTCCGGCGACTCCGGCGACTCCGGCGAGCGGCTACTGCCCCTGCCGCCCGGCCGGTGGGACGAGGGCCAGCTCTTGGACTGACTGGCGGCGTTCCTCGGCCGCGGGTCAACGATCGACGTGCCGGTGCGGGAGCTGCCGCGGATGTACCGCGAGCTGCACGCCCCGCCCGGGGTGACGGACATCGTGTTCGTCGACCGACGCCCAGTGTCAGCTCCCGGTCGACGTGCGGGCTTCATTTCTTGGCTGGAAGGCGGCGGTCAAAGCCCGACTGACCACCCTGGTGATCGACAGCCCGCCGGGCGACCTGGCCGCCATCAGCGACGAGGTCCATCTCGTCCGGTCCCTGACCCCGGATGCCGACGCCGTCGGCCGGGTCCTCTCCCTATAGCCCGCGGTCAACCGTCGTCTCACACCCGGTCGGACACGGTGTCCGAGCTGGCGTGACCCCATTTCCGGATGGACGCCAGCCGTGTCCGCCGGCCGGCCTGGTCGCGTCGAATCTTTCCTCACTCCGTTGGAGGTGTTCCCATGACCGCACCCACGACGGCCCCGTTCCCGCTGGCCGCCGGCACCCGGCTGCTCGGCGAGGTGATCGCCTGGACGTGCCCGGGCGTGGCCGTCCGCCACGCCGACCTGGTGGCCGCCCTCGCGGACGCCGGCCTGGACCCGGCCGTCGCCCGCGAACTCGCTCCCCGGCACGCGTTCACCCGTGCCTGCAAGCGGCTGTGCGGACCGGCGGATCATCCGCCCGGTGGCCGAGGACGACGCACACCATGACGTTCCAGTTCACCGCCGAGCACCGCGCACGCGACCGCGTTCGAGTACACCCTGGAGACGCTGCTCACCCTGGACGAAGGGGACCGGCCAGGTGACGCTGCGACCTGCCCGGGCTGGCCACGCTCGCCCAGGAGGAGCTGGACCGGGCCATCGGACGCCCGCACCGGCGGCGGACGTCACCCGCGTCGATCCAGAAGCTGTTCGACCGGCACGCCGACCTCTTCCCCGTCCGACCGCCAGGGCGGGGTACTTCGTGCCGCGACCGGCACGCCGGGTTCGTGGACCGGTGCAGGCGCTGCTCGGCCGGCTGGGCGGGCAGGTGCGCCGGTTCCCGGTCCCGGCCGGCACGCCGAGGGGGACCGCAGCGTCAAGGAGGCGGTGGCGGCCGGCCTCGCGGCCCTGGTCGCCGAGCACCGCCAGGCGGTCGCCCCGTTCGGCGCGGACACCCGGGAGGACACGCTGAGGCGGGCGGCCGAGCGGATCCGCCCGACGCAGTTCAAGGTGGAGGCGTACGCCGAGTACCTGGCTGGACGAGCGGGACAAGCTGGACCGGGAGCTGGCCGCCGCTCAGGGACGAGCTGCGGGCCAAGGTCGAGCAGCTCACCACCACGGCCGCTGCCTGACATCCCACCCTTCACTCGGAGGTTCCTGCTGTGATCGTCATCCCCCGCCGGCTGGCCCGGTCGGTCCGGGCCCTGGCCGGCAAGTGTGTGACCGGCCGGCCCCGCGGCCCGGCCCCGGCCGTCGTCCTTGACCAGCGGGCCGGCACCCGCACCGTGTGGGTGCGGACGGCCGATGCCGTCCTGGCCCATTCCGCCCCGCGTGATGGGGAGGACGACCGGATGGTCGTCCCGCTCGCCGTGTTCGAGGCCGTCGCCGACGCGGCCGGGATGAGCCGGTCGAGCTGGCGGTCGGGCCGGGGCTCCGGCGCGAGGCCCGGGTCGACCGAACGCCGATGGCCCGGCGGCCCACCCGTTCGACGCCCTCTTGCCCGGGAAGCAGCACACCCTGCCGGACCCGCCAGCCGACTGGCAGACCGCCCTGCCTTCGTTCCCTGTCTCGCCCTGCACAACTGTGGCCGGGCAGCGGCCCGGGACAGCGGGCGGTACGCCCTGAGCCGGGTGCAGGTCAGCGGGAAGGTCGGGCAGGTGGCCGGGACGGACGGGAAAACGGCCGTCCTGATCGGCGGGTTCGCCCTGCCGTTCGCCGCCGACCTGCTCGTCCCGGCCGTGCCGGTGTTCGGGACAGCCGAGCTGGCCACGACCGCCGAGGTGCGAGTCGGGACGACCGCTGCCCAACTGGTCGTTGAGGCCGGCCCGTGGCGGGTGTGGCTACCGGTCCTCGACACCGCCGGCCGATACCCGGAGGTGGCCGGCCTGGCCCCGCCGTCCGCCCCGACCACCGCTGTGATCGACGACCGGGACGCGGCCACGCTCCTCGCCCGGCCCCCCCACCCTGCCCGGGGCCGATAGCGACAGCCGGCCGGTCACTCTTATCCTCGATGGTCGGGTCACGGTCACCGGCCGGGATGAGTCGAGTGGGCGGATCGACGAGGTCCGGCTGGGCAAGTCGACCGCGACCGGCCCGACCACGCGAGTCACGGTCGACCGGCGTGCCCTGGCCCGCGCCCTGGCCCTCGGCTGCCGGGCGGTCCGGGTCACCCCCGACCGCCCGGTAGTGGCCCTATAGCAGTGATGCGTTGTAATGGCGGATGAAGTCCCAGAGGGGCCGACGTGGTTCCAGCAGCACTTGGAGAAGGACAAGGTCTTGCGGACGAACCGCCCGCACCGCTGCCGCACCGTCAGCCAGAACCGCTCCACGTGGTTGGTCAGCCCGGCCTCCTTGCCGGCCGCCGCGTGCCGCTCGTCGGGCAGGACGGCGCGGTAGGCGGGGAGGAAGTCGGTGCAGAACAGGGCGTCCGCCCGGTACTCGTCCGGCAGAGCGTCCCACAGGCAGCGGGCGGTGCCGTCGTCCCGACCGCCGCACACCATCGCCACCACCTGCCGGGTGTCCGCATCCAGGGCCACCCACACCCACCAGAGCTCCCGCTTACCGCCCACGAAACTCCACAGCTCGTCCACCTCCAGGATCAGCTCGCCCGACTTTTTTCAGCGGCCCCGGGTCGTGCGGCGTCTCCTCCCGGTACAGGGCGTTGACGAACGTCTGGAGCCACGAGCGGGACAGGCCGGTGGCGCGGGCGATCCCCCGCAGGCTCATCCGCTCCCGAGCAGCCGCTGGACCAACTCCTTCCCCTCGTCGGACACCGGCCCGCCCTTCTTCGGCTCGACGAACCGCCGCCCGCACCCGCGGCAGCGGAACGTCGGGGTGCCGGCCGAGTTCGGGCCGTTCCGGACCACGGGGCCGACCGCACATCGCGGGCAGGTCGGGATTTCGGCTGTCGTTCCTGACGTCCGTTGGTCGTCGAGGCGAGCAACGGCATCCGGGGTCGGCATCGCGACGGACGCGGCCAACGTGTCGGAGACGGCCCTCGGGCCGGCCGCGTTGGCCACCCTCGGGGTGACGGGGGCGGCCGACCCGATCCCGGTCCTGGCGGACCGGGCGTACGACGCCGACGGGCTGCGGGAGGATCTGGCCTCGGAAGGGTTCGTCCTGCTCGCCCGGCACCGGTCCAACTGCACCAAACCGGCGACCAACGACGGCCGGCGGCTGAAGCGGCGGTGGGAGGTGGAGCGGACGTTCGCTTGGCTGCATAGCTCCGCCGGGTGGTGACCCGGTATGAAAAGAGCGTCAACCGGGATGACGGGTTCGTCCACCGCGCCTGCGCCTTCATCGCATTGGGCAACCTGTTACGAAATATACCTCACACGGCCGGAATCGAAGACCGGCTCCAGCACCTGGAAGTGGAGCGTCAGCAGCGACCGCATTTTGTCCCGGTGTGTGGTGTGGAGTTGATCCAGGGTGGCATCAATGGTTGCCCGGAAGGCGGGGAAGTCGGCCCGCCAGCGGTTGGCCAACGCTTCCTGTTTCACGAACTTCCACACGCGTTCGATCAGGTTGAGGTTCGGCGAGTATGGGGAAGGTACAGCAGCTCGATCCCGAGATACGCGGCCAGCGACCGGACGAGGGGCGTGTGCTGATAACGGGCACTGTCCCAGACAACGGTGATCGGCCCGGTCAGGTACCGCTCACGGATTCGGCGAAACCGGCCGGCGGTCACCTGATCCACCACCCCGTCGTTCGTCTCCCGGACCAGTTCGTGGGTGACCGCGTCGACGGCTCCGAGAACGTTGTACCGCTGCCGGCCGTTGCCGGTCGGCACCACCCACCGGACCAGGCACCAGAGGTAGCCGAGGAACGCCCCGCGGACGAAGTGGGCGGCGTCGCCGAACAGCACCCGTCGTCGACCGGCCGCCGCCTCGGCCAGCCGGGGTCGGAGTTCCGTGTCCCGGAACCGGGCCTGGGCGGCGGGATCGGCCTTGGCCGGCACGCCACGGGCTTTGCGGTACCCGAGGCCCAACTTTTTTGAGGAACTGACGGACCTGGGTGAGACCGCGGCGGACGCCGGTCAGGCGTTCGATGGCGGCCTGGGCATCGGCTGTAGTCCGCGGCGGGTGGTCGCGGAAGTGGGCCTTCAGGGTCGGGGCGTGGGGATCGAGGGCGGAGGTCGGGGCGACGTACCGGAGCTGCCGGACGGCCTCCAGCCCGCCATCCCGGTGAGGCACGCTGAGAGAGCGTCGAACACGGGCCCGAGACGCTCCGGACAGGCGGACGACCTCGGCTCGCGGGAGTCCGTGGGCCGTCAACCAGAGGACTTCCATCCGCCGCTGCACCTTGGGAGACGGGTGATGGAACCGGTCGGTAGCGATCGCGGCGACGACCGTCGGAGGGAAATCGAACGGTCGCATGGCATCCTGCCAGGGAGATTGGGGCGGTAACTCAGAGTACTTCCGAGGTGGGGGACGGTAAAGCTCAATCCCGGCCGTCAGGCGTATACCTGACCATCATATTGCTGCTCATGGCGGCAGTCGCCTATCTGCTACTGCGGACCGTTTAGCATCTCGCCCGGTACTGGAAAACTCGGTTTTCCAGAGGGCAAGACTTCAAACTGACACACTACCCGAGCGTCGAGATCACGCCGAAGGACTACGTCCACCTGATGCCGAACGACGATGCGAAGCGGGCGGAAGGCGTCGAGGCGATGTTCGGATAGGACAGGCTACAGAATGGCTATAGTAGACCGGCTTTCGACTACCAGCTGACAGACCGAATCGCACCACAAACACCTTCTGCCAAAAAAGACTCGCGCCAATGCCCCCGGCGCAGATTCGAACGCGCGACCCCCAGTTTAGGAAACAAGTCTCGCTCCCTCCGCTAAGCCTGATTCGCAAAAGACTTCCGACGACACTACTGCACCCCTTGCACCAAACCTTGCACCTGACCCCGACTTGGCCCGTCTCGTCGCCCGCTGGCCATCCCTGCCCCCATCGACCCGCAATCGCATTCTCGCCCTGTGCGACCAGCCCGCCACCCGCAAGGCGGCCTGACGGCTCGCGTTCGCGGCCACCGCTCGGCCGCGTGTAGCATGGATTGACGCCCCGCCGGCCGCTGTGGCCCGTGGGGGCGGTAACGCTGAGGAAGTGGCAGTCCGTGGCAGCCCGTGGCAGGATTTCGGCCGACGACGCCCTCGCCGCGGCCCTGGCCGCCGGCCAGACGGTCATAGCTGCAGCCTCGACCGCCGGAGTGTCCGAGCGGACCGCCTTCCGCCGGCTGGACGACCCGGCGTTCCGGGCCCGGGTGGCCGAGCTGCGGGCCGGGATGGTGTCCACCGCCGCCGGCAGGCTGGCGGACGGCATGGGGCAGGCGGCCGACGTGCTGCGGGCACTCCTGGCCCACAAGGACCCGCACGTGAGGCACCGGGCGGCGGCGAAGCTCCTGGAGGTCGGGCTCAAGGTGGTCGAGCTGGCCGAACTGGAACAGCGGGTAGCCGAGCTGGAGCGGGCGACCGAGCCCGGAGGCGAAAGCCCCAGGACGCGAGGAGAGCGGTATGAGTCTCCGAGGACGGATCGAACGGCTGGTCGGCCGGGTTGGCCCTGTCGCCCCGAGGACTGCCCGGGCCAGCGGGAGATGGTGTTCCTCGACGAGCACGAACCGGCCCCTGAGCTGCTGCCCTGCCCGCGATGCGGCAGCACGCACGTCGTTCTGATCCGCGAGGTGGTCGTGACCACCTCGACCGCCCCCAGGAGTGAGCCATGAGCCTTCGAGGGCAGCAGACCGGCTTCGCCGCCAGACGGCCCGGCCGGCCCCGGGGCAGTGTCCCGGCGGGATCACAGCGAAGATGCTGTTCGGCCAGCCGCGGCCGATCGACCCGCCGCCCTGCCACCTGTGCGGGCTGCCGCATCTGCTGGTGATCCGCAAGCGGGTGGTGACGGCCCCGGCCGCCGCCCAGGTGGAGCCGTGAACCTGCAGGGACGGATACTGGCCCATCAGCCAGCACCCCGCCAAATCGCACAGGATCGTTCAGGATCGCCGATCTCGGGTCGATCTACTCCAGGTGCCACTGAACGCGGATGCGCTGTGAGCGGGCGTATAGATGGCCTGGTGATCTCCTCGACGTCACGGCCGGAGGGCTCGGCGATGCGGTTACGTGATCGAGTGGCCCGGATGCAGGCGTCGGCTTGGCCCCGGCCGTCTGCCCCGGCTGCAACCGGCCGCCGGAGCCCAGCGGGTCCGCCCAGGCGAAGCCGGCTGTCGCCAGGCCGGCCGACCCCCAGTGGTGGGCCGTCGTCGGCCCGATCTTCTCCGCCGTCGTGGCCCGGTCCGGGGTGGTCTGGCCGCCGCCCCCGTGCCCCGCTGCCGCCGGCCGGGGGACCTGAAGGCCGCCTCCCGCGAGCTGTTCGCCCACGCGACGGACGAGGAGCTGCGGGCCATTGTCGGGGCGTCGGACCCGGCCGGAGTCTCCTCGGGAGGGGCAAGCGATGCGACTGGGTGAGAGACTCCGCCGGGTCAGCGAGCGGCTCGACCCGGCCAAGCGGCGGGGCAACTGCCCGGACTGCCACCGCCCGTACGGCCCTGTCGCGGAGCCGAGGCCGGCCAGTGGGTGGTCGGACGACGTGGCAGTCGCCGCGATCCTGGCCGCCGTCATCGCCCGGTCGGGAGTGGTGTACCCCGCCCCACCGTGCCGCACATGCGGGCGGCCGCCGGACCCCGACGCCGAGGCCCGGGCCGTCCTGGCTCACGCGACGGACGCCGAGTTGGACGAGATGCTCCGGCTGGCCAGCCCGGTCGACCGACTGTCTGCCCCCGCGGCCTGACCCGCCGGCCCGCCCCCTTCGCCCCTGAGTACGATCGACGGACACCCACGGAGGCCCATCATGCCGGACGAGAACATCCTGTCCCGCGAAGTGATCGAGATCCGCCCGACAGGACTCGAGGAAGTGATCCGCCAGAACGAGCGGACGAAACAGGCGTTGGCCGAGGCGGCCGAGGCCCGGCGGCAGTGCGTTCGGGGTCGTTCGAGGAGGCCGGCCGGCGACTGGAGCAGCGACAGGCCCGGCCGCTCGGGCTGGCAGCCGCCGTGTACGCCGAGCAGGGACAGCCTGCGGCAGGCGTACGAACAGATCCAGGCCGACCGCAAGCGGTTCCCGGCCGAGATCGGGACCAGTACCGGAGCCACCTGGCTCGGCCGCAGACCCAACCGACCGTCGCCCAGCGGTTGCGACCGGCCGACCCGTACGGCCCGCCGGTCCAGGACCTGACGCCGGTGTACACGCCCCCGCGGATGGAGCGGAGCCGCCCGCTCGACCTGCCCGTCGGCCGCAGCCGGGACGCCGGGCCGGGTCGGTCAATCCCCGGGTTCGAGCAGGCGGTCGCCGCGCGGGAGGCTCAGATGCTCCGCGGGTCGCTGGCCGCAGCCGGCCGGCAGGCGTTGCAGTGGGGGCGGGACGTCCGGCTCAGCGCCGCCAGCGGGGTGGGCGGACTGAAGCGGTTCCAGGACGGCCTGACCCAGACCTGGACGGCGACGGCCAAGGCGTGGAAGGACAACCACCTGGGCACCTTCGCCGACCGAGGGGCCGCCGCCGGGCTCGCGACCGGCACGGCAGTCGTGTACCGCGGGTTGCCAGGGCACGCTCACCGGCGAGAGCAACCGCGAGCTGACCATGCTCGGGCGGGAGCTGGCCGCGTCGTTCGACCCGCTCATGCAGGCGGCCACCAACCTGGCCCGGCGGACCCGGGAGCGGCTCGAACAGCTCGGGCCGGAGGGACAGGACCGTCTGGCCGCGGCCGGCGGGGCGGCGGCGGTCGGGTTCGGGGCGTTCAAGATGGCCGGGGTCGAGGGGGTGAAGAAGCTGCCCGCGATCGCCGTCTGGGCGAAGGCTCTGGAGGAAGCCGAGGGCATCCGCCAGATCGGCATGTTCCACCTCGGGGGCGAACGGGACAGACTGCGGGAGGGGCGGCTGGAGGGGGCGGCGAGTTCGACCCGGCCGAGCTGGAGCGGCTCCGCGGGATGGGCCGGCCGCAGGCCCTGCAACGGATCGCCGAGGAGCGGAACCGGGTGAACCGGCTCCAGAACCGGGAGGACGAGTTCCGGGAGAAGCACCCGGCCGGGTTCCTGACCCGGAAGATGGTCGGGGAGGCCGGGGAGTTCTTCGGGCTGCGGCTGTCGGGGGCCGGCGGGACGACGGGCTGCGGCGAGGGGTGCAGAAGGAGCAGGACCGGGCCGCCCGGCTCGGGTTCCTGGACAAGGTCCAGGACGAGTTGCTCGGCGGGAAGAAGTTCGAGCCGGTGCCGGGTGCCGGGCCGAACCCGAACCGGCGGCAGGAGATGCTCACTGAGGGGGTCGGGTACACGGCCCCCGGCAGCACGTTCGAGCAGCTCCAGACCGAGCTGCTGAAGTACAAGCCGCCGGAGCCGCCGAAGGAGGAGAAGGAGGACGAGCTGAACTGGGAGGAGATCGAACTGGCCCTCGCCGGCCCGGTGGCCGAGGCGGTGCTGAAGGCGGCGATGAAGACGGTCAACCAGCCACCCAGATCTTGCCCAAGCCGCCCATGATCGGTCGGCTGTTCAACTAACGACCGCCGAACAGCAGGCTGAGGAGGCGCTCCGCCGAGGCAGAGTAGGAAGGCGAGTGCGGCGGGCAGAACGACGACCAGGCCGAAGACGATCAACAGCGTTTTCGTGGTGGGGTCCATGCCCCGGCGTGTCGGCGGCCGCCGGATCTCGCGGCTGTCGTCGTCATCTGCGGGTCGTCGGCGTGGCATCGGGTCGATCCCCGGGGTGTGTCGGCTTTGCGGCGGGGATGGTCCCACGCCGACGACCGCGGGGCAATCTCCGTAGACCGCCGGGAGGATGAGAAGCGATGACGTACGACGCGTTGGACATGCGCAGCAGGGTTTCAGATCGGGCTCATGCTCGGCCGCCGCGAGTCCGGGGCGACCCGGAAGGTGCAGGACATCGGAAGAGTCTTTTCGCAACCGGCGGCGTTTACCTTCGGCAACACGGGCGTGACATCACCGGACCTGCGCTCGCCGTTCGTGCAGAACTGGGACCTATCGGTGTTCAAGGATTTTGTGATTCGTGAAGGCCTGCGCCTTCAGTTCCGGACGGAAGCATTCAATGCAGTAAACGCGGTACGGTTCGGAAGCCCGGAGACGAATGCGGCGAACAACAACTTTGGTGTTGTCAGTACGCAGGCGAATTCTCCCCGGCAGATTCAGTTCGGGTTGAAGGTTCTGTTTTGATAGCGATGCCCCGTCAATATCTATAGGTACCGTTGCCCGAATTCTTGCGTGAATCAGGCCGCTTTCATCCCCTGGATGGAGGCGGCCTTTCCTTTGTCCCAGCCGTCGCATTCACCGTCTCATATTAGCGGGGACACGATATCCGACAGCAGGCCCTCCACATAGAATGTAGCGAGCCGTCTCCCTGCCTGGGCTACCTACCTCCGTCCCCCCTGAAATGCTCACTCGGCGCAGTCCGGCGGTCAGCCATCAACTGCTGCACACTCTCAACCGTTGACAACGCTCTGTCTCCAAAACGGTCGTTGTTGTGATCGTCTGCCGGATCCCCCCAATGCCTGTCCGGGCTCGATCACTCCGCATCATTCACAGCCGCGGCAGCACCACTTCATTCGACGACCCCTTTTCATCTTCGTCACCATCCTGCGTACTCGCGCGAACTTCCCTCGAAGCACAAAGGACAAACCCACGCGATCACCTGAGCCTTGTTGGCTGCCTTCGGTACTCCCGTCATTTCGCCAATACGATTGCAGCGTGGCAGCGCCCTGCCAGGCCCAGTCCTCCTTCGGCTGCCGAATTCAATTCCAGTCAGTTTCGGACCATGTACCGAGCTCGCATCCCCTGCGCCAGGCCACCGCCAGTGCGATCGCCAATCGCGTTTCATGCATTGAGCGCGATCGAAGTACCCTTCCACTAATCCTGTACCCCAATGCGCCAACAGCCGGATCATGAACAGGAAGAGCGCGGCTGGAGCAACCCGCCCCCAACCGCGCTCTTGTGTTTAGATCGCTGCGGCTTTACCAGTTAAACTTCAGCGCGAACTGCATTCGCCGGGGTGTATTGGCTTGCGCACGGACGAGGCCGAAGTTGGCGGTATCCCCCAAGTTGGTATTCGGGGTTCCGAATTGCGTGCGGTTGAGGAGGTTGAATGCCTCAAAGCGTAGATCGGCTGTGACTCGGCGCTCCACCGAAACAGTGAAGCTCTTGGCCAGCGAAATATTTTCGTTGTAAAGCGGGAAGTTACGTTCCTTGGGGTTGTTCTTCGTCATGTTGCCGACACGGTCGCGCGGCTGCACGGGAAAGAAACCCTGCGTCGTAATGGTGTAAGCGTCTCCGTTGAAGGTAGCTACGGTGGCGGGTTTGTAGTAGCGATCCTTGTAGGGATCGAACTTGTCGCCCACGATGTCCGCACGCCAGCCTTCATAGGTGTCGATGGTTGGACGGTTGCCAATGATCGGGAACCCGAACTGGCCGGATAGGGTCATCGGGACGCCGCTGGCATAACGATGCACCGAACCGATGCGCCAGCCGCCAATGGTGCGCGACATCAGACCTTTGTTCAGCCACTTCTTCCGAGGGCCAAAGGGAAGGTCATAGACGTAGTTGAATTTGAGCTCGTGCGTCCGGTCCGTGTTGGAAAGCGCCTTTTCCAGACGGCGATTGAACATGTCGATCGCCGCGCCGCCACCCCACATGGTGTCGGAATCGGTGAGCATTTTCGACAGCACATACGACGAATCAATCACCAGGCCTTTGGAGTAGCGCTTAGTGACCTTGATGATCATCGAATGGTAGCTGGAATGCCCGCTGTGATCGCCACCATTGGCGGTGCTCACCGTGTTGTACTGCGGGTAAGGACGAAGTGCACGGTTGAGCGCAAAGTTGTCTGGAAACTCGGCATATGGCTTGGTAAATCCAGCGGCGGCCACCAGTCCGTTGCTGTTGTTGAAAGTCGTGTTGAGCAGGTTGCGGCCCGAGTTAGTAAACACGTTAAGACTCGCGGGAAGCGTGTTTATGTCCAACTGGTTGTAGTTGAGAAGATTGGCCACCAGGTGGGTGCCGATCATGGCGCTGTAGCCGGCCTCCAACAGGAAGCCGCCTTTGAATTCGCGCTGCGCCGTCAGGCTCCACGACCACATCTGCGGCAGGCGATTAGATTCCTTTCCCTGCCACCAATCCACGTCGCCGTTGTTGCCGAAGGTCGGGTCGATGAACGGTGGTTTCGGCCAGGCCGGAATGCCTTCGCTCATTTTGAACACGGGTTCGATAGCACCCGTCTGATCGGGGAATGAGGTGATGAGCGAGAAGCCCTGGAAGTGGCCCGAGCCGCTGATGGACTTGACCGGCGCATAGCTCGCTCCGGAAGAACCACGAATAACAATCTTGTCAGTGGCGCGCCATGCAAAGCCGAAGCGCGGGCCGATGCCCAGGTACCAACCCGGAGGGATCGTATCGCGTCCGATGCGGCCTGGTCCAGTACCGCAGAAGACGAGCGCTCCCAGGCGTCCGCTCGCGCCGGGATTCGGCACTGTTGGATCGAAGTCCGCGCATTGATTGCCGCCATTGATCGCCGGCATATTGAATTCATAGCGCAGACCCAGATTGACAGTGAGACGCGGCGTCACACGCCAGTCATCCTGGAAGTACATCGCGTGATAGCGCCATTTCATTTCTACGCGGCGTGGCGTGTGAATGGCAGCCCCGCTGGCATAGCCGAGGGCGAGCGCGGCAAAGGCGAGACCGCCGCCAACGTTACGGCTGCTCTGCGCCGGAAGCGCGGTCATGTTGGTGGCGAACGTGATGTTGCCCGCGCCGTTCTGCTGGCCCAAACCTACGTAGGGAGTGTATTCGAAGAGATAGCCCATCTTGAACATGTGCTTGCCGCTGCTGATGCTCAGGTCATCATTGAATGAATAGGTAGGATTTTCAGATCCGTTAAACCCATTTCCACCCCAGAGGCCAGGGGTAGTGTAATCAGCGATGCTGAGGATGGGCAAGTTGCGGTCGCACGCGGGTGCATTCGGAATACAGTATCCTTTGCTCTGCCAGCCGCCGCCTTCACTCAACGGGAAATTGTTGTCGTGAAAAATGTTGATGCCAAAGTAAAAGCGGTTGTGCATGCGCGAGCTGATGGTCGCATCCCAACTGCCGCGATAGACGGGCGAGGTGTCACTGAGCTGTTGAAACGGATTCCAGATGCCGGGAATGCCGTTCGCTCCAGCGGGTCCGGGAATGGATTCGCGTTTGGAATACGCGATATACGCGGACAGCCGGTGCGATGGTGAAAGCAGGTGATCGAACTTCATGCTGCCCTTGTTGTTGGGATTGATCGACGTGCCTTGCTGCCAGTAGTTTTCCAGCCAGTATTCCGGCGTGCCGGGAACGACGTCCTTGCGCAGGCCACCGGTGAGCGTCGCTTTGTCCAGGTCCAGCAACTTCTTGCTCAACGGATCAAAACGAGAGATGGGAATGATGTTGTTGGGGAATGGCTGGCGTACATAGTTACGGCCGTCATAGGTGGTGGTGGTGGGATCGTAGACGTTGTAGCGGATGTAGGCGCCGTTCTGAATCGTGCGCGAAACCGCGTTGCGGAAATCACCCTCGTAGAATTCAGCCGGAGGCATGGCGATGGCGTTTGTGTTGCCGCCCACTCGATTGCGGAAACCTTCATACGAGAGGAAAAAGAAGGTACGGTTGCGGCCGTTGTAGAGCTTGGGAATGATCACCGGTCCCCCAAACGTTCCACCGAAATCGTGCTGGCGATAAACCGGCACAGTGGAGTTGAAGAAGCCGCGCGCATCGAAAGCGTCGTTGCGGACGTAGTTGAACGCGGTGCCGTGAAACTGATTGGTGCCCGACTTGGAAACGAAGGTCACCAGACCACCGCCGGCACGCCCGAACTCGGCTTTGAAGCCATTGGTTTCCACTGCGAACTGCGTGATGGCGTCCAGGGAGGGCGCGTTCACAGCGGCCCAGAGCGTAGAACCGGCGCGATTCGTATTGGCGGAAGAACCATCGAGCATGACTCCGAAGGAAGCCGCCTGGCCTCCGCCGATGCGGAAGTCCTGATCGCCACCATTCACCTGAGCCGTGATCCCGGCCAGATCGAATGGGCTGCGCATGTTGCCGGCGACGACGGTTGGTAAACCTTCGATGAGAACGTCATCGACGGTGTTTTGAATTTTGGCATCGTCAGTGCGGAGCGTCGAACTCTCCGCGGTAACGAGCACGGTTTGGGTGACGCCGCCGACGTCGAGCTTGGTATCAAGTCGCACGGTGGCGCCGGCTTCAATGCGCACGCCTTCATGGGCAGCGCTCTTGAAGCCCTGTTTCTCCACGAGAACCTTGTAGGCTCCCAGTGGCAGGGAAGGTAGATTGAATTCGCCAGCGTCGTTCGATGTTGCTTTGAAAGCGGCGTTAGTGTCGAGTTGTGTAGCAGTGATCGAGACGCCGGGAATAGCGGCGCCGATCTGGTCTGTGACCGATCCTGCAATACCTCCACGGTCAGTTTGCGCGAGCGCAGACAGGGCGAGGAGGGCGTATATGGCAAAGAGTTTCATGTAGCCCCTTGGTCCGGTTTGGAAAGCGGATAGAGTATTCCTATAAGATTCGGATATCTGTGTCAAGAGAGATGGAAATGTTTTCCTTACTATTTTTATTGGCCTCCGGACCCTCTTCGCACAGCCGGCAGCACGGGCTGAGGCGCTCGCGGAAATCAAGAAAGCGGGTACATTTCTTGTAAGCCAAGCCTCGTCGCGCGGCGGCTATCACTGCTCTCGCACCGCCGAAGTCCCTTGAGATGCGGGAGCGATCAACTCTGAAGCGTCTCACCTCCGCGGTGCGTACGCTTGTCAATGAGAATTGTGTTTCGGCGCTTGGGATCATCGCCAAAAAGTCCGATCGAAGCTGCCGTTGCAAACCTCAACGACAACGCAATTTCTGATTGCGTGGTCTACATCGGGAACGGCAGAGTCCTGAAGCCGCGATTGTGTTCCGCAACAAGCTGCCACGAGTATCTGGCGCCAGTTCCGATAGCGTTCCGCACCAAAAGCGCGCGGCTTTGCCGCTGGAAGTAGTGAAAAGTTCGAAAGGCGGGCTCGGGACTTGCCCCGTTTGAACATGGCGCCGGAGACTGAATGTCACCAAGCGGAGTTTGGCGCGCGCCAATGCAGGGGAGAGTGCGCGCGCAATGCGCTTCGTAAGATTTCGCAAGCTGGCTGAACTCCCCCACCGTCGTCCGTGCGGTTCGGACACTTGCCATCGCAGCCCCCATCACGATCATACGGTCGCGGACTTGTATAATGACCTCCGATGAACCGGCGACAGTTGTTTCAGTCCACCGCCGCTGCTGCCGCGGCCGCCGTGCCGATGCCCGCGGCCACAGTGCCGCTACAGAAGCAAATCAGAATCACCAATCTGGAAACAGACCTGGTGACGCGGCCTCCCGGCGAAGCGCACTACGATGCTATCCACAGGTTGGGGATCGACCAGGGTAATGTGATTCTCCGCATCAAGACCGACGCCGGAATCACAGGTTGGGCGTCCAGTTCGTTCGGCATGATCAGCGGCGGCCCTAAAGTGGTGCGAACCATCCTGGAAGAGGAAGTGAAACCCATCCTTCTTGGGATGGACCCTGCTTTCCCCGCGCAAGATCCGTGCTGAGTTGTGGAAGGCGCTGGAGTATCACGGCGTCGGTGGCGTTGTGCATTTTGCGCTCTCGGCGACTGACATAGCGATCTGGGACATTATTGGCAAGGCGGCCGGCGTTCCTGTGTGGAAACTGCTGGGAGCGTATCGCGATCGCATGCCGGTCTACTCAATGTGCGGTTGGTATTACGACAACGACAAGGACCTGTCGCACTACAAGAAGTCGATGGTGACGGCCTTTGAGCAAGGCTATCGCGCGATCAAGATTAAGGTGGGCCGCTACGATCTGGACGACGATATCCGTCGTGTGCGCATGGCGATCGACTTGGCGGGAAAGGGACGCCGTGTGATGCTGGATGCCAACCAGATCTTCAATCGGAACGAGGCCCTCCGAAGAGGCCGCGTATATCAGGATATGGGTTGCTTCTGGTATGAAGAGCCGCTGCCCGCCCACGATATGGGCGGTTATGCCGAACTCGCGGCGAAGCTCGATATCCGGATTGCGACGGGCGAGAACCTCTACACCAAGTATGCGTTTGCGGACCTGATCTCTCATAAAGGGGCGGATGTGGTTCAGCCCGACAACCGCCGTGCCGGTGGCGTGACGGAGTGGATGGAGATCGCTGCGATTGCCGATGCCTATGGCCTGGAGTTAGCGAGCCACGGGGGCGGTTCAGCGAACATGAACATGCTGGTTGCTATGCCGAACGCGATCTATATCAAATTCCCGTACCGGCGGCAAACAGAATTTTGTGGACGGCGAAGTGATGGCCCCCACCGCGCCGGGCATGTCCACCGAACCCGCCTAAGCGCCAACAAGCTCTTTCAGGCGGCGCGAACGTTCGCGGCTGACATCCAGTTCCAGCCCGTTCGAAACCTTGACGCGCCATGTCCCGTTAAACCATGGAAACAGTTCCGTGACGTGCGACAAATTCACGAGTTCTCCCGGCTGATCCGAAAGAAGCCCTCGGGTTCGAGCAACTTCGAGGTCTCCGATGGTGCGGTCGATCAGGAGGCGCCCTTCTGCAGTGACCAGGAATGCGAGTTTATCGTCCGTGGTAACGTAGAGCAGTTCCACTGGGCTGACCAACACGATTCGCTTGCCCTTGCGTGCCACCAGCCGCAAAGGCGCCGCCAGCCGTTCGCGGCGAAGCGCCGTGAGCACGTCCTGCAATGCCGGGGAAGTCCGGCAATCCGGCAACGCCGATGCTCCGCGATTCGTTCGATGGTTCGCGCCAGGCGCTCGGTGTCCAGAGGCTTGAGAAGATAGTCCACGGCGTGCGCTTCAAAAGCCTTCACCGCAAATTCGTCGTAGGCTGTGACGAATACAACCAACGGCGGTTGGCTCAATTGCGACGCAACTTCCAGGCCGGTCATGCCGGGCATCTCGATGTCGAGGAAGACGGCATCCGGTGTGAACTCTTCGATCCGCTCCAACGCTTCGAGCCCGTTCGCGGCGGCATCGGCCACCACTTCCACTCCCGCTGTGGCTTTGAGTGCGCGGCGCAGTTGATCGCGCGCCGGAGCTTCATCGTCGGCGATCACGACGCGCATGGAATCCTCAATGCGGCGCAAACTCCATCTTCCCGTAGCAACAACTCCAGGGAAGCTCGCTCGCCGTATAGAAGCCGCAAACGGCGGCGGATATTGTCGAGCGCGTGTCCGGCGGGAAACGCAGCACCTGGAATGCTGCCGTCGCCTGGATTGCGAACCTCTACGATGTGCATGTCCTGCTCGCAGGTAATCTGGATGCTCACTTCTCCGCCCTCGATCCGGCCGGCGCGACGCCGTGCCGTACCGCGTTCTCCACCAATGGCTGCAGCGAGAGGGCCGGAATGGAAAACGGCTCCACAGCCTCCGGCAGATGGAACTGCAGACGGCTCCCGAATCGCACCTTTTCAATCTCCAGATAGTCGCGGATGAAGCGTAGCTCATCGGCTATCGGCACCGTGCCCGCCTGGCCCGCAGCGAGCGCATAGCGGAACATTCCGGAGAGCCTGCCGATGACGCGTTTTGCTTCCGTGGCATCGGTATCAATGAGCGACTGCACCGTGTTCATCGTGTTGAAGAAGAAGTGCGGCTCAATCTGTGCCTGCAACGCCTTGGCTTGCGCTTGCGATGCCTCCGCCAGCAGATGCTTTTCTCGCGCGTCGCGCTGTATCCAGGCGCCGACCATGAGAGCGAGGACGGCTCCGGCGATGGCGTCTGCGGCGAGCCACCGTGACAACGGCTGCAACAAGGAAATGCGGATGGGCAGCAACGACAGATAGCTAGGAAGCCAAAATCAATCCGGCCACGCCGCCCACCGCTCCAAGCAACGCGCGCACCACCTTGCTGCGTCCGATGGGCCACCCACGAGAAACCACGGTGAAGTAGCCTTGCGGCAGTGCACACGTGACATAGAACGACCCGCGAAGATCACTCCAATGCCCATCGAGATGGGCCACCATATCGGATGCAGAACCGAGCCGATGTCGCCAGGCGATGCAATCAGGAGCAATATCAATCCGATCGGGGCGCCGAGAATCACTCCGGACACGGCCGCCCGGAATAAGGCAAAGGGCAACCGCGTCAGGGACGGGGCGCGCTCCCACTGGATCCAACAGCGGAGATTCTTCATGCGTTACTTCTCCATTATGGCCAGCGCCTCTTTCGGCGTCAGGCCACCATTGAACTGCCGGCTCCCAGGCAGGGGAAGAAACAACTCGGCGGCTACTTGCGTGCTGATCATTTTGCCCGTGGGTGCTCTGTGCGAATAGATTTCGCGAATGGCGGCCTGATGCCCCGGCCCATCCACCCACCGGGCAAGCGTCTGCTTGTCCTTCCACCAGGTGAACATCACCACCATACCCGCGTGGTCGGCGCTGATGAGCACGTGGTTTCCCAGAAAGCCCTCGTAGCTTTTCATGTCGTCCAGTAGGTTCCGCATCAGAGCGGGCAACTGTTCACGGTGGCTTGCCGTGGAATCGGGAAACGTGACGCTCGACACGGCCATGATTGGCGATGCTGAGTCACTGATCTGGGGAAACCGGCGCGTGGGGGCGGCGCCGCGCAATGGAGCGAGCGCTCTCTCAGCGGCGTCGCGATGGCGCGGGTCACGTGCCGCCATTTCCAGATCTTCCCGCGCCGTGTCTCCTTTGTTCAGGAAAGCTGGAAAACGGCCATAAATGGATCCTCTAAGCAGCCGGAGTTCGGTGTTGGCAGGATCGGACGCAACCGCCGCATCCATCTCCGCAACGGCGTCGTTCATGAGCGGCTGCGCTTCCGCGAACTTACCCGATTGCGCCAGCCGTCCGGATTGGTTGAGCTTCTGCAATGCGGCATCAAAGCGATCCTTGGCCGTTTCAGCGTAGGCCGCCGCGCCCAGAATTAGAAGTAACAGGAGATGTGTCATGAGCTGATTCTGAGGCATGTCCGCGGCGCTCCAATCAGAAACCGGATCACCTGGCCGGCGCCTGCTCCCAGCGGTCGATTCCGGTAGATGAATGGGGGCTCAAGACCGATTGGCATCTCCCGAGCACGGATCTGCACGTGCGCCCATCGGGCCCAGCCTGACAAAGGAGGCCCCCGGCTCTGCCGGAGTGGCAGTCGCGGTTTGACATTTCCGGGAGTCTATCGGGAGCCATGCGTGAGCCGCCAAGCGCACGAATTGTGGAGAACCCGATAGATCCCCCCAAAGAACCCTACAGCAAATTGCAACGGATCGGATCAAAGTCGCCGCCACGACGGCATACTCAATTGGAAAATGGCCAATACTCACTCCTGCGTTCGCAAGCGGGGCGTCACCGGTCCTCCACTATCAGACCGGAGCACGAAGCATCGGCCAGCCGCTTTGAGCGGCTCATTTGAGCGGCTCAAAGGATAAAGCCCCTGGCTCTGCCAGGGGATAAGCGAAGCGTTACCGCCCGTTCGCGAGCGATTCCTGGCCACGCGCGCGGTGCTGCCTACTCACGAGCCTCCGCGCCGGGCGGTTCGATTGAGGATTCCCGGATACATGAAGATTCGCAGCGCCGTTCCGAAGCAGATACGGCAAATCGAACTCAAAGCCGGCGGACGGTTGCGCCCAGCCGGGTCAGTCTCACACCAACGTGATTGGAACCAGCAGTTGGATGCAGCAGGCCCAGGACGCGGAGTCCGTTCCCGAGCAGCACGTTGACGGGATCGCTCCGGCCTCTACCGCGTCGGTTCCGGCTGCAGATGGACGCCTAGTGATCTTGCAACCGTCCTGCTCATCTCAGACGTCGTGACAACCGGCCCTTTATGCGCGATCTTTGCTGGATCCAAGCTTGTGCGTAGCGATCAACTTGGTGAGGTGACCCGGTCTCACCGCTCCACAAACGATCGTAATCCCACACACCTCACAACATTCTGTCGATTCAGATGCTGCGCCCCTCTACCACTGGTACCAGCAGCACACCACCTGACGGTCACCGTCTGAAAGGCGGAGGTTACACCTGGAGCTAAAAGCTCAGACCGGCCTTCTTGAGAATCTCCTGAAAGCGGGGCTGTCCGTGAAGATTGGCAAACCGAGGCTCCGAGGGCAGGTACGGCAAATCAAACTCCCGGCCTGCTAGGGCCGCCTCCAGTTCCGCGTAGGTCTGGTCCGTTTCACCCAGTGCATTATGAATCATGGCTTGTACGTATCGCGCTTTAGACTGGGACTCCGTTCGCGAGCGGTACTTCGCCAGCACAGCTTCGGCCTCTTTGCGGTGTCCGGCTTTGGCATGGATATAGCCAAGTGCGGCAGTGCAGCGGGCATCATCGGGCGAACGGTTGAGGCATTGCTGCATCTCCGCTAGCGCTTCGCCGTAGCGTCCCAACTGCCCCAGCGTCATGCCGAGCACCCAATGCGACAGATGGAAATCAGGAAAGCGGGTGAGGTTGATCCGGGCCGTCTGTTCGGCCTGCGCAAGCCGTCCGGCATTGAACTGGGTGACAGCGATCGAGGTCTCTACAACCGGGTGATTCGGATAGAGGCGGCGCGCGTTCTCCAGCACGCGAATCGCTTCATCGTGGCGGCCCAGGATGGTCAGCACATCCGCGCCCAACCGGTAGGAGGTGAGAATACGCGGCTCGTACTCCAGCGCCAGCCGAAACTCCTCCGCCGCTTCCGGCAAATTCCAATCGGAAAGGAAGTGGATATAGGCGAGGTTGGCATGCGCCTCACCCATTCGCGGTTCCAGCGCGATAGCGCGGCGAGCACTCTCGCGAGCCTTGGCGATCATGCGAGGATCGTATTCCGAGGCCACCTGATAGTAGCTGGACAGCGAGGAGTGCGCGGCGGCGAAGTTCGGGTCGGCGGATACGGCCTGTTCCAAAAGGGAAATGGAATGATTCAATTGCGACAGATCCAAGCGCTCAATCGTCGTGGTGCCGCGTAGCATGAAGCCATCCGTATCGATCGAAGGTGTCCCCCGCCCTTTGCGGTAAAACTCGAGCGCCCGCGCCCGAGGCGTTCCGGCTGCGCTGCGTTCCTGCACATTCTGCGCAGCCTGCAGTTCCACCTGGCCCGCAATCGCGTGGGCCAGGTCCTCGATCGGCTGGTTGTTCTGAAAACTCTGTGACCACACATATCCGCCGTCATGCGAGCTCAGCAACTGTACCAGAACCCGCGCGCCAGACTCGTCTTCACGCACGGTGCCCTCCAACACATAATCCGAAACCGCCTTAGGCTCGCGGCCATGCCCAATCACGCGCAGCTTAGCTGCCTGGGTAAGTTCTGATTCAATCTCTTTCGCCAGTCCCGAAGCCAGCCGCTCCGCCTCCGCGCGGTGACTGAGATTGGTGAATGGCGGAATGAGCACGGTTTGCCGGCCGGGGACGGCCAGCGGTGCGGAACGGAACGCGCCGACTGCGGTTGCGATCGCCACCACCACGGCAACTGCTCCGGCCCACCACCAGCGGCGCGCGGTCGGAGCAGACGGAACGGGCGATGGTTCAATGGCCGAGGTGGCGGCACGCGGTAGAACGAGCGTCGGGCTGACGCGGATTTCCTGCAACGCGGGCACGGAAGATTGTATCTCCGGCTCGGGACCCAATTCAGGAAGGGCCGGCTCTGGACGCCGGAAAAGGGGGACGTAAGAACCTTTCGGCAGTTCCACAATGACCGGATCCCGTGAACCTTCATTGTGGTAATACTCGCGTAACCGTGTGCGGACCCGTGAGGCTTCGACACGGACAATCGAATCGACCTTCGGATCGTAATCCGGCTTGCGATCGTAAACCTCCAACGCGATCAGGTATTCCTTGATCTCGTCCTGCTCACCGGCGAGCACCTTGCCCACCGTGAACTCCAGAAAGCGCCGCTGCCGCCCCGCAGCAGCAAATCGGGGATTGGCAAGGACCCTCGCCATCTGCTCGCGAATCTCCTCCGGCGTAACAGGAAGCGAATTCTCCGGCGCGGGCGTGGACATCCACGACATTGTATCGCATTGGCTAAGTGCTTGAAATTGCTGCGTTACTCCGGAGTTACGTAACACCCTGGTCACCCGCCGTTGCCTCACCTGCCTGACTGATTCGGGGGATGCTTGTGCGCATGCACGGTCAAGAGGCTGCAATGGAACAACTGATCACCAGCCCGTTTCTCTTGTCTGCGGCTCTCGCGCTTGCGGGCGTCCTGGGCGCCGTATCGCTTCTGCGCTCTGGAGAAGAGGAAGCCCGCCGCCAACGTGAAAGACAACGCCGCAAGCTGGCCCTGGCCGTCTATCTGCCGGCCGCGTCGTGGCCAGTCAATGCGCCGCAAAACAAAACTTCGGAGGAATGACTCATGACAATACGACAACTACTCATCGGAACGATGCTGACCGTGGCGCACGCCGGCGCGGCGGTAATCCTGAACACGCCGGGCAGCGCGAACTTCTACAACAACTACACGGACGGCGTAATTCCTGGAACCGTGTCATCGGCGAGTTTGCCAGCTTTCGATGGCGTTGAGGGAGTGAAGTTGTGGGGTTCCGCAACCATGGACAATTACGGGGACTTTGCACCGTCCTTTTACCTGTCTGCCAGCGGTACCGCGAGCGGGAGCCTGGACATGGCTTCCATCTTTCAAGTGAACTGGAGTTTCATCCTCTCCCGCGAAGCGTTCTGGGACGTGCAGGCGTCAGTAACAACTTCTGACGGCTACTACTACTCCGAATTCTTTGGGATCAGCAGCGGCCAGGTGACGGGGTCGCAGGCCCTGGAGAAAGTCTCGATCGTGATTCCTGCCGGTACCACAGTCACTGGCTGGACTCTGTTCATTAGCGCCGGAGAGTTCGGCGCTCCCTCAGCTTCGCCACTCACCTTGACTATCCCCCAAAACTCGATCGATTTGTTTGCGTTCGATGCGTCACGGACCGGCCCGTTGCCAACACCGGGATCTACGCTTCCTATACCGCCCGCCAGCGTTCCGGAACCGGGCACGTGGTTGTTGAGCGGATTCGCGCTCACTTGTGCCGGCATCCGTCGGTACCGGAGACCGTAATGAAAATGGGCCTGTTGGTCGGGATTGTACTTCTGAACGGCGTCTCACAAGCGGCCACCGTCCTGCAGACGGGCGGCGCTCCGGATTCCGGCTTCTTTGATTGCTATGCGAACGCGCGGCTGTCGGACGTGACGTCGGTTGCACTGGCAAAGAGAGCCGGCGTCGTGGGGGTCAAGAACGATGCAACGGCCACGGCGGATTCGGGGACTTCGGATTCCTCCGCCCGCTTTACATGATAGCGATCGGACCGGTTCTGGACACCTTTTCCACAGACACGGCGATGCAGGTCCAGGACCCCTTCACGATCAGTTCCGACATCGACTGCATCCCGTGGCAAGTTCAGGGTTTGATTGGGACCAATAAGGGTGGCTCCAACGGCGAGGCGGGCGGTATCACGGACAGTTCCGGGTTCGTCAGTGGGAGTTTCCTGGTGGAGTAGAACGGTCCAGTGTAATCCGGCGGGGGCGCAAGCCGAGGCATGGATCCTGCTGGTCTACGTAGGGCGTCCGGGAAACGCGGGACCGCAACGAATCACGTTGAGCATCCCCCAAAACTCGGTCGATTTCGTGCCCGTGGGAAACGAGGGCACGACAGTGCCGGAGCCGCGCCGAGGATCATTGCTGATCGCGGGCCTGGCTGGGTTCGCAGTTTTCAGAAGGCTATTTCCAGCCGCCGCTTCCTCCTAAACCGCGGTTGGAAAAGACGAACGGCTTCTGTCCCCCCGGCAGAAGCCGTTCGTTCATTGTCAGGCTGGCTGGGCTGATCTACTGGCTGATCGGAGGCTTTTCGTCGCGCGTTACACCGACTGCCGTGCCGGTGGCAATTCCGGCAACAACTACCCCGGCGATGACGGCTTTAGTGCCAACCGTCATTCCGGTCGCAGCGCCGACGGCGCCCGCCGAACCAAGTGTGCTCACGGAGCTGACACGCACCACCTGAGTGGCTCCGGCAGCGGCGGTTGCGGAAGGATCCACCATACCCACCACTTTCACCTTCTTGCCGTTGTTCTTGTCCAGGTCCTTACCCACCAACTCCACAGTGATACCCGCCGTAGTATCGGTCAGGTAATAGTGGCCGTCTCTCTTCGTGATCGTTCCGGAAAGTGTGCTCGGAGCCGACGCCCCCCCTTGCTGCTCAAAACTGAGCGCGCGCCCGGCAGGGACATCCGCCACGAGAATCCCTTGCATATTGCGCACCCGCACGCCGCTTCCAAGCGCGGCAACCAGAACGCGATTGTCGTCGCGCGAAACAGTGATTTTGGCCGAACCTGACGACGAAGGCTCGATCTGCAAGGAGCGCGCCTTGACAACGTAATTGGCGGCGTTCGTGAGTTGGCCAGTGCCTTTTTCCAGCACGAGGTATTTTTCGTAAATCTGGCCGCGAGTGCCGCTATCGAGCGTCATGCGCACGCCGGATTGCAGTTTCAGTTCGGAGGAAGCCTTTCCGGTTTCCACCATCGAACCGTCGAAAATGGTTCCGGTTCCTGCGACGCCGGCTGAATCCATTTGGAATGATCCCTTGGTTACCGCGACCCCGATCGCGGGTGATGCGGCATAGCCGATCGATAGTTGAGCCACAAGCGCAACTGCGATCACCGTTCGTAGTGTCATCGCTCCCGCAGCGGCGGCGATTCCCTGTCCCAATCTGGCTGTTTCGTACAATGCCTTTACCTCCCTAATTCTTCTATCCCACCGAAAATCTTGAATGCCCCTTGGTTCGGATCTCCTTCAATCCACGGACCTCTTCCCCAATGTCCCGTTCCTGCCGATTTGGCTTCGTGCCGCCGCTGCTCCGCAACATGGCAATCCTGATATCTGCCGCTGCGGTCGTCATCGGCGAACTGCTACAACATTCGAAAGCGAAAGAAAACCGACCAAGTTCGTGCTGTGAGACACGATCCACACTTTTTTCTTCGGCAAGAAGGTAAGGGGCCTTGAGTTCGATGAGAGAAAATAACTCTTTTTTGCACAATGTATTACAGAGAGATACGAACTGTGAAACGATGGCTCCCCATTTTCGTTGCCGCGCCTCTGGTGCTGCTCTCTTACTTCGCTCTTCGACTCGCCTACGCCGATTTCTTATTCCGGTCTGGAGTACCGGAGAATGTCGCGCGCGCGGCGAGCCTCTTCCCTTCCAATCCCGAGTACCAGGCGCGAACGGGAAACCTCGCGCGATCCCTGGAGCTCAATCCCTATCAGTCAGGCGGTTGGATCGAGCAGGCAGTAGACAAGGAAACCCGCGGGGACTGGGCGGGAGCCGAGCAGGATCTGCTGCGCGCCTCAGAAGTGGATGCGACTTTTGAGCCCCGTTGGGCGCTGGCGAACTACTATTTCCGCCGCGATCAGCGCGAGGAGTTTTGGAAGTGGATGCGCCTGGCGGCCGAGCGCAGCTATGGCGACCGTGCGGCTCTGTTTCAGCTCGCCTGGCGGTCCGGCTCCCCTGCCTTCGAAATTCAGTCCCGTCTCGCCGACGGTCAACCGGAGGTGTTAGGCAAATACATTCAGTGGTTGGGGAGGCAGGAGAAATGGGAGGAGGCTGGCGTGGCATCCTTGTCGCTACTGAGAACGGGTCAGCGGGGGGAGGCCGCAGCTGCCTCTGTCGTCTGTGAGCATTTGCTGCAACAGGGCAAAACGGCGCCGGCGATGGAGGTGTGGAACGGGCTTGCCGGAAAAGGCTGGATCTCGGGCGCGCCAGTCCGCCCGGACGCGCCGCTGAGTAACGCACGGCTGGAATGGAAACCGGCTGGAACGGGATTTGATTGGCGGATGCCCTGGCTGCCCGGATTGGAACATCGCTGGCGGCCCGGCGAACTCACGATCGTTCTCACCGGCAAAGAGCAGGATCAGACGCCTCTGTTGGAACAGGTTGTCCCCGTCCAATCCGGGATTTCCTACCAATTTCGTTACCGCTATCGTGCCGAAGGCCTCCCGGTGAAATCCGGCGTGCGCTGGAAGGCCGAGGGCATGCAGAGCGACCCGCTGGCGAACGGTGGCTGGCGGGAGGGGACGCTGCGTTTTAGCGCGCCCGCCGGGCGGACGCAGGTCAAACTGATTCTGAGCTATGAGCGGCAACCTGGAACCATGCGTGCCGAAGCTACTGTGATCTTAGCGGGAGATATGGCACTGGGTGCGCAGAACTTACACGCTGCCCGATAGGTATCAGGTTCGCAGAATTGCGCGGACAGACAGAACGTATCGCCGCTTGCGCTGCGCGAAGCGAAACGATTGCTGGCCGAAAGCGTTGGATCGGCAGCCGGACCCAAAAGCACCGGAGTCCACCTGCGCGGACAGCTTAGAACTGATTCGCCAACCTTTGAGCGAGCCTTAGAAATAGATCTTCAGGGCCACCTGAGCCACTCGCGCATCGCGTGTGTTGGTAATAACACCGAAGCTGTTCAGTTGCGGATTGGCGGCGGTTGCGCTCACGTTGAGCGTCGCGCCGACGGTAGTGAACGACGGATGGTTAAAGGCGTTGAAAAACTCACCGCGGAATTCCAGCCGTTTTCCTTCGCTCATCTGGAACATCTTGAATAACGCCAGGTCCCACTTATTCACTCCGGGCCCAATGATCGAGTTACGGCCCATATTGCCGAAGGTGCCGGTCTTAGGGCGCGCGAAAGCGTTGATATTGAACCACTCCTCCACTGTGCGCGGACCTTTGGCATCGGCAATTACGTCCGGACGCTGATTCTGCACCGCGCCAATCTGCGCGACGTCTGCGCTCATCACCACATCAAAGGGCCGGCCACTCCACATGCGGACAATACCGGACAGCTTCCAGCCGCGCAGAAACGCCACCGGCAGCGGGGCAGGCAATTGGTAGATGAGGCTGCTGGTGAAGATGTGTTTGCGGTCAAAGTTTGACACGGCGCGCTCGGCTCGGGAATTGCCCTTATTGGGTGGCACGTCGCCGGCGTCACGGTCGCTCGATCCGTCGTCGATGGACTTACCCCAAGTGTATGCCAGCGTGCCGTTGAGCCGCTGTCCCATCCGAGCCATGTAGCCCACCTGCAGCGAGTGGAAAATGCTGCTGCCAGAGGTCTGGCGTTCCGTGATGGAACCGTATCCGAAGTAAGGGCGAATGTAGTTGATGTTGGTACCGGTGGGGAGTGTACCCGGCGCGGCATCGTTGATGTTGATGGGGCGCAACAGGCGCAACCCGCGATTGCCGACGTAGGCAATGTTCAGGATGTGCCCCTTGTGCAGCTCACGCTGGATACCGAAGCTGAACTGATGTACGGTAGGGGCCTTGAGCGGCAGTCCCATGGTGGTGAGCGCCGGGGGAGAGGATGCCGCCTGCGCGCCTCCAAGCAGCGCATAGGACGGTTGGTTGATGGTTACCGTACGGCTGAACGGCGGATTGTTGAATGCATTGTTGATGAAAGAGCCGATCAGCGGCCGGGTGTAGTACAGTCCATACCCCCCGCGGAATGACGTCTTCTTGTTCGGCGCGTAGGCAAAGCCGAAGCGCGGCGCGAACAGTCCGTGCAGGTTGTTGTCGATATCTCGGCCATAAGGCGAGTTCTTTCCGGCGATGACGATGCCATTCAGCGGATCGCCTGTGCCGGGCACAATCAGGCCGCTGGAACGCACCAGTTCCGGCGCTTTGCTGCGCTCATACAGCGCCGGGATGAAGTTGGTGGCCACTCCATAGAGATCGTAAGGATTGTAGTAGCTTGTGTAGCGCACCCCGATGTTCATCGTCAGGTTCGGCTTTACCTTGATTTCATCCAGAAAGTAGGCTTCCAGGTTCCCGAAGCGGACATCGGACACCACGGGCCGTTCCACTTCCGTGTATGTGTTGGGATAGCCGAGCAGGAAGTTGGCGACAGGATTCTTCGAGAAATTGGTGCTGAAGGAAAAGGTGCCCCCGGTGTTGACGTTGCTCGGCTGCTCCAGATTGCCGCCGTAGGAATAGTAGCCGCCAAAACGGTAGGTATGGCGGTTGCGAATGAGCGAAAAGCCATCGGAGAATTCCAGCGTGAACAGCTCTTTGTGCGCCACGTGATAGGGAGCAAGAGCGGCGTAGCCGGAACCGATGGTCATACCGGGAATGACGTTGCCGTCGTTTTCCGGAAACAGTTCAGGCATGGTAATCCCGAGCGCTTTGCGGTCCGCGCTCTGCGAGACAGGACGAAAGTCCGTAATGCGCCGCCCAAAGGTGAACTGGAACTGCTGCAGAAATGTCGGGCGAATCATCTGCGTGCCGCTCAACACCGCGTTTTTTCCGGGCCGGATGCCGTCGGTCAGCGCAAGGCCGGGGAACTGGGTGGTGACGGAGGTGAGCGCCGTGCCGCCGTAGGGATTCCAAAGCGAAAGGCTGTCCTGCGTGTAGCGTCCGTAGATCTTGAATGTGGGTGAGATGTTGTGATCGATGCGCAGCGATGGTGAATGCCAGGTCTGCCGCGAGGCCGCGGCCGAGGTATAGTTGATCGCTCCGGGTCCGGCAAAATTGGGCGACGGATAAAGGTTGATCAGTTTGGCTGCATTAGGATCGATGCGCGAGGCAGGGATTTTGCCATCGGGGAAACCACGGCCGGTCACAGGATCCACGACGAGGTCATCACTGGTGCCGAAGACTCCATCGCGGCCCGGACCGAGAATGCTGAAGTCACCGCTGCGTTCGGCAAGAGTCGGCACGGTGGTGTTTACCGCTTCGCCCTTGGTGACAATGCGGTTGAACTCCATATTGAAAAAGAAGAACGTCTTGTTGCGGGCCTGGTTGTAGAAAGGCACTACCACCGGACCGCCGACGTTGAATCCGAAGATGTTCTGTTTGAGCGGCAGTGTCTGATGAGAGAAATAGTCCGTGGCATCGAGCGCATCGTTGCGCAGGAAATAGAACAGGCCACCATGGAAAGATTTGGTTCCCCCGCGCGTCACGACATTAATCTGCGAAAAGCCGCCACGTCCATACTCGGCTGAAAACGGTGTGGTGACAACATTGAATTCGGCAATGGTTTCGATGGAGGTAAATGTATTCATCGAACCGGAGCCGACAATCACATCCGCGTTATTGCCGCCATCAATGGAAAAGTTCGACGCCGAGTTACGGGCGCCATTGATACTCAGGTCAGGAGTGGAGTTGGGATCTGTGCGATCGGAGAGATTGCTGTTAACACCGGGAATCAGTTCCAACAGCGTGAAGAAGGACCGGCCATTGAGTTGCAAATCGCGGACCTGATCCCCGTTGATGATGCCGCCTTGTTCCGCCGATTGGGTTTGCACCTGGTCGGCGTCGGCGGTGACCATCACTTCCTGCGTGACGTCGCCTACCTGGAGTGAAAAGTCGTAGGCGATATGCTCCGAGACATGCAAAACCAAGCCTTTTTCCGTAGTTTTCTTGAATCCGGAATGCGTAGCGGCGATGGTGTAAGGCCCGATCGGCAGGTTAGGGAAAGCATAACCGCCGCTAGCGGTAGATTTCGTCCTGCGTGTCGAGCCTGTATCGGTTTGGGTGGCGACCACTTCAGCGCCGGCAATAACGGAGCCAGTGGTATCAACGATGCGCCCTGTGATACTTCCGGTGGTTTCCTGCGCCAGCACTGGCAAACACAATGCAGCGGCCAGAAGAAAGACCGTTCGGTTCATGCGTACTCCCCGAAATGAGATCTTTTTATTCTACTCTCGGGGAGTTACGGAGATATTACCCGCCTTCTCAGGAAACAGCCGGCAAAACGGTGCGCGGCGGCATCGTTTTCCTGCTCGTGTTGAGGGTGCCGCCGCACCCTTTACCGGCCAGCTACTTCTCAGACCCCTCGATTTCCGCTTTGCCTGGGGCTTTCTTATTCTGTTCGGCGGCAAGAATAGACTGTACGCCGGCGCGGATGATTCCGGATTCGCCCGAGGATTGGAAGAAGTGGAAGTCAGGACGCTTCAGCCAGGCGTGCGGTCCACCGAGTTTGAGGCCGGACTTCAGCGTCGCATCGTGAATGCGCTTCACCAGGGCTTCATACTTCGGATCGCCCTGCTTCAGACCGGAGAAGCTGCCGAGGTCGGTGCTGGCGACAAACACGACATCGACGCCCGGGATGTCGGCGATCTGGCTGGCGATCTCGACGCCCTTGGGCGATTCGATCATGGCGACAATCATGATGTTGTCATTGGCAGTCTGGCGATAGTCCGCGCCCCACAGAACGCCGTACTGGCCGTTGCCCTGGCTGCGTGCCCCGATGGGCGGATACTTGGCGAACTTCACGGCGTTCTTGACCTTCTCAACCGACTCCACCATCGGCAGGATGATACCCAGTGCGCCAATGTCAGTGGCCTTCTGGATGTCGCCTTCAGTGGCGTCGGGGACGCGGATGAACGGTATGGCGGAGGAGCCTTTGCAGGCGCGCAGCATGTTGGCCACTTCGTGGAAGTTGAGCGGGCTGTGCTGCATTTCAATCCACATGTAGTCAAAGCCCGAGTTCGCCATAGCGCAGTAGATTTCGGGGTCTGCCGAAAGCACTGTCCCGCCAATTACCTGCTTTCCTTCTTTGAGCTTGGTTTTGACGGTGTTGTAGATCTTAGGCTGCTGCGCCAGGGCAGGCAGGGCGAGCAAGGCCGCGCATGCGAGAATCCGTTGAATGTTCATGGTCCGCTCCACGTGTGTAGTTCGATTGGAAAAATCTAATGCAGTAGCTTATCACGACTCAGGCGGTGGGCCGCGGCTTCACGGGAAGGTACTTGCGGCAGAAGAGATCCACATCCCGAAAAAGCTGATCGGCGCCCGCCTTGCCGGCAAAGCCGAAGCAGTGCGATCCGCCGGGATACGTTTTCACTTCCAGCGGCTTGCGCCAGGATTCGAGCAGCGGAATCAGCACCTCTGCATTGAAGTGATTGACCGAAGCTTCCCCGCCCTGGTCGCCTTGCACAATCATCATGGGACAGCGCATCTGGCTCA
>JASGIE010000087.1:0-30068 GCA_049841055.1 Paludibaculum sp. | reverse complement strand
CTGTTTTCGGCAATGCCGCGCTGCGTACCCGCTCGCGGACAATCCGTGTGACCTCTCGCTCCACCTCTCTACGCGTCTCGGAGGACAACCGGGCGCCTGCTTCCGGCAGCTCGACTTTCGCCGGAAGCCGTGAATAGTCTCTCTGCGCATGCGAGACGGGCTGGGGCGCCGGAGCCATCTCCTGTGCCGGCATCTCTACCGCCTGCATCCAGCTCTCTGATCCCCGGCCCGCTTCCATCGCGCCGGAGCTGTGTTCCACTTCGCGGACAACCACTCGCTCTTCCACCATCCGCTTCTCCCGGATCTCCACCGGCGGGTTCGGCTCCCGTGGCACAGCCTCGGAAGGGTTCGCCGGGCTCACGATGCGCTGCACATGGACCAGTGGAACCGGTGAATCCCGGCGAACCGGGGCAACAGCCTGCGGAGTCTGATGCCGCGGAATCGGCGCCTGTACCAGCGGCCGTGTAGCGGTGCTCACCGGTCTCTCCGCCGACGGCTGAGTTACCTCACTCACCGGAGCGGCAATCGCGGCCGGTGGTGTCCGCCGTGGGAGTGCACGCAGGGGCCCAGTCCTGCCGCTCAGAGGAGTCTGAGCCTGTCCGATTGCTTTGGCCAAGTATTCCTTCACGGCAACTCACGCCTCTACAGGCTCCTCCACCTCACAGAAGTCCAGGTACACCGCCCTGCGCGGCTCCGGGATGCGCAGGATCTCGTCTTCACTCCAGTGGTAATTCCGCGCCAAGGTATGGACATCCGCCATCAGCCGCCGCACGCGACCTCGCAGCCATCCCACCCACGACAGCTTCAGGTCGAACTCCGCCTCTAACGCCCGCCCGCACCCTGCGCACGGACCCACCAGAACGATCTCGCCCAGCGGGTCGTTTGCCGAGAGCGCCTCCTCCACGGCATCCAGCCACGGTTCGGCCTCCTCACGCGGACACCCCAGGCACGCCGCGGCCACGTCCGTGCTGTCCGCCGCCCGCTCCATCAACGCCGCGGTAGGCATGCCGCAAGTCCGTGAATGCCCTCCGGCCGTCACGATAATGTTTTCCTCGCCCTGCGGGACCTGAATCTCCCGCAGATCCATTTCGAACTCCGACCACTCCCCGCACCCTTCGCACTGCGCCTCCACTTTCGCCTGCCCGCCCCCGTCCAACAGCCACACCCCGCGGATCATGGCGTGCCGGTCTGCCAGGGCAAGCGAGTGCAACTCGCTCCAGGCGAACTGCGGCGACGCAATGACAAGCAGACTGGTCACGACATGCTCCAGCGGTTGTGCAAAATCGACGTTCCAGATGGCCCGCACGTTCTCGGCGATACCCTGCACCTCAGCCTGTCGCGGACCCTCCTCGGTCCGTCCCGTCCGGCGCAGTTCGATCACTGCCCTATTTCTCTGTGGGCTCGGTGACATTGGTGTCACGTTCCCAACCCTCGCACTCGATCTTGATCGATTCGATGGCCACTGCATTGGCATTGGCGTCGAGCTCCGGCAGCGCCTGATACTCACTCACCCAGCAACGGAAAATGTTGTAGGAGATCGCCTTCTGCCCGGCCTCGTTGAAGACATCGAGAATCAGGTTCTTGCGGAAGCTTTTCAGCGCGATCTCGGCTCCGAATGCAGCCCCATGCAGAAACGCCAGGTTCGCCCAGTTCTCGAAATCGGTATCGTGGGTGACGCCCCGCGACAGCGTGATGGCATCGTAGTCCGTCCTGCCCGGAGCCTTGTGCGGATTGTTGGGGTCGCCCCCTTCTCTATGCTTCACCACCTCCGTGGTGCGCTTCAGCGGAGTCATCTTCGAAAGCCCCGCAATGTAGTCGGCGCCGTCTTCAAACTTCAGGCGGAACTTGAAATTCTTATAGGGATCGCGGCGCGTTGCCTTGTTGACGACAAAGGATGGCATGGTGTCTCAACTCCTTCCCGAACTAGACCGGGACCTTTCCGGCCATCTGGCTGATCTTGATGACGACGAACTCGACGGGCTTGAGCGGAGCAAAGCCCACGAGGATATTCACGAGGCCTTTGTTGATATCGTCCTGGGTCGTCGTCTCCGAGTCGCATTTCACGAAGTACGCCTCTTTGCAGCGTTTGCCCCTGAAACGCGCCTTGCCGGAAGAGCGAGTTCATGAATGCGCCGAAGTTCAGCCGGATCTGCGCCCAAAGCGGCTCATCGTTCGGCTCGAAGACGATCCCATTTCGAGGCGCGGAACAGGCTTTCTTCGATGAACAGAGCCGTGCGGCGCACCGGGATGTATTTCCACACAGACGCCTGCGCATCCGAGCCTGCCAGCGTCCGCGCGCCCCAGCACGTGTGGCCCAGAATCGGAAACGTCCTCAGGCAATTGATCGCGATCGGATTCAGGTCGCCGTTCTCCAGGTCGGTCAGCGTATACTGCAGACCCTGCGCCCCCAGCAGCTTGGCTTCCTCGCCCGCCGGCGCCTTCCACACACCCCGGTTCGTATCGATTCGTGCGTAGAGGCCGGCCATCGCGCCCGACGGCGCAAACAGGCGCGGCCGGTTCTCCTTCAATGGATCCGAGAAGAGAATCCTCGGCCAGTAGATCACGGAGTTCTTGCTTCGGAAGGGGTCCACCGCCGCCTTCCCCGCATCTACCGCGGCCTTGTCTTTCCAGCCCGCCGGCGGATCGTAGATCAGCATCGCCCGCTTCGCTTCGGCATACACCACGGCCGCGGACCACACCGCATTGCCGATATCCGGAGCGCCCGGCTTCTCGCCTTCGGAGTAGGGAGGAATCACCAGGATCGTAAAGATCTCCGAATCTTCCAGCGCGTACATGCCCTTCTTCGAAGCAGGACCACCCGCCGGAGCAAGATCCGTATCGCCTAACGGGCCACCATCACTCGGCGTACCGCTATCGATCGTGTTGAAATCGGTCACCGCATTCGGCCGGTCCGGAGGAACCGCACCCGTCACCGTCACCAGGTTCGATTCATTCGCAACCACGGCCTGGACGAACCTGGGCTTGTTCGGGTCTCCCGTGACGTTGCGAAACTCCTCCCGAATCACCGTGACTTCGTTCGTGATCGGATCGGTGAGCTTCAGCACCACCGTGAGGTTGTACTCATCGGCCTGCAGCGGCACCCGGGTATTGTGATCCACGGTGAAGAACAGATCCTTCGACCATGTGCCCGGAGTCTTTGCCGCCAGGAACAGGTTGCCGGTCGGTGTCGGCAGCTTGTAGGTCACCGCGGCGGCCGCCGCGGTGGCGGCATCCACCACGCGCACCACGTACGCATCGGCGCCGCCGTTGAGGAAATACTGCTGGACGGCGTAGCCCAGCTCGCTCATGTTCCACAACCCGCCGAACGTCCGTTCGAAATCCGTGAAATTGTGGATTCGAATCGCCTGGTTCAACGGGCCCCGCTTGGCCCGGCCCACGAAGCCAGCCACGGCCGTCGGCACGGCGACAATCGTCCGGACTGGACTGGGAACTTCTTCGATGTAGACGCCTGGATAATTCAGAGTGCTCGGCATGATGGCTCCTTTCGCGGTTCAACGCGGCTAACTCTTGCGGAGGACAAAGACATCCACCGTCACATCGGCGGTGGTGCCGTTGGCAATCGAAATCGGTCCGGCTGCCGCGCCCGCCTTCACCGCCAGGTCGCCGCCCGACAGAACCTGCGGCTGCGTCAGCTTGTAGGCGGAACCGGCTGGGTCGAACTTGTATGTCAGCAGCGCGTCATACTTGCTCGACGACATGATCAGCAGCAGCAGTTTGTCCGCCGCGGCGGGCTGCAGATCGACGCTCTTGCTCCCGGCCTTCGGTACGGTCACCGTAACGCGGTCGAGACCGTCGGCGCTGATTTGCCAGCTCGACTCCGACATTGGGCCCGCCCGAAACCTGCACTCCTAGCGTGGCGTTCGCGCTAATCGGCATCGTCAATCTCCCTCCAGTTCAACTTCCGCGGAATAAGGGCCCGCCAGGTTCACCGGATATAGCTTGTGAATCGGAACAATCACTTTGGTGCGGTCGTTCAGTTCCACAACTCCAAATGCCTCCGACTGCACACCCGAACGCGTGATGCTCGACAACACACCCAGCAGGCGTTCCCCCTCTCCGAGAGTCTGCAGCAGTTCGCTCGCCCCCGGCAGGTAGACATCCTGGATCTGGAACGCGACGTTCTCGCCTTTGCGCGCCACAGGCCGGTGTCCTTTGCCTGTGCTGCTTTGGCAGGTGAATCACCACTTGGCCGGCATGGGGCCGTCCGCTTGTTTTGTTGGATTTCAGTGCCGGACGGCACTCCCGCGGTACGAGTGGACTGCACAAATCTGCAGTCTGGGCGGCTCGGCGCTGCAGGTTTTCTCAGTCCACAGGTTCAGGCGATCTGCGAAAGCCCCTTGGCTTGCGCCATCCGCCGCATCGAGGAATGCCCGCTACCAGTGTCCTCGGCCCGGTCCGGTCCCATGGAGAGATCCAGCTCGTGCAGCTTCTGATACAGGCTCCGTTCGCTGATCCCCAACTTGCTCGCCAGCGCCTTGCGAGTCATCCCATTGGTCCGCAGCGCTTCCTCCAGGAGAGCGCGCTCAAACGAACCCAACGCCTCGTCCAGCGACGTCAACCCTTGCTGGATGCGCAGCCACGAGTGCGCCACCGCACTCTGCATCGCGTCCATGGGTTTACGTTCCGTCTGAATCGGGCTCTGGCTCGTCCAATCCTGAAGGGTCAACCGGTCCCCCGAGGTCTTCGCGAACAGCATCCGCTGCACCGCGTGCTCCAGTTCGCGGATGTTGCCCGCGAACGGATGCCGCTCCAGACGGCGCAGCAGTTCCGGGTCCACCTCGACAATCGGACCGTACAACGCCTTGTGCCGCACTGCGAATTCAAGGATTAGAGCTTCCAGATCACACTGACGCTCCCTCAGCGGAGGGATCCGCAGATGAATGACATTCAACCGGTAATAGAGGTCCGCTCGAAACGCCTTTTCCACAACCAGCGACTCGAGTGCGGTGTTTGCCGCCGCAATCACCCGGACGTCCACGGGTAGTTCCTCATCACTTCCGATCGGTCTGACCCGTCCTCGCTGCAGCACATCCAGTAACTTGGCTTGAATGTTGGGGGACAGGTCGTTGACGTCATCCAGAAAGATCGTGCCGCCGCGGGCACTCAGAAACAGGCCGGACCGGGCTGCGTGTGCGCCGGAATACGCTCCCCGGGCGTGCCCGAATAACTCCGATTCCGCCAGACTCTCCGGGATCGCTCCGCAAGGCACCGTCACAAACGGAGAGCGCCGCCGTTTCTCATCCAGTTCGTGAATTGCGCTGGCAAGAATCTGCTTGCCCGTGCCGGTCTCCCCCTCCACCAGCAGCGGTACGTCACTGATCCGCGCCGCCTTCCAGGCCTGGCGCAGCAGGGGCATCATTTGCGGACCGCACGTACTCACCAGCCCCATGTTCGCGAAGACCTCTCGTAGAGTCTCGTCATTGACTTGGGCCGGGTTCACCGCGGTTCGATAGCCAGCTTGAGGTGCACTCATGGCATCGACATCCATTCCCCCATCCCAGATGGGGACTCCGATCAGACTAGTGTGAATCCTAGCGCACTTTCGTTTCCGTTTTCTCCAAATTTTCAGAGATGCTCACTGGTACCCCCCAGGACCTTTAGGCGAGGTAGTACCTAATTTGGCGTAGTACCATCCGCACGCATTCCTACTCCCCCTACATCTTGTTTGTTTGCACCAGATAGGTTTTCCTAGATACATGGTGCATGGACAAGAACGCCGCAACTCGGCGCGGCAGACCGAGGATTGCAGTATCTATTTCTTCGGGGAAGGCTCCCGCGGCAACTGGCAGCTCCGCGGTGTGGTCTCCAATCTGTCGGGCCAGGGCTTGGCGTTCCGGTCCCAACACAAATGGGAAGTCGGCAGCATTCTGTGGTGCGCGGTGCCCTCCAAGGCGATCTACACCCGGGCGATGGTCTGCCACTCCACCGGGCGGCGCTGGGATCGCAGGACCGGAGTGCGCTTTCTGGCCGCTCCTGTCTACGAAGAGTAGCGCCGGGATCCGCCTTTTCGGGCTTTGAGATCTGTTATTACAAAACTCTGACAATTCCGCCCTTGCTGGTATAGGATGATGCTCTATAGATGGGCAACTCTTCCAGTTTTACCCTCCCCAAGATCATCCAGGGTGGGATGGGTGTCGGTGTTTCCAATTGGCGGCTCGCCCGCACGGTCTCCAGCCTCGGACAACTCGGTGTCGTCTCCGGCACGGCGCTCGACCGCGTCCTGATCCGGCGGTTGCAGGACGGTGATCCGGGCGGCCACATGCGCCAGGCGCTGGACGCGTTCCCCTTCCCGGAAATCGTCGATGCCATCTGGACGAAGTACTACATCGAAGGCGGCAAGGATGAGAAAGCCGCTTACCGGAATGCCCCCCTGCACGACAAAGTGATGCCGCGAGAAGTGGCCGAACTCTGCGTCGTCGCCAACTTCGTCGAGATCTTCCTGGCCAAGGTCGGTCACTCCAACCCAGTCGGAATCAATTATCTGGAGAAGATCCAGCCGCCCCATCTGGCGTCCATCTACGGAGCCATGCTGGCCGGAGTCGACTACGTCCTGATGGGCGCGGGTATCCCCATGAAGATTCCGGGCGTGCTCGATCGCTTCGTGAACCACGAAAGCGCCACCTACCCGCTCTATGTGGCCGGTGCCCAGCCCGGCGACGACACCACCATGGTGTTCGATCCTCGCGAATTCCGGGAACATAGCTTGCCACCGCTCAAGCGCCCCATGTTCCTGGCGATCATCGCCTCCAATACCCTGGCGGTCACCCTGGTGAAGAAGGCCAGCGGCAAAGTGGATGGTTTCGTCATTGAAGGACCCACCGCCGGCGGCCACAATGCCCCTCCGCGCGGGAAACTCCTTCTGAATGAACGGAATGAGCCCGTCTACGGCGAGCGGGACAAGGTCGATCTGCCCAAGATGTGCGAACTCGGCCTGCCTTTCTGGCTGGCTGGCGGATACGGCTCACCCGAAATGCTGGCTGAGGCCCTGGATGCCGGCGCGGCCGGTGTGCAGGTCGGGACCGCCTTCGCTTACTCCGAGGAATCGGGCCTGCGCGACGACTACAAACAGCAGGTTCTCGAGCTGGTCCGCAACGGCGAAGCCACGGTCTTTACCGATCGTCTCGCTTCCCCCACCGGCTTCCCGTTCAAAGTGGTGCAGGCCGCCGGCACGGTGTCCGATCCGGACGTCTACGACACCCGCCCGCGCATCTGCGACCTGGGCTATCTGCGCGAAGCATACCGTACACCGGAGGGCGATATCGATTTCCGCTGCGCCTCGGAACCGGTGTCTGTCTTCGTCTCCAAGGGCGGCGATGTCGCTGAAACGGAAGGCCGCAAGTGCGTCTGCAACGCCCTGATGGCCACCGTCGGCCAGCCTCAGATCCGAAACGGTAAGTACCTGGAAGCCGGGGTCATCACCAGCGGCGACGATCTCCCTGAAATTAAACGGTTTATGCACGATGACGGCACCCGCTATCACGCCTCGGATGTCGTCACCGTCATGCTGAGCAAAGTCCAGGAACTGGTCTAGTTCACTTGGATGCTGGGGGATCGGCCACAAACCGGTACCCCACGCCGCGCACCGTCAGCAGATGCCTCGGCCGGGTGGGCACGTCCTCAATGTAGCGGCGCAACCGCACGATGAAGTTGTCGATCGCCCGGGTATCCGTATCCTCCCGCAGGCCCCATACCTCTTCCAGCATGGTCTTGCGGGACACCGGCGCGCCCTCGTGCTGGATCAGGTGCCGGAGCAGATTCGCCTCCATCAGCGTCAGCGGGAACGCCTCGCCGCGCACGACCAACTCCAGCCGGTCGAAGTTCACTGACTTCTCCCCAAAGGTGTAGGTGTCCTTGGGCTCCGGCGGCGTCGCGGCCGCACTCGACAGCGACGACTGCAGCCACTCCTTCCGGCGCAACAGCCCGCGCAGCCGGGCGATGAGGATCCCCAAATCAAACGGCTTCGTCAGGTAGTCGTCGGCGCCGGCCGAGAAGCCGCGCAGTACATCGTCGGGATGGCCCCGCGCCGTCAACATCAATGTGGGGATAAACTGTCCGCTTTGACGGAGTTCCGAGATCACCGTGAACCCGTCCTTACCCGGCAGCATGACGTCCAGCACGACCACATCGAAGGCTGCCGATTGCGGCGTCGGGTTCTCCGGCACCAGTAACGTCAGCGCGGCTTCGCCGTTGTCGACAACCTCCACCTGGTAGCCTTCCGCCTCCAGATTGAAGCGCAGTCCCTCGGCCAGGTGCTGCTCGTCTTCGACAACAAGAATACGGCTCATAATGCGATGGGAAGTTGCAGGACGAACGTGCTGCCGCGGCCCGGACCCTCGCTTTCGGCCCAGACCCGGCCGCCGTGGCGCTTGGCCACCGACCGCACGATAAACAGACCCAATCCGGTACCTTTCACCCGCGCGGCCACCGGGCCGGGCACCCGGTAGAACCGCTTGAAGATCGATTTCAGCTCCGACTTCGCGATGCCCGGACCATGGTCGATCACGCGCACCACGGCAAACTTCTCGTCGGACCGCGTCGTTTCCACCGTAACATCGACCTCTTTGCCGGAGTATTTCACCGCGTTGTCGATCAGGTTGGAGATGGCCGCCCGAACCTCTTCAGGATCGCCCAACACCTGCAAGGGCGAACTCGGGACGTGCTTCAGGGCCTCGTTGGGCACCCGATGGACTGTCCGGGCCCGGTTCAGGCATTCCGTCACCATGGCGTCCAAGTCGATCGGCAAAACGGTCAACCGCTTCCCGGAGGCGCCGATACGGCCGGCCCGCAGCACCTGTTCGACCGTACTCAGCAGCCGGTCACTGTCCTCCAGCATGATGCGGTAGAACTCGTGGCGCTTCGCGTCGTCCACCTGCCTGGTCTGTAAAGTCTCCAGATACAGGCGGATAGACGCCACCGGCGTCTTCAGTTCATGGGTCACCGCGTTGATGAACGCGTCGTGCTGCTCGTTCCGCCGGATCTCGCGCACCAGGAAGATCGTGTTCAGGACGACACCACTGATAATCAAAGCCAGAAGGACGACGCCCAAGGCCAATAGCAAACCGGTGCGCCAGCTGAGCAGAACCCAGCCGACGTAAAGCAGAACCGTAACTGCAATCAGGCCGACGCCCAGTGCAATGAAGAAGGCAATCGACTTGCGGCGTCCGGCGACAACCATACCTCTAGGGTATGCCAGAGCGAAGGAGGTCATGAGGATGTTTCAGGGGAAATGGAATCGCCCCGCTGCCAGCCTTCTCAGCCGGGCAGCGGGGCGATGGGGAACTGCTTGATACTAGGCGGCTTCGCGGTCAGCGACAGCCGAGGAGATGGAGGCGACGCGGATGGCTTTGGCGATGCCCAGAGCCTTGAGAACCTTGATCTGGATCCAGGACGGATCAAACTCATACCACGCCAGACCGTGCCGGGCGGAAGTGGGATGGGCGTGGTGGTTGTTGTGCCAGCCTTCGCCAAACGTCATCAGCGCGACCCACCAGTTGTTGCGGGAGTCGTCGCGGGTATTGAAGCGCCGGGCGCCCCACATGTGCGTGGCGGAGTTCACCAGCCAGGTGGCATGCAGGCCGACGATGACGCGCAGGCAGATGCCCCACAGCATCAACGGCACTCCACCCGTGGCCAGCAAGATCAATCCCAGGGCCACCATCGGAACCCAGTGCCAGTTGTTCAGCCAGACATAGAACTTGTGCTTCGCCAGATCCGGAGCGTACTTCGCCATCATCTTTGTGTTGTTGTGGTTGGCTTCGCCAAAGATGATCCAGCCGACATGCGCCCACCAGGCGCCGTCGCGGGGCGAGTGCGGGTCACCGGGCTGGTCGGACTTCTGGTGGTGGATGCGATGCGTGGCCACCCAGAAAATCGGGCCGCCTTCCAGGGTCAGCGCGCCACAAACCGCGAAGAAGTACTCCAGGAACAACGGCACCTTGTACGACCGGTGCGTGTGGAGGCGATGATAACCCATGCTGATGCCAAGGCCGATCGCCAGGTAATAGAGACCGGCGGCCACCAGCAGGTTGCGCCAGCTAAACATAAACAGGGCCGCCACGGCCCCAATGTGGAACAGCACCAGCACGACGATGGTGATCCAGTTCATCCGTCGGCGGTTCGTCAGAGTGACAAGGTCAGCAGTCATGGGATTGTTTAGGAATGGATTGCCCGGTGAGAAATCTCTGCTCCCAAACTAACAGGGGTTCGTGTACAGTTCTGTAAGAGTTGTGTAATAGCGAGGCGCCGAAGTATTACAAAAACTAAAGGAGCGCATCAAGGTCCGGAATCACCAGCAGGCGGTTCGTCCACCGGAAACAGCCCCGGATCGCCTCCGCCCGCAAACCCGCATCCTCCGGATGAATCGCCGTCGACTGGCTGGGATTCACGCGCTGCAGCGTGGCTGACGCCATGAACCCGATTGGTTCGGAACGGCCAGTCCCCCGTACGATCACCAATCGCTCCTCGGCGGCGCCCAACTGAGGCTCCAACCCGAAACACCGGGCCAGATCCACAAGCTGGGCCGTCTGCCCGCGCCAGGCCAGAATGCCACGCAACCATCCGCCTTCCACCTGCAGCGGGATCCAGGGGAGCGGTTCGGACACATCCAGGACCTGCTCCAGGGGAATACCCACCACCACCTCGGGCCGCAGCTCACTGGACGGTGCCAGCCGCAGGCTGGTCACCAGCAGTTGAGGCTCGTCCACCACTGGCGCCGGACGCGCCGAGGCCGGACGCACCACGGCCGCGGGCTGCATCCGGATGGGTTCGGCCGCGGCCAGATAACTGGCCTTCACCAGGGGGACCGAAGCACCATCGATCTCCACCACGCCCAACAGACCCTGACCGGCGCGGCCCAGTCGCTCAGGCGGCGCGCAGATCGCCGCTTTCTCGATCTCGGTCACGCCACCGACGCGGTCCACCGCGATGCGTTCGCCGCTGGTCCGATCCACCAGCAACGTTCGATACAACGCAGACCGGTCGCGTTCAATCGCGGCGATCTCTTCCACACCGACCGCGTACGACTGGCCGTGCCGGTCGCACATCAGCACCTGCAGCACCTGTTCCGGCATCAGGCTACCCTCGTCGTATTCGAACCCGTCTCGGCGCTATTCCTCAGAATGGAAAGCAGCATCTCTTCCTGGTAGGGCTTCACCAGATAGTGCGTCGCGCCCAGGGACAGCGCTTTCGACCGGTGCTTCTCGCCGGCGCGGGAAGTCAGCATGACGATCGGCGTCTTGCGGTAATCCGCCTGGGACCCGTAGTGTCGCCGTCAACTCGAAGCCGTCCATGCGCGGCATCTCGATATCCATCAGAATCACGTCGGGCTTGTGGTCGATGTGTTGCAGCATCTCCAGCGCTTCCAGTCCGTCCTTGGCCTGTAGCGGATTCCAGCCATTGTTCTTCACCAGATTGGCGACAACGCGCCGCACGCTGAGCGAATCGTCGACGATCATGACGTTCAGCGGCCGGCGCTGGACGGCAACGGCCCGGGCCGCTCCGGCGCGCGCCTTCTGGCTTTGCTGGAAGGCCGGCGACAAAGCGACCGGATTCAGAATCAGCACCACACTGCCGTCACCGGTCAGCGTGGCGCCGCCAATGCTGGCCGAGCGCCGCATCACACCGGCCAGCGGCTTCACCATCACTTCCCGCGCGCCCGAGATGCGATCCACCGCCAGCGCGAACTCCTCATTGCCCGACCGCAGCACCAGCAATGGCTGCCGCGACGATGGTTCGGACTTGGCACGAGGCAGATTCAGCGCTTCCGACAGGTACAGCAACGGCAGCAGGCTGGATCCCAGCCGCACCACCGGCTTGTGGCTCACATACTCCAGTTGGGACGGCTCCAGCCGCGCCACCTGGGAGATGGCCGCCAGCGGCAGCGCGTACGTCTCCTGCTGGTCTTCCACGAACAGCACCTTCGTGATGGCTAGCGTCGTGGGCATTCGAACGGTGAAAATCGCGCCGGAGCCTACCGGCGATTCCAGCGATACGCTTCCCTTCAACGCCTCCACGGCGCTCTTCACGACGTCCAGGCCCACGCCGCGCCCGGAGATCTCGCTGACGGTCGCCGACGTACTGAACCCAGGTTCGAAGATCAGCGAGAACAACTGCTGCCGCGTTGCCTGGGCCGCTTCGCTCTCCGTCAGGAAACCGTGGCTGGCCGCCGTCTCCCGGATCCTTTCGGGATCCACACCCGCCCCGTCGTCGCTGAGGCGGATCACCACCTCGGTCCCTTCCTGCGTAGCCCGCAGCCGCACCCGGCCCTGTTCCGGCTTTCCGGCGGCGCGTCGCACTTCCGGCAACTCGACCCCGTGATCGACGGCGTTGCGCAACAGATGGTCCAGCGGAGCAGCCAGCTGCTCCACCACGCTCTTATCGAGCTCGGCCGACATGCCTTCCACTTCCAGCTCAGCCAGCTTCCCGCTCTTCTGCGCCGCCACCCGCACCGTGCGGTGCAGCCGGTTCGCCAGGAGATTCAACGGCACCATGCGCAGACGGACCAGCTTGTCCTGCACTTCGCTGGTCAGCCGCCCCTGCATGCTGAGGTAGCTGTCGAACGAACCGATCAGTTGCTTCAACTGCGACGTGGCTGTCGCCAGATCGCTGGTCGTCTCCGTCAGTTCACGGGACAGCAGGTGGAGCTGCGTATACCGGTCGAACTCCAACGCATCAAACTCAGCCGCGGAGTCGCCTTTCGCCGTGGGTGAAGCCAGCCGATTGCCGGCGGGCAGCTCCAGGTGTTCCGAGTCGAACTGCGCCGTCAGACGGCGGATGCGCTGCAGGCTGAGGCCTAGCTCTTCCACTTCTCGCACATACGAAGCGAGGTGGCGCTCGAAGCCTGAGCGGTTGACGAAAAGCTCGCCCACCAGGCGAACCAGGTCATCCAGCCGTTCCAACGGTGCGCGCACCATCCGGCTGGAATCCACGGTCTCGGTTTCCACCACAGGAGCCGGCGCGGCCTCCATCGGGAACCCCACCGCGGGCTCGGTCTCGGCCAGTCCGGGTTCCTCCAGATCGGCCACCGCCAAGTCATACACCTGCAGAAGCTCTCGAATCTGGTGCGACAACGCGCCCACGCGACCCTTTTGCTTGACCAGGTCGCTGAGCGTGTCGTAGGTCGCCACGAGAAGCTCATGGCGATCGGGCGAGTACTCGAGCCGGCCTTCGTACAGCAGGTCCAGCAAGTCCTCCATGCGGTGCGCCAGACGGCTGAACGTCTCCAGGCCCACCATGGCCGCCGCACCCTTGATGGTGTGGATCGACCGGCGGATCTCGCGCAGCACTGGACCACGGTCCGAGGCCCTCGCGCTCAGCTCTCGGAACTGGACGCCGGTATTCTGCAGATGCTCGTCGGCTTCCTCCAGGAAACCCGAGAGCAGATCGGCCGGGATGCGGTCAAAACGAGGCTCGGGCAGCTCCATCGGCGCTTCCGGCTCGGGGATCTCGGCCAGCAATTGCGCCATGCGTCGCACGCCTTCGGTCATTGGTTGGAGCGTGGCCGGATCCAGCGGCTGTTCATCCAGCACCACCGGATCCAGCAGGGTCTCCACCACGCGAGCGGCTTCCCCCAATTCGCTCATGCCGATGACACGGCTGGCGCCGCTCACACAGTGCGACAACCGGTGCAACTCCTCGGCGGCTTTCTGATCGCCGGGAATCGCCCGCAGGGACGTCAGGCAGCGGTCCATGCCGGGCAGGTAGCTGCGCGCTTCCTCCAGGAAGCCTCGCAGCACCTCGGGATCGAGCGCATTGCTCATAGCTCGCTCCTTGTCACTTCCACCTCTCCCGCCTAAGCGGCGAGAGGAGTCCTGGACTCACTCGCCGGCAGCTTGAAGCGGCTCACCGAGCGGTTGAGTTCTTCAGCCAGCGCCGCCAGTTGACGGATCGAGGAGGCCGCCTGTCTTGCGCCATCCGCCGTCTGCTGCGTCACATCGGAGATACCCGTCACGTTGCGGGCCACGGATTCCGAACCCACGGCCTGCTGCTGGGCGGCTTGCGAGATCTGGGACACCAGATCCGCCATCTGCTTCGACACGGATTCGATCTGCGACAGCCGCTGGCCGGCTTCGTTGGCGAGTTGCGATCCGCCCACCACTTCGCGCGTCGTCTCTTCCATGGCCGAGATCGCCTCGGTCATGTCGCCTTGCACCGACTTGATCAGCGCGCCGATGCGCTTCGTCGCTTCCGTCGCGCGCTCGGCCAGCCGTTCCACTTCGTCCGCAACCACCGCGAAGCCCTTGCCCGCTTCACCCGCCATGGCCGCCTGGATCGACGCATTCAACGCCAGGATGCTGGTACGATCCGCGATGTCACCAATCAGTTCGACGATCTCACCGATCTCCTGCGAACTTTCGCCCAGCCGCTTGATGCGCTTCGAGGTCTCCTGCACCTGGCCGCGGATGGCGTTCATTCCTTCGATCGTCTTGCGCACCGACTGCGCACCCTGCTGCGCGCTGCCCAGCGCCTCCTGGGCAACCACCGCCGCGCTCGACGCCGTATTCGACACCTGCTGGATGCTGCCCGCCATCTGCTCAATGGCCGACGACGCCTGGATGATCTGCACCGACTGCTCTTCGCTGCCGCGCGCCAGCACTTCCGCCGTCGTCTGCACCTGATTCGCCGAGTTATTCACCGCGAAGGTCGTCTTCTGCACGGTCGAAATGATCGTTCGCAGCTCGGCCATCATGTAATTAAACGAGTCGGCGATGGCGCCTGTGATATCGGCCGTCACTTCCGCTTCCTTCCGCAGGTCGCCTTCGGCCACGCCGCTCACTTCGTCCAGCAGCCGCGAGATGCTCTGCTGAATCTGATCGCGCTCTTCGCGGGACTGCATCAGGCTCAGCGTGTTGTCCAGCGTGCTGTTCAAGCCCACCGCGATGCTGCCCAGTTCGTCGCTGGAGAGTACGTCGGCGCGAGCCCGGAAGTCGCCGGCGTCAATCTGTCTCAGGACGCCCATGATGTTCCGCACCTGCCCCGTGATGCCGCGCTGGATGCGCAGTGTCGCGAAGGCCGCCAGCAATAGGATGCAGAGGACAAACCCCAACTGCACCCACTTCTGGCTGTTCAGCTCCGCGATGCGCGCCTCCACCAGTCCGGAGATGGCCGCGCTGCTGGCGTCCCAGACGGAGAAGTAGGCCGCCACCGCCTTTGACCCGTCTTCGTAGTAAGTCTTGGCGCTGACCGAAGGAATCCCCTCAATGAACTGGAACCGCGTCAGCTTCGAGTAGTAGCCTGCTGTTTCACGCGCCGCGCGCACCTTCGGCTCCAGCAACTCCCGCATGGCCTTGTTATTCGACATCGCCATGTCCGCGTTGTGCTCCACCACAGCGCTGGCGTTCTCGATCTGGCGCGAGAGGAAGATCATCTGCGCCGTCTCTTCCGCTGACAGACGCCCTTTGCTGGCGCTGCCGGCGCCCTGGGCGCGCAACTCCTCCAAGGCCTCGGCCGTCTGCACCACCTGCACCAGCAGGTTGTCAGCCAGGTAGAACGACTCCACATCGGGATCCATGGTCAGGCCGCTGGTATCGCCGATCTGCCGGATCATCGCCAGAGTGCTCTGGATGGCCGCCGTGTGCAGCGAGAACGCGTCTTTCGGCGCCATCGTCAGCACACGCTCCTTCAGGATGTTCCAGGTCGCCGTGATCTGATCCCACTGCTTGCCGAATTCCTTCTGGCGGCCCGTGCTGGCCGCGACCTCCTGCATGTCGCTGGCCACGTTGCCCTGCAGCTTGACCAGTTCATTTTGAACCGAGAGGTCCCCATTGAGATAAACGTTCGTCAGGGCGCGATGCTGCGCCAGATGCTCCAGCAGCCGCCTCGTCGGCTGGAGTGATTCGAGCCCGGCGAGTTCGGAGCGCGACTTCGCAATCTGCTCATTGCGGCTGGTGATGAACAGGAACATCAATACGACGATGGGCGTGGCACCCAACAGGGCCAGAACCATCAGCTTATGCGCGATCTTCAGATTCTTCATGGCGACCGGACTCTCCTTACCTCTCCAAACCGTTCAACTCCCGCTCCAGCCGGTGGCCGGAGCCGATCGTGATCAATAAGCCGCCGGCTGCTCGCGCAGCTCCGAGGCGGCAAATACCCTGTCCAGATCCAACACACTCAGCAGCCGCCCCTTGTGCGACCCGATCCCCTCCAGGAACGGAGTCGTGCGGCCATCCAACCAGTGCGGCGTCCGATGCAGCTCTTCCCGCGCCAGCATCGCCACCCCCTGCAAAGCATCGACTACCAGCGCCACCGGCGAATCGTCGGGGGAAGGCCGCACCACGAGAATGCGGGCATCGTGCGGCCGGCCGGGGCTTTCCAGTTCCAGCAGCATCGCCAGGTCGACCAGCGGCAACACGGCGCCGCGCAGGTTTGCCACGCCCAGGACGAAAGCGGGCAGCCCTGGCACCGTCGTCAACTTCGGCAGCCGTTCCGTCTCCATCACCCGGGTCAGCGGTACGGCGTAGCTTTCTCCGGCCAACTGGAAGGCAAGGAATCGCTCGGTCACCCGGCCTGCGCCTGGCGGTGGTTCCAGCCGGCGTGGCTGCATGCTCTCCGCCAGTTCGCGCTTCATGGTGCCCAGCAGTAACCGCAGGGCGCCGTCATCCCGCTCAGTCCCCTTGTCGGTTGGAGCAGTCGCGGGAGCCACCTCGGCCGCCTGCTCCGCCACTTGCGCGATCGCGGCGTCCGGCGGTGTAAGACCCGGTAGCGCAGGCAATTCCGGCCGCAGATCCGCAAGGAAGCCGGCCTCCGCCCCGGACGGTGCCGGCGCCAGCGCCTGTGGCTCAGTCACGAGACTGTCCGCCACGGGACCCGCCGGCGCAGCCGGGGCCGGATCCTCGTCCGGCAGCACAATCGAGAGGGACTCCAGATCGACAAACGGCTCCGGAGACACGTCAGGCAGGTCTTCCGCCGCCCACTGAGTGCTCACCACGATCGCTTCCGGCTCGACCGTCACCGGCTCTTCGGCCGGCGCGGCAGCCTGGAAAGGTTCATCCAGCAGCAGGCGGTCCATCAGCGCCGAAACGGAGACTGTATCCTCCCCGGCCTGCTCGGTTTGCCCTTCCGCCGCCGCCTCCATTTCCGGAAGCTCCACGTCCTGCCAGTTGCCCAGCAACTCCGCCAGCAGGCCGTCCATGGGCAGGGCTGTGCCCTCGGCCGAAGCGTGGTCGTCGAATCCAAGAAAGAGATCGTCGCGCTCGGAGTCGCTCATGGTGCGTACCTCGTCTGCGGATTAGAGAGCGCGCTCTACCGCGGCCAGCAGGTCGGCCGGTTCAAAGGGCTTCGTCACATAACCGTCAGCGCCCTGCTTCAGACCCCAGTAGCGGTCCGACTCCTGCGACTTGCTGCTGACCATGATGATCTTGATCGCCTTGGTCTCGCCCGCCGCCTTCAGTTGCCGGCACACCTGATAGCCGTTCTTCTTGGGCAGGATCACGTCCAGCAGGATGACGTCCGGATGGAAGGCCTGCGCATGGTGCAGCGCCTCTTCCCCATCGGCCGCGGTGAGGATCTCATACCCTCGCCCTTCAATCGCCGATTGCATCAGTTTCAGATGAGCTGGACTGTCGTCCACCACAAGAATGGTTCTTGCCATAATCCTTCCCTCGCTAGAGCCATGGCCCTTAGGACCGCAGCTTCAGATGTTTTTCCACCGCCTTGACGAGCGCCTCTTCCTGGAACGGTTTTGTCAGGTAGTCGGTCGCCCCGGCCAGTTTGCCTTTCACCTTGTCGAAGAACCCGTCCTTGCCCGAAAGCATGACAACCGGGATCGGCTTGGTATACGCGTTCTGCTTGATCGTCTTGCAGACCTGGTAGCCATCCATGCGCGGCATCGTGATGTCGAGCAGGATCAGGTCAGGGCGCTGCTCATCGAGTTTCGCCAGCGCCTGCATTCCATCCATAGCCGTCAGCACCCGGTAGCCGTAGCGCTCCAGGGTGACCGCCACAATCTTCCGCACTGTCGTGCTGTCATCCACCGCCAGAATCAGCCGGCGGTTGCGCAGCTTGTCCAGCGCTTCTTTCACGGTCGTTTCGCCGGGTTTGAGTTGGCTGGCCTTTTCGAGATGAGGCAGCGCCTCGGCGGAGTGGTTCAGGTTCAGGTAGGCGCGCGCCAGATTCAGGTGGCCCTCGAAGCTCGGGTGGCTGCGCATCTCCTTCAACAGCCTTTGGATGGCCTCGCTGAGAAGGTTCTCGTCCACGTCCCGGCTCGCGGCCAGGTCGTCCAGGCTCGCCAGGGTCAGCAACGCTCCACAGCGTTCGCAACGCTCGATCGGGCGGCCCGATTCAGCCGAGCACAATGGACATCGCCAGACCTGCGGGGCCGGCGCCTGGGCCACCACCGCCGGTTTCGGCGCCGTGGATTGTACGGGCTGTGCGCCGGCCGCCGCGCTCGCCGCCTCCGGCTGCCGCTTCTGCCCCAGAGCCGCTTCCGCTCTCTGCTGCCGCAGTGCCGCTTCCCGCAGTCTCTGCAGGGCCAGGGCGTTCAGAGCGTGATGATTGTTCGGGTTGATGTCGAGGACTTTGACCAGGGCCCGGTGCGCTTCATCCGGCGTCTCCGCCAGTGCCGCATTCCATAACCACGCCTCTTCGTTCTCCGGATCGGTTTCCACCAATTCGCGGAACAACCGGCGTGCCATGCCCTTATGGCCCAGTTTTGCCGCGGCTACGGCTTCCCGCAGTCGCACATGCTTATTCGCTAGTTCCGCTTCCGCCATGATTCTTCCAGCTCAATCTCTGCAAAATAAACCCGTGACCTCGGGTCCTGACCGCGGAGGCAGTACGTGCGTCTCAAATCAGAGATGTTCCCACGAGTTCGGATTTGACCTGACCACAACTGCTTCTCTGGCCATTGGCGCCCGGTTCCAGCCTCGATGGGCTGGTTGCCGTCCGGGCATCCAACTCGAATTGGTCCCCCCGTCGCTCACAATTCCTCGCCGAAAAGGTATCCGCTGTTCTCGATAGATTTGAAGGTTTATTCTGTGGGATTCACCGTGGGAATGACAGCAAGCGGAGCACCCATGTCGGTAGGGCAGTGCTACCTAGCACTACTAAGTGAATTTCCGGCTGCTCTGGACCTCTCGTCCTACAGGTCATACAAAGACCGGCTGGCCCGAAAGCCAGCCGGTCTTTTTCTTGATTCGAGATTAATTATCTGGCGTGCTATTGATTGTCGGCCCGGGCCGGGAGGAGCCACGGCAGGAGCCTTGGGCGGCTTGGGTGGAGCCGGCATTTCCTGCGCGGAGACCTCGCCCACACCCATCTTCCGCAGCGTCACTTCGCCGCGCGATGTGGCCAGTTTGATCTCTGGCCCCGTTCCCAGCGATCCGCGCAATTTCGCGCCGCGATCCTCGCTGGTTTCCTTCAGCCGGTCGTCGAAATCGTTCGTGATATCGCCGCGCTGCGTGGAGGCATCCAGGCTGAAACGCCCGTCCTTCGGCAGCGCCACTTCAATCGCCCCGGCGCGGACTTTCACATCCATCTTGGCCAGCGGCAGCTTCGATTGCAGAATCTCCACATTGCCGTTGTCGATGTTCAGATCGATGGTATCGGACACATCGGTGAGCCGGATATCCTTCGATTTGGCCCGCACCGACATCGGACCCACGACATTGTTCGCCGTCAGCGTGGAAAGGCTCAGCTGCAACTCGCCGGGAATCCGCTCCACCCGGAAATCCGTCACGGCGCTCTCGAACCGCACGGTCTTGGCGAGCTTGCGCATCGTCGTTTCCCCGGAGTACGACCCGTTGATCGTCACCTGCCCGGCAATGTTCTCGAGCTCGACGTCACGGCCGCGGCCCTTCAATTCCAGGTCGCCCTTCAGGTCGACGGCGCGGATGATGTCGCTCTTGCGCGTATCCACTTTCACCCGTCCGCCGATGTTCTGCAGCCTGACGCCCGCGTTGTCACTGTTGATGGAAACGTCGCCGGTCACGTCGGAGATTTCGAAATCACCGTAGCGGCCGCGCGTCTCGATCGAGGAACCCTTGGGTACGGTAATCTCCAGATCGGTGGACACCCGCTGCCCGTCGGCACGATCCTGGTTCGCGCTGATGGTCACAGTGGAACCGGCGGCATTGCACTGCACTTTGGTGACAGTGTCGGCCCGGTCGGCTTCCGTACGGCTCAGCGCGCGGACTGTCTTGCGGCCCGACACGCTCACTTCTTCCGTATCGCCGGCGATGATGCGCGTATTGCCCCGCACATTGTCCACGACAACCCGCGGCGTCTTGCCCACCTTTACGTTCTGAGCCGCCACGGAGTAGTCGAAACTCTCACCGAAGACTTCCACACCGCCGATGGGGAAGCGCCCAAAACCGTTCCGGGTGAACTGCTGAACACCCCACACCGACGACCCAACCATCGACAGGATGATCACCAGCGCCCACTCGCCTCCGGAAATCCCGGCGGCCGGCAGCTTGGCGCCACGGAAGTAGGTGACCAGAATCTCCACCAGCCGCAGACCGCCCCAGGCGATCAGCAGGAACGGCCAGTAACTCATGAAGAGTTCAAACAGCGGCAGATCCGGCCGGATATTCTTCAGCAGGAAGACGACGCCGATCACAATCAGGACCAGCGGACCAACCAACGAACCTCTTCTCATGGTCTTGTCCTCCCTTCCCCTATAACTGGCCGTCCGGGCCCACGTAGGGGCTGCTTGTCGGCGCGGCGCTGGCGCTCAGCGCCATCCGCTCGAACAACTTCATCAAACCCAGCAGAATCAGCAGGACCGGCCAGGTCTTCGTGAAACTGATGTCCTGAAACCGGTGCAGCGCCATCAGGCTGCCCAGGGCGATCAACAGGATCGGACCCCGCACCGCGCGAACCAGCGTGTAGGAAGTGTTCACAGTACACCTCCCGGACCAGTCGGCGGATTCACGTTCGGGGTGTAGGGCTCAACCGGAGGTTCCTGCGGCGGAGGACTGCTCATCCGCGCGTAAAGCATCCACACGCCGGCCAGAATCAGCAGTGCCGGCCAGTACCTCAGCACCACACGCAGCCGCAACAACTCCAGGTTGTTCAAGAGGAACAGCACGCCCAGTCCGATGAGGGCCACCGGGACCACCGGCACCGAGCCCGGCGTATTGCGGATCTGCACCAGCGACGAGAACTCATCCACGGGTTCGCCCAGCATCCGCCGGCGCGCTGTGTGGTACGCCTCGAACGCCATGTAGAACCAGAAGACCGACGTCAGCATCACGAAGAGCGGCTCCAGCCTGCCGGCCGCGTCCGTCGAGTTGATGCTGATCATCAGACCCAGCACCAGCACGTGGACCAGGCCCTTGGCATACTGGCCGTTGTAAATCGCGCCGACGCCGGGGATCAGGCCCAGCAGAAATGCAAGGCCGGGAGATACCCCCGGATTCGGGACCGCCCGTGCCGCGCCATACGGCGACGAGTAGGGGTTGGCCGCCCTACCTTGAGGCGGTACCTGTTCCTGGGCTTCCTGGGGCAGGTGGTCTTCACAGTAGACCGTGCCATGCGCCATTTTCGCCGTGTCTTCCGTTAACGGCTTTCCGCATGAACGGCAGTACGCCGTCACGGGTTTCACATTCTCACTAGGAGCCGTCATTGTCTAGCCCTCCCGTCCTGCTTCTTCCCTTGCTGTTCCCCCTGGGGCTTCGTCTCGATCGGCCCTTCCATGGACGACGCGTCCGTCTTGCCTGAGGCAGGTGCCACTGCCCCTCCACCCTTCTTCGTCGCCTGGGAATCGTCGGTCTCGTTCCAGTCCCGCAATGTCTGCTGTACTTCGTAGACAAGCCGCAGACTCTCGTAATACTTCTTGGCGCGGTCCCACGAATGGTAGGCCTTGTCTTCCAATGTCGACCAGATCCTCGCCGGCTCCAGATCGGACGGCTTCAACTGGTCCGATCGGGATGCCCGCAAACCGCCCAAGCATCGAAAAACTCGAGAATCGTCATCGCCATCCCCATGGCGAATTTCGCTTGGAATACAGGCTCCAGCAACCGTGCGATCCAGTTCTTCGTGCCCGCTTTCTTCACCGGAGCGGCTTTCCCGTTCCGGACCTCAAACAAGATCGTGTTGATCAGGGCTGGCGGCGGCTCCACGTCCGCCGCCTTTTCCATGAACTCTACCGCCGCGCGCGAATCCGCGACCAACTCCCGGCAGGCTTCGCAGGTGGACAGGTGCAGTTCCACCGTCGCCTTCTCGGGCGCCGCCAAAACGCCGTCGACGTAGTCGCAAAGACAAGGCCTCGATATCGATGCACTTCATACGACCACCTTCTGCCGTCGCAGGATGCGGGCCAGTTCCGCCCGTCCGCGGTTCAGTTGCGATTTCACCGTTCCTCCGGCATCCCCAGAATCTCGGCGACCTCGCGGTACTCCAACTCCTGCAAGTCGCGCAGAATCACAGTCTCTCTCAATTCGGGCGACAGTTTCGCCAACGCCGACTGCAATGCCTCGCTCGCCTCGCGTCCGGCCAGAATCGCATCCGTGCGCGACTCCAAAGCCGTCTTTTCTTCCAGCATGGGCAACTGCTCTTCGAATCGAGTTCGTCGCCCGCTCCATCTTGGTCCGCCGGGTAATCGGTCGATCAGCAGGTTGCGCGTCAGCCGCGTCAGCCAGACCGCGAACGAACCCTCGCCAGCCCGAAAACTCTTTACTGATTTGAAAACACGGAGAAAAACGTCCTGCGTCAGGTCCTGTGCTTCACTGTCCTTACCGGTGAAGCGGTAGCAGATCGCATACACGCGCCGCGTATGCGCCTTGACCAGGTCTTCCCAGGCACCCTCGTCGCCCTGCAGGCAACGATCCACGAGTTGTGCGTCGAGATCGAGATCACTCACGGTGGGGCGGCCCCAGGCGCTCCCCAAGCCCGAACCTGGAACCATCGCCAGCGGCGTCGCGCTGGTGCCGATCCCGGTTATCACTGCTTGAGGTGCCGCAGCCATGCCTTCTTCCCTTTCTCAAGGAAGGTACAACGGAAAACGGAGCCTTCACCCAAACTCAGGACTAGATCCGCGCCGGTAAGTCCGTCCGTTGCCTTCCAGTTTGAAGAAACGAGGATTTATCATGAGAAGTTCGCTCAATCTGCAGGAGCCGGCTGTCGGATCTCTTATTCTAGTTCAATTCCTTGCAGCCAGAACCTCTAGCAGCGCCCCAATCCCCCCGCCGGGAGAAGCGAGGATGACATTTCGAGTAACCAAGCGGCACCGCCCGTAACCGCCACGGGACACTGGCGGGTGGGCATCTGGATTATGCTGGCGGCTACCGTCGCCGGCTGCTGGTTTCTGGTGCGCCGTTCAGCCGATAACGGCTTTGATTCCAGTCTCTTCCTCACCACCCTGGAACACGCGGACTGGCGCTGGCTCATCGCCGGCTGGTTCTTCGCCATCGCCAGCTACTACGGCCGGGTCCTCCGCTGGCTCGTGATGCTCAGGCCCATCGCTCCCAACGCCCGGCGCATGGATATCTTCTCCGCAACCGCCATTGGATTTTCGGCCGTTGTTCTCCTCGGCCGCCCCGGCGAGTTTGGTCAGGCCCTATCTGATCGCCCGCGCCGCACAGGTCTCGATTCCTTCCCAACTCGCCGCCTGGCTGCTCGAACGGATCTACGACACCCTCATCATCCTCGCCATCTTCGGCTACGCTCTCGCCGCGGTCGTCCAGTCCGGCCAGAAAGTGGGACAGACCCTGCAATGGGTGCTCCAGACCGGTGGCTGGTTCACCGGCATCACCTGCACGCTCTGCATGGCCGTGCTCATCGGACTCCAGCGCTACTCCGACGGCTGGAAGAACGTCTCAAATCCGCACTGACCATCCTCAAGGAACACCACCAGGAACGGCTCCTGCCTGTGATCTCGGCCGCCATGGACGGCCTGCGTTCCACCCGCAGCGCCAAGTCCATGGCGCTGCTCTACGGCTATTCCGCCCTGGAATGGGTCATTATCTACCTCTGCTATCACGCCCTGTTCCTCGCCTTTCCTTCCACCGCCAACTTGGGCGTCACCAGTACCCTGGTCTATATCGGCTTCGTGGCGTTCGGCGGATTCATCCAGATCCCCGGCATCGGCGGCGGCGTCCAGATCGTGGCTGTCCTTGTCCTGACGGAGTTCTTCCACATCGGAATCGAACAGGCCACCGGAATCGCCCTGGTCACCTGGGCCATTACCCTGATCGGGATTGTGCCGCTTGGTGTCATTCTGGCTTTCCGGGAAGGATTGAGCTGGCGTAAACTGCGCGAAGCGGAGCGAGAGGCCTCCCTATGAACTGCCCGTTTTGCGGTTTCAAAGAAGACCGCGTCATCGACAGCCGAGAGAGTAAAGAAGGCGATGTCATCCGCCGGCGCAGAGAGTGCCTGCAGTGCGTCCGTCGCTTTACTACATATGAAAGAATTGACGAAGTGCCCTACATGGTCGTCAAGAAGGACGGCCGGCGCGAGAAGTTCGATCGCCAGAAAGTGCTTGGCGGTCTCCTGAAAGCCTGTGAGAAACGTCCGATTAGTATGACGAAGCTGGCCGAACTGGTCGATGAGGTCGAAGGCCGGCTGGCGGATAAGGGAGAGCGGGAGATTTCTACTACAGAAATAGGAGAACTCCTGATGAGGCAGCTCATCTCCCTCGACAAGATCGCCTACGTGCGGTTTGCGTCCGTCTATCGAGACTTTCAGGACGTGGAGGCTTTCCTCAGTGAATTGAAGGACTTAATGCGCCAGAAGCGTGGCTGAACAGCCACACCTGGCACCCTGGCCGCAACCCCTTTTGTGACGATGCCTGTAACTATTTGCAGTCTCAAGCATCCTATCAATAGGAACTTAACAAGCGGTCGAAACCATGTTATCCTTGTTCGGAGCGTCTAGCCGTCCCAAACCAACTTCCAATTTCGTGGATGCCCGGTCGGTCTGTCTGCGGGCCCGGTCATTGGGAGGTCTGCCACCGAACGAACTTTGAGCACCCTCGGCTGTCGGCAAGGAGTCCGAACAGGCTATTGCTATCGCTTGATTGTATGGAATCTTCTTTGTCGTGTATCAGCCCAGTGGCTCAGTTTCGAACCCCGTTTGCTTACGCCCCGATTCACCGGTTCGCCGGGCCTCAGGCTGTTGAAGGATTGCGCTTTTGAGGTCTGAACCTGGAGGCTTGCCACAAGTGGACAATTTTGAAGATCAGTTTCTAGCCGACTCGTCGGATCCTCTTGGTTTACCCTTCGACGAGGAAACAAATTACTTTCATCCGGAAGACGTGCAGGAAGAGGAATTCGCCGCCTCCCAGCCCGTCGAGGAATCAATTTACACTGACGACCCCGTTCGCGTCTACCTGCGCGAAATGGGCGCCGTGCCCCTGCTCACCCGCGAGGGCGAAGTCGACCTCGCCCGCAAAATGGAACGCGGCAAGCTTCGCATGCAGAAAGCGATCAGCCGCTCCGTGTTGGTGCAACTCCAGGTTGTCGAAATCGCCGAACTCATCCGCAAGGAAGCCGCCGACCTCGACGACTATGTAGACCTTGGTGATGCCGAAGAGGCGACCTCCGCCTTTGAAAAGCGCGCCAAGGAGCTTCGCGAGCAGTTTGCTGAACTCGCCAACCTTTACAAAAAGCAGGAGTTGGCTCACGAGAAACTCGACGCCACCGCCGCCAGCAACAAGAAGGGCCGGCGCAAGGCGATGATGAAGTTCAACCGGACCCGCGTGGAAACCTCCCGCGCCATCCGCCACACCCCCTGGCTCCTGCCCAAATGGCGTGTCTTCTCCAGCGCCATCGAAAAGGCCGCCGAGGAGATGGCTCAACTGGAAGGCGAAGTAAAGCGCCTGGAGTCCAACAAGACCGACAACCAGTCCAAGATCCGCGAACTGAAGCGGGAACTCAAGAAGCGTGAGACCACGGCCGGAGCCACGCTGTCTGACCTGCGCCATACGCTCACCGTCATTCGCCACGGCGAACACGAGGCGGAACGCGCCAAGAAAGATCTCGTCGAGGCCAATCTTCGCCTCGTCGTCTCCGTCGCCAAAAAGTACGTCAACCGCGGCCTGCACCTGCTGGACCTCATCCAGGAAGGCAATATCGGCCTGATGCGCGCGGCCGACAAGTTCGAATACCGCCGCGGCTACAAGTTCTCGACCTACGCGACTTGGTGGATCCGTCAGGCCATCACTCGCGCCATCGCCGACCAGTCCCGGACCATCCGCATCCCGGTGCACATGAACGAGTCCATGAACAAGTTCCTGCGCGCCACCCGCGAGTTGGAGAAGGAACTGGGCCGTGCCCCCACGAACGAAGAGATCAGCCGCCGCATGGATATCCCGGTAGAGAAGGTCCAGAAGCTCAAGACCATCTCCCGCGATCCTGTGTCGTTGGAAACCCCGGTCGGCCGCGACGGCGAGTCGGCGCTCGGCGACCTCATCGAGGATCGCTGGGTGGGCTCCCCCGTCGACGCTGTCATCGACTCCAACGTGCGCGATGAGACCGCCAACATCCTGAAAACCCTCTCGCCCAAGGAAGAGAAGGTCATCCGGCTCCGCTTCGGCATCGGCTGTGAGCGCGAGCACACCCTGGAAGAGATCGGCCAGCAGTTCGACGTCACCCGCGAACGCATCCGCCAGATCGAAGCCAAGGCCCTGCGCCAGCTTCGCTCTCCGGAGCGCGCCCGCCACCTGCGCGCGCTGCTCGCTGCCCGTTAACGCTTCTATCTATTAGCGCCCGCCTTCATTCCAGCCGGCGACGCAACACCGGAGCCCCTCCAAGGGCTCCGGTTTTTCTTTTGCCCGCACAAACCGGCCGCCCAGGCACATTTGCCCCGCTCAGGGCATCCCACGAAAAAAGTCCCCGACTACTTTGTACTTGGTACTAACCTTAGGCCGGTCCGCCGGAGTCTAACGTTAAACATGCTGGAAGCACGCAACCTGGCCAAGCATTACTCCGGCGTTCCAGCCGTGGAGGGAATCTCCTTCACCATCGCTCCAGGCGAAATCCTCGGCTACCTCGGCCCCAATGGATCCGGTAAAAGCACGACCGTCAAGATGATCACCGGCCTCCTCCAGCCCTCCCACGGGCAGATTCTGCTCGACGGCATCTCGCTGGACTCCGACCCTGTCGCCTACAAGCAGCGCCTCGGCTATGTGCCGGAAGAACCACAACTTTACTCCTTCCTGTCCGGACGTGAGTATCTCCAGCTCGCCGGCCGGCTGCGTGGCCTCGGGCAGCCCCTCCTCAACCGCCGCATCGATTCCCTGCTGGAACTCTTCGGGCTCTCCGCCGCCCGCTACTCCGCGCTCGCCTCTTATTCCAAAGGCATGCGCCAGAAGATCCTTCTCGCCGGCGCCCTTCTCCACAATCCGGACCTCATCGTTCTCGACGAGCCCTTCTCCGGCCTGGATGTCAACGCTGCCCAGGTACTGAAGGCTCTCCTGAAGGACCTTGCCGGGGCAGGCAAGCTCATCCTCTACTCCTCTCACGTACTCGAAGTCGTGGAACGCGTCGCGACTCGCGTCATCATCCTCCACAAAGGCCGCATCGTCGCCGACGGCAGCGTGGAAGACCTCCGGTCCATGATGACCCTGCCTTCTTTGGAACAGATCTTCACTCAACTCGTCCAACAGGACGACTCCGGCCGCACCGCCAGCGCCATCCTCAACACCATCACGGACGGTTCGGAGTAGAAACCCCGCCGATGTATCGGATCCTCTACCGGCACTTCCTGGCACAGTTCTTCGAGAACGATCTGGTCGCCCCGCAAGGCGAGCTTCGTTCCAGCGTCACCGGCATGCTTGCCTTCATCGCCATGCCTGGGGTCCTTCTCCCCCTGTGGATGATGAGCAAGTACTCCTCCCTCATCGCATTCGTCCGCATGGAGCGCTTCGTCGACCGCGATGCCGCCACCTGGTCCGACAAGATCGTCTTTCTCACTCTGGCGCTCGTCATTCCCGCTCTCGCCATGCTGTTGAAGTGGGACTCCATCTTTCCCACCCGGCTGGACCATTCCATCCTGGCCCCCATGCCGGTGCGCCTGTCCCGAATCCTGCTGGCCAAGGCGGCGGCTCTGGGTTCGTTTGTGGCCTTATTCGCCCTGGCGGTGAACGCAGCCGCCACCATCCTGTACCCGCTGGTTGTGCTGGGCGATACCGGCACCCTTTGGGACGCCCTCCGTTTCATCGCCGCTCACTTCCTGGCCACCATGGCGCTGTCCCTCTGCGCCTGTACATTCCTCATCTCCATTCAAGGCATCGGATTGACCACGTTGGGCTTAGAGCGCTTCCGCGGCATCTCGGCGGCGATCCAGTTCATCATCCTCACGGCGCTGCTCACGCTATTCCTGCTCTGCCCCTCGCTCAGCAGCCTCGCCAAACGGCTGCACACCATGCCGCAGGCCGAATGGCTGCCGCCTTTCTGGTTCCTGGGTCTGTATGAAGTGCTGCTCGGCAAAGCGGACGAAGCCTACTCGCATCTCGCCGTCATCGCCCTGCAGGCGCTGGGGCTCTGTTGCGCCACTGCCCTGGCTACCTATGCCCTCAGCTACCGGCGCCACTTCCGCCGCATCCCGAAACTCTGGAGCGAGGATCCTCATTTGCCGCGCCCGTCTGGGACCGGCTGGAACGGCTCGCCGGCCGTTCCCTCCACGACCGCCGCCGCCTCGGCCTGCTGCTGTTCATTCTTCAGACGTTCATCCGCAGCCACACCCACCGGCTGCTCTTCGGCGTCTTCCTCGCCCTCGCCAACGCCGTGATTCTGAATGACGTTCTCACGATGGTGCTCACCACCAGCCGCGAGACCGACATCGTCCTGTCCGCTCCGCTCATCGTCAGCTTCTTCCTGCTCACCGGCTTCCGGTTCCTGTACGAGATTCCAGCCGACCTCCCGGCCCACTGGCTGTTCCGCATCGCCGCGCCGGCCCGCCCGGTCACCTTCCACTTCCTCACGCTGGGTTTCGTGATCCTGGTCACCACGCCCATCAATTTCCTGCTGTTGCCCGTGGGCGACGCCATCCTCCACTCAGGGTTCTGCGCGCTGCTCGCCGCGGTCCTGGGCGAGGCGCTCTTCGTCGGCTACCACAAGATCCCGTTCACCTGTACCTTTGGCGCCGCCAAGTGGAATGTCACCTACTCGCTCTTCATCTGGTTCCTGATCTTCATCTTCTACACCTGGGTGGCCATCCGCGTGGAACTCCATCTCGGCGCCAGCCCGGTAGTGTTCGGCGTCTTCTATGCCCTGCTGGCCGGAGTAGCCTACTGGCTGCACCGCTACCGCAACCAGCTTTGGGCGGAAGATCCCGCCCTGCGCTTCTACGACGGGCAGGCACCGGCTGTCCAGACGCTGGACCTCAACGGCTGACCCTACTCGGCCCGCAGAGTCACGGCCGGATCGGCCCGCCCGGCTCTTCTCGCCGGACCCAGTCCCGACAACAACGCCACGAGGATCAGTACCGCTGGAGCCAGGATCCACGACATCAGGTCACCACTGCCGACCCCAAACAGCAGGCTGCGCACCGTCTGCCCAGCCGGCCAGGCCAGCAGCAAACCCAGCGCCGCTCCCATCGCCGCCAGCTTTCCAGCGTGACGCAGGACGATGCCCCGCACATGCCGCCCGTCGGCCCCCAATGCCATGCGGATCCCGAATTCGCGCAGCCGCAGATCCGCCGTATACGGACCACCCCGTACAGGCCGAGACTGGCCAGAAGGAGCGAAGCGAAGCCAAAGAGCGAGACCAGCCCGGTCATCACGCTGCGCCCTTACATCACCCGCTCCACCCACTCGTCCATCGTCCGGACATCGTACACCGGCTGATCCGGATTCTCCTGGTGGATCTGGTCGATCACCTGCTTCGCCAACAATTCCGGCTGCCCGCTGGTGCGCACGGCAAGCGCCGCGCGATCCTGGGTGCGCTGGCTCTCCGGCCAATACACCTGGGAACGTTCGTCTTTCTCTGGCGAGTCGTTCCGGATGTGACCCACTACGCCGACAATCTCCGCCCAGGGCCCCTTGAACGACGGTGAGCCGATCCGAAATCTCTTGCCGACCGGATTCTCTGCCCCAAAGACGGTGCGCGCCAGTTTCTCGTCGATCAGACCCACCGCCGCGGTATTCGGCCGGTCGTCTCCTGAATCAG
>JASGIE010000086.1:0-90745 GCA_049841055.1 Paludibaculum sp. | reverse complement strand
CCCGGTGACGGAGAAGTTGGTGGACCCGGTGAGAACTTGGATGGGCCCCGATTTGCCTGACACAATCAGCACCTTGTCGTGGGCATACCGTCCGAAGTGCCCGCGCAGGATCGCGGCTTTGCCCGTAGCGGCCTGTCCGAAAGCCTGCTCGAACTCGTCCTCGGGTGTGGGAGAGTTCGCGTTGTGGTGAAGCGCGGCGTTATCGAGCAGAACACGGATGCGGCCCTCACCGGCCAGTTGGAGCAGGATCTTCATCACATCCGGCTCATTGAGGTCGTACGCGCACATATCCAGATGGAGGCTCCTGTCGCCCAGCACCTGGTTTAAAACGGAGAGGATTCTCCTGCGCGCCGTGAAGCCGAGCCAGCTGTACTCATCGTCAAATGTGAAGGTCTGACCCTTGGCATTCGTGCCGGATTTCTGCGAGGTGTCGAAGAGAAGGGTCTTCTGCTTTGGTTGGATAAGGGCTGTGAGCCCGAAGTGGTGCACGAACGCCTGTGACTGTGTGTAGCCGCGGGTGAATCCGAGCGTCAATCTGCCCTTGCTGAAAGGCTTCACATCGAGGGTAACCTGCGCGCTCAGTTGCGGGTCCAGCGGCAGCATCGAGGCTTTGGTATCGAAGAACCTGGGCGTAACGGTATAGGTGTAGGAGCCCTGAAACGGGTCAAGTCCCTGGTGGACTGAGCCTGGCACGTGCATCCAGCGAAACTTGTGGATGGGCGCGTTGATCAACGAATTGCTGGGCTCCGCCTGGTCCTGGGCATGATTTGCCGGCTTCTCAAACTGCAGGTTGTTCTGGAGATAGTAGGCTTGTTGGCCGTGAGGCCCGCACTGGACCGTGAATCCGGCCAGGCCGGCGATGGACTTCGCGTCGTTGAAGTTGAAGGCGAGAAGCGTTTTCATATCTCCGGCATACGCCCTGACCGTAAACGCCCCATTGGTTCCGATGATAGCCGCCATCATTTCCTCCTAATCCGAAACCCAATCTTGGCTGTCGAGTCTAGCACTTTGCCCAATTCACGTCAGACGCCGCGGAAAGGGCTCATGACATGCCGCATGGAAGCAATAAAGGCAATCCATACAATGGTTTAGACCAGTAGCAAACAGCAAGGAACGAACGTCGAAAAGATAGCGCATCCTGCGGACGGGGCAGCAGTGTGTGGTTCATCAAACCTATCTCAAGACAACGGCGGAGGAGGGTCCGGCAGGTGGATCCGCCAGTAAATAAGGACCGGCGAGTGAGGACACCTCACGATCCGCCGCTAACTCGCGATCGCTCCGGCGGCTCCCCCATTCCGGCATCACCCCAGGTAGAATCGGAATCGATGCTGTGGCAATTGGTTGGCGGAGTCCGGGGTCTGATCATGCTGGCCGGTGTGGCCGCCGCCGGCACTCTCGTCCCCTGGAAGTTCGGATTCATGTTTCTCGACCCGGCCATCATCCTGCCCTACACCGCCATCGCGATCCTGTTTGCGTCCAATTTCGTAGCCGGAGGCGTCGTGGGCCGGGAAGACATCACGACGATCCGGGGCGTCACCTTCGGGGGAACCCTGTACGGCTGGCTCTGCTGGGTGCTGATTCTCGGCACCGCATTCGCCGCGCTGGCCTCGTTTCGCGACCGTGTTGTTCTTCCACCGGCAGGCATGATGGCGGCACTGGCGTTGTTCACGGTTTCCGTTTCCTGGCTCAGCGCCTGCCTGGCCGCACTCATCGCTGTTCAGGTCTTCACCGCGAAAGCCGCCCGGGATCTCATGCGGATGGGCTTCTTTTTCTTCGTTCTGGTCCTGCTCATCGGCTCGCGATTCCTCCCGGCTTCCTGGCGAGGCTCCTCTGCCAAATTGCTCACAGGCGACCAGTTACCCCTCTTGCTTTGCGCGCTGAGCCCGATCTTTGTGGTTTTTGGCCTGCTGGCGCTGCGTCGCATCCCCACATTGCTGTCCAACCGGCATCTGGGACTTTCGATTACGGGCGAATAGAGCGGTCCGCAAGATTAAATTCGCCAGATTGGCGAAGCAAAGCCGAGTACCGCTCTCAAGCCCGTCCTCGCACCCGCCGATAGGACGAGGGTGAGTGTCGATTCTGTCCTTCCCCTGACCGCAGACGCGGAAGAGATTAAATTCGTCCCCCCGGTGCCTGAGACCCTGGAAGACCTGGGCCTCGCGCAGTCGATGGTGGAGCAGATGATCCTGAAGACCCTCTATTTTAGGGGTGACTCTTCAGGCCGCTTGCTCGCCAGTTCCATGGGGTTGAACTTCAGCGTCATCGCGCCGCTCATCGAGGCCATGAAGCGGCAGCACCTGCTGATGGCGAAGAGCAGTCTCGGCATCGGCGACATCAGCTCCACCTTTGCACTCACCGAGGCCGCCCGCGAACTCACCCGCGAGTACATCGAGTCCAACTCCTACGTGGGCCGGATTCCCGTTCCCCTGGAACAGTACACGGTCGGCGTCAAGATGCAGCGCAACCGCCCGGACTGGCTCAGCAAGGACATGCTGACGAACGCCTTCAAGCACATGATCGTGAACGAAGCGACCATGAGCCATCTCGGGCCGGCGGTGAATGCGGGCAAGTCGTTCCTGATCTATGGCCAGCCCGGCAACGGCAAAACCTACCTGGCGGAAGGCCTGTTCAACATCGAATCGGAACCAATCTACGCGCCGTTCGCGATCGAGTATCAGGGCCAGATTATTCAGCTCTACGATCCGAACTATCATCAGCGCCTGGATCAGGATAATTTCGAGATCAGCGCGTTCCACCGTGATCTCGATTTCGATGGACGATGGTTTCGCTGCAAGCGTCCGTTCATCATGTCGGGCGGTGAACTGGCGCTCGATATGCTCGACCTGAGTTTCAATCCGGCTTCCAAGATCTACGACGCTCCGTTCCAGCTCAAGGCCAACAACGGCATCTACCTCATCGACGACTTCGGCCGGCAGAAGGTCACGCCGGCGGAAGTTCTGAATCGCTGGATCGTGCCGATGGAACGCCGAATCGACTACCTCACCTTCCGCACCGGCGGCAAAGCGCAGGTTCCGTTCGAATGCTTCCTCGTCTTCTCCACCAATCTTCGACCGGAGCAGTTGGGCGACGAGGCGTTTCTGCGTCGAATTCAGTACAAGATGTTCGTGCGTTCGCCCGAGGTCGTGGAGTTTATCAAGATCTTCAAGCGCTTCTGTGAAAGCCAGAAGATCGAGTGCGACGACGCCACCATCGAGGAGTACATCGACAAGAAGTACATGCGCAGCGGGAAACGGTTCCGCCGTTGCCAGCCCCGCGATGTGATTACCCACGCCATCGACCTGATCCGCTTCGAACGCAAGCCCTACAAGCTCACATTCGACGTCCTCGCTCATGCCTTTGACATGACGTTCATCAGTGAAGAGTACGAAACCTAGGCAGCCTTGCGCGGAACTTTCAGCATGAATAGGTAGATCATGACTCCGGCGAGCAGAACGCCGGAGGACGTGAGAAATGCGGCCAGAAACGTACCGGTGCGCTCAACGAGATAGCCGGTCACAACCGGTGCGACCACGCCGCCCAGATTCCCAACCGCATTCTGCAGCCCTGTCCATTTGCCGGATGCGCCTGCGCCCGCCAGGTTCTGCGACAGCGCCCAGCAGTTCGAAGTGTACAGGCCCAGACCGCAGAAGGCCAGCACCAGGAACGTCATCGATAGGAAGTGCGATTGTACGGTCGCGAACGGCAGCATGACCGCTGTGAGGATCAGGCCCGCGATCATGAAATTGCGCCGCAGTGGCACGACTTCCGCGCCCTTGGCGATCATTCGGTCCGAGACCCAGCCGGCCGTAATCGTACAAACCGCCGTCACACACAACGGGAAGGCGTTGTAGATGGACATCATGCCCATCGTGAAATGGCGCTCGCGGATGAGGAACGACGGCAGCCAGGTCAACAACAGATACCAGTTGTAGTTGAAACAGAACAGCCCGATGAACGTCGCCCAGGCGGAGCGGCTCGCTACCAGTTCCAACCACCCCGGTCCTTCCTGCTTCTGCTTTCCAGCAGTCGTGTCACGAGGCGAATAGTAGAGCCACGGCACGAGCCAGGCGAGACTCAACCCGCCAGTCAGGATGAAGAACCAGCGCCACCCGTACAAGCCGATCATCCATCCACCCAGCAATACGCCCACCGCCGGGCCGAACTTCGTGGCGGCGTCGATAATCCCATTTGCCAGACCGCGCTCTTCTTCCTTGAACCCTTTCGACAGAATCTTGGAATAAGCAGGGTAGGCCACCGATTCTCCGATGCCCAACAGCAATCGGAACGCAACCAGGGCCGCGAAGCCGTTGACCAACCCCATTGCCAGAGTGGCCGCCGACCAGACCAGAAAGCCCAACGCATAAACGCGAGCGACATCATAGCGATCCACCAGCCAGCCGGCGACGATCTGGAACAGGGCATAGGTCCAGAAGAAGGCAGCCAGCAGGAACCCCATCTGGGAATCGCGAAGCCCGAGTTCGTGGGTCAGTTGCGGCGCGGCGATGCCCAGGTTGCCGCGATCCATGTAGTTGATCAACACGGACACGGCCAGCAACAGCAGCATGGGCCAGTGGGATGGAGTGCGCTTAGCGTTCGAGGTCACAAAGCGGGCAGTATATCAGTTGCCCACCGGTGCCGTGACGGAGCCTGGATCGCGTAGCGCGTCCCTGACGCCCTGTTCCCCCATGCGGCGGTACATGCGGTCGACCGCGAGCCACGACCAGGTATAGAAAACGCGCGCCTGATCCGGCGCCGCACCCAGCACAGGAATTGTATGCAGGCCCTCCACCATGGCCAAATCGGCGGCGCCCGGCCTTTCCCCTGACCAGCGCATCGCCATTCCTTCATGAAACCAGTGAGGGAAGCGACCCCGGGCCGTCAGGCAGGCGTGCACCAGTTCGTGCGCGACTGCCTGGCGGGCTTCGCGCTGGAAGGCCTGCCGGAAAAGGACGACGCGGATCCGCCCGTCAAACTGTCCACCGCTCCATTCCTCGGCGCCGGTAGTGGCACGGTAGGCCTGCTGATTCTGGAGCACGAGGGAGATCTGTTCCTTGAGCTGGCACCCCAGCGCCGCGTCCAGGCGGGCATATTCGTCGTTCGCCGCCGAGAGGACCTCCGCGGCGGTGCTTTCCCCGATCTCGTCGCTGTTGTAGCGCAGAACGAAGCGATAGCCGCGCAGCCTGTTGCGGCTGGTATCTCCGGCGAGTTCGGCCCGCGCCTTGCTCATCAGCGCCTCCACCGAGGCGTTGGGCGCAATAGCCTGCGACTCAGTCCAAAACTCCAGCGCCCGCCTTGGCTCATCACTGCGATACGCCGCCAGTCCGGCCAACGCCAGCGTGAGCGGGTCCTTGCGGCCTTCCCGCTGGAGTGCGGATTCCATCTTCTGCAGCGCCAGCCGTGGCTGGTTTGCCTCGATCAACGCCAGCACTTCGTTCGCACCAGGCCTCTCGGCAGCTTCGTCCTTCAACCGGGCGGTCTCAGCCTTCAGCATTTTCGGCAGTTCCAGCTCCGATGCCGAGCGGAGTCCGGCGCGGTAGGACTCCAATCCTTCCAGTTCATTCGCCAGGAGGTAACCGGTTTGGCTGTTCACCGTCACCTTGTAGCAGGTGCCCGCGTCTCCGGAGATGGAGAATCGAACCTGCGCGGGGGTCCCTGCCGACAGCCGCGCCACCGCCTCGGCGTCCGTTGAGCACGCCGATCGCAGGACCGCTCCTCCGGCGTGTACGACGGGATCGCCTGCCAGCAACAGGAATGCGAGAAACGGGAGCACCGCTCTATCTATCGGCGGAACCGCGCCGGGCGTCCAGAGCCGCGTTATCCTGGATCGTGGCTCCGTCGCCAGAGCGGCAATGTCCCCGCCGCGCGCGAAGGAGTCTCCCCCTCAATGCATTGGCGCGTCGCTCTGCTCGGCTTGTGCACCGCTCTCTCCGCCTGGGCCGCTTCTCCGGCGAAAGGCACGGAAATCCTGTGGGACCGCTTCGGCGTGGCCCACGTGTATGCGAAGAACACACCGGACCTGTTCTACTGCTATGGCTATGCGCAGGCGCAGAGTCATGGGAATCTGCTGCTGAAGCTCTATGGCGAATCGCGCGGGCGGGCCGCCGAGTACTTCGGCCCCGCCGGGCTCGCCAACGACCGCTGGGTATGGACGAACAGCGTCCCGGAGCGCTCGGCTCGATGGCTGGCACAGCAGACGCCTGAGTTTCGCGGATATCTCGAAGCCTTTGCCAAGGGCATCAACGACTACGCCGCCCGTCATCCGGAGGCGCTGTCGGAAGAGGCCAGGCGGGTGCTGCCGGTGACCGCACTCGACCCGCTGCAGCACGTGCACCGGATCGTCCATTTCACCTACATCGCCTCATCGCGCCTGGCAGGATCCATTGCGGCTCAGGAGACGGCCGCAAACTTCCTCGACACTCCGGAGGCCGTGGGCTCGAACGGTTGGGCAATCGCTCCCAAGCGCACGGCGGCGGGCCATGCGCTGTTGCTGGGCAATCCGCACCTGCCATGGGGCGACTGGAGCACCTACTACGAGATCCATCTCACCGCCCCAGGCATCGACCTCTACGGCGCAAGCCAGGTGGGCTTCCCCGTGCTCCGCTTCATGTTCAGCGATTACGTGGGCTTCAACCAGACCGTGAATTCCATTGACGCGGCGGACCTCTACGCGATCAAGGCGCACGGAGACGGGTACCTCTTCGATGGCCAGGTGAAGCAGTTTGAAAAGGCCACGCACGAGATCAAAGTCCGGCAGCCGGATGGGACGTTCCGGGTTGAGCCGCTGACGACCAATAGCACCGTGCACGGGCCGATCATCCGGCAGGATCCTCCGGACCAGTTGCCTTGCGTGTGGCCGGGCTCGACCGGCCGTTCCTGCTGGAACAGTACTGGCAGATGGCCATCGCGCACAACTTCACGGAGTACGAGGCCGCGCTCAAGCGCCTGCAGGTACCGACTTTCAACATCCTCTACGCCGACCGCGATGGACACATCGAGTACCTCTTCAATGGCCTGCTGCCGAAGCGTTCGAAGGGCGACCTGCGCTACTGGGCGGGGGTCGTTCCCGGAGATACTTCGGAGACGTTGTGGACCTCGTACCACTCGTATGAAGAGCTACCCAAGGTGATCGACCCGGCTTCGGGCTATGTACACAACACCAACGATCCGCCGTGGAATGCGGCCTGGCCGAACTCGCTGGATCCGGCTCAGTTTCCGGCGTACACGGCTCCGGTGAATACCAGTTTCCGGGCCGAGCGGTCGCTGCACATGCTGAGCGAGGAGCCCAGGTTCACCTTCGACCGGTTCGTGGAGCAGAAGCACTCGACCCGGGCGGAGTTGGCGGACCGGATCCTGCCGGATTTGCTGAAAGCCGCCGAGGAGTATGGGACCGAGCGGGCGAAGCAGGCTGCCGCCGTGCTGGCCAGGTGGGACCGCCAGGCTCAGGCGGAGAGCCGCGGAGCCGTGCTGTTCCACGCGTGGGCTACGCGGTTCATGGGGCCGGCCATGGGGTCGCAGGCGGGCTTCGCGGTAGCGTATGACCGGAAGCTGCCAATGACGACACCTGCGGGCTTGAAGGATCCGAAGTCAGCAGCGGCGCAACTGGATGAAGCCGCGGCTGAGACCCTGAAGAACTTTGGAGCCCTGGATGTGCCCTGGGGCCAGGTAATGCGGATTCAGTGGGCAGGCGTAGATCAGCCGGCCAATGGGGGCTTCGGCAATCTGGGCATCTTCCGGGTGATCACGTTCGGACCCCTGAAGAACGGGGTCCGGACACAGACGCACGGGGAGACGTATGTGGCGGCGGTCGAGTTCACGAAGCCGGCGGCCCATGCCAAAGTGCTGATGTCCTATGGGAACTCCTCGCAGCCGGGCAGCAAGCACCAGACGGACCAACTGCCATACCTGGCCCGGAAGGAGCTGCGGACGGCCTGGCGGAGCCGGAAAGAGATCGAGGCGAACCTGGAGAGCCGGGAGCGGTTCTAGGCTGGCCGGCATGCCCCAGGGTTGACGAGGCTGGGGAGGGGGACCACTCGCTCACGCTCGTGGTTCGTTGCGGGGCTGGCCCCGGGACCCCGCGCGGGCCGGATTGTCGTGTCACTTGGGCAGGGCGAAGGCGACGTAGCTCCCTTGGATGGGCTTTTGGGTGCCCGGTGTGAGGCCTTCCTGAGCGGCGGCGCAGAACACCACATACTCGCGGCCTTCGGCTTCATAGACGGCGGCCATGCCTTCGAGGGCCGCTCCGACTTCTGCTTCCCAGAGGATCTTGCCGTTGTCGACATCCAGGGCGTGCACCTTCCTGTCTCTCGTGCCAGCGAAGATCAGGCCTCCCGCGGTCACTACGGGACCGACCTTGGGGTAGTGCGAGCCGGTGTCGTGGATGCCCTTGGCGGCCAGTTCCGGCACCTCACCCAACGGGATCTTCCACTTGATGGTGCCCTCGTTCAAGTCGTATGCCGTCAGCGAGGACCATGGCGGTTTGATGGGCGAGAGGCCCTGGCTGTCGAGCATGAAGCCGAAGCCGCTGTAGTAGCGGACCATCTCCGACTCGGGATTGGGTGCCTTGCGCGGCTCGCCTTTGGGCTCCAGTTTCAGCATGGCGGGCAGGTCTTTGGAAACGACATAGAGGAGGCCCTGGCCCGGGTTCACCGCGGCTCCGCTCCAGTTGGCGCCGCCGTTGTTGCCGGGCATCTGGACGGTATTGCGTTTGCCAGGAGGCGTGAAGAGTCCTTCGTTGCGGGCGCTGAGCATCTCGTCCTTGAACTTGGCCCGATCCTCCGGCGTGAGGTAGGGGCTGAGGTCGTCGACAGTGAACTTCTGGCGGGAGAAAGGCGGCGGCTTGGTGGGGAACGGCTGGGTGGGCCAGGTGGTCTCGCCGGTCATATCGGTCTGGGGGACCGGGCGCTCCTCGATGGGCCAGAGCGGTTCTCCTGTGACGCGGTTGAAGACCCAAACGAAGCCCTGCTTCGTGACCTGAGCGACGACATCGAGGATCTTGCCGTTGTGGTGGACGGTCAGGAGCTTGGGCGCGGTGGCGTCGTCGTAGTCCCAGATGTCGTGATGGACCATCTGGAAGTGCCAGAGGCGTTTGCCGGTGCGGGCGTCGAGGGCGAGCAGGCAGTCGCTGAAGAGGTTGGCCCCGGCGCGGTCGGCTCCATAGAAGTTGTATTTGGCGCTGGCGGTGGGGGCGTAGAGGATGCCGCGCCTGACGTCGAGGGACATCTCGCCCCAGACATTGGCACCGCCGACGTTCTTCCAGGCCTCCTTGGGCCAGGTTTCGTAGCCAGCTTCGCCGGGATGAGGGATGGTGTGGAAAGTCCAGATGAGCTTGCCAGTGCGGACGTCGAAGGCGCGGATGTCGCCGGGTGCGGAGCCGTAGCCCTGGTTGGTGGCGGAGCCGAGGATCAGGAGGTCCTCGAAGACGCGGCCCGGGGTAGTGGACTGGACCAGGGAGAGGGTCTCCGGGTCACGGCCGAGTCCTTGTTTCAGGTCGACACTGCCGTGGGTGCCGAAGGTGTCGATGGGCTGGCCGGTGCGGGCATCGATCGCCCGGAGGCGGTGGTTGCTGGCAAAGAGGAGGCGGCGATCGGAGCGGTCCTTGCTCTCCCAGTAGTTCAGGCCGCGGTTGGTGATGATCTTTGTGTCGGGCTCGGGTGTGTAGGTCCAGAGTTCGGCGCCGTTGACGGGGTCGAGGGCGACGATGCAGTTCTTCTTGGCCATGACGTACATGCGGCCGTCGGCGATGAGGGGGTTGAAGAAGTACTTGCCGCCGTCGCCGGTCTTGTAGGTCCAGGCGGGCTTGAGTTTGGCGACGTTGGAGCGGTCGATCTGCTTGAGATCGGAGTACTGGGCAGCATCGGGCGTTCCGCCGTATTCGCGCCAGGTGCTGTGGGTCTGGGCGAGGAGGGGCCGGGCGAGGAGCAGGGCTCCGCGAAGGACAAAGGATAGCAACAGCGGATCTCCAGATTGGGATGACCGGCGGGACCACAGCCGCCGGGGGTATGGGGTTATCTTATCGTGGGCGTGACGAGGGCGGGTGGGGGCTAGTGGGTTTGTTCGCTCTGGACCGTTGGATTGGTGGGTTGGGTTGGGGTTGCGGCGGGCCTTGGGCGATGCCCAAGGGAATGCTGGGGGCGCTGGGTTCGATGTTGGGGCGGTTGGATCGAATGGGTTTGTTTGCTCTGTCCCGTTGGATTGGCGGGTTGGGTTGGGGTTGCGGCGGGCCTTGGGCGATGCCCAAGGGAATGCTGGGGGCGCTGAGTTCGATGTTGGGGCGGTTGGATTGAATGGGTTTGTTTGCTCAGAGTCGTTGGATTGGTGGGTTGGGTTGGGATTGCGGCGGGCCTTGGGCGATGCCCAAGGGAATGCTGGGGGCGCCGATTCCGATGTTGGGATGGTTGGATGGAATGGGTTTGTTTGCTCTGTCCCGTTGGATTGGCGGGTTGGGGTGGGGTTGCGGCGGGCCTTGGGCGATGCCCTAGGGAATGCTGGGGGCGCCGATTCCAATGTTGGGGTGGTTGGCTGGAATGGGTTTGTTTGCTCGGAGTTGTTGGATTGGCGGGTTGGGTTGGGGTTGCGGCGGGCCTTGGGCGATGCCCAAGGGAATGCTGGGGGCGCCAATTCCAATGCTGGGACGGTTGGCTGGAATGGGTTTGTTTGCTCGGAGTTGTTGGATTGGCGGGTTGGGTTGGGGTTGCGGCGGGCCTTGGGCGATGCCCAAGGGAATGCTGGGGGCGCTGGGTTCGGTGTTGGGGCGGTTGGTCGGAATGGGTTTGTTCGCTCTGGCCCGTTGGATTGGCGGGTTGGGTTGGGGTTGCGGCGGGCCTTGGGCGATGCCCAAGGGAATGCTGGGGGCGCCGATTCCGATGTTGGGAAGGTTGGTTGGAATGGGTTTGTTTGCTCAGAGTCGTTGGATTGGCGGGTTGGGTTGGGATTGCGGCGGGCCTTGGGCGATGCCCAAGGGAATGCTGGAGGAGCCGATTCCAATGCTGGGGCGGTTGGCTGGAATGGGTTTGTTCGCTCAGATTCGTTGGATTGGCGGGCAGCGTTGGAGTTGCGGCGGGCCTTGGGCGATGCCCAAGGGAATGCTGGGGGCGCCGATTCTGATGTTGGAGCGGTTGGCTGGAATGGGTTTGTTCGCTCAGATTCCTGGTATTCCGGTGGGATCGGGGGATTTCGCGGAGACGTGGGGGCAGGGCTCTCCCGATGGCTACGCTGAACCACCGCACTTTGCCAATCCATCTCCGTGCATACCCGATGGCTACGCTGAACCACTGCACTTTGCCAATCCATCTCCTTGCATACTCCTTCGCGCCGGACATCATACACTCGCTCCCGCAGGAATCTGCTCCCCCTCGGGGAGCAAGTCGTTGATTCGGTTGGCTGACGTTTTTTCTGAACTTGTGTCACCGCTGGTCGCGGTACCCCCGAGATGGACTTGATGTTTTTGGACGGATTGCTTCGGGGCCTCTGTCCTGTTGGAGTCGGAACAGCGCTGAGGTACGGGCGGGTGTTGGTGCCGACCTGCTCGAATGAGCGGAACAGGGCGCGATTACGGCTGCTGATCGGCGGGTGCGCCTGGCGTTGCGGGAGAAGTTCGAGCGGGCGGCGAGGAGGAGGGTTTGTTGGCGAGGCGGACTCCTTGCGGTGCGGTGCCTAGTGAGGCTATCGCCTGGGCGGCCTGGTTGAGCCGGCGAGCCGCGTACGGTGCGAGCAGCTTCCGGTCGACCCAGCCCTGCCAGATGGCGAGAGCCTGTTCGTAGTTCGACCGGGCCAGATGCCGCAGTTCGGTCCGGCGCGCGGGATTCAGCCCCGACCCCGCGGCTAAGGTGGAGTAGTACATGCCGGTTGCCTCGAATACGTCGGCCCGATCCAGTTGGTGTGGGAGACTCCGCGGTGCACGCTGAAGGATCCGGTCGGCGACAGCCAGACCATGTTGGAGCGACTGCAGCGCCTCGCCGGCCGAACCGTGGTCCAGTTGGGCGGCTGCGAGGAAACAATAGGTCCGGCTGAGAACACGGAGATTCCAGATGCGTTGGGGTGAGACCGCCACTATTGCGTTCTGGAGGGTTATGGCGTGGTTGAGGCTCTCGATGGCTTCCGCGGGCCTGCCCAAGATTCGAAGGGCATTCCCCATCCAGAGATAGGCGCGGGAGGCGTGGTAGCGGTATTCGAGGTTTTCGGGATCCAGGGCTCCGGCCTCCTGCGCAATCTTCAAGGCGTTACGGCCGTATTCGAGCGCCTGCATCGGCTGGTCGTGGGCCGAAATCATGCAGAGCCGCCAGTTGCATCCAGCCGCGAGCCGGCCGGCGTTCACGTTCCGGGTATCGACGGCGGCGAGGCGCTCGGCTACCTCGAGCGCATTCCGATAGCGCGCCATCGCCCCGTTGGTATCGCCGAAGTTGGGATCGTCTGGAGCCGCCAGAATATCGCCGATGGCCGTCTGAATGTTGATGGTTTCGTAGAAGTGGTCCCGCTTGAGGTTGGAGCGCCGGGTCATGCCGGCCGCCAGTCTTTCCGCGGCGCGATAGCTTTCCAGAGCCGCTGTTAAGTCGCCGGCACGGGCCTGGGCACTGCCGACGTTGCGATGAGATTCAATGAGACTGACGGTTGCCTGGTCGGCCTCCCCGGAGTCCGCCCAGGACTTCGCGAGTTCGAATGCCTTCCGGTATGTGTCTCTTTCGGCGTTGGCCTCGCCGCGGTCGTATTCGAGATCCGCCAGGCGGAAATAGACATTGATCTGCGTGCTGAGCGGAATGCCGGAGTTGCCGGCGGCAAAGGCTTCGGTGGCCAGGGCGTATGCCCTTTGCGAATGGATGGACGACATTGCGGGATTCCCGCGCAAAGCTTCCAGGGCCGAGATCTTCAGGTTGGTATCGATCAATCCGCGGTAGGCCTGGTTGCGGTAGCCGGAGGTGGAAGAAAGGCGCTCAAAGATGGTCAGGGCCTTGCGGTAGCTGCGGAGCGCCTGCGCGCCCTGTCCGAGGTTTGCCACGAAGGGATGCCCTTCGAGGTTGCCCACGCGTTCGTAGGCGGTCGCGATCTCGAGGTCGAGGTCCGGTTCGTGCGATCCGTTGCGGGCGAGGTCGTCGAGGTAGCCGGCCACATTGCGAATGGTCGCTGCCCGGAGCGGGACGGACCCTGGGAGGCGCTCCATTTCGTCATAGAGGTCGAAAAGGGTCGTGCGGGCCAGGCCGCGAACGATTTGGAACCGTTGTTCCGCGCGGCGCGCCTGAATGGTTGTGGAGACGATTCCACCAACGAGACTAGCGACGATCAAGGTGGCGGCCGCGACGGCCAGGCGGTTGCGGCGTATGAATTTGGAGGCCCGATAGGTCCAACGATCCTCGTGCGCGAGGACGGGCCGGCCTTCGGTGTGGCGGCGTAGATCTTCCGCGAATTCAGCAGCCGATGCATAGCGGCGCTGCGGCTCCTTGCGGAGCGCGGTGAGGAGGATGTTGTCGAGGTCGCCGGAGAGCTGGCGGCGCAACCGTTTGCGGGCGGCGGAAGGCAGGCCGTCATTGGCTTCCACGGCGATGCTTGGTTTGAGCGGTTCCGTGAGGCAGATGGCGGTTTCCATGTCGGCCATCGAGTTGGAGCTGAAGCGGTGAGGATTGCGGCCGGTGAGGAGTTCGTACAGCACGGCGCCGAGGGAGTAGGTATCGCTGGCGGTACTTACGTTGAGTCCCTTGATCTGTTCCGGGCTGGCGTAGCGCGGCGTCAGCATGCGGAACTCGCTGGGGGTCAGAGTATCGCCTCCGGCGGATCCGGGTCGAGGACCTTGGCGATGCCGAAATCGAGGAGTTTGGGGACGCCTTCCCTGGTGACGAGGATGTTGCCCGGTTTGATGTCGCGATGGACTACCAGGTTCTGGTGCGCATGCTGCACGGCTTCACAGACCATGCGGAAGAGGTCCAGGCGCGCCGGGACGGACAGGTTCTCCGCTGCGGAGTACTGCGTGATGGGGACGCCGTCCACATACTCCATGACGAAATAGGGCAAGCCCTCTTCGGTTGCTCCGCCATCGATCAGGCGGGCGATGAAGGGGTGGTCGAGATTGGCGAGGATCTGGCGTTCCTGCCGGAAGCGATTCAGCATGAAGCTGGTGTCCATGCCCCGCTTGAGCAGCTTGATGGCCACCTGCTTCCGATACTGGTCGTCGTCCCGGACGCCGAGGTAGACGGAGCCCATACCGCCGTTGCCTAACCATCGGGTGAGGCGGTAGCTTCCGATGCGGCGGCCGGCCATGGCGGACTCCATCTCGTCCGCGGCGGAGAGCGTGGCTTCGGCATCTCCGAGTCCCGCGACTAGTTTTTCTTCCGGGGCATCGCAGGCGAGAAGGGATTCGACCTCACTGCGCAGTTCGGCGTCGTCACCGCAGGCCTGCTGCAGGAAGCGCGCCCGGACGGCCAGCGGCTGCTCGACAGCCTGGTTGAAGATGTCTTCGATCTGGCGCCAGCGGTCGGCTGTCATGACTGATGGTCTCGCGGGTATGCGCCCGCAGCTGGATCCAGCCCCTCAGCGGGCCGCCGGTGGTGGCGGCTTGATGGAGGTATCGTAGCATGGCGGTTCGAGAGGGGAGCCGGGCAAGGCGGCGGTGGAGGCTGGAGGAGCAGGCCAGGGGGCGGAGTGCGGATGGGCGAACGACTGACCTTTGCTGTTGCGGCCCGGGTGGAGGGGTGGCACGGATGGAGGTTTGCTTGCGTGGGCCGCTCGGAGTGCTTCGATGAGGGTTGGGTTGGTGCGTGATCGTGCGGCTACGGGTGGTCGACCAGGGGGTCCGCCTTACCGGATCGGCGTGTCGACCTGGAGTTGGGTTCGATGTGGTGGGGGCTGGGTTTGGGGAGCACTCCGTTGAAGAGGCGACGGTGTTGGGGTGCCCGCTTACTTACGTGCGCGGTTCGCAGCGCGGTGGAGACCACTTCCTTACGGTCGTGTTTCGTTGCGGCGGAGTATCTATGGCGACTGGATGGACAGGCATGCACTCCGCGGATGGTTTGTGGATGCCGTGGCCCGCTCCTTTCCAGTCGCGGTTCGCAGGGGGTACGCGTGCCCAGGCGCGCGGGGAACCCGCTGAGGGCACGCTTACGCCGCACCTAGGTTTACGGTGACTCATGAACGATGCGGTAGCGGGCCAGAACGAAACCGTTGGGGTAGACCTTGTGCTCCAGAAGATGAGTGGGCAGGACGTCGGGTAGCGAATCGAAAAGAGGGATGCCGGCGCCCAGAATTATGGGGTTGATCTTCAGGATCAGTTCGTCGATTTCCGGCGCCAGGGATGAGGCGAGTTTGCTGCCGCCACAGAGCCAGATGTCCTCGCCCTTTTCCGCTTTGAGGCGGCGGATGAGGTCCAGCGGGTCTGCTGTGTGGAGGTGGACGGCCGGGTCGGGGCTGCTGTTCATTGTGGTGGAGAACACGTATTGCCGCAACGGGGCGTAGGGATTCGTGATACCTTCCCGGAGTCCTACCTCGTAGGTGCTGCGTCCCATTAGGACGGTGTCGAAGCGGCGGGCCTGGTCTGGGATGCCCAGGGCCGGACGGATGTGGGCAGGAAAGGTCTCCGGAAAGTCTCTGAAGAGGTCCTGGAAGTGCTCTCCCTGAAAGAGGAAGCAGTCGAAGGAGCCGTCGGTTCGGGCGATGAAGCCGTCGAGCGTGCACGCCACGTAGTAGACCAGTTGTCTTGGCATCGGTGCTCCTGGCCACTAGCTTAACCTCGGCCTTGAGGTGGACGGGCGGTGATGGATGCGCGGGGGTGGGTAGCACGCCGTGGGAATGTCGGGCCGTGGTGCGACGCGGTTCCGGGTGGTCGACTTGGGGGCGGTCGTCCCGAATGGGTGGGTGCTCTGAGGCTTTCGTGGAGTTTTGCGGTACGTGGGGCCTGCTCCTCTCCAGTCGCGGTTCGCAGTGGGGACCACTCCGGTGAAGATGCTGTGGAGAGAGGTGCCCGCTTACTAACGTGCGCGGTTCGCAGGGGGACCATTCCGGTGAAGTTGCTGCGCGAAGGGGTGCCCGCTTACTGACGTGCGCGGTTCGCAGCGCGGCGGAGACCACTCCCTGACGGTCGTGGTTCGTTGTGCCTTCTGCCTATGAGCGAGTTCCCTGCCCTGTTTGCCTGACTGCGCCGGCTGGGCTTGCCGCGCAGGGATGCGGGCTGGTTGCGGCCCATGGTTCCAGGTGCCGATTGCCCTGACACGCCGCCGGATGCTTCGGGCAATGCAGGCGGGGACCAGCTGGAGGAACAGCTTGCGGCGTTTGTTTCCGGGCTGGTTCCCGGGCTGGTCCCCGGCTGGATTGCGGGCTGGATTTGCGGCTTTGCGGCTTGGATGTTATCTTCAGGTCAAGGCGTTCGAGGCGCCTCCTGTCCGCGGAAAGGACTGAGTCCACTCGTTTGGCGTTCGAGACCGATACGAACTTTCTTTCGGCCTGCACAAGCGGACATCAGGCATAGCGAAAGGATGTTCGTTTATGCAAAGATCTCTCCCGGCTCAACCGAGCCTGATTCAACTCAAGCACCAAGCCAAGGACCTGCTGAAGGAGTATCGCGGCGGTGCGCCTGATGCCTTGACACGGTTTCGCGCGCAGCATCCGGAAGCGGGCGGACCGGAGGCGGCGACCCTGAGCGACGCGCAACTGGTGATCGCCCGGGAGTATGGATTCTCGAGCTGGCCCAAGCTGAAGCAACACGTCGAATTGCAGACCGAGGTCGAGGCTCGGGTTGCGCGGCTGCAGGCTGAGTTCGCAGCCGGAGACGCTCAGACGAAGCAACGGCTGCTGCAGCCGGCCCACGCCCGGGAGCGCTTCGAGAACTATGACCCGCGGGCGGCCTCGCTGTCCCACCGGGACGCGCGGCTGCTGGTGGCCAATGCGGAGGGGTACGCGTACTGGGAGAAGTACGAGAGCTTTCTCCATCTGGATCCAGGCGTGCGGTCGGCGATTGCCGCGGTGCGTAGCGGGGACCTTGCCGGACTACAGGAAGTCCTGCATTCGGATCCGGAGGCGGCGAACCGGCGATGGGTGGCTGGTTTCGTGCCGCCGCAACCTCCGCCCAATGATTCGATTCCTTTGTTCTGTGTCTCCGAGGCGGTGTTCCGCGGGACCAACCGGCTTGGGAACGAGTACGAACTGACGCGAGCGCTGATTGAGGCGGGTGCGGAGGTGGAGGTGGATGGCGGGCAGCCTCTGACCTCAGCGGTGAGTTTCGGCGTGCTGCGGGTGGTGGAGGCGCTGCTGGATGGCGGTGCGCACGTGGATGGAGTGGATGGCGATGGGCTGCCGATGGGGTATGCGATGCACTTTGCCTTCCATGAAGTTGCCGAATTGCTGGCTGCGCGGGGCGCGAGACTCGACTTGCGCTTTGGGGCGGGGCTGGGCCGGATGGATGTGGTGCGGGATTGGTTTGCGGCGGATGGCTCGTTGAAGCCGGGGGCAGGGGCGCTGGCGGATCCGTATGGGCTGGAGCGGAAGCTGCGGGGCCTGTCGCCGTTTCAGTGCGAGCGGACTCGAGCGAATGTACTGAGCCAGGCGCTGTATTTCGCGTGTGTGAACAACCGGCTGGCCGCGGCCGAGTATTTGCTGGGGCAGGGGGCGGAGATCAATGCGATTGTGCCGGGGTTGGATTGCCGGGTGACGGTGCTGCACCGGATGGCCACGATGGAGCGGTATGGCGAGGTCGTGGTGCGGTTTTTGCTGGAGCACGGGGCGGACCCGCGGGTGAGGGATTTGGATTATCGAGGGACTCCGGCGGATTGGGCGCGGCATCACGGGCGGGGGGAGATGGTGCGGTTGCTGGGGGAGGTGCGGGGCTAGCCGTCATCCGGCGATGAAGACGCGTCTCCAGGTATTCAGTAGTCGGAGTGCAAATTCCAGTACATGACCGCGGCAAGGCTCAGCTAAACCGGTGTAGCCGGATGACGCCCTCTCCGCGGCATGTGCATTTTCAGTCGATGACGGCGCTGTCGTCTGTACAAGCTCACACAAGAACAATCCTGCGGAGGCTCACCGCCCGCTGGCAAACTCCGCAAAGGCTTCGACGGTCTCGAGTATTTGCGTGGCGTCACGGAGGTCCGCAAATTGTCCGCTGAGTATGCCAGCCGCGCCCGTGACGGCTCCGGCCAGTTGGCCCGTGATCGAAGCGATCGTGTCAGTGTCGCCTCCGGCGCTGATCACATTGCCTAAGATTTCGGATAACGGTTGCACAACGATGAACTGCGCAGCGAACAGCGCCAGCGGAACCGTATCGACAACATGCCCGGAGGCCCCATAGCGTCCGGCAACTTCAGCGATAGGGCAACTGAGTCGGGCGAGTTCCTGGATTCGATCGCGGACTGCTGAATCCGGCGCCGCCTCGACCGCGCTGTCCAGAAAGCAGTATTCAGCGGACCACGACCCGAGAAGCACGGAGCGAATTGCGCAGACAATAGCGAGGGCTCCAACATAAGCTTCGTCGTTGTGGTGGGTTATCCGACAGACATCGCGGATCGTGACGCGGTCACTGGGCGAGGAGGGGTCCAGCAAAAACGCGAGCGGTGCAATCCGCATTGCGGCCCCATTCCCAGCGGCGTACTCACCGCGGGCACCGGCCAGTGCCCAGTGCGTCCCGATAGCTAGATCCTTCATGGCCTTTAGCGTGCTCGAACCGATGCCGCGTATGCGGCCTGCCTGGTACCAACGGAGAAGGTGCGCGGCGACGTTTTGCGGCTCGATTCGGCCGGATTCGAGAATTGACTCGCAGGTCGCCAGCGTGAACTGGGTGTCATCCGAGATCGATGGATGCGGAGGTATTTCAAACGGACCCGACGCCGTGGCGGCTTCGCGCGCACCGCCCCACGCGTCGCCCAAGGCCCCTCCGAGGAGACAACCCAGCGCCCTTTCCCTTTTGCTGAGCGAGACAGGAATTGAATGTGGCACCTGGATCTATTCTTATAGAGATCCCGTAGGTTCGTGAAGTCGAGCAGGCTCAGGAACGGCGCAGGCGGCACAGCCGCTCTCTCTGGCCCACTGCTCGCGATGCAGCTGGCACAACCACGATGGAGCCGGTGTCGAATACTAAAGAGTGAGCATCCGTCCCCGTGTTCTGTTTCCGCTGATCAATGCCGCGATCGATGTCGTATTGCTGATCGCCACCGCTTATGCAGTCCACGAATACCTGTCAACTCTACGGCGACCGAAGCCACTCTGGGACCAGCAGTATGAACATGTCGATCGTCAATTCCTGAGAGATTCGGATGGCCCATGGATGCCAAATCCATTGCAGGCGATAAACTTCGGCACTCTGCCTGCAACGATCGCCGCCGCAGGCATCGCTGAAGTCATCTTCGCGAACGGCGCACTTAGCTGGAAAGTCAGCTCGCCTTTCGATGCTCGACTCGCGGGATTGACGCTCTGCCTTGCATTGCTCTTCTGGTATGCGGCCGGATGCTGGTTGGAAAGGGTTGGGCCAAAGTGGAGCTATTTGGCGTGGTGGTACGTCTTGCTGCGGGTTGTAACAGTACCAGCCTCGGTGATCCTCCGAGGGAACGGCGCATGGATGTTTGTCGTCCTGTTATTCTGCTTCGGTTGGATGAGCTTGACAGCGGCACTAATGTGGAAAGGCGCGCTTCTCGTCCTACGCCGCTACCGAACGACGGCGACCCTGCCACCTACAGGTCTTCATTGAGCCAGGCCAACGACGGATCGGCGCGTCCGCTACTGTTTGGGGCTGGATCGCATGCGCCAGAAGTCCATGTCCGGCGACGCGAATTCATCCGACACCCAACTCATGGCCGGCTCTACTCGCAGCAGCCGCTGTTCGCGCACGAGCATCGCTTCGGAGATCACCTTGGAGGCGGCGCTGCTGTGCCCGCGGCCACTCGCCTCGCGTCGCGATATACCTTCATCCAGCGCACGTAACGAGGCCATCGGCGCCAGTATCAGATAAGTTCCCGATGGCGCCCCGGCGAGCACCTGATAGGCCATGTCGGGCCGGTCCAGGTTCATCGCGTCGAATGCATTGCGGCGGTATCCGGCCACTGTCGCAAAATCCCCTTCCATCCCGGGCCGCATGCGGTAGACGGTGACCTGCACATAGCGCGCCCGCGCCAGTGCTTTCAACGCCTGGTCCGGCCGGTAGCTGGCGTCCGGGCGATAGATGGCCACCATCGCCCTGCCCGGTCCCAACACGTCGTCCGCGACAAATCCGCTTTCTCCATTGCCGGCGCGCGGTCTGTCGACCGGATTCAGTTGCTTGTCCAACTCCTCGATGCTGGCAAAGGAGTCGTGCGCTTCCAGTGCCCAAGCCTCGGAGACGCCGGTCATCGTCGTCAGCCCCCACACGTTCAGCTGCGCCTGCAACTCGGCATAGGGGCGCATTGGCCGCGGTTCGCCTCCCGAGCGTCTCACCAGTTGGAGCAGTTGCGGCGGCTCCCCTCCACTCTGGGCGAACGAACAGGTCAGGCAGATGCAGGCGAGGACAGGCAGTCTCATGGCTAACTCCTAAGACGCGCAATGATTCCAATTCGTGGAGTCTTTTACGCCATTCCGCCGGAAATCTTCTGCCGGTATTGGCCCGTTCGTTTCCGATTTGCCTGCAGTGACCAAGCGGGCGCCGTCGCCTTGCCGGATGCCGGTTCGCTTGGCGCTGGATCGGACCGGGGCGGGTTGGAACCAGCCGGTCCGTGCAGAGTCTGCTCGCAGCAGGAGCGGGTGCGCCACGCACCAGGTGGCCGCTTCCATCCGAAAGATCGGCGTCTCTGGGCCCGCCGGGCGAATCAGGAGGAAGCAGAATCCTTAGTTCCGGGATGGAGAGGGATGGAGTGGACCAAGCCAGTCCGGGCCGCTGTTTCCGGCCTTGCCGTGATTGCCTCGCTTTGCGCCTTCCAGCGCCCGTTTCGTGAATTTCCCGGCGTTGAGTATAGTCCTGGGGAGATTCCGCTGCCTACGGACCACCAGGAGAAGACGGAGTTTGCGTTTGCCCGGCTGATGTTCCCGGGCGGCGGAGTGGACGACGGTTACTACCCGCGTTACCAGGGCGACTACCGGCTGGGGCTGTCCCTGTGGACGCAGGACTACCCTCGGGCCGACCGGCATTTTTCGCTCGCCGTGCGAAGGTTGACCCGAATTCATACGCGGTCGGTGGAGCAGGTGGTCGATCTGGATTCGAACGACGTCTACAACTGGCCCTGGATCTATGCGGTGCAGGTGGGGGAGTGGGGTTTGACCGAGAAAGAGGCGCTGGTGTTGCGGGAATACCTGCAGCGCGGGGGCTTCTTCATGGCCGACGATCTGCATGGGCAGTATGAGTGGGACCTCTTCGCCCGGAGCATGAAGATGACCTTTCCGGACCGGCCGATTGTGGATATCGAGGATGCGGACGCGGCGTTCCACACGGTCTATGATCTGAACGAACGGTATCAGCTGCCGGGCTGGGCGCACCTGCGGCAGGGCTTTAAGCGGCCGATCCACGCGATCGGGCCGGAGGATGGGAAGGGTGCGCACTGGCGGGGGATCTACGACGACCAGGGGCGGTTGATGGTGGCGATCTCGTATAACTCGGATGTCGGGGATGCGTGGGAGTGGGCGGATGAGCCGCAGTATCCGGAGAAGTGCGCGGATCTGGCGATCCGGTTGGGGATCAATTACATTACTTATGCGATGACGCACTGAGGGGAATGCCGCAGATACTCGGCATTCGCGACTGCAAACCGAATGCGAGCAGTAGGTCGACTGAATCCCGGCAACATGTGACCGCATCCTCTCGGGCGATCAATTGACTGCATCTACTTGTACCGACGTACTTCCACAAGTGCCAGCACCAGCATCAACCTTTGTGAGGATTAACCGGTCGCCTTTTGCCTTCGAGGAGACTTGCACAAGCCTATCCACGAACGCGAAATCACGATTGCTAGTTCCGCCCTCGACGCGCAACACGTAAAGACCGTCTGGCACTGGATCGAAGGCAAAGTTACCATCCGCGTCAGATTCTGTTATCAAAACGGCCCCGGTCATTGGGTTCTGGATCCTCACCGTCGATCCGTGAATAGGATGCTTGACTCTGTGGACCTGGTTCCAGAGAGGGGATTCCCCGGTCCCAGGCTGCGAATCGACCAGAGTACCTGCGACCCTGCGGGTAGGTGTTCCGAAACCACCCCATGCGTAGCTGGAACTCCTCTTTGCCAGGATCGTGGGGTGAGTGGAGATGTGAAAACAGTGATAGTCAGCACTGATCCCAAGGAATTCGACATCCATCCAATACTGACCCGGAGGTAGGCTGCTGACGCGCAGAGTCCCATCATCACCCGTGACGCCGAGGAATCTGATTTTATCGCTTGACAGAATTCTTACCGTGCCGCCACGCAAGGGCTTCCGCTCGTACTGCAACTTGACCGTGAAGCTGCTGGCAAAGGCTGGACCGCCGTCTTTGCACGACACCCCCGAACAGGCAAAACTCACGGATTGGAGCAGAATCAACAGGAACGGAATTTGCTTTGCGACCGACATCCCGAGACCTCCACCTTCTGCAACCTCCATCATACGTCGCGTCCGACAAATTGAGTTCCGTCAAGGAATTCCGACCAGCAGGTTTCGGGGACACTTGTCACGAACTGCTAGAGATCGAGGAGACCAGATGTCAGGGTCTTTAAGGACGCCGAAGAGACTGGGCTGAAGCCCAGCGCAGACTAAAGTCTGCCCCACAAAGGAGGTGGCCTGTGAACAGTGAGCGTGCAGACTTTTCTCAGTGATCGAATCAGTCCCGAATTGAGGCGTTCACTGCGGCTGCGGGAATTGCGCGAGGCTGTATCGCGCGACAATGCCCGACCTCCGGTCGGTCAGCAACACAGCGTTCCCCGCGGACACGACGAAATCCGGGGAGACCGATCTTCGTGGATATGGGGGTTGGCGATTGGGCGCGGAAGCCGCCCCTGAGGCCGGCAGTTCCGGCAATTCCAGAAGTCCCAAACGTGCGCAGTTCCCATCCGGGCTGAGCGCGTACAGCGGCGCTCCATCCTGTGCCCGGAAACCAGAGAGGACGAAGAGGACGCGCCCCATCCAGGTTCCAAGGGCTGGGGCGAATAACAGCTCGTTGGGGCCCAGTTGTTGGCTACTCTGCCGCACGGCCGGATCCAGGCACTGTTGCACATGCGGCGATGGGTCTTTGCGATCCAGGAATGCGGTGCGCCCGGTTCCGAGGTAGGCGACTACCAGGGAGCCTGGCGTTGGCCGTACGAAATAGGGTGTGTCGTCTCCCAGGATGGGGAATGGCAGGTCCGGCCCTGGTTGCAGAGTGGCGAGATCCAGGGAAAGGATGGCCTCGCCCGTGACGCCGAGCACGTCCGTTTCATCGATGAGGAGATGGGCGTGTTTCCGGGGGAATCTGGCATCGCGCCACACCTCGCAGGCCGGGCTCACCTCGGTGAGTGAGGCTCCGAAGCGGCTGAGAAGGATGCTCTTTGTCTGTGGCGTGAATAGGGCCTGCCTAGATCCGCCTGTGATGGTGCAGCGGGCCTGCTCGTTTCCATATGGGTCCGTTCGGACCAGTTCCGTGGTCGTGGGGGTGGAGAAGCAGAACAGGAGTTCGTTGCCGGCGGCGTCGACGGAGACCAGGCGCCGGGTGGTCTCGGTTGGCTGGATTCGGAAGACTGATTCGGGCTGGAGGGTTTGGGCGGAGAGCGTGGCGAATGTGAGAAGAAGGAGTGCTGGCGAAGAGGCTGTAGCCATGATGGCGTCCATGGACCGGCAGGAACAGGGTAGGAAGGGTGCTGGTGGATGGTCAAGGGGATTCATGTTAAAGCCGAGGGATGAGCCGTGGTCCGGCTGGCCTCGGTGGATTCCTGCCTTCGGTTTGCCTGTTCATAGTTTTCTTTGTCTCCATAGCATCCAGACATGCACCAGGAGCAAGGCGATGCCTAAGCCGGTGAGGAGTTGACCGGCCAGAAGTAACCAGGGCCGGCTCGTTTTGCTGCCGGCGACGATGCAGAGCAAGCCAACCATGGTGGAGCCGCGGCCAATTGCTGTCAGAGTTTTGCTCACCTGGACAGTATGGGGCCGGAGTCAAGGGAGGACCTGCACAAAGGTAATTTGTTCCGCGACAATAGCCGGGAGGCCATTGTGGCACAGAGGAGCCGCAGTCAGTGCTCAACGGGACTACGCCACGAGTCCTTGCCAGCCCGTGGGAAGCGCCTCTCGGCCCTTTCGCGTTAGGGGTCCTGGGTGATTTGAGGCTCGGACCGTGGTGAGGATTCTGGAGGGTTGGGGAAGGCGGAAGAGGCGGGTCTGAAGCCCCGCGCAAGATGAATCTCACCCCACAAGCGAATGCGGCTGCCCAACTGCATGAGGCACCACCCCTGAATGCGGTCTCGCGAGTGGATCCGGCCCTAAAGCTGAATTCGGCATCTCAGATGAATGAGGTTTGCCGGTCTTCGAGCGTTGGGAGCTCAGAGATTTCGCGAGTCGTTCGGCGCAGTTTCCGATGGCTGTTGTCATTCGGCCCTGAGGGCTATGGCGGGTTCCACCGACATGGCCCGGAGCGCGGGGCAGAGGCTCGCGAGGGCTCCGGCGGCGACGAGGACAGCGATGGCGCAGGCCAAGGTCAGGGGATCCGACGGGGCAAGGCCGAAGAGGAGGCTGCGGAGAAGCTGGGCGGCGGCTAGGGCGGAGGGGACTCCTATAGCGGCCCCTGCCGCCAATAGTTGCAGCGTCTCCTTCATGATCAGCCAGACGACGTCCGACCGTTGTGCTCCTAGCGCCACGCGCACTCCGATTTCGGCAGACTGGCGGGCGACCCGGTAGGCCAGCACGCCATAGATGCCGATGGAGCTTAAGGCCAACGCCAGCAGGGCGAAGAAGCCGGCCAGGGCGGCGAACATGCGGTCCTGGCGCAGTTGGGCGCGGACCACGGCGGGCAGGGTTCGGATTTCGCTGAGGAGCGCCTCGCGGTCGATCGCCTGAACTTCCCGGCGCAGGGCCGGGACTACGACGGACGGGTCCATCCTGGTGCGGACGTGCACTTCGAGCGAGGCCCTGGGCGGCGTTTGTGTCAAAGGGTAGAAGACCATGGGGCGGGTCTTCTCTCGGATGGTGCCGTACTTGGCATCTCCGACGATTCCCACGATCTCATAGCGGCCGCTGGAAGAGGGTCCCTGGTCTCCGAAGTGTTGCCCGATGGGGTTCCGCATCCCGAAGTATCTCCGGGCGAAGGTCTGGTTGACCAGCGCCGTGCGGGGCGCCGTTTCGTGGTCCCCGCCCCCGAACTCGCGTCCGGCCAAGAGAGGGATGCCGGTTGTCGCAAAGAAGCCGGGACTGGTCACGTTACAGGATACTTTTGCGTCCTTCGCGGGTTGCGACGGGCTCCCGACCCAAACGGTCTGGCTCCAGCCGCCGTTGCCAAAGACGGCGTCTCCGGCGAGCGCGACGCTTTGGACACCCGGCAGGCCGGAGATGCGCCGGGTCAACTCCTGCCAGAAGTGCTGGCGGGCTGCGGGCGTCGCCGTTGCGGGCTGGACGCTTAGGAGGAGGAGGTTTTCGCGTTGGAGTCCGAGGTCGGCAGAGCTGAGGTTCCGCAAGCTTCGCGCGAACAGGCCCGCTCCAACGAGCAGGATCATCGAGAGTCCGATCTGCGCGGCGAGGAGGATGCGGGCCCACGGGCGATGCGCTGGGCTGTCCAGGTGTCCGGCTTGGCGGATGGAGCCGTAGATGCCGGAGCGTGTGGCCCGGACCGCCGGTAGCAAACCGAACAGTACGCCGGTGGCTACGGAGAGGGCGAAGCCAAAGGCCAACAGCCGGTAATCGAGACGGAAGTCGAGTGCGACCTGCTGGGGGTCCCGTGTGAGGAACGCGACCAGGAGGGGATGGGCCCAGCCGGCTACCAGCAAGCCCAGTGCGCCGCCAGACAGGGAGAGGAGCAGGTTTTCCGTCATCAACTGGCGGACCAGCCGCCAGCGGCCCGCTCCCAGGGCGAGGCGGATACCGAGTTCGCGGGAACGGGCGGCTGAGCGGGCGATGAGCAGATTTGCGAGATTGGCGCAGGCGATGAGAAGAACCAGGCCTGTGAGGCCAAGAAGGATCTTCAGCGTGCTGGAGTAGTCCCAGTACTTCCAGCGGACGGAGGAGGTCCCGGCGGCGGCGGGATTGACCATGAGGCGTTGGGCGAGGAAGGCGTCACGATCGCGCTGCGGGGCGTGCTCGAAGGCGACCGATTGAGCCGCCAAGGCCTGGTGGAAGAGGGGGTCGAGGCGCGCTCTGGCGGCGGTTGCGGAGATGCCGGGCTTCAGGCGGCCGAGGATCCAGACCTCCCCGGGATCCGCGTCGACGGAGAGCGGGACCCAGAGGTCGGGCACGGCGGCTCGGTCGACGCCGAAGAACTCGGGCGGCATGACGCCGATGATGGTATAGGGTTCGCCGGAGAGCCGGACGGCGGAGCCGAGGGCGGAAGGATCCTGGCCGAAATGCGTGCTCCAAAAGGCGTGACTGAGGACGGCGACGCGGTTGGCGTCGGCGGGGCGGTCGTCGTCTGGACCGATGGTGCGTCCCAGGAGGGGCCGGACGCCTAAACAAGGAAAGTAGGAACCGCTGACCTCGTGGGTGCGGGTGAGACGAGGAGAGCCGCTTGTCTGGAAGGCGAGGTTGGCCGCGCGGATTGCGAAGAGGTCCGAGAGTGCGTCGTGGTCGCGGCGCAAATAGTCAAAGACAGGGTAAGGAAGATTGGTCATCTTGGCGGCGGCGCTGGTCCGGGCAAGCCCACGAGTTGCTGCGGGTTGTCGACGGGGAGGGTCCGAAGCAGCATCACGTCCATCAGGCTGAAGAGGGCGATGTTGGCTCCGATGCCGAGAGCGAGAGAAAGGATAGCCACGAGAGTGAAGGCTGAGGCGTGGGCCAGCGTGCGGGCAGCGTAGCGGAGATCCTGGGCAAAGGAGGCGAGCAGGGGGGAAAGTCCAGAGGTCCCGGCAGGACTCGCGGATGCGGGCGGCATTGCCGAACTGGCGGCGGGCGGCGTCGAGGGCGGCAGGATCCTTACCCAGTTGTTCGGCACGCATCGCCAGGTGGAAGGCGAGTTCGTCATCGAGGTCGCGTTCGAGGCGGCGGCGATGGAGGAGGGCCCGGCCCTTTAGACGGAAGGCAGTCAGGAGCTCGAAGAACATGCGCGGTGTCTGGGCCAGTTGAGGTGGCTTCCTCCTTCTTCCCATAAATCCTTTATGGGAAGGCTAGCACCGACGCTTGGTCAGAGCAAGGGGTTTTCGGAGGTGTTTGGCTTGTTTGTGACGGGGCGGGCGGATCCGAGGGACCTCGTCCTCTGGTGCTACTTCTTTGGATCGTGGGGCTATCGCTACTGCAGTCGAGGTCTTGCGCTGCCATGGCCGGATCCGGTGAAAGTCGTGTTCGTGGGGTGAGGATATGGTTCGGGCGGTCGACCAGGGGGTCGACTGCGGACCAGGGGGTCCGCCGTCCCAATTGTGCCGGCCGACTGGAGCTTGCAGCTACTTTTGCGGACCACTGGGGCATGGGGACTCCGATGAAGACGCGACTAGGGTGAGCGCCCGCTTACTGACGTGCGCGGTTCGCAGTCGGGGGAGGACCACTCCCTTACGGTCGTGGTTCGTTGTTCGGGGCCTCGTTTGGGCTAGGCCAGGAGTTCCTGGGCCCGGCTTACCCGCTGCTGGATCTGGACGCCGTTGGGGCAGTTTACCGAACAGGTGGTGCAATCGGTGCAGCGGATGGCGCGGGCGGTTTCCGGGAGTTCCAAATAGCGCTCTCGGGCCATCGCGAACTGTCCGTAGCCCTCCGCATAGGTGAGGATGCGGAGGACGTCGGGGACCGGCACGCCGTTGGCGCAGACGCCGTTGCAGGCGCCGCACATGCGGCAGTAGATGGGACTGATGCGGGCGAGGTGCTCGGCGAGCAGGGCTTCGTCCTTGGGGGTGTACGGCTCCGCCATGGCGCGCAGGTCTTCCTGGAACTGGTCGTGATCCGTCATGCAGACGATCGCGGTGTCTACTGACTGGTTGCGGAGCTCCCACTTGATGGCCGCCAATGGGACGCCAGGCTGGCCGAGACGTTGGGAGAGAGCTTGGGGATTGGCGCCGTACAGCCGGTCGCCACGCTGGACGCGGGTGGTGCCTTTGGCGAGCGTCTTCATCACCACAATGCCCATGCCGGATTTGCGGGCTTCGTGGATCGCGGCGGTCATGTCTGTCTTTGCCGCTGTGGTGTCTGTGTTGGCGCCGGCCGCGACAGAGCGCATGGCGAAGTTGTAGGTGGTGAGGACGACGTCGGTCTTGCCGAGTTTGGCCAGGTAAGGCAGCATGCGGTCCATATTGAAGTGCGTACTGACCCCGGCGAAGCGGATCTTTTCCCGGCCTTCTTCGCTGCGCGCTGGGCTTCGAGGAGTTCCTCGGTCACCTCGGCCGGGTCATTCTTCATGTGGAGGTACCAGATGTCGAGGTAGTCGGTGCCCAACTCGCGGAGGCTGGTGTCGAGGTCCGCCAACGCGGCCTGGGCTGTTTTGCCGCCGCTTTTGCTGGAGATGACAACCTTGGCGCGCCGGCTCTTGAGGGCGGCTCCGACCATACGTTCGTTATTGCCGTTCTGGTAGCTGCGGGCGGTGTCGAAGTGGACGATGCCGGTGTCGGCGGCGCGCTCGATGACGCTGGCGTCGGTGGTGGTCATGCAGCCGAAGGAAAGGGCAGTCACCTTGAGGCCGGTTTTGCCGAGCGTGCGATAAGTGAGCTTGGGCTCGGCGGCGGGCGCTGAGGAAGAGGCGGCCAGGGCGAGTGGGGCTGCGAGAAAGCCACGACGCGAAGAGGAGTGTTTCATCTGGAATTCCCTTTAGGGGGAGTATATCGCCTTCCGGACAGGGGCCTGGAGGATCCGGCCTCCGTGGCATCGCTATTCTGAGAGCAAGGGGGCTGGAGCCGGATTGATGACCAGATATGACATTCTTCGCCTGGGGCTGCTGGCAGGACCGTACGCTTCTACCGCATGGATGGCCTCCACGGCGGCGCGGAAGACGGTCCTCGTGGTGCAGGAGGGACTGGGGCAGGTGGTCCGGTTCTCGCCGGAGCATCCGGAACGGAAGAAGGTCATTCGGGTTGGTGAGAAGCCGCATGAGATCGAAGCGACTCCCGATGGCAGGACGGCTTTCGTTTCGAATTTCGGCCTATTGGAAGTCAATCATCAGATCGGGACGCCCGGCACCACGATCTCCGTGTTGGATGTGGCCGCCGGTGTGGAGCGCGGCCGTTTCATCTCCCGCCCGGAATGACCGCGCCCCACGGGCTGAAACTGCGGCCGCCTGGACACCGGGAGCTGTTCACCAACTCGGAAGTGGGCCGCGAGGGCATGGTGGTGTTTGATGCGGCGTCGGGCCATGTGCTGCGAACGTTCGATCTACCCCCGGGGGTCCACAACTTCGTCTTCCAGGCGGACGGACGGGCTCTGTATGCCTTCACGACCACCGGACGCGTGTTGCGAGTGGATCCTGAACGCGGCACCCTGCTGGCCCAGGCCGAGATTGCCACGCCGCGCGGATTGGGCTGGACGGCGGATGGCCGGCGCCTCATCGCCGGGGGCAGGAACGAACTGGTGCTGTTGAACCCGGAAGACCTGTCGGTGGAAGCGCGGTACGGCCAGCTTGGTGTGGGCCAGGTGTTCTATGCCTCGGCGAGCACGGATGGCCGATGGATCCTGGCTCCGGCTGTGCTGGATGGCGTTTTGCTGATACTGGACGCAAAGACCGGCCGGGTGGAGCGGCGCATCCAGACGGGCAGCCCGCTGTTGACCGTGGCTGACGGGGCTCAGGTCTGGATCTCGAATGTTCTGGTGCCACCGCAGATGATGCCCGCCGACGCCCCACCGCGCAACGGCGGGATCTCACTGATGGACCTGCGCACCTTCGGCATCACTTCCATTGACGGTGTACCCGACGCAAACGGGATCGCGGTCTGTCCTTCCAGATAGAAGGACCCGGATTCTACTTTGGACGAGCGAGGCATAGAATGTAGCCGGAGTTGTACACGGATCGTATGGACCCATCCGATCGCGGCGCCGCACCGTTTGTCATGGCGCGGCCCATTCGAATTGCCCAGGCGGCGATTCTTCTCATCTGCCTTCAGGCCCGGCCGGCTGCGCAGCCAGAGACCGGCGCGAACTCGATATTGAATGGAATCAGGGATCGTGCGCTGCAAAATCTGCGGACGCTTCCGAACTATACATGCACGTCGGTGATTGAACGATCGGCTCGGAGATCGGTCTCGCACCGGTTTGAAAACGTCGACAGGATTCACCTGGAGATCGCCTATATCGGGGGCAGCGAGCTATTCGGCTGGCCCGCGGGTGAGCGTATTGAAGAGCAGGACCTGCGCCGGTTTGTAGGCGGCAGCATTACGAATGGCGATTTCGCACTCCTCACGCAGGCTGTCCTGGCCGGTCCCGGGGTTCGTTTTCAGAGCCCCATCCGCAAGGACTCCGAGGGCCGCCCGGTGTGGAGCGTCGACTTCTCCACTCCGCGTGAAGGGAGTGCGTGGGTTCTCACCATGGGGCAGCGCGACGAGCCGGTGGCCTACTCCGGGTCGCTACAGGCCGAGCCGGAATCGCTGCGGCTCATCTCCGTCACGACATCGGCCGATTATATTCCACGCGAGTTCGGCTACCGACGCGTCACGAGGAAGCTGGAGTTCCAACAGGTTCGCATCGGGTCGAATGAGGTGATGCTGCCATTGCGAGCGGAATTCGTGACATTGGACAGAAGCGGAGAAGAGTCGAAGAACGAAGCCAGCTTCACGGGGTGCCGCGAGTACACGGCGGAGAGTGTGCTGCTGTTTGAACCCGCGGAGCCGACGACAGCGAAAGTAACGGTGAGCGAGGAGGCAGGTGGGGTTGCCGGACCAGTTTGTGGCGCTTTGTGAACTCGAATCGCCTGTCGATTCCGACGTCGCGGCGATCGGAGATCCAGTGACGATGCGGCTCACCCGCGCGATCGCCGGGAAAGCCGGTGTGGTGGTCCCGACTGGCGCCATCCTGCACGGTCGAATCAAGCAACTGAGTGTGCTGGGTGGACACCGCTGCGCCGAGTTTGGCTTCCGGTACTTCGAATGGGGCGGAAAGCGAGTGGTTCTCTCTGGCCGCGCGAACCGGATGGTTGTGACGACCAAGCGAATCTCCGGTTCTCAAAGGGCCGGACCAGGGAACTGGTCCCCGACGCTGCCGTCCGTGGAAGCGACGACCGATTCGTTGATCCAGTCGTCCGGGCGCCGTCTTGTGCTGCCTCGCGGATATGCGCTGAAGATTGAGAGCAAGGTAAAGGAGCAGTAGCGCGGCGATGCGATGTGCACTCCTCTTCGGATGGCTTGTGCTCGCGGCTGCGCAGGCGCAGGTCCCGATCAAGACGTTCCCGGCGTATGACGGCGCTGAACTGGTGCAGCGGTTTCCCGAACTCGCCGGCCTGCGGTTTGCGACCGGCGAGGGCGAGTTGGAAGGGGCGATTGGGAAGACGAGCCAAGCCCTGGGCCGGGTGTTGGCGGACCTGCCGGCCGTCTCGGCCGCCGAAGAGGTCCACGAGTTGCGGTTTGAACGGAGCGGCGGCGTAGTGGGCCGGCGGGAGAAGTTCCTCTACGTGACCCGCAATGCCATGCGAGGCTCGGAGCTGGTGGTGGATGAGTTTCGAGCTACACCAGGCACAGGCACCCCCGTCGTACCGCCGGCCGAGAGCAGTTTTCTCGTTCTGGGACACTTTGAGGCCCTGCTCGACTACCTGCTGCCGGAGAACCGCGGTCAGTCGGAATTCCGCTATGAAGGCCGCCTGACCGAGGCAGGCGTGGATGCTCAGGTGGTTGCGTTTGCGCAGCATGCGGGGTCGAGTCTGCGCAGCCACGTAGTAGCCGGCGCAGGCGGCCGGACGGCGCGGATCCATGGAGTCGTCTGGATCGACGCGGGCAGTGGCCGCGTGCTGCGTCTCTATGTGGAGTTGGCCGAACAGATAGCCGGATTCCCGTTTGAAACGCTGAGTACGGATATCGTTTTCCAGCCCGTGACCCTGTCCACAGCAGAGGCGGCAATCCCACTGCCGGCGCGGGCCACCGTGCACGGGCAGTTCGAAGGCGGAGAGGTACACACGGTGCATCGCTTCCGCGAGTACAGAGTTGCCGAGGAGGGTGGACAGCTGCGCGGGCCGGCAGCCGCCAGGCCGGCCGAGGGTGGTTCCGAGGGCGGCCCGGAGGATGCGTTTGAACTGCTGGCGCGCGGCATCGACCTGGAGCGGGCACACCAGAACCGGGAAGCAGTTGCGGCGATGCGGTCGAGTGTACGGCTCAACCCGGAGTCGGCTTTGGCGCGATTCCACCTGGCGGTAGCACTGAATTCCGCGGGCGATCTGAGAGGAGCGGAAGCGGAAGTCCGGGCCGGGCTCAAGCGGCGGCCTCAGGATGGACCCGGGCATAACTTTCTGGCGGTGCTCCTGATGAAGCAGGGGGATCTGCAGGCCGCCAGCGAAGAGTTGCGGGTGAGCGCGCGGCTGCAGCCACAGAGTGGAGTTGTGCAGTTCAACCTGGGGCAGGCGATGGAAAAGGCCGGCAAGCCGGAGGAGGCGACGGCCGCTTACAGGGCCGCATTCGCGCTGGAGCCGAATAACCACGAATACCGCACGCACCTGGAGCGACTCGAACGCAGGACGGGCGCAGGAAGCCAGGACACGCTGCGGGTGGAGGTGCGGCAGGTGCTGGTGCCCGTGGTCGCCACCGATCGAGGCGGCCATCACGTGACCGGGCTGAAGCAGGCGGATTTCCAGATTCTCGAGGACGGAGTAGAGCAGAAGATCACCTCGTTCAGTTCAGAGACTGCCGGCGCGGAGGCGGCCAGTGAGCGCGGGGAGAAGGCGGAACCGGCCGTCGTCGGCGCGCCTTCCGTGCCGGGCGATGCGGTGCGGCGGACCTATGTGATCTGCGTCGATACTCTCCACACCTCGATCTCGGGCCTGGTGAACGCGAGGGCAGCGGTAGAAAGAGTAATGCAGAGTGAGCGCGCCGGTGATGCACAGTACATTCTGGCCGCTGTCGGAAGCACCACGGAGATCCTGGAGAATGCGACGCGGGATCCGGTGCGTGTTTCGCAGGCCTTGGAAGAGCGCAAGTTTCGCAGCCGGCTGCTGGAGAGCCGGCGCGGTTCCCTCGAAGTCGAATTGAGCCAGTTTATCCGCTCACTCGATGACGCCCGCAGTGCCTGTGATACGGGCGCTGCCTCGTGCCAGGGGCGCAAACGGAGCCTGCCCCTGGAAGCAGACCGGATTGCCATGCAGGACCGTGTATACAACCTGCTGTTCCTGAGGCAACTTCACAATCTGGTGGAGCAGTTGTCGCACGGCAACGACCGCCGGACGCTGGTGCTGATCTCGGACGGCTTCGTGCTGGTGCCGGGCAAGGCGGCCTATACATTGCTGAGCGCCTACTTTCCGGAGTTCCGATTCGCGGCGCTGGGCACAGTCGATCGCATGCAGGCCGAGTTCAACCAGGTGGTGCGATTGGCCGCGAAGAGCAACATCACTATCGACACATTGGACACTCGGGGTGTCTACACACAGGGCTACTTCCAGGCGGAGCAGCGAGGCAGCGGCGCCGCGATGATGCCTTCGGTACTCAGTGCGATGAACCAAAGCGCGGCCGAACAGCAGGCGGCGCTGCTGGAGTTCGCGGCGGCGACGGGCGGCATTGCCTTCAGGAACAACAACGATTTGCAGGCCGGACTCACGCGTGCGCTGGCGGACGGCCGGGAATACTACATGCTCGGCTACATCTCCGCGAATCCGAAGATGGACGGCGCATTTCGCACGATCACCGTGCAGGTTCGGAACCGCAACGTGGCGGTTCAGGCAAAGAAAGGGTACTGGGCGACCGAGCAGTAGGGCAGGAATGCGGTGCGGATCGCGGTGACTTCGACCCCTCAAACTTCCGGCCGGCGTCTGGCCGCACTGCGGCGTTTCCACAGGAGCAGACCCAGACCAGTGAAACAGAACACGGCCGCTGAGGGCTCGGGCGCGGAGACCGTCTCAAGGCCGATGTTCGACGAGAGCAGTCCGGCTGGCGATGGGTTGAGGAGATCGTAGGCGGCATTGGCCAGGAGTTGGTGGACAGCCGTCGTCGGATGGATGTCGTCCGCGAAGACGGATGTCGCGCAATTGCCGCCGGTCGATCCCGCGAAGCCGGCAAAGCAAGGTGTAGTCGCGTTCGTCAGGCCATAGGTAGCTCCTCCGGTGGATGCGTCGGCATACACGTCCTCAAAGAGGGCATACGTATCAAGAAGGTGGAAAGTGGAACGCGACAGGGTGGACTGGAAGAACCCGACGTAGAGGCCCAGGGCGGCGTTATAGGCCTGTGTCGCCGCGGTGGCGGACGCCGCATTGTTGCGCACGATTCTGGCTTCCGGAGTATTCCCGATGTCCGGAGCGTTCAGGATGAGGAAGTTTCTGGCTCCCATTTGTTCGAGAACGTACATGGTGAAGACCAGGTACTGCGCCGCAACGTTCGCCGCCGCATCGCGCGCTGCCGGGCTGAGTAGTGACGCATCGCGGAGATCATTGCCACCTCCAAAAAGTACGTAAAGACCTGTCGGATCCGCGGTCGAGTTGGACTTCGACAGGTAGTAGTACATCTGCCAGTAAACGCCGGTCGGGATGCCGTAGGAGTCGAGGGAACCTGTCGTGTCGTTGCGGGCGCCGCCTATGGCGTAGTTGGTCCCACCGTTGCCCGGGACCTGGATGTTGAAGAGACCCGGCCCCAGAGACATGCCCGCGGACTTGGCGGAGTTCGGAAGCCCCATGGATTGGGCGAAGTATTCGGTCCAGACCGGCCCGTTGGAAAAATGCCCGGGCGCGTAGGGCGAATTCGGATAGATGCCGCCTGTCAGTTTTCCAATATTGCCGGTATCCGACAGACTATCGCCGAAGAAGTAAATGTTGGAGATAGGCGCCGCTGTGGCGGCCGGCGCCAGCAATGACACGGCGAGCAGGAACAGCCCTCGATGGGATTGCATGCTCCTTTATACATGGAGTAGTACAGTTTGTAAACGCAAACCAGCGGAGCCAAGCGGCCGTCCTCGTTCCGTTCGCGGATCGCGGAACGAAGACGGCTGTGTCAGGCCTTCTTTTTCCAATACTCCATGGTCGGCCCGGTGTAGACGCCGGAACCGACGATTGCCCTTTCCGGACATCAGCGATCTCCTCCGCCGTCAGCTTGTTGAAGTTCCGTACTGCGCGGATATTGTCTTCCATCTGGCCCTGCGTGCCCGCCCCGCAGACGGCAACATGCACACCAGGCTGGCTCAAAACATAGCGGAGGCACTCAGTGGGACTGAGCGCCCTGAGCAGAAAGGCCTTGGCAAAGACCTTGATTGCCTGGGTGCCCAGGCCGCGTTCCCTCGCCTCGGGCAGGGCGATTTTCTCGAAGCTCAGATAGGCATGATCGGCCGCATGAATCGGCATCATCACGGTATCCCAGCGGTCGTAGGCCTTGATGAGCGCCGCGTGAGCCTCGGGATCGAAGTGACCGGTGAAGCCGATGAAGCGGCATTTGCCGGCCTTTTTCGCGGCCTCGAAGGCTTCGAGGGCACCGCCAGGCGCCAGCGGCCTGTCGATGTCGTCTTTGTTTTGAACCGCGTGCGCCTGCCAGAGATCGACATAGTCGGTCTTCATCAGGCGGAAGGAGGTTTCCAGTTCCTCCATGGCTTCCTTCGCGGTGCGCTTCACGGTCTTCGTGGTGAGGAAGACATTCTTGCGGACACCTTGCAGCCCGATGCCGTATGCTTCCTCCGCGCGGCCATCCCAATAGAGCCGGGAGCAGTCGAAGTAGCTGATCCCAAGATCGTAGACCTTGCGAACATGGGCGGCGGCCGTCGCAACGTCGGGCAAGAGGTCCATGCGAGCTCCGCCCTGAGCCAGAACGCTGACAGGAATACCGGTCTTGCCGAAGGTAGTGGTGGGGATGTCCCCAGCCTTGACCTTTGGAGGCGCGGCACTCGCGGCCGAGGCGGATACGCCGCCCAATGCGCCACCCACGAAGATTCGACGCTTCATCGCTGGAAACCTCCCGCGGAGTTTATCGGCCAGTCATCTTTTCAATGTGCTCGGGATAACGATTACCCTGAATTGTAATCTGTGCGGCTGCGCTTTCAATGGATGTCAGATCCTCGGGTGTGAGGTCAATCGTGACGGCACCGATGTTCTCCTCCAGCCGGGACAGCTTCGTCGTGCCTGGGATCGGAACGATCCAGGGTTTCTGGGCCAGCAGCCAGGCCAGTGCGATCTGCGCCGGCGTGGCATTCTTCTGCTCCGCGATTGCGACCGAGCAGATCGACCAAGGCTCGATTGGCCTTCATCGCCTCGGGCGTAAAGCGAGGCAGGATGCTGCGGAAGTCGCGTGCTATCCAATTTGGTGGCCTCGTCCATCTTGCCCGTGAGAAACCCCTTGCCGAGAGGGCTGAACGGAACGAAGCCGATGCCGAGTTCCTCGAGAGTGGGCAAGATCTCTGCTTCGGGGTCCGCGTCCACAACGAATATTCGCTCTGGAGGGCGGCAACGGGCTGCACGGCATGCGCGCGCCGAATTGTCCTGGCGCCGGCTTCGGAAAGACCGAAGTGTTTCACCTTGCCCTCGCTGAATGAGATCCTTCACCGTGCCGGCCACGTCTTCGATGGGCACGTTCCGGATCCACGCGATGTTGGTAGAGGAGGTCGATGGTCTCCAGTCGGAGTCGTTTCAGAGAAGCCTTCGGCCACCTGCCTTGATGTGCTCGGGACGGCTATTCAGCCCAGCGCTGTTTGCCCGTGGATCGGGATCCGAGCCTGAAACCGAACTTCGTGGCGATCACCACCTGGCCACGGAAGGGTGCCAATGCTTCGCCGACGAGTTCTTCGTTGATGTATGGACCATAGACCTCGGCTGTATCGAAGAAGGTGATGCCCTGTTCCACAGCGGCCCGAATCAACGGGATCATCTCCTGCTTGTCCTTGGCCGGACCATAGCCGAAACTCATGCCCATACAGCCCAGGCCAAGCGTCGAGACTTCAAGTCCGCTGTTGCCGAGTGTTCGCTTCCGCATTTCTTCTCCTTATTCGAGGAACACGCCCGGGCTTCCGGATGGCCGGTATCCCGATCCTGCCGAATTTTTGCCTATTCCTCTGAACCCGCCAGGAAACAGTACATCGTTGCAGCCTGTAGCGTGTATTCTGTGGCTGAGGAGCGCAGCACCGTGACCGTATTGAAACGGCGGGAAAGTGAGCGAACCGCGAGGGGAGGCCAGAAAGCAGGCGTGCGCCGAGCTCGCGCGGAAGATTGACTCTTTCATGGGGCCGACAGTGAAACGGGTAACGGAGATACCCGGTCTCACTCTGCGTTCGGCGAACGGAACTCACCGCTCCGGCCTGTATGACCTACGAACCGAGCATCGCCGTGATCGCGCAGGGGCGCAAGCGGGTGGAACTCGGCCAGACCACGTTCGTCTACGGCGAGACCAGCTTTCTTTTGACCTCAATCGATCTGCCCATCACAAGCCAGGTGGTGGAGGCGAGCCCGGAGGTGCCGTTCCTGGCTCTGTCGCTGAAACTGGAGATGCCGGTGGTGCGTGAGATGCTCAGCCGGGACGAGATTCCGCTTCCGGACACCCCACCGGATACACCGGCCATGTCGATGGGCGAGACCACCGTTGAAGTTGCTGAGTGCCTGTTGCCGCCTTGGTGGACCTGCTGAGCACTCCGGCGGACATCCCTTTTCTCAGCGGCCTGATTCAGCGCGAGATCATCTACCGGATCCTGCGCGGGCCGGAAGGGGTGCGCTTGAGGGCCATCGCGACTCTGGGCGACCAGAGCCACCGGACCGCCAAAGCCATCGCCTGGATGCGGGTGAACTTTGCGAAGCCTTTGCGGGTGGAGGATCTCGCCCAGATGGCAGGCATGGGAGTGTCGACACTGCATCATCACTTCAGGGCATTGACCGCGATGAGTCCGCTGCAGTATCAGAAGCAGCTCAGGCTACAGGCGGCGCGTTCGCAGATGCTGGCCGATGGAGTGGATGCCGCCAGTGCCGCTTTCGCGGTGGGCTATGAAAGCGCCAGCCAGTTCAACCGGGAATACAGCCGGTTACTTCGGCCAGCCGCCCATGCGGGACATCCGGGCTCTCCGCGCGCCCAACGCACCACCGATGGAGAGAGCCGGCCATCCATCAAGTTCCGACCGGCATCCCGGCGCGAGCGCGGACCGCCGCTTGCGATACCATCGATACCGATGAACCGCCGCGCTTTCCTCACCTCCACCTCGGCCGCCGCCGCCGCGTTGGCCGTCCAGTCCACACAGGCTGCTCCGGCATCGCATGCTCGCATGAAGCCCGCCATCTGCGCGTACTCGTTCCGCAAGGAACTGCAGGACAAGTCGATGACCTATGAAGATCTCATCGCGAAGTGTGTCGAGTGGAATATCGACGGCATCGACGTGACCGTCTACTGGTTTCCGAACACAAGCGCCGAGTGGCTGCACAACCTGAGACGGCTCGCCTATCGAAATGGAGTATCCATCTACTCCATCGCCGTCCGCACTGAGCTGACCAAGCCAAACCAGGCGGACCGCGATGCCGAAGTGGCCAGTATCGGGCGCTGGGTCGACGTAGCCGACATGCTGGGCGCGACGCACATCCGGGTTTTCGGCGGCACCGTGCCCAAGACCGCAACCGAGGAGCAGGCCGTTCCGTGGGTGGTGGAGTGCCTGAAGCGGGGCGCCGATCTCGCCGCCGCCAAGGGCATCATTCTGGGCCTGGAGAATCATGGCGGCATCTGTACGCGCGCCGAGCGAATTCTCGAGATGGTGAACAAGGTGAATTCGCCGTGGCTTGGCATCAACCTCGACACCGGCAATTTCAAGGACCACGCTTTCGAACAGATGCAGCAGTGCCTGCCGCACGCCGTGAATGTCCAGGTGAAGGCGGAAATGACTTACGACGACGGCCACACCGGTCCGCAGGATTGGGACCGCGTCGTTAAGTTGATTGGCGGAGGCGGCTACAAGGGCTACCTCTCCCTCGAGTATGAAGCCAAGGAACCCAGCCCGGTGGCCGTGCCCAAGGGTCTGGCCGAGCTTCGCAAGCTGACTCAGAAGTATTCGGCCTGATCCAGTCCCGGGCCGCGGTGCGAGCGGAACCGGCGTTGCCCGACACCATCCGGGCGTCCGAAGAGAAGAGGGCCGTCCGGTCAGCCGATAGGCGCGGCTGCGAACGGCCCTGGAAGACTACTCCACTTGCTCAGCGCCACCGTCAGTCGTTCCCGCCCAGCGTCAGCGCCGCGCCATCCCGAACTTCGGATTCGAGCACGATGCTTTCCGCCAGCAGTTCCCCCTTCAGGTACTCGGTGTGCGTTTCCACCGCTTCGACAATCCGCGGCGACGCCTGGTAGCGGACCGTGATCCTGTCGGAGATCTGCAGGTTCTGCGCCTTGCGCTGATCCTGCACCAGCCGGTTGAAGTCGCGGGCGATGCCTTCCTGCAGCAGTTCCGGAGTCAGTGTCGTATCGAGGGCCAGGAAAGTGCCGCCCTCTTCCGTACACTGCAACGTCGCGGGACCTTCCCAGGTGACGAAGTACTCGTCCTGTCCGACTTCCACAACCTCGTCTCCGATACGAACCGGGAACGTGGCATTGGCGCGCACTTCGCTCAGCGTCGCCGCCTGGAATGCCGCGCTGATCGCCTTCAGATGCTTGCCGGCACGCGGCCCCAGCTTCTTCAGGTCCGGGCTCAACCGGGCCTTCACCAGCCTGGTCTCATCCTCGATCAGAGCCAGGCGCTGGATGTTGCCCTCTTCCAGAATCTGGGCCGCGTACTTCTCGTTTTCCAGAACTTTGCGTTCCAGTTCGTCCTTCGGCCGGATAGTCAACACACTCAGCGGCTGCCGCACTTTCACCTTGCTCTGGGTGCGCAGGTGCAGCGCCAGGTTCTTGAGCCGGATGACGGCCGCGATGGACTTCTCCAACTCCTCGTCCAGTCGTACTTTCATCCGCCACCGGGTAAGGCGTCAGATGTACGGATTCCGGCGCGGCGGGATCCACCGCGCGCACCAGGTTCTGATAGACATGCTCAGTCAGGAAGGGCAGGACGGGCGCCATCAACCGGATCACGGTCGTCAGCACCGTGTAGAGAGTCTGGTAGGCGTCGTTGTCGCTCTGCCAGAACCGCCGCCGCGAGCGGCGCAGGTACCAGTTTGAGAAGTCCTCATCGAACTCCTGGAACCGCTCAATCAGCTTGTAGTGCTCAAAAGTCTGGAACGACGTGTGCGCATCGGCCACCAGACGCTGCAGACGGCTCAGCACCCAGCGGTCGAGTTCATTGGCGCTCGGCTTCGCGTCCGCGGAGGGCTTCCAGCCGTCGGCCGCGGCATACATGACGAAGAAGCTGTAGCAGTTCCAGAACGTCAGCAGTTTCCGGCGAGCCTCGCCATCGATGGTCTGCCCGGCCGTGGGCTTCAGATCGGGGAAGTTGAGATGCTGCGAGGTCTTCTGCTCGGCGTAGATGTAGCGCATCACCTCGGCGCCGAAGACTTCCGCCGCCTCGTCGAAAGCGATGGAGTTGCCCTTGGACTTGTGCATCTCCTCGCCGCGCGCGTCGCGCACCAAGCCGTGGCCCAGCAGCGCCCGGAACGGAGCTTTGTTCACGAGCATGGCCGACATCGCCAGCATCGAATAGAACCAGTTCCGGAACTGGCCCGGGAACGACTCGAGGACGAGATCGGCCGGGAACCACTTCTGCCAATAGGCGTTGTCCGAAGTGAAGCGCACCGTCGAGAACGGCACGATGCCCGCGTCGAGCCAAGGGTTGCCCACATCTTCCACGCGGGTCGCGGTGCCGCCACAGTGATCGCAGCGAAGCTTCACCTTGTCGATGAACGGGCGGTGCGGCGTGTGGCCTTCAAACTCGTCCCAGCCCTCGATGGCTTTCGACTTCAGCTCTTCGTAGCCGCCGATGACCTGGAAGGAGTGGCAGGCGCCGCACACCCAGATGGGCAGGGCAAGGCCCCAGAAGCGCTTCTTCGAGATCATCCAGTCGCCCATGTTCTTGAGCCAGTCCTGCTCGCGGGCTTCGCCGTCGGACGGAATCCACTTGATCGTCGGAACGGCGTTCTGGATGCGATCGCGCCAGTCCATGCGGATGAACCACTCATCCACAGGGCGGAAGATCAGCTCTTCCTTGCAGCGCCAGCAGTGCGGGTAGACGTGGGGATACTTCTCCTTGGAGACCAGCAGGCCCTTCTCACGCAGCTCAGTGACGATGTCGTCGGCAATCTCGCTGGCATGGCGCCCGGTGTAGGAACCAAAGCCGTCCAGGAAGCGCGCATTCTCGCCCAGCGGCGCGATCGCGGCCAGCCCTTCTTTCTTGCCCAGCGCCTGATCCTCGGCGCCACAGCCGGGGGCGATGTGGACGATGCCGGTGCCTTCCGCATCGCTGACATCGGTCCAGGCCACCACACGGTGCGCGTGCCGGGTCTGGTTCTGCGCCGGCAGTTCGTCGAAGGGGCCGCTGTACTTCAGGCCCACCAGCGATGCGCCGGATACCTCTTCCAACACCTCGATCGTTCCGCTGCCTTTCAGAATGGTGCGGATGGACGGCAGCTTGTGGGATTCATGCTTGCCTTCCACTTGCAAATCCTGGATCCGGTCGCGCTCGAAATTGCCTTTTCCGATGTAGTAGGTCCAGTCGCCGTGACGCACCTTTAGGTAGGTCATCTCCGGATTCACGGCGGCGGCCACGTTGGAGGTGAGCGTCCAGGGTGTGGTCGTCCACACCAGTAGTGCCGTCTTCTCCTCGCCCAGGATGGGGAACCGCACAAACACCGACGTGTGCTGCGTGATCTTGCGCCCTTCGGCCACTTCCATCTGCGAGAGACCGGTGCCGCAGCGGCCGCACCACGGCATCACGTCGTGCCCGCGATAGATGAAGCCCTCCGTGTGGCACTTCTTCAGGAAAGACCAGATGGTGTAGTTGTTCTCGTTGGAGAACGTGAAGTAGCTGCCGCCGTATTCGGCGCTACCCAGTTTGCCGATGATCTCGCTGGCGCGCGCCGTCGCCACCTTGCCGCTGGGCATCGTAAATGTCACGACGCGGTCCCCATCGGCCAGGGCATCGCGCAACCCCAGCAGCACTTCGGGTTTGTCCCAATCGCACCAGTAGCCGAGGCGGATCGACTGTTCGGTCTGCCGGGTGGCAAAGGTGAGTACCCGCTCCTTGCAGGCGCGCACGAACTTATCCATGCCGAACTCGGCGATGTCGCGTTTCGTGCCGAGGCCCAGGCTCTTTTCCACTTCCACTTCCACCCACAGGCCCTGGCAATCGAAGCCATTCTGGTAACGCAGCTCCCTGCCGTTCATGGCATGGTAGCGCTGGTACATGTCTTTCAGCGTGCGGCCCCAGGCGTGGTGGACGCCCATGGGGTTGTTGGCGGTAATCGGCCCGTCCAGAAACGACCACTTCTCCTTGCCGGCGTTCTGCTCGCGCAGCTTGGCGAACGTCTGGTTCTGCTCCCAGAAACGGAGCACATCCCGCTCGAGAGCGGGGAAATCGGGCACCTTGGGTACGGGCTGATACATGGTGTTGATGACGGGCCTGAACTTTGGCCCTCCTTCTATTTCAGCACGCCTTGCGGGAATCCGGCCCGGTTGACCCCTCGGGATACAATATTTGTGGTCGCAAGGAGACCCTCAGCATGGACTTCAGTCGTCGTGGATTTCTCGAAATGAACGCTGCTCTGGCCACGTCCATGAGCGCCCAGGTCGCTCCGAACGACCGCATTCAACTGGCCTGCATCGGCTGCGGGGCCCGCGCCCACGAACTGATGGCCGGCGCCATGGCCCACCCCCAGTTCGAGATCACCCAGGTGGTGGACGCTTACACCGGCCGCACGGAACGCGCGCTGGACCGCATCAAGGACACGCGCGGCAATACTGCCAGAATCCGCCGGGACTATCGCGAGGTCATCGCCGACAAATCGGTGGACGCCATCATCTGCGCCACACCGGACCACTGGCACAAACAGATCGTCGTCGAGGCGATGAAGGCCGGCAAGGACGTTTACTGCGAGAAGCCTCTCACCTATAAGTCCGCGGAAGGATTGGAGATCATCGCCACGGCCAAGGAGACCGGCCGCATGCTGCAGGTGGGCTCCCAGGGCATGAGTTCGATGTCCCAGGTCCGAGCCCGGCAGATGATCAAGGAAGGCAAGCTGGGCAAAGTGACGATGATCCGAGCGGCCTATAATCGGAACTCGGCTTCAGGAGCCTGGATCTACCCCATCCCGCCCGACGCCAATCCGCAAACCGTCAACTGGGATATGTTCCTCGGTTCGGCTCCGAAGCATGCCTTCGACCTGGAACGCTTCTTCCGCTGGCGCTGCTACCGCGACTACTCCGGAGGCATCGCCACCGACCTGTTCGTGCATCTTTGCACCACCATCCACTTCCTGATGGACGCCAAAGTTCCGTCGAAGGTGATGGGCATGGGCGGCCTATATCGCTGGAAAGAATCGCGTGATGTGCCCGATACGCTCAATGCCGTGCTGGAATATCCGGAAGGCTTCACGGTGAACCTCAGCTCGACGTTCAACAATCAGTCAAGTTCCGAGGCCAGCTTCATGTTCCTGGGCACCGAAGGCACGCTGTCCGTCGGCTGGGGCGAGTTGAAGTACTGGCCGGAGCACATCGGCGAGGACAACCGCTGGATCGTCGAGTCGTGGCCGAAGAAGCTGGAAGACGCCTACTACAAGGATCCGAAGATCCAGAAGGAAGAGATGCCGGCGCTCGCCAAGGCCCACCTGGTGGAAGGCGGCACGGAGTGGCGCGAACAGGGCCAGGACGCAACCATCGTCCATTTCTGGCACTTCCTGAACTCGATCAAGTCCCGTAAATCCTACTGGGAAGACGCCTCGGCCGGCCACCATGCGGCGGCCTGCGCACACATGGTGAACCAGAGCGCCCGGGAGGGCCGGATGGTTCAGTGGGACTTCGCCAAGGACGACGTTAAGGCGTAAGTCCCCAGTTTTCATTGAAGAAGCCTGCCGTCACCACCTTGCCTGGAGTGTGTTCATCGGGCGGTTGCGTGGTGTCGAGGATCGCCCAGTCGGGCAGTTTGGGCACCTGGCGGGCGTTGTTCAGGTTGTCGAACTCGCGGAACGTGACACCGCTGTTCAGCACCACATACTTCTTTGGATTCAAGGGATTCGGGAAGATGAGGACAGGCACATGGGTGGCCGCAGGGTAGCGCTGGCCTTTGAAGACGATGGCCTCGGATGTCCACTGAAGAGGCAGCTTCTCCAGGATCCGGGCCAGGATCCGATTGCTGTGCGGGTCGCCCCACAACACGAGGTTGCTGGAGGCGATGACGTCGTCGGTTACGGCGGAGTCGTCCAGGACCTGGGCATCGCCCCGGAACTGGCGGCGCCACTCGCGGATGGCCCGGTTGAGTTCAGTTCCCGTCCACTGCCCGGTCTTCTCCGACAGAGGGGCTCCGGTGGGTTTGACGAATATGAACGAGTCCAGGAACGCATCGTCGATGGGCCCCTGAAGCGCATGGACTTTGTGGAGTCCGGACTCCTCGCCTGCGGCCACCGTCCAACGCCCGGCAGTTTTGCGCAGTTTCACCGTCCAACTGCGGTCGGTTTGCGGTGAATTCACCGGCAGTTTCTGACCGTCCACGGTGACGGTGTGAAAATCGGGCTTCGCGCCGCCGGGTCCGAACTCGAATCTGAGCAAAACAACACCTGTCGTTTTGGCCTCGACGCCGGTTTCCGTGAGCTGGGCCTCGACTCTGGCGCGCTGCCAGTGCTTCTCCAAGCCCTCGACCACCACCCACTTTATCCGGTTGTATGAAAGAGTCCAGGTAGTGAAGCGGATGCGTGCCGGATAGGGATCCCGCGTCGAGTTGGCGTCCACAATTGCATTGATTTGCGGTTTGGAATCAGCGTGGTAGGAGTGGCCTGTCTGTGGTCCGTAGATGCGACTCAACTGCATGCCCTCCCGCTTCAACTCCCGTTCCATGACGTCGGCCGCCTGTTTCTGCGGATCGATGTCCCCGTTGTAGGCGACCACCGGTAAGTTATAGAAATTGGCGGCGTAATCGGTGGCGTTGTACATGTGCCACAGCGACTTTTCCCACTCCGGCGTGGCGGACACCTGCTCGGGCGTCATCTTCAGGAACTCCGGCGTTTCGCTGAACCCGGCGCCGGGTGCGGCAGCGGCCCATAGGCCGGCATGGTGGGCGGCGATGTGCCAGGCGGCGGCTCCGCCCATGCTGAAGCCGCGGACCACAATCCGGTTGTCGTCGATGGGATAGTGGCGTCTAACGTCGGCGAGCGCCTCGAAGAGATCCACTTCGCCCGCTAACTTGTTGGCATTGCAGTATCTTCCATACAGGAAGAGAACAATCGAATCGGGCGGTGTGAACTCGCCCAAGCTGTGCTCCCGCTCCCACAGGAAGTTGACCTCGCTCAGCGTCTCGTTCCGGCCATGGAACCAGGCGTCCAGACGCCAGCGGCGGGGTCCGTTGGGCGGGATGTAGAGCCCATAAGGCTGCACACTTTTGTCGATCTTCGAGACGTAGCCGCGGACAACGAGGCCTGTCGCGGTGGTCCAGGGGGCCTCGCCCTTCAGGAGCTGATCGGCCCGCGTCTGGCCTTCGCGCAGGAGTTCCTTGGCCTTGAAGATCTCTTCGGATTTGAAGAACTCGTTGTACTGCAAGGCGTAACGGGCCGCTTCATGGTAGATCTGGACATCGGGCAGCAACGGATTGCCCTTGAGCTTCTCGATGGAAGAGTGGAGCCGCTGGAGGCCGGCTTCGAGGAGTTTGCGGTCGGCGGCCGGGACTTCGACGCCCGGCGGGGGCACGGGGCGGACGGGCTCGGCTTGGAGAGCGGCGGCGAGGATCAGCAGTAGGCGGAACATGCGCGTTCCGCCATCTTAACTCGCATGTACGAATTGCTGCACGCGGCGGAAGTACTTCTGGGCGCGGCTGACATCCTTGATGATCTGACTACGCAAGGCATCGGCGGAGTCGAACTTGCGCTCGGCGCGCAGACGGAAGAGGAACTCGAGCTTGATTCGGGCGGGTGCGAACTCGACGAACGGGCCAAAGAGGAACGTTTCGATGGTCAGGTGCTGGCCCTCGAAGGTGGGGCGGTAGCCTATGTTGGTGACCGAGTCCCAGCGGCGGCCGGAGTCCGGGTCGGTCGTCCGGGTGATATAGACGCCGTCGGCAGGCAGGGCGGAAGTCGAATCCTCCAGCGAACTGGTTTGGAGGTTCAGGGTGGGGACGGTCTGTTTGGAGCCGCGGCCATCGCCGGGCACCACGGACCCCGTGATGGAGTAGGGCCGCTGCAGCAAGCGGTTGGCCTTGCCGATGTTGCCGGCGGCGAGCAGGCGGCGGATCTCGCTGGATGAGACTGGAATTCCGCGCAAGGTAAGCAGCGGGACGATCTCAGTGCGCAAACCCGGGCACCGCCGGAGATCCTCTATGGTTCCGGTCTGTTTGCGTCCGAAGTGAAAGTTATTGCCGACGATGACGGCGCGGGCACCGAGGATGTCGAGCAACACGCGATGGAGAAAGTCATCCGGAGTCAGGTTGGCTAGTTCGCGGTCGAAGGGCAGGATGAGGACCTGCTGAATCCCGTCGGCAGCCATCAGGGCGCAGCGTTCGTCGGGCGTGGTGAGCAGGCGAGGCGCGCGCTCCGGGGCGACGATGGTTGTCGGGTGCGGATGGAAAGTGATGGCCGAGGGTTTGACGCCGAGTTCGGCCGCGGTGGTGAGAGTGCGGCGCATCAATTCGCGATGGCCGGCGTGCACGCCGTCGAAGTTGCCGATGGTGACGGCGGAAGGCGCAAAGCCGTGGCGCGCTTCATCGAGGCCGCGAAAGATGCGGATGGGCGTCGTCATGAGTGTGTGAGGTCAGGCTTCTATGGCGATTTCGAGGCCGTCGTAGGCGAGGTAGACGTGTTCCGGAAGCAGTTCCTGCGCCCGGGCGTGGAGCAGGTCGTGCGAAATGTGGGTGAAGTAGGTCGCTTTCGGTTTCAGCCGGGCCACGGTTTTGAGGCTTTGATCCACAGTGGAGTGAGTTGGATGCGGCTTGTAGCGGAGAGCGTCGAGGAACAGGACGTCCAGATCCTCCAACAGTGCCATGGATTCCTCGGGAATTTCACTGTGATCCGTCAGGTAGGCAGTCCGGCCAAAGCGGTAGCCGTGACATTCGCCACTGCCATGCTTCACGGGGATGGGTTTGAACTCGATGCCGTCGACCACGATGGGCGTGCCATCGAAGACGCGGGGCTCAATCTTGGGCCGGGAGGACTCGGTGGGCCCGTCGTGGAAGATATAGCTGAAGATGCGGCGAATGACATCCATGGTGAACGGAGACGCATGGATGGGAATGGGCTCCTTCTGCCGGTAGTTGAAGGGACGCAGGTCGTCGAGGCCCAGGATGTGATCGGCGTGGGGGTGGGTGTAGAGGACAGCGTCGAGCCGTTCCAGGTGATGAGTGAGAGCCTGCTGGCGGAAGTCCGGGCCAGTATCGATGAGAACGACACGCTCGCCCCAGCGGACGCAGACGGAGGGCCGCAGGCGTGTGTCTCGCGGATCTGTGGACGTGCAGACCTTGCAACCGCAGCCGATGGTTGGCACCCCGACACTAGTGCCTGAGCCGAGAACCGTGAGGGTAAGACTGCGGGGGGCCTCAGCCATTGGCCGGGGCTTCCGCGGATTTGGCAGACTCGGCGGCCTTCTTGCCTTCCGCTTCAAACGCCTGCAGATACCGGAACCGGAGCTCTGTCACCGTATTGTCGAGATTTCGCTGCTCTTCCAGAGACAGGTTTCCCTTGGTCTTCTCCTGAAGCATGGCCAGCAGATCGATCATCTTGCGCGCCATGGGGAGCTGGATTTCGGCCGGCTGGTCGCCGCGAGGGTAGAGGCCGAGTTGCATTTCCGCATCGGCACGGAGTGACAGAACGAGAAAATCGAAATCGCTCATCGCTCTCCATTGTACGGAGAAGGGGCAAGAAAAATGAAGCGCCGCAAGGTTTACATCCGCTTGGGTTGACATCCGACCCAAGCTGGCTGAATACTGATGTCGGATGCCTACCCAAAAGCCTGAAGACGATCGGATCGCGCTGCTGCAGGGCACGCTCGACCTGCTGATTCTGAGAATGCTCGTCTTTGGCCCCCGGCATGGCCAAGGCATTGCCCGGCATATCCAACAGACCTCGGAGGACACGTTCCTGGTGGATCACGGCTCGTTGTACCTGGCCCTGCAGAGGCTGGAGGACAAGGGTTGGATCAGTGCGGAGTGGGGGATCTCGGACAACAACCGCAAGGCGCGGTTCTACTCGCTCACCGAGGAGGGCCGGGCGCAACTGGCCGTGAAGGCGGGCCAATGGCGGCGGTTGGCGCGAGCCATCGGGCTGATTCTGGGACCGGAAGAGCAGGAGGCATAGACGGCCATGTTCTGGCGGCGCAAGCGGAAGGTGAACGACTTTCAGGAAGAGATCCGGGCGCACCTGGAGCTGGAGGCAGAGGCCTTGAAGCAGGAAGGGCTGTCGGAGAACGAGGCGCGGCTGGCGGCCCAAAAGGCGTTCGGCAATGTCCTAGGTGCGGAGGAGCGGTTCTATGAAAAGAACCGGCTACGCTGGCTGGACGAGTTTTCGCAGGATCTGCGGCACGGGCTGCGGATGATGCGGAAGGCACCGGGCTTCACGGCCGCGGTGGTAGCGACACTGGCCCTGGGCATGGGCGCGAACACGGCCATCTTCAGCCTGATCGATGCGGTGCTTCTGCGGGCTCTGCCGGTGCAGTCGCCGGAGCAACTGGTGTTCCTGGCGGCTTCAGGACCCAAGGGCCGGGGGCCTGCTCCGCCGTATCCATGCTTCGAGCGCTTCCGGACGGGCACGCAATCGTATGCGGGCATGGCGGCGTTCACCAACACCGATGTAGGGATTCGTTTTGAGGGCCCCATCGAGCAGGTGAATGCGGCGCGGGTTTCCGGCGATTACTTCCGAGTGTTGGGCATCAAACCAGCGGCGGGCCGGCTACTGACCCCGGAAGACGCAAGGTTGGATCCACCAGTGGCCGTCATCAGCCACGACTTCTGGCAGCGCCGTTTCGGCGGCAACTCCAGCGCGATTGGGAAGACGTTCAAGTGGGATGGCGTGATGGGCGGGCAGTTGTTCACGATTGTCGGAGTGATGGCTCCGGAATTTCATGGCCTGTTGCCGGGCCGTAGCGACGATCTCACGATTCCCATGTCACTGGACGACAACATGCTGAAGGACACAGGATCCTGGTGGTTCAGTGCGGTGGCCAGGCTCAAGCCCGGGGTGAATCCGCAGGTCGCGCGCCAGGAGACGGACCGTATCTTCCAAACGTTCATGGACGAGTTCCCGGTTCCAGCCGAGATGAGGCGCAACAACTTTCACCATATGGAACTGGCGCCCGCCTCGCAGGGACTGGACGAATTGCGGCATCGTTTCTCAAAGCCGCTGTGGGCGTTAATGACCGTAGTGGGGCTGGTGCTGCTGATCGCGTGCGCCAACATTACGAATCTTCTGCTGGCGCGATCCGCGCAGCGCGCGCGTGAGTTTGCGCTGCGGGTGGCAATTGGAGCAGGCCGCGGGCGGCTATTCCGGCAGCTGCTGACGGAGACGGGGTTGCTGTTCGCCGCCGGCGCGGTGGCCGGTCTGCTGTTGGCCTGGTGGGCGGTGCGCGGGCTGACGTCGTTCTTTGCAGGGGGAGCACGGCCGATTCAATTGGAAGTGCATTGGGATTGGCGCGTGCTGGGCTTTACGGTGGGCGCCTCGCTGCTGGCCTCGCTGCTGTTTGGCGCGGCCCCGATGCTGCACGCCCTACGATCGGATCCCAACAGCGCCATGAAGGACGGCGGGCGTACAACCTTATCACGTGGCGGCGGGCGCCTGGGTCAAATGCTGGTGGCGTTCCAGGTGGCGCTATCGCTGATCCTGCTGGTGGGCGCGACCCTTTTTCTCCGTACACTCCAGAATCTCCACCGGCAGGATATGGGATTCAGTGCGAACAGGATTGCGCTGGTGGGTGTCCATCTACCGCATGACTCTTACCCGGAGGCGGAGGACCGGACAGCGTTGTGGAACCGGCTGCTTCCGGAGGTGCGGTCTTTGCCCGGCGTCGAGGCGGCTGCGTTGTCGTCGATGACTCCACTGGATGGGAACGGCAGGGGTGTCGCCTTCGATGCTCCGGGGTTCCAGTCGGAGTCACGCGAAGCGCACAGCATCGGGCTGATTACCGCCAGTGACGGCTATTTCCGGACCCTTGGTATTTCGCTGCTGCGCGGGCGGGACTTCACCGACCGCGACCGAACAGGCACGCCATACGTCGGTGTGATCAACGAAAGCGCACGCAAGCACTTCTTTGGCGACAAGGATCCGATTGGTGTCGATGTGGTGATGAACCGGCGAACGCTGCGGATCATAGGCGTGGTGGCCGATGTGATGCAGGAGGATCTGAGGCGGGCACCTCGGAGGTTCCTGTATATCTCGATCCGGCAGCCGATGGACATGGGCGCGCGCCAGACCTTGAGCGTTAAGACGGCAGGTGATCCCGAGCCGGTGCTGCCGGCGGTGCTGGCCCGACTGCGCGGCCTGGGGCCGGACGTTCACATCCTGCGCAGCGGCACGCTGGCCCGGCAGATGGATGAATGGTTGATCCAGGAGCGGCTGATCTCTACCCTGGCAACGGCATTTGGTCTGCTGGCGCTGCTGCTCTCGGCGGTGGGTCTGTACGGGGTGCTGTCGTATTCCGTGGCCCGGAAGACGCCCGAAATTGGGGTGCGCATGGCATTGGGCGCGATGCCGGGCCAGGTGGCGTGGTCGATCCTTCGCCGGACCTTGGCGGTGATCGCGCTTGGCCTGGCTGTGGGGATCCCGGTTTCCGTGCTGGTTTCCCACGCGGCGAAATCGATGCTATTCGGAGTGACACCCGCGGATGGGGTATCGCAACTGATTGCAGCCTCGCTGCTGGGACTGGTGGCGCTGGCCGCCGGGTATCTGCCGGCGCGACAGGCGGGCCGGGTGGATCCGCTCACCGCGTTGCGGCACGAGTAACACGCTAGGTGAAGAGCTTTACCGGCCGCTGGTCATAGGCCTTGAGGGCTTCCGCATACCGGACTCCACAGGTGGCGCCGCGATAGGCCGCGATGGCCGTCTTGAGTTCAACGGCGGAGTCGCGCTGGGCCGGGTCGTACGGCTGGTTGCGCATCAGTGCCATCACCTTGCCTAACCATTCGCTGGCGCCGGACCATTCGGCGGAGACGTCAACGAAGGTGTCGGGCTCGAAGCCGCGGGTGTGACGCGGGCCGTTGTCGTAGTAGTAGATCTGGCGCGGCGCGACGGCGTCGGTGCGGCCCAGAATCTGATTCGCGTTCTTGACGGCAATCTCGCAGAGTGGAGAGGCTACGCGGTGGTCATCGTGGGTGTCGCTGTGCCAGAGGATGATCGCCATGTCGGGCTTTACATCCGCCACAAGTTCGGCCACTTTCTGCTTCGCTGGCGTGGTGACATCGAACATGTGCGAGGAGAAGTCGAGAAAGCGCATCTCGGCACCATAGTGGTAAGCGAGCTGTTTCGAGCCGTCCACGAGTGCCTTTTCCCTGCCCTTCACCGGCGCCCAATTGGTGTAGTCGCCAATGAGGGCGGCGATCACCACGCGCCAGCCCTGCTGGACGGCCTGGAGCATGATGCCGGGCACTCCGAAGACGCAGTCGTCGTAATGGGCCCCCATGGCCAGGAGAGTCTTTGGCATTGGAGATTATGCTAACGCATGCGATGAGACCGCGGTCACACAGGGTGGCGCAGGTAAACTCTGTCAGGCGCGGAACTCAGTCAACAAACCTTGATCTGCACAGGCCGAAGCGCGTTGTTGCAGTAGCCGAAGTGGTTCCATTCGGGTGATTCCGGTTGGACGCGGCCGTCGAGATCCGTGGCACGGGCCCGGATCACGCAGTTGCCAGGCGCGTCCACATGAGTATGCAGTTCCCACCACTGCCAGCTATGGCGTTTCCGCTCACCCAGCAGGCGGGCCTCCTGCCAGGGGCCGTCGTTGACCCTGACCTTCACTCCGGCAATGGGCGCCGCGCCGGACCAGGCTACCCCGCGCACCAAGAGTTCGCCGCGCTCGACAGACGATTGCTCAGCGGGTTCCGTGATCAGACTGCGCACGCGCTGCAGCCGCACGGGCTCCCTTGCCACGCGCCCATCAACCATTCGATCGATGTAGTAACGTTCCGTCTGGTAGAAGGCCTCGAATGGCCCGTCGATGACCTCAATCTCGGTCAGCCATTTGACGGAAGCCACGGCATACCAACTCGGGACAATCATGCGCAGGGGGTAGCCATGCTGCAGGGGCAGTGCTTCACCGTTCATGGCATAGGCCAGCAGGGCTTCGGAGAATCGGGCCTCGTCGAGGCTCAGGCTGCGCTCGAAGTAGACGGGGTCGGCGTGGCCTTCCACCAGCCCGCTATCGGCCCCGCGAAAGACAATGCTCTGCGCGCCCGCCTGGAGGCCGGCGCGATTGAGAACCTCCAGCAGGGGTACGCCAGTCCATTCCGCGGTGCTGACCGCGCCGAGGTTCCATTGCTCGCCGCTTGTCTTCGGCTCCAGGGTAGAACGGCCGTTGCCCGCACATTCCAGGGTCACCAGTTTCGCCTGGGAGGGCATGTTGGCGAGGTCCCGCCAGGACAGGCTGAGCGGGTTGTCGACCAGGCCATGCACCCGCAGACGCCAGGTATCCCGATTGAGTTTCGGGATCTGGAAGTGGTTGCGGATGTAGAATCGCGCGTTAGGCATGACAACGCCCCCGATGAGGTCGGGGATGGAGATTTCGCCATTGAGAGGATGGGCTCGATGGACCACTAGCCCGTCCTCGATCGCCTGCTGACAGGCCTCTTCCGGATCCAGAGCGGGGACGGCCCCCTCCTGAGCCAAATCCTGCGCCCCGCATCCACCACGGGAGACAACGCCGGCACAGGTGGAAGCAGGGTAGACGTCCAGGCTGCCCGCCAGGGCAAAGGGCGCCATGAAGTCGAGAACCTGGTCGCGTCCAGGCGCCTCAACGATCATGTAGACGGTGTGTTCGCCACGCACCACGGCCTCCGCCTGCATGGTGATGCCGTGTTTCCGGACGTTGGGGCGGCTGAGGTGGTTGAGGAGGCTGGCGCCATGATACGGATCGGCCGCCGGGCAACTGGCCGGATCGTGCTGGTGTCGAACAATGAAGAGAGGCATAGGGTTGGGCGGACGCCGGCCCGGCAGGACCGCTCCCGCTTCCCCGGGCCCCTCTACGGGGAGGAAGCGGGAGAGGCTCGCAGGTGGGATTTATTCGGGTTGCGGCACAATCCGCAGGTAGGGTTTCAAGGTCTTCCAGCCGTTGGGATACTTCTGTTTGGCTTCCTCATCGGAGACGGCGGGCACGATGATCACGTCGTCCCCCTGCTTCCAGTTCACCGGAGTGGCGACCTTGTGGGCCGCGGTGAGCTGCATGGAATCCAGCACGCGCAGCACTTCGTCGAAGTTGCGTCCGGTGGTCATCGGATAGATGAGCATCAGCTTGATTTTCTTGTCGGGCCCGACGATGAAGACGGTGCGCACGGTGGCATTATTGGCGGCCGTGCGGCCATCGGAAGTGGTTCCAGCGTCGGCGGGCAGCATGTCATAGAGCTTTGCCACGCTGAGCTCGGGGTCGCCGATCATCGGGTAGTTCACGGCGTAACCCTGCGTCTCTTCAATGTCGGCGGCCCACTTGCCGTGATTGGCGACGGGGTCGACGCTCAAGCCGATGACTTTGCAGTTTCTCTTTGCAAATTCGGGCTGCAGCCGGGCCACGTAACCGAGCTCGGTGGTGCAAACCGGGGTGAAGTCCTTGGGGTGGAGAAGAGGATCGCCCAACCATCACCAATCCAGTCGTGGAAGCTGATGGGACCTTGCGTCGTTTCAGCGGAAAAGTCCGGGGCTACGTCATTGATGCGGAGGCTCATAGAAATTCTCCTGTGTCGATCGGAAATCGGGTGTGTGGAAGATCAAAGCGCGGCGGGCGCCAGTTTGAGACTGGCCGCTTCCCAGGCGGCAAGACCGCCGGCCATTTCAATCAGGTGCGTAATTCCATTCTGATGCAGAATGCTGGCGGCGATGGAGGACCGGTAACCGCCGGCGCAATGGACGGCGATGCGGCGGTCGCGCGGAAGCTCCGCGAGACGCTCCTGCAGGTGGTTGAGCGGCACATTCAGACTGCCATCAATGTGCTTGGCGGCCCACTCGCGCGGATTCCTCACATCGAGAAGAAGGGGCGGATTTGCGCCGGCCAACTCTTCCGCGACGACCGGAGCACTGACCCGTTCCGTGGGCCAGACCAGGTCGGACCTCTCCGCCAGCGCAGCCATTCCGGCATCCAGATAGCCTTTGACATGATCGAAGCCGATGCGGCCCAGCCGCAGCGCGGCCTCCTGTTCGCGGCCTGGCTCCGCGATGATCACGATAGGCTTGGCGCGGTCGAGCACGGTGCCGGCCCAGGTGGCGTACTGGCCCCCAAGTCCGATATTGATGCTGCCGGCCAGGTGGCCTTTCGCGTATTCCGCCGGATCGCGGACATCGAGAATCTGCGCCCCGGCGTCGCCCATGGAAAGGACCTCTTCCAGTTCGATGGGGTGGAGGACCTGTTCCAGGTTGCGATCCAGCGTGGCATGCTCCCGCGTGTTCAGGATGGCGTCATAAGTGAAATAGGGTGGCGCGTCGGGCTGGTCGGCCGTCACGAGCCGGATGAACTCTTCCTTCGACATCGGCTGAAGGGCGTAGTTCATACGCCGCTGTGTGCCGAGGGAGGAGACGGTCTCGGAGGATAGCGATTTGCCGCAAAGCGATCCGGCTCCGTGGGCCGGGTAGACGAGTACGTCATCAGGGAGGGCCAGGAGCTTGCCGTGGATGGAGTCGTACAAGTGGGAACCGAGATCGTTGGCGGTCCAGCCGAGGGAGGCACGCAAGTCGGGGCGACCGACATCGCCGATGAACAGCGTGTCGCCCGTGAGAACAGCATGCGGCTGCGCCGGATCCTTCCGCAGGTCAAAGACAAGGATCGAAATCGACTCGATGGTGTGACCCGGCGTTTCCAGCACCTGGAGGCGCAGTCCAGGGAACTCCAGCGTGTCGCCATCCTTCATCGGCGTGAAGGCGTACTCGGCCTGCCCGCGGGCGCCCAGGTGGATGGTTGCGCCGCACTGGTCGCGCAGTTCCAGATGGCCGGCCAGGAAGTCGGCGTGGAAGTGGCTGAGAAAGACGTGACGGATCTGGAGACCGAGAGCTTCGGCATCGGCCAGATACTTTTGGATGTCGCGCTGCGGATCGACAATGACGGCCGTGGCGCTCTCCTCATCTCCGAGGAGATAGGAAGCGTGCGCGAGGCAGCCCAGATAATACTGTTTCAGGATCATGGTTACTCCAGGTCCGGTACTGCCCCCACCCGCCAGGCGACCCCCTCGTCTTCCCCAATGAGAGAGAGGATCGCAGCGATCGCCCCCTGCGCCAGGCACCTCCGACCCCGTCACTCAATGGGTTCGGCAGCCCGCGCCGCCGAACTATGAGGTTTTGACGAGGTTCCCATCCTCCAGGCGGTGGCCTTCGGGCACCGAGCCCACGATGGATGAGAGCTGCGCCAGCACCTGCCGGAAAGCCTTGTAGTCCTGCTGCTGGAACATGTTCCGGAGATAGACGGTACTCTCGCCCAGGGCGCCAGTCCCGGCGAAGCCGTATACGTCCTTCCACTCCAAGGGGCCAAGGTGCGCGATCTCGGCTTCCTGCTTCGTGATTCCGCCTCTGCCAGATTTGATGAGGAACCCGGATTCGACCCGCAGCGCATAGACCCAGAAACCAAGAGTGACTTCGCGGGCGTACTCCATGAAGTCCTGGTTTCTCGGTTTGGCGTGAGCGCCACCGGCGGTGCCATCGGCGGCTTCCCGCGCCTTGTTAATCTCGCGAGTGGTGGAGATGTAGCCTTTCAGAAAGGAGTCGTCGGTCATGCCCTGCAGGTGCATCCGTTCGTTGGAGAGGACCTGACGCCAGTAGTGGTACTCGGTCAGGAGTTTCCGGTCAGCGAGCGAAACCTTGTTGATGAGGTATCCGGCCATGTCTTCCTCGGTGGGGATGTTAATGCCGGGAATGGCGCGGCGCTTCAGATAGCCGACGAACTCAATGGCGATCGCCTTCATGTAGGCGGAGTCCGTGCGGGCCGCGGGCGGCTGAAAACCGCGGGCGGCGCGAATCTCCTCGGGCTTCCGGCGGTCGCCGCGGAAGGAGTAGGCGCCCACCTGCTCAAAGAGCTGCATGTGATCCCAGGCGTTGAGCATGCCGGCCGGGCGTTTGAAGCCGGTCCGCAAGGTGGAGGGGATCTCGGTTCCTTTGCGGCCACCGCCGATGGTGACTGCGCGTGGTTGGAGCGAAGGTGTGGCGGGCCTGGACGCGACGGCGGGTCTCCAGCCGTAATCGATGAGTTTCTGCAGCTCAGAGGAGTAGTTGAACTGCTTGACGAACATCCCGGTGATCCCGATGTATTCGTTGTTCCCATCGTGATGGTCGAGGCGCTCTCCCCACGGCTCCCAGGCAGTGAACTCCCGCAGGTCCTTGTAGAACTTGTTCCGAATCTGCATCGGATGGGCCGACGGCTGAGACTTTTGAACAAACCTGGACCTGAGTCCACTCAGTGCGGAAGTTACGGTCGACATGAAGATCCTCCTGATGCCCCTTTCTGAACGTTGCTCGCCTTTCAAGCGGCGCCGGCCGACGGAATGCATCCCTCTGGTCCTCAATAAGAAAAAAGCGGGGAAAGGTTACAGCGGCCCTGAAAAAGGATTTGTCGGGGTGAGGGGCGACTGCTAGCGGCTGGAACGGACCTGGGCATCGCGGGCGGATTGCAGCCGCTCCACGGCGTCGGCCAGACTGTTGGAGGCACGAATCAGATCGGAGCGGCGCGCATCCGCCAACCCGCCGGACTGCCTGAGGGTTGCGAGAATCTGCCGCGCCTCCTCGTAGGCGGCACGGCTGTTTTCGTAGGAGGAGACGGCATCGGCGCCCTGGGCGGAACGGGCCGCGGCGCGGAAGGCGTCGCCGCGAGCCAGTAGAGCCTGCGCGCGGAGCAGGTTGTTCTCTGAAGAAGAGTTGGCCGCTACCGAATTACGGCTGAACTCAAGGGCCCGGGCAGAGGATTCCAGAATCAGCCCAGCCGGGCTTCCTAGCACTGACAGCAATTCCGTCTGATTCCTGAAACCATGGGCCAGGACGGCCCGCAACTGGTCACCAGAGGGACGGCTGCCCTGGAAGAAGGGCCGGAAATCGCCGCTCTCCCCGGAGATCCTCCACAGGCCTGATGCGGCGTCGGCCTGGCTGGCCGGCAATCCGCCGTCTTTGCCGGTGACCGCGCGCTGATAGGTGGATTCGCGGTGCTGCTGGGCCTGACGCGCATCGCCCAGCCGTTCCAGGGTGAAGTCGCCCCCACGTTCCGAGAGGCGGAGCGTCTCAAGAACACTCAAATCCTCCTGGCTGGAGGACCACTGCCGGAGGGAATCGCGGGCGGACTGCTGAAACCCGGCCAGCGCTTCCCGCCAGCTCGCCTGGGCTGCGTCGCGCGATCCAAGACGAAGCTCCAGCGAGCCGGTCCTGGCAAGACGGACGGCCCGTTCGGCGGCCTCCCGCGATGTCGCCGGCGCGGGTTCCCGCTTCAGTCCTTTCTGCTCGAACTCGAGGGACCGACCGGCGTCGCCCAGTTGAAGAAATACGGCGGCCGAGGCACGATAGGCGCGCAGGAGTGTATCGCGGTAGAGCTGATTGCCGGGATTGTCGCGAGCCAGGTTTTCGAGGACAGGCACAATCCGGTGGAGGATCGCGGCGGCCTCTTCCTCGCGGCGGGCGGACATGAACTCGGAAACGAGGGAGAGATAGCTGGACGCCAGTTCGTGGCGGTAGTAGGGCGAGGGTTCCCGTTCAATGGGATTCGACGGACCGGCGCCGGGAGGGGCCGTAGTCTCATCCAGAATCGGAAGAGCCCGCCGGTACGCGGCCAGCGCCTCCTCCCGGCGGCCGGAGGAGAGCAGTGCGTTGCCGAGGTCGCGATTCGCGGAGGTTCTGCTGATGACACCTGTGCGCAGGGTCATCGCCACCACCTGCCGGGCCGCGGCGATGGCCTTGTCATAATCGGCGACTCGCAGATACTCGGCTCGCAGACAGAGCAGGGCGTTGCGCAGTTCAGTGAGCGCCGACTCGTCCTGGGGATGCGCGGCGAAATCGGCTTCGAGGAACGGCCGGGCCTTGGCGGCAGTCGCCACGGCGGACTGAAAATCTCCGCTGCCCTCGGAAAGGCGCGCCAGATCCTCCAGTGAGCGGGCCAGCGCGCGCTGTAAACCCTGGTGCTCGGGTTTCCCGGTTACCTGGCGCTGCCAGATCTCCGCGGCGAGGCGTTGCTCCTGAATAGCTTCCTTCCAGCGAAGCATGGACCTGAGGCCATTGGCCAGTCCCTGATGAGCCGCCGCGAGACTCACCAGACTCTCGGGCGCCGGCGGGCCTGAACTCTCCGGTTTCACGGAGGCAAATGCATCGCGGTAGGCCTGTAAGGCGGACGCGTGATCACCCAAGCCGAGGAATGCGGCGGCGATGGAATCGAGATCGGCGCGGAGCGCTTCCCGCAGTTCGAAGCGACGGGGGTAGGCCGCCACAAGGCGGCGGTCGATCGCCTCGGCCTTGCGATAGGCATCCAGCGCACCGCGGAAATCCCGCATATACCCCTTGAACCGGCCGGCGTTTCGATGGTGGTAGGCGGCCTGCCGGGGAAAATCGGGATTGTCGGGAAACCGTAACGCCTGCTCCTCCTGGACGGCGGCTGCGAGGGCCACATTCTCCAACGCCTGCTGAGCATATCCGCTGTCGTAGAGCGCGTTGGAAAGAGCGACCCGGGCGGCGCTCAGATCCAGGCGGAAGCTGGCGTTGCGCCGGTCGGAGGCAGTGAGCTGCTCGAGAATCGAAACCGATTGCCGCGCGCTGGAGACCGCCTCGCTCAACCGGCTCAGATTCAGGAGCACGCGGGTCATGGTGCCCAGGGCGACGGCGCGGTCCCTTTGGTACTGGACTTTGGCCGGGTCCTCCCGGTTGAGCCTCTCACAGGAATCCACACACTTCTGCAGCCACTGGAGCGCCTCGCGGCGGTTCTTCAGCACGAGCGAAGAACCCAGCTCGAGCTGGGCATGCGCCAGTTCCCACCGCAGGGCCGGATCACCGGGGTTGCCGGCCAGAATGCGCTCGCGCAGTGCGACGGCCGGAGCGTATTCCCCCATCGCCTGCAGGACATCGCCGCGATCGCGCAGCCCCTGAGGATCGGCAGGCCATTGCGCGGTGTAGATGCCGGCCGAGGCGGAAGCCTGCTGCAGCATCGCCCGGACGGAAGGCTCCAGTTCGTCCAGTTGCGCCCACGAGGTGGCGAAGGTGTGAACCACCGAGCCAAAGGTTCTAGCGGCCGAAGCCGATTCCTCGAGCTGAGCCTGCCGGACATAGGCGCGGGTGAGCAGGTGCCGGAGCTTCGCCTGGCGAGGGTAGGCGGCGGTCTCCTTTTCCAAAATCGCCACACTCCGGCTATAGCTCTGGCGGGCCCCGCTGACATCCCGAAGATTCGATTCGCCGGGAGCGCCCTGCAAGTCCCCCATCTTGAGGAACGCCTCAGCCAGTTCCTGCCTGCGCCCCGGGCTGGTTTGCGCGAGAGCCGCCTCTTTGTTCAGGTAGCGCTGCCCCAGGCGGACCAGCGCCTCGCGCGCCTTGGTGCCTCCGGCGAGGTCCTTCACATCGTCGTTGATCTCGAAGAGCATGGCTTCGGCCAGGGCATGGACATCGTCCAACCGAGCTTCGGCCAAGGTGCGAGCCGCGACGGCTTCAGCCCGTTCCCGCCTCGCAATCGCCGCCTGCCAGGTAGTAGCGAAGATGCCCGCGATCAGCGCCGCCAGAACAGCGGCGGCCGCGATGACGGATCTCCGGTAGCGCCGGACGAACTTTCGGGCCTGGTACAGAGCGCCGGGCGGCCCGGCCATCACGGGAAGATCATCCAGATCGCGGCGGATGTCGGCAGCCAGATCGGAGGCGGCGGGATAGCGGCGTTGGCGGTCCTTCTCCATCGCGCGCTTCACCACCCAGTTCAGATCGCCACGCACCAGGCGGCGCAGCGTAGAGGGATCGGTTCTGCGTCTGCCGGCGACCTCGTCGGCGGTCTGCCCCATCCTGGTGAGCTTGAGAGTCATCGGGACCGCGTCTTCCTCGCGGATGATCCGCAGAAGTTCGGTGAGACTCGCCTTTCGCAGCCGCGCGGCGTCGAAGGGCACGGCCCCGATGAGCAACTCGTAGAGCAGAACGCCCAGGGAGTACACATCGGATCGGGTATCGATGTCGCCCGTCACCAGGTCAGCCTGCTCCGGGCTCATGTACTCGGGCGTACCCATGAACTGCCCCAGTTGCGTGTAGCCTTCCGGAGTGGCCTGCTGCTCAGTGGCTCGAGCAATCCCGAAATCGATCACCTTGGGCGCGGCATGACCGTCCACCACGGTCACCATGACGTTGGAAGGCTTGATGTCCCGATGGATAACACCCTTCTGGTGCGCATGCTGCAACGCGAGACAGACGGGAATAAACAGTTCCAGCCGTTCCCTCGTACTCAGCCGGTGCTGGTCGCAGTAGAGCGTAATCGGGAGCCCATCGACATACTCCATGACGAAGTAAGGGCGCCCTTTTTCGCTCACGCCCGCGTCGTGGACGTGCGCGATATTCGGATGGTCCATCAGGGCCAGCGTCTGCCGTTCGTTGTCGAACCGTGACAACACCTGATGAGAGCTGACACCCAGCTTCACCACCTTCAGCGCAACCTGACGGCGCAGAGGATGGAGTTGCTCAGCGAGGTAAACCGCGCCCATGCCGCCTTCGCCAAGCACCCGGAGGATTCGATACGGGCCGAAGCTGTCGTACTCCAACGCATCCACCGGTTCGCCGGCGCCGCCGGTGCCGTGCTGGCCGCCTCCGGAGGGTGTCGTCACGGAATCGAGCGCGCCGGCGAGCATGCAGGCGGCGCATGTCCCATCCGGATCGAGTTCAATGCCGCATTTGCGACAGAGTTCCACTTAGTCGCTCCATTCGTAAAACAATGGGCATCCTTGCGATGGGTTCAATTCTTAACCGCCAGGGCGGCGATCAGGTAACGCAACTCCTCATCAATATCCGCCGGATCGGCCACGATGTTCGCAATTTCCGACCGCAGGAGGTCGCGGTAGCGTTTTCGCAGCCGGTGAATGCCGACCTTCAATGCCGCCTCTGTCGTTTCCAGCTGGCGCGCCAGTTCCGCGTAGGGCACGTCGAAGTCGCCTTGCAGACAGGCCTTCAGCCGGTTGAAATGCTCCAGCCGTCCGTGCCTGACAAATTCTTCGCGCAGGCTGTCGATCACGCGGTCGAGCAAAGTCCGCGCCCACCGGCGCTCATAGATACGCTCGGGCGTCTCGTTGTGGACGGGCTCCAGCCCATACATCTCCTCGCCCTTGGAGAACTCGAAGGGAAGAGTCGCCACGCCGCCGCCGCGTTTCTGGGCGCGGGCGCGTCCGGCTTCGTCGCACAGGTAGTACTTGAAGGATGAGAGCAGGAACGACCGGAAGCGGCCTCTGTCGGGGTCGGCGCGGTCGAAGTAGTCGCGCTCCAGGAAGCGGGTAAAGAACTCTTGAGTGTGGTCCTGAGCTTCTTCGGGCGAGTCGCCGCGCCGGCGGGCGTAGACATAGAGCGGATACCAGTAGGCCTCGCAGAGCGACGCTAACGCACGGCGGCTTTCCGGTGCTTCGTGATCGCCCGCGGCGGCAACCAGAGTCCAATGCGTAGTCGGAAAATCAGCCGGCCCAGAGCTGAACTGCATCTTCTGGCCTCTAATTGTATCGTGATCGCTTTCCGACATCCGGCGAGGCGTTCGCCGCTCCGTCAGCGCAATGGGGAGGCAGCCTTGGCGTTGGGCGGCGGAGCGATCCCCAGCAGATCGGCGACGAGCGGCGCAACCTGGATGGAGCGGATCATGGGCCACGCCGTGGCCGGCTTGACCCTCGGGCCGCGCAGAATGCAGACCGCCAGCATTTCGGGCCGGAGCGGGAAGAACCCGTGGACGCCTCTCGGCTTGGTGTTCGCCTCGAACAGCGCCGGATTGGGCCGGCCCGAGGCGGCATAGCCAGGGGCAAGGTCAAAATAGAGATCCCCTCCGTTGGGGCCCCCGATGCCGAACCTGGCACCATCGCGCTCGGGAGTGAAGAACGCGGTAAACACGGGTTTGCCGTTCTCCTGGACCCCAGCCAAAGCCTGCCGGATCTGCTCCACAACCTTCGAACGCTCTGCCAACGGGACGTTTCCGTTTCTCCAGTCCGCTGTGTTCACGAGAATCGAATTGTAGAGATAGGATGCCTTGTCTCCCAGCCCGGCCCGCCGCAGCAACTCATGGACCGAGACGTAGCGGGTCACCGGCGCCATGCCATGGTCGGAAACCCACAGCAGGTGATCCGATTTGCGAGCCAGCCTGGCGAACTCGGCCGCCCCGCGGTTGACGGCGATATAGCCCCAGCGGCGGTACTCGTCGACGGATTTCTGGCCGTTGCGGGAAGCAGCCAACCACGCGTGCTCAAACTCGTCGGGAAAGGGCAGATAGCTCTGGAAGAAGCGTGGCTGGTAGTGTGCATGAAGCCAAGCGGCATGCCGCGTCATCTGGCGGATGACGAGTTCGACGGCCTCGAGATATTCGGGTTCACTGAGAGTGCCCTGCTGCATCAGCGCTTCAGGACCATTGCCGATAAAGCCGCCGCGCCTGGCGGTACAGGGCGGGCAGCGGCTCCGTCATGGCCAGTTCCTGCAAAGGCGAAACGTAGAGACGAAACGAGTTGGGAGTCAGCTCGAACAGGCGAAAGTAGAGCACAGCGGAAACCGGCTGGCTGACAGTGAGACCGGGACTGAAATAGCGGGCCAGCGGCCGTTGCCGGGGCAGTTCTGTCTCCACGGCGGCCGGGCGGACATCCACAAACTCCTTGGAACCCGGGAGGGAGATACGCAACGCCCCGTTGCGGCGTTCGGCCCGAAGCGACAGGGGCCCATGCTTGATATGGATGGACCCGTCCGGCTGCACGTCGGTGTTCCTGGCCGTGAACAGCGCGTGAGGCGCCAGCAGGCGCGTCTGATACCCGTTGAGGACGATGGCTCCATGGCCCGAATTCATGGGTGTAAAAGGATAGCCTTGCGTGGGCTGATGCGCCACGGCGGATCGGCCTTCGCGCGCGGCGGTCACCCAGATGGCCTCGGAGTCCAGTTGGGTAGCGAGAAAGCCGTTGCCACGCTCGAGGATGGTGCGGCTGGCCCGCGGCAAAAGCGGCGGATTGTTGGCGGTGATATGGTTGACGTCGCCGTAACAGCCGGTCCAGAGCGCCGCGTGGGAGTTCGCCGTCGTGGAGGGAAACGCCGCCTGCATACCGGCGGCGCTGGCGCCGCTAAGGATGGAATCGTGCAGGACGGTCAGTTCCCGGGCGACCGGATCGGTCGTCAGCGCCTGGTATCCCAGCCCGTCCAACGAGACCATCACAACCCTCTGCCCACAGAGAACCTGAGGAACAAGGCAAAGGACGAAGAAGGAAAACAGACTTCGCAATCTATGAAAGAACATGCAGACAACCAATTTCAGCTACCTTACCTACGATAGCTGGGTCGGCTGGCTGCCGGGAAGCAACGCTCACGGCCAGCTTGCTTAGCGGGCTTCGGGCGATGAGGCGCCCTCGAAGAGTTCACGCCACGAGGCGTCGAGCGTGGTCCAACGGTCGGGTCCTGTATTATCCCGTTCGGACAACGATAGAGAGCCATGACCTCCGGCGCAGAGAAACTCCGTTGTAGCGGGTTCGAAGACACTGCCCCAGGAGCCGACGGAGACCGGCATGTCGAGCAGGCGCAGGCAGACCGGGCACCGGCGCCGCTGATCGTTAATGCACCATCGCGTCGCCGCGCCAAAGAGGGCAATAAAGACGATGCCGAGCACCAGACCGCCGCCGAGAACGCGCAGCGCTTCGGAGCGGATGACGGAGCGAAGGCCGGCACCGCCCTCGAACCAGAGCACCACAATGGCCAACTGCACGAACACGGTCTTGACCAGCAGGTGAATCCAGTACCACCAGCCGGACTGACGGACCGGGGGCCGGCTGATGAGCAGCAGCATGGCGGCGATCATCAAGGCCAGGGCCAGCGGCGCGAGATACGCGGCAACAATGTCTCCGCGCGGATCGTAGTGGATATGCGGACGGAGCGTAACCGGTAGAGGCTGTGCCTGCCTGGCCAGTTCCACCACGCGGCGCACTACCTGGAATCCACGGGAGAGAGCACCCGTCATCACGATGATCGCGGCGGAGCAAATGATGGGAAACCAGGGTCCTCGAAGAGCGTGCAGAATCTGCTCCCGCCGGAAACGGAGTTCCAATGCGTCGGCCCAGGCGCCACGACAGTAGCGGGCAGCCAGAGCCGAGGCTTCATTGGTGAGTTCGCCGCGTTCGGCGAGAATCCACCAGTCGCGAAGGCCGGACTCCCACTGCTTCCGCCAGGCCGGGCGGGCGTGAGCGGGACACAGAAAACTGGCCAACCGGAGCAGGATTCGGTAGACGATCGGCGGTGACGCCGGCGCCCGCGGGCTCATTTTGCCTCCTTTCTCCTTTCGGTCACGAAAGTAGACTCCAGAGGCCTGTGCGAAGTTCCTGGCCGCGCGGGTAGAGTTGTGCCGGCGGAGCGGGTTCAGCCGACGCGCCGGTAAATTGTTACAGCCAGCGGTGGCAGGGTAATACTGATGAAATTGTCGCGGCCCTGCACCTTGCCGGAGTTGGAGCGTAAATCTCCGGGATTGCAGACACCGCTGCCTCCGAAGTGAGACCAGTCGCTATTCATGATCTCCTGGTACACACCGCCCGTGGGCACGCCGACGTTGTAGTTATGCCGCACCACCGGCGTGAAATTACAGACGATCACCAGGAAGTTCTCGTGGTTCCTGGCACGGCGGATGAAGCTGATCACGCTGTTGTCGACGTCGCGGAAGTCGATCCATTCAAACCCCTGCCAGTGATAGTCCACCTCATACAGGCTGGGCTCGTTCTGGTAGAGGAAGTTCAGCTCGCGCAGGAAGTCGCTGAGGCCGCGGTGGAGCGGATACTGCAACAGGTCCCATCGGATCTGGCCCTGCCAGTTCCACTCTTCGTACTGACCCAGTTCGGACCCCATGAACAACAGCTTCTTGCCCGGGTGGGCGAACATGTAGGCCAGAAAGGTGCGGACATTGGCAAAGCGCTGCCACTCGTCACCGGGCATCTTTCCGATGAGCGAAGACTTGCCGTGAACCACCTCATCATGCGAAATGGGGAGGACGAAGTTCTCGGTGAATGCGTACAGCAGGCTGAAGGTGATGTGGTTGTGGTTGAAGCGGCGATAGATGGGGTCGCTCTTGAAATAAGCGAACATGTCGTGCATCCAGCCCATGTTCCACTTCATGGTGAAACCGAGACCGCCGGAGTAGACGGGATGGGAGACGCCGGCATAGGAAGTCGACTCTTCCGCGATGGTGACGGCGCCGGGCACGCTATGCGCCTCTTCATTGAACTTGCGAAGGAAGTCGATGGCTTCGAGGTTCTCTCGCCCGCCGTACTTGTTCGGGATCCACTCTCCGGCCTCGCGTGAATAGTCGAGGTAGAGCATGGAGGCCACAGCGTCTACGCGCAATCCATCGATGTGATACTCCTTCAGCCAGAACAGCGCGTTAGAGATGAGGAAGTTGCGTACCTCATTCCGGCCAAAGTTGAAGATGAGCGTGCCCCAGTCCTTGTGCTCGCCCAGCCGCGGATCGTCATGTTCATAGCAGGCGGTGCCGTCGAAGCGGGCCAGACCGTGCGCGTCCTTGGGGAAGTGGGCAGGTACCCAATCCACAATGATGGCGATGCCGTTCTGGTGGCACTGATCCACAAAGTAGCGGAAGTCATCCGGATTGCCGAAGCGGGCGGTGGGCGCAAAATACCCGACCACCTGATAGCCCCAGGAGCCGGAATAAGGGTGCTCGGCGATGGGCATCAGCTCCAGGTGGGTGAACCCCATGCGCTTGACGTAGGGGATGAGGTGCGCGGCCAGTTCGCGATAGGAGAGCGGCTCGCCGTCCGGATTGCGCATCCAGGATTCCAGATGCAGTTCGTAGACGCTGATGGGCCGCTCCAGCCACTGCGTCCGGGCGCGCTGCTCCATCCACTGCTGATCGGACCACTGGTAGCGGGCGAGATTCCATACGATGGATGCCTGCTTGGGAGGCTTCTCGCTGGCGAACCCGTAGGGATCGAACTTGAGCCCCGAGACACCGTAGATGCGGGAGCGGACGAAGTACTTGTAGATCTCCCCTTCCCCGATGCCCGGCACGAACAGTTCCCAAATGCCGCTGTCGCGCCGGCGCATGGGGTGACGAGTGACATCCCACTGGTTGAAATCGCCCGCCACGCTGACCATCTCGGCGTTCGGAGCCCATACGGCAAAGCGCACGCCCGCGGTGCCGTTCACCTCGGTGAGGTGAGCACCCATACTGTTCCACGACTGGTAGTTGGTGCCCTCCGCATGGAGGTGGAGATCAAAGCTGCTGAGCAGAGGGGCGAACCGGTAAGGATCCTCAATCTCGCTGGAACCGCCGCGCTGGTGCTCGATGCGCAACCGGTAAGCTCCGGGGTCGTCGCTCATCCGGGCCGCGTACAGACCGCCTTCATGCAGGCGCTCCATTGGAATGACGGCATCGTCCGGCAGCCGCACGGAAGCGGTGGCCGCCTGGGGCAAAAGAGCACGGATGATCCAGCCATCCTTGTCCTGATGCGGACCGAGAAGGGAGAACGGATCACCATGGTACCCGCCGACAAGGGCGTCCAACTCGCCTGGCTTCATGCGGCTATTATGGCAGTTCATGGACCTGTCTTCACTCGACAAAGCAGAGCTGCATGTTCACCTGGAAGGATCGGTGACTCCGGAGACTCTACAGGAGATCGAACCCGCGCTGTCGCTGGACGAGATCCGGTCGCGCTATCAGTACGAAAACTTCCTGGGTTTCCTGCAGAGCTACAAGTGGGTGAATCTTCACTTGAAGACTCCTGAACATTTCGGGCTCATCACGAGACGCTTGCTGGAGGATCTGGCACAGCAGGGGGCTCGCTATGCCGAAGTCAACATAAGCGCGGGCGTCGTGCTGTGGCGCGGACTGGAGCTGGATCCTATCTTCGAAGCCATTGCGGCGGCAGCCCAGTCCGGTCCAATACCCGTCCGGTTCATCTTTGACGCCGTGCGTCAGTTCGGGCTCGAGCACGTCTGGTCCGTGGCGCGCGCGGCCGTGGAACGGAAAGACCAGGGGGTGGTGGGCTTTGGTGTAGGTGGAGACGAAGCGGGCGGCCCGGTGGAACTGTTCCACGAAGTGTTCGAGTATGCCCGGGCAAACGGACTCCATCTGGCGCCGCATGCGGGAGAGACCATGGGTCCGGCGAGTGTTTGGGCGGCTCTGGAATGCGGGGCGGAGCGAATTGGTCATGGCATCCGGTCGATCGAGGATCCCGTGCTGGTGGCTCACCTACGCGACCGCCGTATCCCGTTGGAGGTGTCGATCTCCAGCAACGTTTGCACCGGCGCCGTGAGTTCGATGAGGGAGCACCCAGTGAGGCGGTTGTATGATGCCGGAGTCCCCATCGTGCTGAATACGGATGACCCGCCGATGTTCCACACGACGCTGATACGGGAGTACGAGATCGCCCGGGATGAGTTCGGATTCGGAGAGGCGGATCTGCGGGCCGTGGCGGAGAATGGATTCCGTTTTGCCTTTGGGCCTGTGCCGGGAGTCTCGCTTCCGGAAGCAGGATGAATTCGGCGCCGCGCTCAGCTACGGCTTGCGCCACCACTTGGTGACATCCGGCGCCACGAACCCCTCCATCTGGTCAAGAAGCTTCGCCGGATCCGTGCCGACATAAATCATCTCGACGTGGGCCGGGTGAATGAACCCGTCATCGACAGCCCTGCGCGCGAAAGCAAGCAGTCCATCAAAGTAGCCGTCGATGTTCAGCAGCCCCACCGGTTTGGAATGGAACTTTAACTGCGCCCAGGTGAGCGTCTCGAACAACTCGTCCAGGGTGCCGAATCCGCCGGGCAGCGCGAGGAAGGCATCCGAAAGCTCGTTCATCAGAGCCTTCCGGACGTGCATCGACTCGACCACATGCTGCTCGGTGAGCCCCTTGTGCGCTACTTCCTTGTCGACCAGCGACTGAGGGATGACGCCCACCACCCGCCCGCTCAGTGCAAGGGCGGTATCCGCCAATGTGCCCATCAGTCCGATATGCGCGCCGCCGTAAACCAGCGTATGGCCCCGCTCCGCCAGGACACGTCCGGTGGAGCGGGCCGCCTGGAAAAAGCTCTCCGAGGCGCGGCCGCTGGAGCCGCAGTAAACACAGACAGATCGAATCATTGCCTGCTTTCAGGATGCCACGGCAAACAGGCCTGAATCTGTCCAACTGCCGCCGGTTATCCCCAAGGATGGCATGTGATAAGATTCCGCTTCGTTCCGGCTACTCCCGCCATGCAGACTTGGGTTCAAAATTATAATCCACTCAACAACGAGGCGCTCTCGACGATTGTCTCGGCGCTTCCGGTACTAGTGCTTTTCTACCTACTCGCCATCAAGAAGATCGCCGGCCACTGGGCAGCGATTTCGGGCCTCATCACTGCGGTTCTGGTGGCGCTTGTCGTCTTCCGCATGCCGCCTACCATGGTGCTGGGCGCGACGGCGCACGGGGCTGTCTTCGCCGCCTTCTGGATCGCCTGGGTGGTCGTGGGGGCCGTCTTTGTTTACGACCTCATAGTGGAAAGCGGCCAATTCGAAACGATCAAGGGCTCCATCGGCGGGCTCACCGACGACCGGCGACTGCAACTGCTGTTGATTGCCTTCGCATTCGGCGCCGTGCTCGAAGGGGCGGGCGGCGGCGGAGCGCCCGTCGCCGTGACGGCGTCCATGATGATCGGGCTCGGCTTCCGGCCGTTCGAAACGGCAGTGGTCTGCCTCATGGCGAATACGGCTCCGGTGGCCTGGGGCGGCATGGGCAATCCCGTGCGCACGCTGGCCTCGGTGACGGGGCTGCCGGAATCCGACCTCAGCGCCACTATGGGACGCATCCTGCCTCCCGTCGCACTGATTCTGCCTTTATGGATGGTGAAGACGCAAGTGAGCTGGAAGGATACCTGGAAGGTGTGGCCGGGCTGCCTGGCCGCGGGCGTGGGCTTTGCCGGCCTGCAATTCTTCTGGTCGAACTTCATCGAACGCGTCGCTGGTCGATATCGTCAGCGGCATGGGCGCACTGCTGATCTGCGCCGTCTTCTTCAAGTTCTGGCAGCCGAAGGAGGTCTTTCGGTTTGCCGAGGAGCGAAGCCAGGCCAAGATCGTCTGGAAGAAGTACACCGCCGCCCAGGTCTTTCATGCCTGGTCCCCCTTCCTGTTGATCGCGGCGTTCGTCGTGCTCTGGGGGCTGCCTCCGGTCAAAAAGGTGATTGGGGAGACGAGTATCAAGATGCCGGTCCCGGGCCTGCATCTGCTGGTCACCCGGACCGCGCCTGTGGTGACCACGGACGTAAACGAACCGGCAATCTTCGATTTCGCCTGGCTGGCCTCAGTGGGCACCGCCACGTTCCTGGCCGGAGTCGTAACGGGCCCTGTCCTGGGCCTGTCGATCCCCGTCACGTTCCGGGTCTTCCGCAAAACCTGCTATCGAATGCGAACCGGATTCCTGGCCATTATGGCCATGATCTGCCTGGCGTACGTCGTCAGATACTGCGGCATGGACGCCGTCATGGGGCTGGCCATGACAAAGACGGGGGTGTTCTACCCAATCTTCGGCACGTTGATCGGTTGGATGGGTGTCGCCTTAAGCGGCACCGACGCGGGCTCGAATGCGCTCTTCGGGAATCTGCAGGTGGTGACCGCGAACAAGCTGGGGCTAAGCCCCGTGCTGATGGCCGCCGCCAACTCCACGGGAGGCGTGATGGGCAAAATGGTGGGCGCGCAATCGCTCATCATCGCCTGCGTCGCGGCGGGCATCGAGGGCAAAGAGGGCGACCTCTTCCGGGCCGTCTTCAAACACGGACTTGTCCTGGCGGCGCTGATCGGGCTGATCGTGACGCTCTATGCCTACGTTCTGCCCGGAGTGGTCGCTCACAATCATCATTTCTGGTAATCGGCCGGCCTCCGGCCTTGATTCTTTGACATAACAGACAGGAGAACAGGCAAGTATGAAACGACTCGCACCGCTTGCCGCCGCACTCGCGGCTATGCTCGCATGTCCGGCGTTCGCGCAGTTGGGCATGTTCAGCAAGGAACAACGCGCCGACCTGACGCGGGAGTGGAAGGGAGAGCGCTTCCCCGACGGCAGGCCGAAGGTGCCGGATGCCGTCGTGCAGCGGCTCAAGACGACAAGCGCGGAAGAAGCCTGGGGCACAATGCGCGCAGCGGGTTACCACCTGCAGTTTGAAGGCGGCTGGAAGACCCTGAATGTCACGCCAGGCAAACGGCTGGTAGGCAGGGTGGTTACCGCTCAGTTCATGCCTCTGCGGCCCGACGTCAATAACTTCATCAACGATCACGGCAAACAGGAAGGGCGCGTCGGACGCGGACAGAATTCCTGGGTGATCGACACCCTGGTGAAGGACGACGTGATGGTGGTCGACCTCTACGGCAAGATCAAGGACGGCACCATCATCGGCGACAACCTGGGCACTTCCATCATGACGAAGACCGGCACGGGCCTTGTAGTGAACGGCGCGGTACGTGACCCTACCGGCCTGCTGGAGATCCCCGGATTCCAGGTTTACACGCGCGACTTCCATCCCAGCGCCATCGCCGAAGCCATGCTGACCGGCATCAATGTGCCCATCCGGATCGGGGAAGTGACCGTACTGCCCGGCGACATCGTATTGAGCGATCCCGACGGCATCACGTTCATCCCCGCGCAACTGGCCGAGAAGGTGGCCGACGAGAGTGAACTGACGCAACTCCGCGACACCTGGGGTCACCAGATGCTGCGCGAGCAGAAGTACACGCCGGGCGAAGTGGACGCCCAGTGGTCGCAGAAGATGGTTGACGAATTCAACAAATTCGCCGAGTCGAAGGGTTCGAAGATGCGCATGAAGGCGCGAGGGAATTGAAATGACTCGAAAATGGTGGAAGAACCGGCGCGGCCTCAGCCGCCGTGGATTCCTGGGCGGTGCTGCCGGAACGGCCGCCCTAGGCACATTCTGGGCGAATGACACAATCGAGGCCTATCAGAACAATGTGAAGACGGCCAGCAAGCCGTCCGACCTGAAGATCACGGACCTCCGCTTCGCCCACGTGATCGGCGCGCCGATGCGGGCGCCCATCATCCGCATCGACACAAACCAGGGCATCGCGGGCTATGGGGAGGTACGCGATGGCGCGAGCGTGACCTACGCCCTGATTCTGAAATCGCGGTTGCTGGGCAAGAACCCCTGCAACGTGGACAAAATCTTCCGCGAGATCAAACAGTTCGGCTTCCACGCGCGCCAGGCCGGCGGCGTCTGCGGCATCGAGATGGCCCTGTGGGACCTGGCGGGCAAAGCCTACAACGTGCCCGCTTATCAGATGCTCGGCGGCAAGTTTCGCGACAAGGTCCGCCTCTATTGCGACACCACGGAGTCGCACGACGCGAAGGTTTACGGCGAACGGTTGAAGAAACGCCGCGAAGAAGGCTTCACCTTCCTCAAAATGGATCTGGGCGTGGATCTCGTGGAGAATATCCCGGGCTGCGTCTCTGCTCCGCTGGGCACCAATCAACGCTCCGCAACCCTCGTGCCCCATATGTTCACCGGCATGGAGATCACGGAAAAAGGCATCGGCCTGATGTGCGACTACGTCGGGCAGATCCGGGAAATGGTCGGCTGGGACATCCCGCTTGCGGCGGACCATTTCGGACATCTTGGTGTCAATTCGTGCATCCGTTTGGGCAAGGGTCTGACCAAGTACAACATGGCCTGGCTCGAGGACATGGTTCCGTGGACACAGACTGAGTTGCTCAAACAGATCACCAACTCAGTGGATATCCCGATTCTCACGGGTGAGGACATCTACCTCAAGGAGCCCTTCATCGAACTCTGCCGCAACCACGCGGTTGACCTCATCCAGCCGGATCTGGCGACCTCGGGCGGTCTGCTCGAGACCAAGAAGATCGGTGACGCGGCAATGGAACTGGGCCACGGCATGGCGATGCATTTCGCGGGCACGCCCATCTCGTTCATGGCCAACGTCCACTGCGCGGCGGCGACCGAGAACTTCATTGCCCTGGAGAACCACTCGGTGGATGTGCCGTGGTGGAAGAACCTGGTGACCGGCAACGATCAGCCGGTTTACGAGAAGGGCTGGGCCGTTGTTCCTGACAAACCAGGTCTCGGCGTGGAGCCCAATCCGGAGGAGGTGAAGAAGCACCTGGCTCCGGGCACCGGCTACTTCGAGCCCACCGAGAACTGGAACAACGAACGCAGTTGGGACCGTCTCTACAGCTAAGAGACCAACCGGGGGCGGGCGCCATTCGTCCGGTGAACGAGCGACACCGCCCCACTCGTCCGCCTTATCTTTCGCCTCCCCAGCACAACCTCTCCCTGCTTCGCATTTCCTGCGCCTCCGGCCATGAGTAAGCTGGAAGAGTGAAATACGTCCTCCTCGCCATCTTCGTGGTTCTTCTGCTGGCCGCCCCAGCGACCCTGTTCTTTCTGTCCACGGCTCCTGTCGTTGAGGTGACTCCGGCACCCAAGGGACTGGGCGTGGACAACCAGGTCCCGGTCAAAGTGACCAGCCCGCACGGAGTGCGCTTCGTTTCGGTAGTCCTGACGCAGGGCCAGGCGCGCAGCGTTGCCACGCAGGAGCAGCCGGCGGACCGCTGGATGTTCTGGAAGAAGCACCTGGCGCCCTCCACTCAGTCCCTGCACCTGACCGCCAGGAAGGAGCAGGGCTTCCAGGGTGGACCGGCCAAACTCGTCGTCGAAGCAGCCGCCAACGACCTACGTTCCTCGAGTGACACGAAGAGCTACGACGTCTTCATCAGCATGGACCCGCCCAGGCTGAGCGTCGACGACCTGGAGCACATCATCAATCAGGGCGGCGCCGAACTGGTCACATTCACGGTCTCCGGTTACTACACCGAAGCCGGAGTCGTGGTCGGCAACTACCGCTTCCGTAGCTTCCCCATGCCCGGCGGCAAGAATGAGAACGACCGGTTCTGCCTGTTTGCCTTCCCCTGGGATGTGCCGGCCGAAACCCGGCCACTGGTCTTTGCCCGCAACCCGGGCGGGCAGGAAGTGACCGCCCCCTTCCGCGTGAAGATGCACCCGAAAAAGTTCCGCAAGCGGGAACTGGACCTGTCGGATGAGTTCCTCGACAAGGCCGTGAGCGAAATCGACCCCGGCGGCAGCGGCGATAAACTGGGCCGCTTCCTGCGCATCAATGGCGAGATTCGCAGGCAGAACAACAAAACCCTGGCCGACCTGCGCGATCAGTCGGAAAAGCGTATGCTTTGGACTCCACCGTTCCAGCAGCTATCCAACTCCAAGGTGGAAGCGTTCTTTGCCGATGTCCGCGCCTACAAGTACAACGGGAAGAAGGTGGATGAGCAGGTCCACCTGGGCTTCGACCTTTCCAAGGTGAAACAGGCTCCGGTGGTGGCCTCGAACTCCGGCAAGGTCGTCTGGGCCGATCGGCTGGGCATCTATGGAAACTGCGTCGTGGTCGATCACGGCTACGGCCTGCAATCCATCTACGGCCACCTGAGCAAGATCGAAGTGACCAAGGGGCAGAGCGTCGAACGCGGCGGGGAACTGGGACGCAGCGGCGCCACCGGGCTCGCCGGAGGCGATCACCTGCACTTCTCGATGCAGATCGATGGCGTCCAGGTAAACCCCATTGAGTGGTGGGATGCCCATTGGATCAAAGACCGTGTAATGAGCAAGTTGAACGGTCCGGCGCCGGCCGCGGCGAAATCATCCGCCGCCGCCAGGGACGAACCGGAAGCCGAACCCAAAAAGGTGGGCCACACCGCTAAGAAACATCATAAGAAGCGGTGATAGACTGCCAGGCATGAAGTGCCTTTTTACTCTTTTCCTGCTCGCCAGTTGCCTGCTCGCGGCCGAACGCCCCTACGACCCCAAGGCGAATCCGGCCGCTGATCTGAAGCGCGCGGTGGAACAGGCCCGCAAGGAAAAGAAGAATATCCTGCTGGACGTCGGTGGCGAGTGGTGCAGTTGGTGCCACCGTCTGGACCAGTTGTTCGCGAACAACCCTGAGCTGACCGAGTCGAGGGAAAAGAACTACGTCTTCCTGAAGGTGAATTTCAGCCCGGACAACGAGAACAAGGAGTTCCTCGCCCTGTATCCGAAGATCGAGGGGTATCCTCACCTGATCGTCCTGGACCGCGACGGGAAACTGCTTCTGTCTCAGGAGACGGATGTTCTGGAAGAGGGTAAGGGCTACAACGTCCAGCGGGTGAAAGCGTTTCTGGCGGAGTGGGCGCCGAAACGGTGATCGCCTAGGACGGCCGGCGGTCGGGAGCCCGCTCGTCCTCTGTCTGGGGATAGCGCTCCAAAAGTACATCCACTTCGGACACCTGGCTCCGGTTCTCCAGAAGCCAGATCGCCTGGCCATCGCTCAAACCCGCATGACCGAGGAACCTGGATCCGTGCAAGCCGCTCTTCGGAAACCACTTCTTCGTTTCGGAGTTGAATTCGAGGTGGATGCGGGGGAAGGCCGCCTGCAGCTGCTGGCGTAGCGCTTCGCGGTTGGGTTCGGTGTTTGCGTGTTCCGAATCCATCAAAAGTGCCTATCCTCTGGTCATGCTGAGCATACCCGAATGCGGACGGGATTGGCAAGCATGCCGCTCCCCGAAATTCGACAAGGCCCCGCTCCGGCCCCTACTGTAAAGAGATGAGGATTGTGATCAGCGACCTGGACGGGACGCTGCTGGACCACGACACTTACGCCTGGAGTGAAGCGGTACAGGCTCTGGATCTGTTGAAAACAAAAGCAATTCCGCTCATCCTTTGCACCAGCAAGACCGCCGCGGAAACCCGCGAATGGCGCCTGCAGATGGGCCTCGTTCATCCCTATGTTGTGGAGAACGGGGGTGCCGCCATCCTCCCTGCCGGCGAACTGGGTGCCGCCGCCGGTGGTGAGTGCATCGTCCTCGGGACTCCCTACCAGGAACTGGTCGCCGCCCTGCGGGCCGCCAGCCGGGAAAGCGCCTGCCGCGTGGAGGGATTTGCTGACTGGAGCGTGGAGCGCATCGCCGAGGTTTGCCAGATGCCCATCGATCGGGCCGCCCTGGCGAAACAGCGCGAGTATGACGAACCATTCGTGGTATTGGATTCGGCCCGGGAACGGCAGTTGATTCAGGCGATTGGCGCCCAGGGCTTCCGCACCACCCGTGGCGGACGGTTTCACCACATCCTCGGCGGGAATGACAAGGCAGCGGCCGTCCAACGCCTGCTAGCCCTTTACCGGGCGCAATATGGCCCGGTTGAGACCGTCGGATTGGGCGACGGCCTCAACGATGTGGAGTTTCTGAAGATGGTTGATCATCCGGTGCTGATTCGATCGCCCCGTGTGGAGACCCTCCAGGCGGCGGTACCCCACGGCCGAGTGACCTCCAGGACCGGCCCGTCCGGCTGGAACGAAGCCATCCTGGCACTATTCTCGGCCTCGTCCTAGAGGTGCCGCCACAGCGGCTCCTCGGGCTCGGCCGCATGACGCGTGTCCTCTTCCATGAAACGCTGGACCGTCTGGCGTCCTCCCAATCCGACGGCGAGGCTGGCGGCCAGAGCCGCGCCGCCCACCACGATGATGAAGGCCGCCAGGAACACGTTGGGCGCGAAGCCTAGCGTGTCGGACGCCGCCACGATGGCGATGCAGACCACCAGCGCGCGGACACCAGCCGCAATGCGCCGGGCATGCGGTAAGGACTCGTTGTGAGCCCAAACCAGGATCGCCCGGCCGAAGTACCGGCCCAGCCAGATGCCGGCCAGAACAATCGCTCCGGCCGTCACGACTTTCGGGAAGAGAAAGACCGCGGTTTCCACGAATTGCGTCGTCAGCTTGGTATCGAAGACGCTCAACGCGGAAAGGACTCCGCCCGCGAAGACCAGCCAGAAAATACACTGCCCCGCGATGGAAACCGCGTGCAGGTGGCCTGAATCGTCAACCACCGAGCTGATTCCGGTTTCCCGCAGGAAGCGGTCGAAGCCCACTCCCTTAAACAGGCGAGCGAGCAGCCACTGGCAGAACTTCGCGAACAGGAATGCGACAACAAGGATGGCAACGGCAACTATCAGTGGCGGAAGGTAAGTGGTGATCTGATTGTAGAAGCGGGCGATGACCCTCTCCAGGACTTCCTGTAGCGTGCGGATCATGGGCTAAACCTCCAGTTCCTTCTGAGCGGCAACGGGTTGCGGCAGCGCGGATTCCTGCACTGTCTTCGGAGCCTGCCCGGCGCTACCTGACCACTGCGCAACCAGGCGTGGTTTCAGCGCTTCAAAGGCGAGGCAGAGATTCTCCACCCGTTGATCCACTTCCGGCGCGGTCAAATCCCGCGTTTCAATCACAAACGAAGCCACGCGGCCGATATAGAGGGGCGTCAGCGAGCGCAGCAGTGTACCGCGGTCCAACCGGCGCTTATGGTGCGCGCAGGCGAATTCGATGATCAGACGGACCCAAAGATCATCGTCAATATGGAATGTAGCCGGCGACGCGGTGGCGGCGGCCAGCAGGTCGATCTGCTCCAGCGTCTCGGGCGAGAGCGCCAACTGCCAGACTTCCTTGAGTTCCTCGCAACCGCGCCGGAAATTCACCAGCATTCGTTCGAGGTTCACCTCGATCGGATCCAGGCCGACATCGTAGCGGAAGCCGAACAGGTCGATATCCTGGCTGCCGGAGATTAGCGCCCAGGCGGGCTCATACTCCTGCATCAGGGTGAAAACGCTGCCCACTACCTGCTGCAGCATCGCACTGAGATCGGATCCCGGATCCTTGGCATCGTGCAGCTTCGCACCCAGGAAGCTCTGGCACACCCGGAAACCCTCGGCGACGGCGACCGTCGTCATCCAGATATCGATGCCATAGCGGGCGACGTCAGTCTCCCAGTCGTCGCGCTCCAGATAGCGGCGCAGCAGCCGTTGCGAGACGCCAAAATCACCGCCGATCGGCTGGCGGACCCGGTAACCGTACAAGGCGCGCGTGAGTGGATAAACAATGCTATTCGTGATGGTTCCGTCGTATTTGTGCCGGTGATAGTACGGCGCGACGAAGTCGTACTCGGCATGGACCACCGGCCGCAGCAGCAGGTCGATCCATTCCGGGGTGATCGAACGCAGATCGGAATCCACGACGGCGCAGGCCTTGGCGCCGAGATTGGAGGCGATCTGGAAGATCAGGCGAAAAGCCGATCCTTTGCCCGGAATCCCGTGATAGGGCACCGAGAGGCGGTTGACCGGTTTCAGGGGGGTGGAGAGCATCAGCAATCGGGCATCCTGCATTGAGGCAGAGAGCACCACGTCCCGCGTACCGTCACTCGAACCGCCATCGGAATTCACAATCACGGCCGAAAACTGCGGGAAATACTTAAGGAGACCGGCATGGGCCGCCTGCACGACGTGTCCGATGGTTTTGGCGTTGTTGTAGCTGGGGATCCCTATGACGATGTCGGCGGTGCGAAGCTCCTTCAAAGCCGCGTGCGCGGAATCGGGAATTACGATTTTGGCCATGGCTTTGTTTGAACCAACAACGAACCAGCGTCCTGACCGCGCGATGCGGCAGGTCCGCCGGGCTGATATATCTCTAGTCTTGGCTCTGAGGGCGGTGGCGGGAATACCGGGTTGGGAGTAGAAGAGGCCGGGAAATCCTGTATGCCCGGCGGACGGGCTGCGTCGGGGACGGCTAACTCACCAGGCCAGTCAGCAACGCGAGTGTCGATTCGGACGCGAAGTCTAATAGTTCCTGTCGATTCTGGAAACCCAACTGCCTCCGGACCGCGAGTACGGCCAAGCCATGAACGTGGGCCCACGCGATGCGGGCAGCGGCCAGTGGTAAGTGAACTGAGAGAAGACCGGAACTCTTCAGCTCCTCCGCCAGGGCGAGCAAACAGGAAAATGCCTGATCCGCCGCCTCCTTGGCAGCCGGATGGACGGCCGGGTCCAGTACCACCGAGAACATGACATCGAACTCCGCCGGGTGGTCAAAACCGAAGGCGACATAGGCGATTCCCGCGCTGCTCAGGCGCGTTTCGGATCCTCGCCGCGGCCGGCCGCGCGCTGGATCTCCACCGCCAGGCGGCGAAAACCGTCCTCGGCAATGGCGGCTAACAGGTCGTCCTTATCCCGGAAGTGGCGGTAGGGCGCCGCGTGGGAGACGCCCGCGCGCCGGGCCACCTCCCGAAGCGTGAAGCCGGCCGGGCCGCCCTCCCGGATCAGCTCCAACGAGAGCATCCATCAGCACCGACCGAAGGTTGCCGTGGTGGAAGGCTTTGATTCGGCGTCCATTGTGAAAGCATGACACAAACATGTTGACACTGCCAACATTTGTGACTATGATCATGTTGACACTGGAAACATTGGAGGGTGGGGATGATCCCACTGGGTGTGCTGATTGCCACAATGTTGATGCTAAAAGGCTTGGGCGCGCTTGGCGTGTCTGGACTGTCTGCCTGGGAAGTCTGTCTGCGTGGTGGACTCGCGGCCATGTTCCTTCTCACCGCTTCCGCTCATTGGGGCCGGCGCCGGCCGGACCTGATCCGCATGGTGCCCGCCGCGTTCCCTCGTCCCGATCTGATTGTCTCCGTCACGGGTGTGCTGGAGCTGCTCGGCGCGGCCGGCTTGCTGGTGCAGGCGACCACCCAGTGGGCGGCCGCCTGCCTGGCGATTCTGTTGGTTGCGATGTTCCCGGCCAACGTCCGGGCCGCCCGGCAGAGGCTCAGCATAGGAGGACGTCCGGCCATGGCGTTGATTCCCCGGACTCTGGTTCAAGTGGTGTTCGTGGCCGCTCTGGGCGCAGTCGCTGTCGGCGGGATCGTTTGAATCCCCAGGGTTCGAATCGTCGGGTCTCCACGAGAGATGACGGCGAAAGAACGAGTAAATTCCGCGAAGGCAACACTCGAAGTCTGCCGGAGGATGTTCGAAGTACACGAGCACCCGGAGGGCAGCCGCCTCGACAGAAAGCAGATGGATCTTGCCAAACCTAGGACGATTCGAGGATCTGGCTCAACCGGCGTCCGAGATCCACTTTCCGGTAGGGTTTGTTCAGGATCGCCCAGCGGGCGGTGTGTGGGATGCGGCTGTTCATGGTTTCCAGCGGATAGCCGGATGTGAGCAGGATCCGCAGAGTGGGTTTGAGCTCCTGCGCCTTCTCGGCGAGTTCCCAGCCGCTGATCCCGCCGGGCATGACGACATCCGAGAACAGGACGTCGATCTCCGCGCCCTGGCTGGTCAGTTTTCCAAGCGCTTCGCGTCCATCCGCGGCCACTATCACGCGGAAACCCAGGCTCTCCAAGCTACCCACGGCGTATCCGCGGACGAAGGGATCGTCCTCCACCACCAGGATGGTACCGGATCCGCGCGGAACTTCCGTCTCCTGCTCATTCTGGGCAACGGCCTCCGCCTGGGTCTTGGCAATCGGCAGGTAAAGTTTGACGGTCGTGCCCAGCATCGGCTCACTGTAGATGGCCACGTGGCCATTGGACTGCTTGATGAACCCGTAAACCATACTCAATCCAAGGCCGCTGCCCTTCCCCACCTCCTTGGTGGTAAAGAATGGCTCGAACACCCGTTCGCGAACCTCGGCCGGCATGCCAACGCCGTCATCGGTCACCTGAATCAGTACGTAACCGCCTGGCACCACTTCCGGATGGTCGTCCTGATAGCGTGGATCGAGCGTGGCATTGGTCGCGGCGATCGTCAGTGTGCCGCCGTTCGGCATTGCGTCCTGCGCATTCAGAGCGAGATTCAGAATGGCCGATTCGAGTTGAGCCGGGTCGGCAAAGGCCTGCGCCAGGTGCTGGTCGATGCTCGTCTGAATCTCGATGTCTTCCCGCAGCGTGCGTCGCAGGATGACGCGCATGCCTTCCAACAGCTTGCCGCATTCGATGGTGACCGGCTGCAACGCCTGGCGGCGGCTGAACGCCAGCAGGCGGCGCGTCAATTCCGCACCCCGCTCACCCGCATTGATCACGGTCTCGCAGTACTGACGCAGATCCGGCCGGGCGCGCAACTTCTCGGCCAGCAGCTCTGCGTTGCCGATGATCACGGTGAGCAAATTGTTGAAATCGTGGGCAATCCCGCCGGATAGCTGGCCCACCGTCTCCATCTTCTGCGCTTGTACCAGTTGCTCTTCGGTTCGCTTACGATCGGTGAGATCGTGGATGATCCCCACGAAAATCGGTTCGCCGTGTTGCTCCGCTTCGCCTACTGACAGATCCATGGGAAAAGTGCTCCCGTCCTTGCGGCGCCCCACCACCTCCCGTCCGATTCCGATGATCTTGGGATCACGGGTACGCCGGTAGTTCTCCAGGTAATGGTTGTGCTCTTCGTGGAAGGGCGACGGCATCAGGATCTTGACGTTCTGGCCGATCACCTCCTCCCTGGCATAGCCGAAGAGGCGCTCACACGCCGGATTGAACATCTGGATGTCACCCTTGGAACCAATCAGGATGACTCCGTCCACCGCGGTATCCACCACCGCACGCAACCGCGCAGCCGCCTCGGCGACTTTTCGCTCGTTTCGCTCACGCTCTGTCAGGTCGTGAATAATGCCCACGAAGATCGAAGCGCCCTCCTGGATCGCCTCGCCAACGGAGAGATCCATGGGGAAGGTGGTGCCGTCCTTCCGGCGCCCCACCACCTCGCGCCCGATGCCAATGATTTTCTTCTCGCCTGTGCGCCGGTAATTGTCCAGGTAGGCGTCGTGCTCCTCATGAAAAGGCGAGGGCATGAGGATCTTGACGTTCTGCCCGATCACCTCCTCGCGGCGATAGCCGAAGAGGCGCTCGCAGGCGGGGTTGAACATGAGGATATCCCCGCGGGCTCCGATCAGAATCACACCGTCGACTGCGGTATCGACAACCGCGCGCAGCCGAGCCTCCTCTTTATACTCGTCAGGGTTGGGCACAGGTCAGAGGCAGTATACTTGACACTCTCATAAAGTCAAGAAGCAATGCGGATTTGCCCGGCCGGTCCGCATAATCACCGACAATCAAAAGAAATGGAGCAGAAACCCCGCGGGATTCTCCGCGCATTGTGATTGCCACGACCCACCCGCGCGACTTCAGCCTGTCGGGTTTGACAATCCCCATCACGAAAATCTACGCGACCAACGACGGAGTCGCATCCGTGGCCCGAATGCGGCTGAACGCGCAACTGCTGCCTGCTGCTACAAAATGGATCGCCATCGACGGCGGCAATCATGTCCAGTTGGCTACGACAGGCATCAGTTGGGCGATGGAGATGCCACTATCTCCAGGGCGCGCCAACAGGAGCAGGTCGCCCAGGCCCTTCTGTCCCAAATCTCGAGCGTAGAGCCCCTCAGGAACAGGTAACCGCGGTCCGTAGCGCCGGAAGTTTACTTGACTGCTGTGGCGGATCGGCATATCCTCCATCGATAGACGATGGGAGAGACAAAGAAGCAATCGGAACTCCTGCCGGGCACGCTGGACCTGCTGATTCTGCGAGCCCTGGTTCCCGGCTCCATGCATGGCTACGGAATCGCCTCGCGGCTCAGGCAGGTGTCGAACGAGGTTCTGCAGGTGGGAGAAAGCTCCCTCTACCCCGCCCTGCAGCGTCTGCTGCTGAATGGCTGGGTAGTCTCTGAGTGGGGCGCCTCGGAGAACAACCGGCGCGCGCGGTTCTACTCGCTGACGGCCGCCGGTCGCAAGCAACTGGAGTCAGAACGAGAGGAATTCGATCGCATGGTGGAAGCGATCAGGAAAGTATTGAACATGGCATGAGGACGGCGCTGCCAACCTGGCTGGTGCGCGCGTGGAATCGCCTCCGCTTCCGCCTCCGTCGTGAGCAACTCGACCGTGAGCTGGCGGAAGAGCTGGAGTTTCATCTGGAGCAGAAACGGTCTGAGAACATCCGTACCGGAATCTCGCCGGCCGACTCCCTCCCTCTCAGCCGGCGACAGCTTGGAAACATCACCACAGCCAGGGAGGACTGCCGCGATATGTGGAGCTTTCTCAGTCTCGAACAACTCTTCCAGGATTTGCGGCATGCCGTGCGTCTCTACGGCAGGACGCCTGGCTTCACCGCCATTTCCGTACTCTCTCTGGCCCTGGGCATCGGCGGCAATGCCGCGATGTTCAGCCTGGTCAATGCCCTGCTCGTCAAGCCCCTGCCCTACCGGCAACCCGAACAGCTTGCCCGCATCACCGGCATCTATCCGCGCGCCGCCGTGCCGTATCTGCAGGGCCGCGCTCAATCGATGGAGATCGCAGCCGTCAGCACGCCAGCGGAGTACAACCTCTCCGGCCAGGGGCGCGCCAGCCGCGTAACCGGCAGCCGAGTATCGCCGAATCTTCTGTCTGTCCTGGGCGTCTCCGTCGCGATGGGCCGAGGCTTCGTCCAGGGCGAAGACGCGCCCGGCCGCGACGGGACAGCGCTTCTCAGCTACGAACTCTGGCGCGACCGTTTTGGTGCGAACCCCGGGTGCTGGGCCAGAAGGTTCGTATAGACGGAGTCGACCGCGAAGTGGTGGGCATCCTGCCCGCGCGGTTCCACTACCCGTCGGCCAAGGTCCAGGTCTGGATTCCGATGCGAATGGACCAGTCGAATTTCCTTGAGTATTGGGGCACGGAGTTCATGCCGCTGGTGGCGCGCCTGAGGCCCGCCGTGACACTGCAGGACGCCGCCGCCGAACTGCGCGGACTGGTGCCCCAATTCCGAGCCACGTTTCCCTACACGATGGCGCGTGATTGGAATTCCGACTCCACGGTGATCCCGTTGCAGCGAGACATCGTGGGCGATGTACGCGGCAAGCTGCTCATCCTGATGACTTCCGTGGGGCTCGTTCTGCTCATCGCCTGTGCGAATGTGGCGAGTCTGCTGCTGGCGAGGGCTACCACCCGCCGCAAGGAACTGGCGCTGCGGGCAGCACTCGGCGCCGGCCGTCAGCGAGTGATGCGCCAGCTCCTGACTGAGAGCACGGGCCTGGCGCTGGCGGGTGCGGGCCTCGGCCTGGTACTCGGGGCTTCCGCGCTCACCGCCTTCAAATCACTACTGCCCGCCACTTTGCCCGGACTGCTTCAGGCTGAGATCGACTGGCAGGTGCTGCTGGGCGTCACGGCGCTCGCGCTCATCTCAGGCATGGCGTCCGGGTTGGCGCCCGCGTTGAGTTCCGCGCAGGTGGATATTACCGAGACCATCAAGACGGGGGGCCAACGGGCTACGAACGGGAGTCTGGACCCGAGTCCGCGCCCTGATCATCACCGGCGAAGTCGCGCTGACCTTGGTGCTGCTGGTCAGCGCCGGGTTGCTGCTGCGCAGCCTGTGGAAGCTCACGGCGACTCATCCGGGCTTCGACGCCGCTCGAACCCTCACCGTACAGATCAGTCCCGACCAAGCCACCTGCGCGCAGCGCGCGGCCTGTCTGGCGCTATACGACAGGCTCATCCAACGCTCCCTGGGCATCGCCGGAGTCGAGGCGGCAGCTGTGGCGAACTCCGTGCCGCTCGACGGGCAGGCCCCCACCATCCCGGTCGATGTAGAGGGACACCCGAAGACGGCGGACAACCCTGCGCCGATGTTCTGGTTCGGTGCGGTGACATCCGGCTATTTCGATCTCATGAAGATTCCACTGCTGGCCGGCCGCCTGCCTAGCCCTTCCGATGGACCCACCTCAGAGCCCGTACTGGTGATCTCCGCATCCACCGCCAGGCGTTACTGGCCTCAGGGGGATGCGGTGGGGAAGCATGTGCGCCAGGCAGGCAATCCGCGCTGGAGCACCATCGTCGGCGTTGTAGGCGACGTGCATCACTTCACCCTCAGCCAGAGCCTGCCCAACGGAGTCGCGGGCACCCTCTACATGCCGTACGCGCAGGCTGCCCGTGAAAACGGCCAGATTCCCGCCGCGATGACCCTGCTCATCCGGGGGAATCCGAGAGACAGCCGTATCCGGGCAGAACTCGCTGAATTGGCGGCAGCCCAGGACCCGAACGTTCCGGTGGGCCGCATCGAAGCGCTGGAAGACACCCTCAGCGCCTCAATTGCCAGCTTCCGCGCCATGATGCTCGTCTTTCTCAGTTTCGCGGGCGCCGCCATTGTGCTGGCGGCGGTCGGCATCTACGGGCTGATGTCCTACTGGGTCAGTCAGCGGACCTACGAAATCGGGCTTCGGGTTGCCATCGGAGCCACCCGTACCAGCATCGTAACGATGATTCTGCGGCAGGGTCTGCGAGTGACGATGGCGGGCATCACCACCGGCGCCCTGCTTGCCTTTGTTCTCACCCGGTTGCTGGAGGCGATCCTGTATGGCGTGGCCGCGACGGACCTGCTCACCTTCGGTTCGGCCATGGCCTTGATTCTCGGCGTCGCCGTGATTGCCACGGCGATTCCCGCCTGGCGGGCATCCCGAATTGATCCCGTTCAATCGTTGCGCGCCGATTGATGGCCCCAACGGGCTACTCAACACTCCAGCAAAGTCCTGAGCCCCATCCTCGCCACCTTCGCGACAACGTTCCGGTGATTCCATGCATCAAATAGCTTATGGGATGCATTCGATCGGCGAAGAGTCCGGGGCAGTGTGCGCAGTGAGTGAACCCTCCATTGGCGCTGAGACAGAGATCAGGCCCGTAAAATCAAGCACATCGGGGATTCTCCCGCCCTTCCTCGCACGGCTCGCCTTGTCGGCGTTTCTGTGTTATCTGACAGTGGGCATACCGCTGCCGGTGTTGTCGCTGTACGTCCATGACACGTTGGGCTTCGGCGATTTCGCCGTAGGCACCGTGGTCGGCATTCAGTTCGCGGCCACGGTGTTGACACGCAAATACGCCGGAACCCGCTCCGACGTGCACGGTGCGCGGGGCGCTGTCTTGCGCGGCCTGACGATTTCCAGCCTCGCGGGCGTCTGCTATCTGGCCGCCGTGCTGGTGCCCGGATCCAATTGGATGAAGCTCATGGTGCTCATCGCCGGCCGCCTCATTCTGGGTGCCGGCGAAAGCCTGCTCATCACCGGGACGCTTACCTGGGGCATCGGCCTCGCGGGCCAGCACCGCGCCGGCCGTGTGATGTCGTTCACGGGAATGGCCGTCTACGGAGCGTTGGCTCTCGGCTCTCCCATCGGCCTGGCCGTTCATTCCCGCTACGGCTTCGGCGCCGTCGCGTGCACAGTCACTTTGCTGCCCCTGCTGGCCATGGCGGTGATTCGCAATGTGGAACGGGCGCCCACCCGCGCCGTTCGCCGGCCCGTGCCGTTCCGGCAGGTGGTGGTCAGCGTCCTCCGCCCGGGCGGTGTACTGGCCCTGCAGGGCGCCGGATTCGGCTCCATCGGCGCGTTCATCTCGCTCTACTTCCTGTCCAGAAACTGGTGGGGCGCGGGTCTCGCGCTGAGCGCCTTTGGGGGCGCCTTCGTCCTGGTTCGGCTCTTGTTTGGACACCTGCCGGACAAGCTGGGCGGCTATCGCGTGGCATGGGTATCGCTTCTCGTCGAGACCCTGGGCCAGTTGCTGCTGTGGAAAGCACAGAGTCCCGTGATGGCTCTGGCCGGAGCGGCAATTACAGGTCTCGGCTGCTCGCTGATGTTCCCTGCCCTTGGAACCGAGGTCGTCCGCATGGCCCGGGAAGAGAGCAGAGGTGCCGCCTTGGGTGCCTTCGCGGCGTTCCAGGATATTTCCTACGCGATCACGGGCCCCATCATGGGTATAGTCGCCACTCGCGCCGGATACGCGGCGATCTTTCTGGGAGGAGCCGCCCTGGCGGTGGCCGGCGCTGTAGTCGCATACCCGAGGGAAAACGTGGCGGCCGCCTCAATGCCGGTCGCCGAGGAGATTGCTGGGTGACCACGGTTTCCAGCACAGCAGCCCGGCGATTCTAAATCGTTCCGCCGGCAGGGACAGGCCAAAGCGCATCCACATGAGTACAGGGCAAACCATCGAGCAGGCGTTCCACCAACGCTATGAAGCCCTCTGCCGGGTGTCGCGCGCCATCCATGTCTACCGGGACCCAAAGGAACTGTTCCGTGTGCTGGCGGATGAACTGCGCACAGCCGTCGAACTTCAGCCTGGTCGGCTTGTATCTCTACGACGAGAAGAACAACCGCGTCCTCAATCCGGTCCTCGAGACGGTCAGGGGACCGGGCTTCGCCATCCCGGAGAACTTCCCCGTCGAGGACACCATCACCTGGAACATCTACCGGCACGGACAGCCTGTGGTGATTGCGTCCCGGGACAGGGAAACACGCTTTCCACGCATGATGGAGGTCTATCGCACCTACGGCGTCCAGTCCGCCTGCCTGCTTCCGCTGGCAACCGCGCATCGCAGGCTCGGCACGCTCCTGTTTGCCGTGGAGGAAGAGAATGCCTATTCCGAAGACGAAGTTCGCTACCTGTCGCTGGTCGCTGATCACGTAGCGCTGGCATTGGACAATGCGTTGCGCGACGAAGAGCAATGGGGCGCGGAGACCGAACTTCGCAATCAGAAAGCGCACCTGGAGCAACTCTTCGAGTTGGCACCCGAGGCCATCGTGCTGCGGGACATGGAAAACCGCATCCTGCGCGTGAACCGTGAGTTCTCGACGCTCTTCGGATACACGCCGGAAGAGGCCATCGGCAGAAGCATCATCGACCTGATTGTCCCTGACGATCGCCGGGTGGAATCGGAACAGATGCGGGCCGGACTGCGGCGTGGGGAGCGCATCAATGCGGAATTGATCCGCCGGCGCAAGGACGGCACCCTGCTCGAACGTTTCCCTGGTGGCCGCGCCCGTCTCCGTGGGCGCGGAAATGACGGCCATCTACGCCATCTATCGCGACATCAGCGAACGCAAGCGGGCGGAGGCGGCCTTGCGCCGCAGCGAATCGTACCTGGCGGAAGGACAACGGCTGAGCCACACCGGCAGTTGGGCGCGCAATGTGGCGACCGGCGAGGTCTTTCTCAGCCAGGAGAGCATCCGCATCTTCGGCCTTGATCCGCAAGCCGTCCGTCCGACTCTGGAAGACGTGTTTCGCCGCATCCACGCCGAGGACGTGGCGGATTTCCGAAGTGTCGTGAGAGCGTCGGTCGAAGCGAAAAGCGACTTTGAAGCCGGATTCCGGGTGGTTCAGGCCGATGGAACCATCCGCCATGTTCAAGTCACCGGCCATCCGGTGACCAATTCCGTGGGCGATGTGGTGGAGTTCGTCGGCACCCACATGGACGTGACGGAACAACGCCAGTCTCGCGCAGCCCTGGAGAAGGCGCTGGAAGAGATCAAGGAACTGCGGGATCAACTCTACCAGGAGAACGTGGCCCTACGGCGGGAGATCGACGAGACCGCCATGTTCGAGGAGATCATCGGCAAGAGCGAAGTCCTGCGCGGCGTTCTGAAGCAGATCGAAGCCATTGCACCAACGGATTCCACCGTCCTGATCCACGGCGAAACCGGCACGGGCAAGGAACTCATCGCGCGCGCCATCCACAATCTCAGCCCCCGGCGCCCGAATGCGTTCGCGAAACTGAATTGCGCATCGATTCCCACGGGCCTGCTGGAGAGTGAACTCTTCGGTCACGAGAAAGGCGCCTTCACGGGCGCCATTGCGCAAAGAGTGGGGCGTTTTGAACTCGCCAATCGCGGCACGATCTTTCTCGATGAAGTGGGCGAGATCCCGCTCGAACTACAGCCTAAACTGCTGCGGGTTCTCCAGGAGCGGGAGTTCGAACGGCTGGGCAGCTCGCGCACGCTGCACACCGACGTGCGCTTAATCGCCGCCACAAATCGCGATCTCGCCGCCATGGTGGAGGCACAGAAGTTTCGGTCGGATCTCTACTACCGTTTGAACGTGATCCCCATCCGGGTGCCTGCGCTGCGCGAGCGCCCGGAAGATGTGCCTCTGCTCGTCCGGCATTTCGCAGAGTTGTTCAGCCGCCGGATGAACAAGCCCATCCGGAAGATTCCGGCCGGAACGATGGATGCCCTGGTCCGCTATCAGTGGCCCGGCAACGTGCGCGAACTGCAGAATGTGATCGAGCGGGCCGTGATCCTGTCGGAAGGCGGAGTCCTTCGAGTGCCGATGTCTGACCTGGACGAAGGAACACGCGAGCGGAAGCCCATCAGGGCGCGCGGGTCCGTCGAGGCCGGTAGGACCGTTACCGGCAGCCCGGCGCCCGGCCGGGAGCAGATTGTCCAGGCGCTCAAGGACGCCAAGGGCCAGGTGGGCGGAGCCGGTGGAGCAGCCGCCCGCCTTGGTATGAAGCGCACAACCCTAATTGCTCAGATGAAGCGGCTGGACATCGCGCCGAGAACTGTCATCAATCACTTCTGACAGTGTCATGACACTGCGTGACACTGTCACCCCGTGTCCCGGTTTTTCAGGCACCACGCCAACTTCAACGCCCCTCGCCACTTAGCAGCACGCTCGAAAGGCGCCGCATTGGCCATGAGAGTGCACTTCCCTGTAGCGAAGCTGGTGCCCGATGCTACGAACGATTGTCGTCGATGCTCCCTTTGAACAGAGATGGACGCTGCAGGGACGGCTCTGCGGTGCGTGGGCGGCCGATCTCGGCAACCGCTGGGAACAGGCCCGGACGGCCCGCACCGGACGCGTCTGCGTGGTCGACCTGGAAGACGTGATCTCTGTCGACGAACAGGGCGAAACCGTCCTAAGAAGGATGGTGGTGGAAGGCGCCCGAATGTTGGCCCACCGAGCGTACATGAAGTACATCCTCGCGGCCCTGCAGGGAGAGCGCAAGTGACGCCGCATCCGTCGCCGCCCATGGCCAGTCAGACCGTCCGCCAGCTTCGCAGGAAGGAAAGAGTGAATCCGTGTGGATCATTAATGTAGCTCTCAACCGCCCCTACACCTTCATCGTGCTGGCGCTGCTGATTCTGATCATTGCGCCCGGTGATGATCCTTCGTACGCCAACCGACATCTTCCCGAACATCAATATCCCAGTGATCTCCGTCGCCTGGACCATACACTGGCCTCGAATCCGGAAGAACTCGAAGGGCGCCTCACATCTCCGTATGAAAAGGCACTGACAGCTCTGGTGGACAACATCGAGCACATCGAATCGACCACCTACAACGGCATTGTGGTGGTGAAGATCGTTTCTTCCAGCCGAATGCCAGCCTCGATACCGCCAACGCCCAGGTCACGGCGGCATCGCAGTTCCTGCTGCGACAGTTGCCCCCCCGGCACGCTGCCGCCGATGATCATCAACTTCAACGCCTCCAGCGTCCCCGTTCTCCAATTGGGCGTATCCGGAGAAGGTCTCTCCGAGCATCAGCTCAATGACTTGGCCTGAAACTTCTCCGCACCCAGCTGGTGACGATACCCGGAGCCGTGGTGCCATATCCCTTCGGCGGCAAGCAGCGCCAGATGATGATCAACATGGACGCCGGACTCATGCAGTCGAAAGGACTGTCCGCGACCGACGGGTTGCTCAATGCGGTCGCGCCAGCAAAACTCGTCGTGCTGCCCTCCGGCACGGTCGAAGATCGGCGCACGCGGAGTACGACGTCCGCCTCCAACACTGGCTCCCCGCAAGGTCGCTGAGACCTGCAGTCGATCCCCATCCGTCAAAGCAGGCGGCTACACCACCATCTGCGTGACGTGGCCGACGGTCAGCGACGGCTTTGCTCCACAGACCAACATTGTCCGCCAGGACGGCCGGCGCGGCGTTCATGGTCACCGTTCGTGCAAAAACGGGCGAAGCCTCCACGCTCGATGTCGTCGCCGGCGTCAAGAGAACTGCTGCCGCGATCTCGACCACGCTGCCACCCCAGATCCTGAAGATGCACGCTGCTCTACGACCAGTCGGTCTTCGTCCGCGGCGCGATCAGGGCGTGATTCGCGAAGCCGTCATCGCCGCCGCTCTCACCGGCCTGATGATCCTGCTCTTCCTCGGCAGCTGGCGCAGCACTCTGATCATCGCCGTTTCCATACCGCTATCCATTCTGCCTCGGTCATCGTGCTCAGCCTGCTGGGCGAGACCATCAACATCATGACGCTGGGCGGCCTCGCCCTGGCCGTGGGCATCCTTGTGGACGACGCCACGGTGACCATCGAGAACATCGAGCGCTTTCTCGCAGAAGGGCAAGGCCTGCACGACTGCCATCCTCGGATGGCGCGGCGACAGATCGGCGTTCCCGGCTCTCGTCGCCACCCTCTGCATCTGCATCGTGTTCCTGCCCATGTTCTTCCTCGGCGGCGTGGCACGCTATCTCTTCGTTCCTCTCGGCCGAGGCGGTCGTCTTCGCGATGCTCGCCTCCTACATCCTGTCGCGGACGCTGGTCCCCACGCTGGCCATGTACCTGCTGAAGGCCAGAAGCAACACGGCACTGCCTCGCGCAATCCGCTAGTGCTGTTCCAGCGCGGTTTCGAACGCGCCTTCGAGCGTCTGCGCGGCTTCTACAGCGCAATGCTGGCGCGCCTGGTGGCCGCCC
>JASGIE010000085.1:0-29368 GCA_049841055.1 Paludibaculum sp. | reverse complement strand
TCTGGTGGCGCGACGGTCCTTGCTAAGGTTAATAGGGAAACACGATAGAATCCGAACAGCACCTTCTTCGCTGTAGCCGTCGCCGTGCATGCCGTTATTGAAATGGATGATGTCGAAGGACTGTTCCTTGAGGACCAGCGCGACCTGGTCGAGGAGGGCGGGGTCGCCGAGACTCTTGGAGGTGGCGAGACGGGCGACGTACGCCTTGTCTTTGAGGAGGGTTTCCACCTGTTTGCCGTAGCCCCGGGTGATGGAGTCGCCGATGAGGAGGACGCGCGGCAGTGCATGCACATTCGTATCGGGCATCCAGACGTCCAGCCACTCGATGTTCTCCCGGACGATTTGAGCCTGAAGAGGGAGGAGGAAGACGGCCAGCAGGAGAAGGGTCTTCATGATATGACGATCATGCTAGCAGGGGAGCGGTGGTGCGGACAGCCGCGGAATAAATCTCAGATTTGTTGTCGATCCGGCGGTGTGTGAATCGACGCAAGAGTAGAGCCCGGAAGGAACGGCTGAGGGATGCAGACCGGGCCGGCGGGCCAAGAGAATTCGGAAGGGACGTGACCTAAATGCGATTCATGATGATTGTGAAGGCGAGCCCGGAGTCAGAGGCGGGTGTGATGCCGAGCCGGGCCTTGATCGAAGCCATGGGCCAGTTCAACCAGGAGCTGTTGGATGCGGGGGTGCTGCTGGGCGGCGAAGGGCTGCAAAGCAGCGCGAAGGGAGCGCGGATCATTGCGGCCGGCGGCCAAAAGACCGTGGTGGATGGGCCGTTCCCGGAGACCAAGGAACTGATTGCCGGGTATTGGATGTTGAAGGTGAAGTCGCGGGACGAGGCGATCCAATGGGCGCTGAAGTGCCCGGGGCCGATGGAAGGCAACGAAGGCGTGCTGGAGCTGCGCCAGGTGTTCGAGACGGAGGACTTTCCGGCCGATGTTCTAACGCCGGAAGAGGCCGCCCACGAAGAGGCGATGCGGGCCCAGTTGGAGAAGACGGCGGGAAGAGTCTAGATCCGGGAGACAACCATGAAGCTGATTAGCTATCTCACATTTGATGGACAGGCCGAAGAGGCCTTCAAGTTCTACGAGAAGGCCCTTCAGGGCAAGATCACGGCGATGATGCCTCATGCCGGCACTCCGGCCGCGGAGCATGTGCCCAAGGAACAACTGGCGAAAATCATGCACGCCTGCATGGAGGTGGGCGATCAGACGCTGATGGCATCGGACGCCATGGCGGGCCAGTACCAGAAGCCGGTCGGCATTTCGGTTTCGCTCCACGTGAACAACCCCGAGGAGGCGAGCAGGGTCTTCAACGCCTTGGCCGAGGGCGCGCAGAAGATCGCCATGCCGATCCAGGAAACATTCTGGTCACCGCGATTCGGGATGCTGACTGACCGTTTCGGGATTCCGTGGATCGTGAACTGCAATCCTGCCATGTAAGAAGCGTGAGCGGGGGACGTCCCGGGCGGCGTCCCCGAATTGCCAGGAGAAGGACAACGCGTTACCGGGGAAGGCGCGGGGGTGGGAGGTGCGTATGCGATTCATGATGCTGATGATTCCCAAGGGTTATGAGGACGCGAAGCCTGGAACGATGCCGGAGGCGAAAGCGGTCGAGGCGATGATGGCGTACAACGAGCAGTTGCAGAAGGCCGGGATCCTGCTGGCGCTGGATGGGCTGCACCCTCCGTCGATGGGCGCGCGCGTCTCCTTCCAAGGAGGCAACCCCAATGTGGTGGACGGACCCTTTCCCGAGGCGAAGGAAGTGGTGGGCGGGTATTGGATGATCCAGGTGAAATCGCGGGAGGAGGCGATTGAATGGGCCTCCAGGTGCCCCGGGGCGGACAACGAGACGATTGAACTGCGTCAGGTGATGGAGTACTCCGACTTTCCACCGGATGTAAAAAGAGCGGCCACCGCCTTCCAGGAAATGCAGGAAAAGACGGGACAGATCACGTAAGGGCCGTTACGCGGTTGCGGGTGCGGCGCCGAAGGTGGTGTGATCGGTAGTTGTGACAGCTACCGATATACACCGGGCGATTGAAGCAGTCTGGCGAATAGAATCGGCGCGGCTGATCGCCGGACTGGCGCGCATTGTGCGCGATGTCGGCGTGGCCGAGGAACTGGCGCAGGATGCGCTGGTTGCGGCGCTGGAGCAATGGCCGGAATCGGGCGTACCGCGCAATCCGGGTGCCTGGCTGATGGCGGCAGGCAAGAACCGGGCCATCGACCATCTGCGCCGGAACAAGCGGATCGAGCGGAAACACGAGGAAATTGAGATCGAACTGGAGGCGCGGCAGATGGCCGTGCCGGAGGTGGAAGCCGCGTTGGACGATCCCGTCGGCGACGATCTGTTGCGGCTGGTGTTCACCGCGTGTCATCCGGTGCTGCCGCCGGAAGCGCGGGTCGCGTTGACTCTTCGGATGCTGGGCGGCTTGACGACCAGCGAAATCGCGCGTGCATTTCTCGTGACCGAGTCGACTGTCGCGCAGCGGATTGTTCGGGCGAAGCGCACATTGGCCGAGAAGCAGGTGCCGTTTGAGGTGCCGCGGGGCGAAGAGCTGTCGGCACGGATGACTTCGGTGCTCGAAGTGATCTATCTGATCTTCAACGAAGGGTACGCCGCGACGGCCGGCGACGACTGGATGAGGCCGGGGCTGTGCGAGGATGCGATGAGTCTGGGGCGGATCCTGGCGGAACTCGCCCAGCAGGAGCCGGAAGTGCTCGGACTGGTGGCGTTGATGGAGCTTCAGGCGTCGCGAGGGCGGGCGCGAGTGAGTCCCAATGGAGAACCGGTGCTGCTGTTTGAGCAGAACCGGTCGCTGTGGGATCAACTGCTGATCCGGCGCGGACTGGCGGCGCTGGACCGGGCGTACAAACTGGGCGAGGCGCAGGATGGGGACGTCGGTCCTTACGTGCTGCAGGCGTCGATTGCGGCATGTCATGCGCGGGCACGCACTCCGGAAGAGACAGACTGGCGGCGGATCGCGATGTTGTACCGGGAACTGGTGCGGCTGCAGCCTTCCCCGGTGGTGGAGTTGAACCGGGCGGTGGCGGTGGGCATGGCGTTTGGACCGGCCGCCGGCCTGGAACTAGTGGATGCCCTTTCCGCATCGAATGCCCTGGAGAACTATCATCTGCTGCCCAGCGTGCGGGCGGACTTCCTGATGAAGCTGGGCCGGATGGACGAGGCTCGGCTGGAGCTGGAACGGGCTGTCTCCCTGGCGCAAAACGGCCGGGAGAAGGCCCTTCTGGTGGAACGTGTGCAGAAGTGCGCGGCGGCTACTTCTTAGGCGGAGCGGCCTTGGCGTATTCCGCGCGATAGAGGGCGGCCTTGGCGTTATTGCCTTCCGCCTCATAGAGAGTGATGAGATCCTGGCGGGCCGCCTGCAGCCAACTGACGGACGGGCTGGTCTGTTTCGTGAGAATCGAATAGCCGGCCAGGATCTCCGTCTCCGCTTCCGGATATTTCTGCTGGCGTACGAGCGAACGGCCCAGCTTGATGCGCGCGATGCCGGTGTTCAGGTGGCCGGGAGAGAGCGCGGTGGTGAAGCGCTGCACCACATCGCGATAGATCAATTCGGCGCGATGGTTCTCCTTCCTCTCGATGTAAACGCTGGCCAGGTTCGAGAGCCCGATGGCGACGAGGTAATGGCGGTCGCCATTGGCCTTGCGGTAAGTGTTCACCGTCCGCTGAAACAGCGATTCCGCTTCATCCAGATGCTTCCTCTTCAGGGCGACGGAGCCGAGTTCATTGAGAGCGGAAGCGACTCGCGGGTGATCCTGGCCGTCAAACGCGCTCCTGGATAGCCATGGATTGCTGCAGCAGGTCGACCGCCTCGTCGTAGCGCTCTTCTCGAACGAGGGCACGGCCCAGCATGGTGAGATTGGACGCGGTGGCGTGGTGGTCCTTGCCATACCAGGACTGGTTGATTTCCAGGGCCTGGCGGTATAACGCCTCGGCGTCGGAGTAGTGGCCCTGCTCGAACTGGATCGCCCCCAGGTTAATCAGGTCCTCTGCCACGTGCGGGTGGCGGGATCCGTAGAGCTGGCGGTGCATGGCGATCACCTTCTGGTTGAGTTCGCCGGACTGGGCAAAGTGCCCGGCATAGAAATGAACATTGGCCAGCTCGTAAGTGCTGGAAGCGAGTTCCGGGGTGATCTCTCCTTCGGAGCGAAGCCGGACGGCCTCCTCGAGAACTTCGATGGCCTTGTCGTAAGAGCCTCGCTCGCTGAGGACACGACCGAGTGCGGAGGCGGCGAGCGCGATGGCGGGGTCACCGGGCGGCAGGGTGCGGCGGTTCATTTCGAGACCGTCGCGCACCAGCTTCTCCGCGTCGTCGAAGCGCGCCTGATCGACACGCAGCAGGCCCAAGGCGACGAGGCTCTCGGCCACGCGGGGATGGTTGGGACCGAAGAGCGCCTGGCGCCTCTCGAGAGCAAGTTTGAGCAGGGATTCCGCCTGAACGAGGTTGTCGAGCTTCTGATAGATCCCGCCGAGGGTCTGGTAGAGGTCGGCCTGGACAGCGGGTTCGGAATCGAGCCCACGCGCCTCCTGCAAGCCGCGATCGAGCAGGGTAACGACACGCAGATCGTCCTTGGGACCGGCGGCCTGATCGCCGCCCTCGAAGAGGCGAGTCATGAACTGCTGGATGCGCTGGGTGCGGGCCGCTTCTGCTTCGGCCAGGTTGCGGGCTTTGGCGAGGCGGAAGGTGAAGAAGATCACGAGTCCGAAAACGAGCGCGGTGGCAAGCGATGAGGCGACCACGGCGCTTCGGTGACGGCGGATGAACTTGCCGAAGCGGTAGCGGAGCGAGTCCGGCCGGGCATCGAGCGGCTGGTTTGTCAGGTAGTGATCGACGTCGCGGATGAGCGCTTCGACGGAGGCGTAGCGGCGCTGGACATCCTTGTGCATCGCGGTGAGGCACAGGACATCGAGATCCGCCCAGGCGGAGTCGCTGACCGCGGAAGCCGACTGTTTCCGGGCAACGACGGAGGGCCGGTCAGGATCCTGCTGCACCACCAGAGTCTGGGCTTCGGCGGGCGTGCGGTTGGACAGGTCGAAGGGAAGGCGTCCGGCAAGGAGTTCGTAGAGGATGACGCCGAGCGCATAGACGTCGTTGTGGATGCTGGCGCGTTCGCCGCGAATCTGTTCGGGTGAGGCGTAGGCGGGGGTGAGGAGGCGAAGCCCCGTCTGCGTGAGGTCGGCCGCGGAGTCGAGCGATTCCTGATGCTTGGCGATGCCGAAGTCGAGCAGGCGCACGGAGCCATCGTCCTTAACAAGGATGTTCGAGGGCTTCAAGTCGCGGTGGATGACGGCGTGGCCGTGGGCATACTGGACGGCTTCACAGACGGCCCGGAACAGATGCAGGCGGCGTTCGAGAGAGCACGCATGTTTCTGGCAGAAAGCGGTGAGTGGCAATCCCTCGACGTACTCCATGGCAAACCACGGTGTGCCGTCGGAGAGGGTATCCGCATCGTAGAGCCGGGCGATGGACGGGTGGTTGAGTTGGGCGAGGGTCCGCTGCTCCGTGGAGAATCGTTCGCGGCGAGCGGGCGAAAGCCAGGCGTCGCGCAGGATCTTGATGGCGACGAGACTGCCGAGGTCCTCGCGTTCAGCGAGATAGACCACGCCCATTCCGCCTTCACCCAGAAGCGAAGTCACCCGGTAAGGGCCGAACTGGCGAGGGTGTTCGAGGTTGGAGAGCAGCTGGCCCGCCACATTGGCCACGGGTTGGTCGAGCAGGGAGGACAGCCGTACATCCTCTTCCAGAAGCGACACGACTTCCTGGAAGAGCTCGCTGTCTCCGGCGCAGGCGGCCTCGAGGTGGGGCAGGCGTTCCGTTTCCGGCAGATCGGCCGTTTCGTGAAATAGGTTCTGGATTTGTTCCAGGCGCGCGCTATCCAACCAGTCCCCCCAGATGGCGAAGCAGAATTCAGGCGTTTCGGCGCAGTTCGCGAGCAAGCCATGCTTTGGCGACGCGCCAGTCGCGAAGGATGGTCGCCTCCGAGACATTTAGCAGGACCGCGGTTTCGGCGACATCCAATCCACCAAAGAAGCGGCTTTCGACGATCGCAGCCTGGCGCGGGTTGAGCCGGGCGAGGTCCTCGAGCGCATTGTCGAGCGCGAGAACCTGATCCTCATAGGGCTTCGACTGGTCGATGAAGTCCTGTAGGGTTACAAACACGATTCCCTGCTCTCCGCCTCGCTTATTTGCGTGGCGCCGGCGGGCGGCTTCGACGAGCAGTTGCCGCATCGCCCGGGCCGCGATGCGTTTGAAGTGGAGATGGGATTCGGCGCTGAGGCGCGGCGAGTTTGCCATCTTGAGCCAAGCCTCGTTGACGAGCGCGGTGGGGCTGAGAGTGGCGCTGGGGTCGCCGCGGCGCACAGTGGAGGCCAGGCGCCTCAGTTCTTCATAGGTGACGCTGAACAGGCGATCGAGTTCGCGGCGTTGTTCCGCCGTGACCGGCTTGCCAGATCCGGTGCCGTCATCCGTGAATGAATTCTCCAGGCACATGACGGTTTTTCCAGGGTCTCTGCGCATTGCGAGATGGAGGGCAGGGGACCCAGTAGACGACCGTGGGCAGAGGCCTGCGACAGGTGTGCCCTGATGCCGCGATGCTAACACCCAAGGACATTCCCATGCAAGCACTTACGTCTATGAAGAGGCCTATTTCCACACGCCTCCCGCGAATTGTCCCTGCCATCGCGCTGGTGATCGCGCTGGCAGGCTTGAGCGGCTGCGGCCGAAGTGGAGACTCAGCGGGCGTGCGAGCGCCGGCGCGGAGTGGAGAAGTGTGGGAGCTCGATCGCGCGGCTGGCCGGCCGGACATGCCCGGCGCGGTGCTGGCGTACGTCAACGGGCTGCACCTGATTGTCGTGGACGGCAATGACATCTACGCCGGCATGACTCCGTTAAGAGCGGAAGCCCGCTCCGATGGCGGGCGCGCCATCAAGCTGGCCAACGGCCTGGAAGCGGTGCTGACGCAAGACGGCCCAGAGCGGATGCAGTTGAAGTTCTCCAGCGGCGAAGTCATCGGAATGCGCAAGAAGGCGGAGGTGAAATGATGAAGACACGACGCCTGGCAGTACTGGGACTACTGGCCGCGGGTCTGGTGTACACACAGAACGACGATGCGGAGAACCAGGCAATTGCGCTGGTTTATCACAAGCTGAGCGGGGACACGCTGGACCTGCAGCTTGTAGCGCAGAGCAGCAGTGCCGTTCGCAACGCGTCGAACTTCGACAGGCCGGATGCGGTGAAGGTGGAGACGGCGCGGCTTCAGGCGCTGCTGAATGCCGCTGATCCGGGCAAAGAGTTTGTGATGCGGGTGAACGACTCGATCTCGGAGTACGACCACCAGCGGGGCGAGTTCTACATTGTGCTGTTCCGGCCAGGCTATTTCGTTCCCGTGACCGCATTCCGCCAGCAGTATCAGCTGGTCTTCGCGAATGTGGAGGGCGCGCGGGCTATTCCGATGCCGAAGGAGGAGGCGCGTGGCTTCGATCTTCAGTTGCAGAAGATCTCGCGCCATGTGACGAATGAGATCCACTTCAAGGTCATCGGCAAGGGCGATCCGGCAGGCGGTGTGACTGGTGAGCGTGTGATTCGCGCGGAGATCCTCTCTTCGCGGCTGCTGGATGTGAACGGGAACGTGGTGTATCAGCCGAAGGTCGCCCCGATGGCGGCCAGCGCGCCGGCGACGCCGCTCGACGTGGCCAAGGCGGATGTGGCGGGGTTTCGGGTGGGCGTGAAGGTAAAAGACCTGGAGGCCACTCTGGCGCGGACGGCCGGCAAGCCGCAGAGGGTGACTCCGAAGAACGGAGTGGACCGGTTTGCCGGAACTCTGGAAGTGAACAGCATGGGCTGCGCGAGCTACGTCGGGAAGCGCAGTCCGGCGCTGGGGACGATGTGCGTGGTCGCCTATTTCGACAAGGACGAGATCGTGCGGGCGATTCGCGTGGAGCGGCTGTTCCCCTGGTTCGATTCGGAGATTTTCCGGAAGTCGCTCACGCAGAAGTACGGCGCGGTGAGCTCGGCGCGGAACTCGGGCAGCGGGCTGGAGCTGGGCTGGGGTCCGGAGGTGAACGAAACGAATCACCCGGAGAAGAACTACTTCCACAGCGCGCTGAGGGCGCAGTACGCGGCGGATGAAGACTTCATGAGCCGGGGAACGAACAGCCTTCCGCGCATCAAGGTCGTGCTGCATCTGGTGGACGCTCAGTGGGCCGCGCAACGTTGAATTCTGGAGGAACTGCAAGATGACGAAACAACTGAGGAGCCTTCTGCCGCTCGGCGCGGCGGCGGTGTTGATGGGGATGGGGCTGCCGGCGGCGGCACAGACGGGTCCGTTGTGCGGGGGGCGCAATGCGTGCGCCGAGGTGACGCCTTTCCTGGCAACGATCAACGATTTCCGGACGAGCACGTCGGGACGGTACAAGGTACTGACGACATCGATCCGGTTCCAGAACAAGACGAACCGGCCGCTCATCCTTGGGTACGTCAGCGGCTCCGGCGTCGCGATTGACGATCAGGGAAACCGCTATGGCGCAAGTACGATCCGGGGCATTGGCGAGATCTCCGGGCGCAACGCGGATTCCAAATTTGTGCTGCAACCCGGGGAGGCGAGCGACGGACGGTTTGAGCTGATCTGGGAGCCGACTCGCGGTGTGGTGTTCGGACTGAGTTTCGAACTGGAGCTGACTGTTCGAGAGATTGTGCCTCTGCCGGGCAATCAGATCCGCCTGGGAACCGAGCACGCGCTGCATTTCAAGGCTCTGACGAACAACACGAGCTTCAACGGGCAGGGGCAGGCCGCTCCGCCGATGGGCCAACCTCCGGCCGTGGCCCCGGCGCCCGCGGGCGTACCTCAACCGGCGGCGCCTCCGGCGGTTGCGGCTCCTCCGGCCCCGGTGGCCGATGCGTGCGCGGGGCTGCAGCGCTGCTACAACGCGGGCCCTTTCATCGCGGAAGTAAAGAGCGTGATTCCGAGCAATGAGAGCCGGTATCACGTGGTCCGGCTCAACGTACGAATCCGGAACGTCTCGGGCGAGCCGATCATTTTAGGTTACAAAGCCGGCACAAGCTCGGTGATCGACAACCTGGGCCAGCGCTACTACTGGGGCCGCGCCGGCACCTACGATACCAGCGTGACGGGCATCGGCATCGTGCAGGGCAACAAGGCGGATCCGCAGTTTGTGTTGAATCCCGGACAGTCGCGGGACGCGACCTTCCGGCTGTTCCGCAACCAGGCTCCCAACGGCGGTGTTGGCAATGCCTATAACTTCGATGTCGCGCTGGAGCAACTGGCCGTGCTGCAGAGCCAGCAGATCCAGACGGTGCGGGAGTACAGCCTGAACTTCCCGAACCTGCCGCTGGCAGGCATGGGCGCGGCTCCGGCACAGAGCGTAGGTGACGCCACGAAAGCGCTGAAGGACATCTTCAAGAAGAAGAAGTAAACGGCGGTTCCCCTCCCGCCGTCCACGGGCAAGGACTGTGATCAGATGTTATCTGTCATGGGACTTGCCCGTTTTCTTTTGGCCGCCAATCTGACTGTGTTGTGCCAGGCACAGAGCTTTGAGTTGCGATCGCCTGACGAGCGACTGGTCTTTCAAATCGAAGGAAACAGGTACCAGGTATCCTACGCGGGGCAACCTCTGGTGCTGGAATCGGCGGTTGGTCTGGTGTTGGATGGCGCGGCTCCGCTGGGTCCGTTCCTGCGGGTCGGATCGGCGACGCGGAGCGTCCATAGTTCGGAGTGGAAGCCCGTCTATGGCGAGCGGGCCACGATCCCGGATCGCTATGCCGAAGCGGTGGTGGAACTGAAGGAGACGATCCCGCCACGGCGGTCCCTCCAGTTGATCGTGCGGGCTTATGACGAGGGATTGGCGTTCCGCTACCGGTTGCCCGCGGAGACAGCCATAGAGAATGAGGCCACCGAGTTTGCCCTGCCCGCAGGAACGATGGCGTGGGAGACGCATGGGGCACAGGCGCGATACGCGAAGGTGCCGGTGGATGATCTGAAACCGAATGCGGAACGGCCGCTGACGTTGGAATACTCAAATGGGTTTTACGCAGCCATTGCCGAGGCGGGCCTGAGCGACTTCTCCTCGATGCGGCTCTCCCATCCGGCCAAGCGGCCGGGCGTCGTGACCGTCTCTCTGGCGGGCGGCGCGCGCGCGGCTGAGACTCCATGGCGGGTGATCCTGGTGGGCCGGACACCCGGGGAATTACTGGAACGCAACTACCTGTTGATGAATCTGTGTCCGCCGTCCCGGATCGCGGACACCTCGTGGATCCGGCCCGGCAAGGTGTTGCGAGAGGTCACGCTATCGACGAAAGGCGCCCGGGAGGCAGTCGATTTCGCCGTGCGCCGCGGCCTGAGTTACATCGAGTTCGATGCCGGCTGGTATGGGCACGAGTACAGCGACGACTCGGACGCATCGCGCGTGCAGGTGGATCCTCTACGGCTGCGGAAGGAACCGGCGTACCAGGGGCTGGATCTGCCCGCGGTCATCGCCTACGCCAGAAGCCGCGGGATCGGCGTGCTGCTGTATGTCAACCGGCGCGCGATGGAGCGGCAACTGGACCAGATCCTGCCGTTGTATGAGAAGTGGGGGGTGCGCGGCGTCAAGTACGGGTTTGTCAACACTGGCAGCCAAGGCTGGACCCGCTGGCTGTACGCTGCCGTGGCAAAGGCAGCCGAGCATCACCTGATGGTGGACATTCACGATGAGTTCCGACCCACCGGCATGAACCGCACGTGGCCGAATCTGTTGACGCAGGAAGGCATCCGCGGCAATGAGGAATTCCCGGACGCCACGCACAATACAGTGATGCCGTTTACGCGATATCTCGCCGGCGCGGCCGACTACACCATCTGCTGGTCGACACCGCGCTTGAAGAACACGGCGGCGCACCAGTTGGCACTGTCGATCGTCTACTACAGCCCGTTCCAGTTCATGTACTGGTACGACCGCCCTTCGGATGTCGACGAATCGAATCCGGCGCTGGCTTTGTTCGATCATGTACCGACGGTCTGGGACGAAACCAGGGTGCTGGAGGGACGCCCGGGCGAGGTGGCGATTGTGGCCCGGCGATCCGGCAAGCGGTGGTTTGTTGGCGGGATTACGAATGAGCAGGCACGCACAGTGACGGTCCCGCTCACGTTTCTGCCGGCGCCGGTAACAGCGACTGTTTACACAGATGGAGCTACACCCCGCGAGGTGAAAGTGGAACGGAGAACCGTTTCCAGGACCGATTCGCTGGAGCTGAAACTGGCTGCTTCCGGCGGTTTTGCTGTGGAACTGGAATAGCTCCGCCGCCTGCGCCTCGATGTAGGCAGGAATCTATCCCTATTTCGAGTTAGAGGAATCCTGCAAGGAATGGGGGTGTGCCGCCACCCCCCTTGGCACTATCCTTAAGAAACGTTGAGATTCGGCACCCCGCCAGATCGCCGATTTGGCAGAGGGGGTTCGTGCTGTGTCGCAGAGCCGACATCTGGGGCCGGACCACCTGGGGGCTGAACGCCATGTTGCAGACCGGAGGGAGCTATGGGATGCAGCAGTGTTTCCCGTTACAGTTTGATTACGTTTGCAGTCATCTTTGCGTGTGCCGGCCAGCAGGACCGGGCTACGTTGACCGGCCGCGTCAGCGATGCCACCGGTGCGCCCGCGCAAGGCATAGAACTGAAGATCGAGGCGATCTCCACAGGTGCGGCGTATGAGTCGCGGACCAATGAAGAAGGGTTGTACTCGGTCCCGAATCTGCCTGTCGGCGCATACCGTTTGACGTTTCGAGGTCACGGTTTCAAAACGATGAATCGTGAGCCTGTTGTTCTGAATGCAGCGCAGGTGGTGCGCATCGACGCGCAGATGCAACTGGGCGCCTTGAGCGAATCGGTGGAAGTGACGGCGGAGACCCCGCTGCTGCAGACTGACTCGCCGGATGTGGGCACCGTGTTGAGCCACCAGAAGATGACCGACCTGCCGTTGAGCTTCAGCGGCGGACGGTATGCGGAGAATTTTGCCTACAAGCTCACGCCAGGAGTGAGCGGCAACAACTACGAGAGCCGCATCAACGGCAGCGCCGCGTTCTCAAAGGCCGTGGTGCTGGATGGCGCCGACGCCAGTATTTACATCGGTGGACAGTTTGGCGAGTCCAGTCCTTCGCTGGAAGCGTTCGAGGAGATGAAGGTGCAGACTTCCGGCATGAGCGCCGAGTTCGGCCGCACGGGCGGCGGAGTTTTCAACTTCGTCATGAAGTCGGGCACGAACCGGGTACATGGATCGGCTGTCGGATTCCTCCACAACGAGTGGATGGACGCCAACTCGTTTGTGAACAACTTCTATGGACGACCGCGGCAGAGGGATCGCCGGAACGACTGGGGTGGGTCGCTGGGAGGTCCGGTGATGCTGCCGGGACTCTATCGAGGCAAGGAGAAGACCTTCTTCTATGCCGCCTATGAGCGCTACAAGGAGTCGTATGCGGGCGGAGGGTCGCCCACGGTGACAGTCCCTTTGGACGAGTTCTGGACAGGCAATTTGAGCCGCCTCATGACCGGCACCTCGCTGGGAAAGGACGCTGAGGGGCGCAACGTCATCCAGGGATCAATCTACGATCCGGCCTCCACACGCACCGTGAATGGCCAGGTGGTGAGGGATGTCTTCGCGGGCAACGTGATTCCGCAAAGCCGGATCTCCGGTCCCGCCCAGAAACTGGGAGCCATCTTCCAGCAGCATTACTCGCCCGCGGTGAAAGGGGCCGACGGGCAGGTCCCGCTGTTGAACAACTCATTCTTCCCGGTGTCCAACCAGGCCGGCTTTACGCAGAATCAGTTCTCGTTGAAGCTCGACCATTACCTTTCGGCGGCGCACAAGCTCAGCGGGTCGTTCTCCTACATTGACCGGCCGAGAACGATCCTGGATCAGGGTGGAGTCTGGGACTTCAGCGATGCATCCGGCGGGCCGCTTTCACGGGCCAGGCTGCAATGGGTGCGGAGCTGGTATGGACGGGCCGCCTACGATTGGACCTTGTCGCCCACAGTGTTGAATCACCTGCAGCTGGGTTTCAACCGGCAGCGCAATCCGAGCCTCTCGGCGCACCTGGGCGAAAATGGCGTGTCTGCGCTCGGATTGAGTGGACTCTCGAAGGAGTTCAACTACCCCGAGATCCAGTTCGGCTCGAACAACTACCCGGCCAACTATCCCACACTTGGGTTCCAAACCAACGACTTCGGTGCAGGGCAGAATTTCCAGGCGATCGACACAGTCACCTGGGTGAAGAACCGGCACACCGTGCGCGCCGGTGCCGATTGGAGGCGCTCTTACCTGCGGTGGCGGACGGACAACGGTCCGGCATCGATCAGCTTCAGCCAGGCGCAGACAGGTCTGCCGGGCTTCACGCAAACGGGCAACGGCTTCGCCAGCATGCTGCTGGGCGAGGTTGCCGGCGCGACAGTCCCGACGCCCACCCCGACAGGCTCGCGGTTTACCAACTTCGCGCTGTTCCTGCAGGATGATTTCCGGGTGAACAGCCGGCTCACGCTGAATCTCGGCATCCGTTGGGACTACCAGCCGCTTCCCGTGGAGCAGTACAACCGGTTGAGCAACTGGAACACGAGCATAGTGGATCCGGTGTGGGGCCTGCCCGGCGCGCTGGAGTTCGCTAGTGCCGAGCGGCGGACCTTCGCCCCGAATCACTACACAGACTTTTCGCCCCGCTTCGGCTTCGCCTATCAGGTGGATGCCCGGACGACCGTGCGCGGCGCTTACGGGATCTTCTACCTGGCCAGGAACGGGAATGGCTGGTCCGGCGTGCCGTGGGCCCAGACGGCCGGCTTCGGTCAGGAGAACCGGGTGAGCACGACGGTGGATTACCAGTCCGCCTGGAATTGGAATAATCCGTATCCGGGCATCAACCGGGCTCTACCGCAGAACGCCTCGCTGGCCAACGGGTCGCCTGGCATCTGGGGCATTGTGAGTTACGATCCAAACGCCGGGAAGAACGGGTACACGCAGCAATGGAACTTCAACATCCAGCGCGAGGTGGTCCCTGGACTGGTACTAGACGCCGGCTATGTGGGCTCCAAGAGCACGGGGATCCAGGCGAATGAACTGCGGAGGCTGAACCAGTTGGATCCGCGCTTTCTGGCTCTCGGCGATGCCCTGGGGGTGACCGTCTCCAGCCAGGCGGAACTGCCGGCTTCCGTCGCCGCCGCGGGCGGGCGGTATCCGTTCCTGGATTCGAGGATCCGGGTGCCTGCGTACCAGACGCTGCTGCCGTACCCGCAGATGCTGGGCACCAATGAGATCAAGAGCGCCGACAGCCCGCTGGGCTTCTCCAGCTACCAAGCCTTGCAGGTGCAGGCGAACAAGCGGTATTCCGGCGGGCTCTCGTTCCTCTGGAACTATACCTTTGCGAAGTCGATCGACAATGTCCGGTCCGCCTTTGGGGACACCTGGGGCGCCAACAGCGGCCGGCCGCAGGATTACTACAATCAGCGCCTGGATAAGTCGGTCTCCGATGCCGACCGGACGCATGTGTTCAAGACGGCGGTGCAATATGATCTGCCGTTTGGACGGGGCCGCCGCTTTGGACGCTCGCTGCATGCCGGATGGGACCTGCTGGCCGGCGGATGGACCGTCCAGTACATCGGCACATACAACAGTGGCTGGGCGCTGGGTGTCAGCGGCTCCGGCACGCCAAACAGCAACTTCGCCACAAATCGCGGATATGCGCTGAACCCGGAGGGGTTGCCGCTGAGCACCGGCTGGGACTCCGGCCAGATCGATATGAGCCGCATCAGCCAGGCTGGTACGGTGAACCGCTATGTGAATACCGCGTTGCTCGTGAACCCTCTGACGCTGGGGCGCTACCAACGTGGTAACACATCCTATAAACTTTCCCAATTGCGGAGTCCGTGGGAAATGTCGGAAGATCTGGCAGTGCAGAAGGCGTTTCGTCCGGTGGAAGCGGTTCGTGTCCAGTTGCGAGGCGAGGTTCTGAACGCTTTCAATCGAACCTTATGGGGCAATATCAACGTGAACACGGCGAGCCCGCTCTTCGGCCAGGTGGTCGGCGCCAGCGACTGGTTCACGCCCCGCAAAGTCCAACTTGGATTGAGGGCAGACTGGTAATGCGGCTGTCTCACCCGGAAAGCCGCGAAGATTGAGGATCCGTGGCTGAACAGTGCAATCCGCAGAATGCTAAGCGCGGACCATCGCCGCTGATCGGCGGGGTACTGCTGGGGCTTTGCTGCTTATCCACAGGATGCGCCCGGCCGCAGGCCGCCGCCCCGGAGCCTTCCATCGAGTTCACGGAGATTCCCGCCAGCGGCTTCGGAGGTCCGAAGCTGATTGGCGCGCTGGCCGGCCGGGTGAAAGGCGCGAAGCCCGGACAAAAGCTGGTGCTATACGCTCGCAGCGGGGTGTGGTGGGTGCAGCCCTTTGCGAATCTGCCGTTCACCTCCATCCAGCCCGACTCAACGTGGAAGAGCCCCACTCATATGGGCACCGAGTACGCCGCCCTGCTGGTGGATAGCGACTTCTCTCCGTCGATGACCATGCCGCACCTGCCGACGCGGGGCGACAAGATCAGCGCCATCGCACGCGTCACGGGCACGGTGGAGGACGCGCGTTTTGCTCCGCCGCTCCATTTCGGCGGGTATGACTGGACCGTGAGGGCGCTGCCGAGCGATCGCGGCGGCGCAACGAATCCGTATTCCTCGAAGAATGCCTGGACCGACAGCCGCGGGATGCTGCACATGCGCATCACGAAGAGTCCGGAGGGGTGGGAGTGCGCGGAAGTCCAACTGGAGCGGAGTTTGGGGTACGGGTCGTATGTTTTCGTGGTGAATGGAGTGGCAAACCTCGAACCGGCCAGCGTTCTGGGCTTCTTCACCTGGGATGACCAGGGTGTGGAAGAGAATCACAGGGAGATCGATATTGAGATTAGCCGTTGGGGCGACGCCGCCTCGAAGAACTCGCAGTTCACCATCCAGCCTTACTATGTGCCGGTGAACGTGGTGCGCTACACGTCTCCTCCGGGACAGATCACCTATTCGTTCCGCTGGGAACCCGGGCGCGTGGCCTTCAAGGCTCAGCAGGGGGACGGGATCCGCGGAGGCGGGCCGACGATTTCGGAGCATGTATTCTCGTCGGGCGTCCCGTCGCCTGGCGGCGAGGCGCTGCATATCAACCTGTATGTCTATGGGAAGACCAGGACGCCGCAACAGAACGGTACCGAGGTAGTGATTGAGAAGTTTGAGTATCTGCCATAGCAGCGGCCGGTTGAGAATTCCTGCCGGCAGGCCGGCCCGGTTGGCCGCCGCCCTGGGGTTGCTCTGTCTGGCTGGACCGGTGCTCGCGATTGATCCCAATCGGGCGATGTCGCAGTATGTGCGCGATCGCTGGGGCACGGAAAGCGGCTTTCCGAAAGGCGCAGTCTATGACATTGCGCAGACCACGGATGGCTACCTGTGGTTCGGAACCGAGAAGGGTCTGGTTCGCTTCGACGGCGTGTCGTTCCAGCTCATTCAGGATCCGAAGCTGCAGGCGGCGAACGGGCACGTGCTGGGCCTGATCGGGGATCGGGATGGCGGATTGTGGGTTCGTTTGCGGAGACCGACTCTGTTGCGCTACAGAAACGGTCAATTCGAAAACGTGATGGGCGTTCTGGGCCGGCCCACCTCCACGGTGACCGCGATGGGCAGGATGCAGGACGGCGCGCTGCTGGTGTGGGTGTTGGAAGGCGAGGGCAGCGCAATCAAATATCAGGGTGACCGGTTTGAAACTGTAGTCACCACGACCGGGCTTTCGAGATCGCCGGTTATGTCCGTGGCCGAAGCGACGCCGGGCGTCTTCTGGATCGGTACCCGCGACGCGGGCGTCTTCCGGCTGCGGCAGGGCCAGACGGAACCCATCACCGACGGGCTCCCGGATCCGAAAATCAACTGCCTGCTCTCGACCAGGGAAGGGCGAGTCTGGATTGGCACCGACAATGGAATCGCGCATTGGGACGGACAGAAAGTGGTCCAGACCAAACTGCCGGCATTTCCCGTCCCGGTGCGCGCCCTGGCCTTGGCTCGGGACCGGGACGAAAACATCTGGGTGGGCACGAATTCGCAGGGCCTGATTCGCATCAACGCGCAGGGAGTTGCCCTGCTGGACAACGGCTCGCGCCACCGGAACGAAGCCGTCACCGCGGTGTTTGAGGACCGGGAAGGCAATATCTGGACAGGCAGCGCGGGCGGCGTGGAACGGCTGCGGGACAGCGGCTTTGTGACTTATGGGGAGCCCGAAGGTCTGCCATCGGAGAGCAACGGTCCGGTCTTTCCGGAACGTGCGGGCAGGACCTGGTTCGCTCCCGTCGATGGTGGTTTCTACCGGCTTGAGAACGGGAAGGCCGAGGCTGTAAGAGTAGAGGGCCTGGAGCGCGACGTCGTCTACTCCATCGGCGGCGGACCAGGAGAGGTGTGGGTGGGCCGGCAGCGGGGCGGCCTCACGGAACTGCGGTTGGACGGCCGCGGCATGACGGCGAAGACCTTTACCGAGGCCAACGGGCTGGCGCAGAACAGCGTGTTTGCCGTGGCGCGCGCCCGCGATGGCTCAGTCTGGGCCGGAACGCTCAGCGGCGGAGTGAGCCATCTCAAGGATGGCAAGTTCACAAACTATAAGGTGTCGAACGGCCTCGCCTCCAATACGGTTACTTCGATCCTGCAAGGCGCGGACGGGACCATGTGGTTCGCCACTCCACAAGGACTGAGTTCTCTTTTCCAGGGACGGTGGCATACGTACACCCAGCAGGACGGGCTGCCCTCCGCGAGCATCAACAGTCTCGCCGCCGATGCCAGCGGGGTGCTTTGGATTGGCACTTCGGCGGGACTGGTCTACCTGCACGGCGGGCGGATACAGAAGCCGGCGAATGCCACCGCCGCGCTGAAAGAGCCAATTCTCGGACTGGCTATCGACAAGGGCGGCTCGCTCTGGATTTCGAGTTCGAACCGGGCGTTGAGACTTCAGTGCAATCTGGTGCTGAAAGGCGCGCCTCTCACGGAAGCCTTGCGGGAGTACGGCTGGGCCGATGGTCTGCACGGTGTGGAGGGCGTCAAACGGCACCAGTCCGTGGCCGCGGACCCGGACGGGCGGATCTGGTTCTCGATGAATCGTGGCCTCTCCGTTGTGGATCCCGGGCGCCAGACCATTGTTTCGGCTCCGTCGATCGCCCACATCCAATCCGTCATGGCCGACGGGACGGCGGTGCGGCTGGGCAATCCCACCAGAATTCCGGCCCGGCAGCAGCGCATCACCTTCAGCTTCGTCGGCCTGAGCTTGTCCGTGCCGGAGCGGGTCAAGTTCCGCTACACATTGGATGGTTTCGACCACGGTTGGAGTGACCCCGTATCGTCGCATGAGGCGGTCTATACGAACTTGGGTCCGGGCCCCTATCGCTTCCGGGTGATTGCCAGCAACGTGGATGGCGTCTGGAACGGCAATGAGGCGGAACTCCGGCTGGAGATCGAACCCGCGGTGTGGCAGACGTGGTGGTTCCGTCTGGGCGGCGCCGCGACGATTGTACTGGTGGCCGTTGCTCTCTATCGGCTGAGGATGATGCAACTCACCCACCAGCTCAACATGCGGTTCGAGGAACGCCTGGCGGAACGCACCCGCATCGCACAGGATCTGCACGACACGCTCTTGCAGGGCCTGCTGAGCGCATCGATGCAACTGCATGTGGCCACCGATACGCTGCCGGACGACTCGGCCGCAAAGCCGAAGCTGGAACGCATCTTGAATCTGATGTCGCGCGTAAACGAGGAGGGCCGCAACGCGGTCCAGGGCCTGCGCTCGAAACGGAGCGACAGCCATGATCTCGATCAGGCGTTCTCCCGGATCCAGCAGGAAATGGGCATTCAGGACGACGTCAACTTCCGCGTGATTGTCCAGGGCAGGCCGCAGGCGATGCACCCGATCCTTCGCGATGAGGTGTACCGCATCGGCCGGGAGGCGGTCGTCAACGCGTTCCGGCATGCTCAGGCGAAGAGCATTGAAGTGGAATTGGAGTATACGTCGAAACAGTTCCGTTTCCTGGTGCGCGACGACGGACGGGGTATCGATCCGGATGTCCTGAAACAGGGGCGCGAGGGCCACTGGGGCCTGCCGGGCATGCGCGAGAGAGCCGAATGGATTGGCGCCAAGCTGCACGTCTACAGCAGCGCGGCGGCGGGAACGGAAGTCGAGCTGTCAGTGCCGAACCACATCGCGTTCGGCGGAAAACGGGCTGGACGAACCAACAGAAGTGAAGGAGCGGGATGAGCGAAGACAAACAGATCAGGGTTTTCAGCGTGGATGATCATCCACTGCTGCGTGAGGGCATAGCGACGATTATCAACAGCCAGCCGGACATGGTGCTGGTAGCCGATGCGGCCAGCGGGAGCGACGCAATTCAGGCTTACCGGACCCATCAGCCCGATGTCACGCTGATGGATCTGCGGCTGCCCGACATGAGCGGAATCGACGCCGTGATCGCGATCAGAACGGAGTTTCCCGAAGCGCGCATCATCATGCTGACAACGTTCGAAGGCGACGTCGAGATTCAGAGGGCGCTGGCCGCGGGCGCGCGAGGATATCTGCTGAAGAGCATGCCGCCAAAGGAACTGGTGGAAGTGATCCGCCAGGTAAACGCGGGCAAGAAGCGCTTGCCGGCCGAAGTGGCGGCCCAACTGGCGGAGCACCTCAGCGATGAGGCGCTCACAGACCGGGAGATCGATGTGCTGCGGCATCTGGCGGGCGGCAACCGGAACCGGGATATCGCGGAGTTGCTGCGGATCTCCGAGGAGACCGTCAAGGTCCATGTGAAGCATCTCATGGAGAAGCTGGGCGCCAGCGACCGGACACAGGCCGTGGCGATTGCCGTGAGACGCGGCGTCATTCAACTTTGAGCCCGCGAGGACTAACACGATGGAGGTAGCAGCGGATGACGAAGACGAGGGATTCACTTTGCTCGCCCAGCCGCTACCTTACTGTCAGGTGTGCATTTAGCGCGCGGTTCAGGTTGAAGGAGACGCAAGCTGCAAAGGCTATTTTCCACGTTTCCAGGCGGGTGGCCTGGGGTAGGCCTGTTGCTGCTGCGTGCCGCGGCGGGCGTGACGGCAGGGATTCAAGGCGCTGTCTATCTGTCCGGCCGTGGCGACGTGGCCGCATGGATCCTGGCCGCCGGTCTCATCTGCCTGTTGGCCGGGCTCACCTTCAGCATCGGCCTCATGACGCCGGTTTCCGGCGCCGTGGTGGCGGCGGAGGCCGTGAGCGTCGCCATGGCCTGGCTGCCTGCGCCAGACCGCAATCTGTTCAATGCACCGTTGCCCACCGTGCTGATTGTCATCGTCGCGATTGCGGTCATCTTCCTCGGGCCCGGCGCATTTTCGCTGGACGCGAGGCTGTTCGGACGAAGAGAAATCATCATCCCTCATCTGCCCCGAAATCCAAAACTCTAGAGCAAGCGAAACGGGGCACCAGCGCTGCAGCGGAGTGCCTGAAATAGCTGGTAGGGCTTACCTCAAAAGTGGTAGCGTGTCGTGCCGCTTACAGTGGTAGATAACAATCATTACATTTTGGGATAGTTTCCTTTCGCGGATAGCGCATATTAGGTAAGTAGGGTCGAGCCGTAAAACGGACCCAAGATGGAAGGAGACAAGGAACATGGCGGCGATTGCCAGCTCGATGCCCCAGGCCTCCTGGACAACCCCGGAGTTGCGCTGGAACTTGAGGCCCGCGAAGGCTGCGATTCGAGTCCTGACGGTGGACGCCCATCCACTGGTGCGGGAAGGGCTCGCGGCGGTGATTAACAAGGCGGATGGCATGGCGGTGGTAGCCGAAGCGGCCACCGGAGAGGAAGCTCTGGAAGTGTACCGGCGGATGCGGCCGGATGTTGTCACACTGGATCTGCAGTTGCCCGACATGCCCGGCGACAGTGTCGCCCGCAGGATCCTCGAGGAGTATCCCACTGCCCGCGTCGTGGTGATTACGGGCCTGCAGGGCGATGCGCACATGCTGCGCGCGCTGGAAGCAGGTGTGAAGGGTCTGGTTTTGAAGGGAATGCCGAACGCGGAACTGCTTGACGTAATCCGTCAGGTGCATGCCGGGCGCAAGGCGATCCCCCGCGAAGTGGCGTCGGCGCTGGCGGATCACCTGGGCGAAGAGACCCTGACTCCGCGTGAAGTGCAGGTGCTGCGGCTGGTGGCTCGGGGCAATCGGAACAAGGAAGTGGCCGCCCATCTTTCCATCGCCGACGAGACAGTGCGGATGCACATGAAGAACATTCTCAGCAAGCTGGCCGCGAATGACCGTACGCACGCGGTGACCATTGCGTTGACGCGCGGATTCATTGCCCTCTGATCTCCCGCCCTGGTAGTTCCAGGGATTGCCGGCAGTCGTTCCTTCAGGCAGGCCCAAGTCCTCGTCCAGACTTCACGGGCCGTACCAATCAAATCTGGCTGAGTAGAAGCTGTACTGGTTCCGTCTGTATTGGCATCTGTGTGCCGTAGAATCGCGAGGAGCAAAAATGAAGTACCGAATCCGCACCGGGAATGAATGCTGTCAGCGGCCACATTGGCACAACTACAAATCTGCCTGCTGGTCCAGCCTGGCGGCTGTTCTGTTGCTGGCTGGGGGAGCAAACGCGCAGGAACAAACCCGGGCAGGACTGATCGAAAAGCAGCGCGCCGAAAAAGCCTCCAAGCTCAAACCGGATGAGGTAACGCCGACCGAGCGCAGAATGCGCAATTTCCGCGAACAGCACTACATGGAGCGATTCGCCGCCGGTTACCACGGGTTCCGGCCAAAGATCGGGAACATGGTCACCAGCGGCGGGTTCGCGATTGGCCCTGAGTATTACCGAAACGGCATCGGTGATGGACTGATGAACTTCCGGGCCTCCGCACAGATCTCGACGCGGGGCTACTACCGCATGGAAACGTCGATCAACATGCCGGAGCTGGCCAAGGGGCGGCTCGCCTTCGATGCTGTTGCGGCACATCGCTACTACCCGTCGATTCAATACTATGGGACCGGGCCGGACACTCGGAAGGAGCTGCGGACCAACTTCCTGCTGGAGGACACCAGCGTCGATGGCACGCTGGCGCTGCGGCCGTGGAAGAGCCTGGTGCTCGGCGAGACCAGCGGATATCTGTGGACAAATGTAGGACGCGGCCGGGACAGCCGGTTTGCCTCCGCCGACACCGTTTACACGCCGGCGCAGTCGCCCGGCATCGATGTTCAGACGAATTACCTGCGGAACGGCGTCTTTGCCCAGTGGGATTACCGGGATAACCCGGCCGGACCGAAGCAGGGCGGCAACTACGTGATGCAGTATAGCTGGTATCACGACAACCGCCTGGGCGTGTACAGCTTCCGGCGTCTCGATGTCGATCTCCAGCAGTACATCGGGTTCCTGAATAAGACGCGAGTGATCGCCCTGCGAGCCAAGGCCCGGCTGAGCGACACCGACAGGAACGAGCAGATTCCTTTCTATATGCAGCCGTTCCTCGGGGGCTCCGATGATCTTCGGGGCTACAGGCCGTTCCGGTTTAACGACCGCAACTCGATGGTTCTGAACGCGGAGTATCGCTGGGAGATCTTTAGTGGACTGGATGGGGCGATTTTTGCCGATGCCGGTAAAGTCTTCCCACGCAGAGGACTACTGAATTTCCGCGATCTGGAATCGTCCGTAGGATTCGGCCTGCGATTCAACGCGCGGAACCGGACCGCGGTCCGGGTGGACGTGGGCTTCAGCCACGAAGGCTTCCAGGTGTGGTTCAAGTTCAACGATGTGTTTGCATCGCGGCGGTTTGGCACAAGCGCCGGGCAGCCCTTGTATTGAGGAGAGACAGAGATGCGCCGACTGATCCTATTTGTATGTCTGGCAGGGCCCCTGGCGGCACAGCGGTTCTATGTGGACGATCCTCTCGACAAGGAACCGCCGCCTCTCGCCGTGGGGGAGATCCTGAGCCGTAAGCTCAGCGATTACTATGACTTGTTCTCGAACCAGTTCGGCGACGTAGGAGAACGGCAACCGCGGGCCGGCGTGCTGATCCACGCGCAGGGCGTGAACACGCTCGGCGAGCCGATGGACGGGGGCTGGTATCAGAAGCGGCACTACTACAAGCGGATGAGCCGGGAAGAACTGGTGAGAGGACCGGGCACGGACAATCCCCCCTCGATGACCGGGAAATGGACGATCGTGGCCGCGAAGTCCGAGGGAGTCACTCCCGGCTTCGCGATCATCGATGCCGAGAAACGATTCTATTACGTTAAGTTTGATCCGCCGTCCAATCCAGAGATGGCGACCGCTGCCGATTCGATCGGCGCACGCTTCTTCTATGCTCTCGGCTATTACGTGCCGGAAAACTATATCGTGAAGTTCAAGGGCGATCAGCTCGAACTGGGCCCCGGGGTAGAGATTGAGGATGCCGCGGGCCGCAAGCGGGCCATGACCCGCGACGATGTGGCCAGACTGCTGGAAAGGGTGTCTGTCGGCGCCGACGGACGGTACCGGGCCACGGCCAGTCGGAGTGTCGCGGGCAAACCGATTGGCCCGCCACGATATCACGGGACTCGCTCGGATGATCCGAACGACATTGTGCCGCACGAACATCTGCGGGTGCTCAGGGGCCTGCAGGTCTTCTGCGCCTGGTTGGATCACGATGATTCGAGAGCGATTAACAACCTCGATACTGTCGTGACGGAAGACGGTGTGTCCTACGTTCGACACTACCTGTTGGACTTCGGCTCGGCGTTGGGCAGCGCGACGAATCGGGCAAACAGCCCTCGATCCGGGGACTATTTCTTCACCTGGAAGAGCAGCGCGGTGCAACTCTTCACGCTCGGCACCAAGCCTCCTTATTGGGCCTTCGCCCATTACCCGAAGCATCCTTCGGTCGGATTGTTCGAGTCCAGGATCTTCGACCCCGAAAAGTGGGTGCCGGAGTACCCTAATCCCTCGTTTATCAACCGCTTGGCGGATGACGAATTCTGGGCGGCGAAGCAGGTGATGGCGTTTAGCGATAGTGATATCGCGGCCATTGTGAGTACGGGGCAGTTCAGCGATCCAAAGGCCGAGGCCTATCTCGTGCAGTGTCTGCGGGAGCGAAGAGACAAGATCGGGATGGCCTATTTCGCCAAGGTGCTGCCGTTTGACCGCTTCCAAATCCAATCCGGGCGGCTCAGTTGGGATGATTTGAGCAAGGAACATGGATTCGGAGTGGTAGGGAACGTGCAGATCCAATGGTCACGGTTTGATAACGAAACCGGGGCTCGGACTCCTATCCCTGATGGAAAGGGAGAGACAGTGCCCCAGGTAGGCGGGTATATAGCGGCGGAATTGAGTTCGCCCTCCCGGCCGAAACAGACCGTGATCGTATTTTTGCGGCAGAGCGGGGGCACCTCCTCCGTGGTAGGTGTTGACAGGACTTGGTAGCTGATCTGAAGAAAGGTATCAGGACGGTAACGCCATGATTCGAAAGCAAGTGACCGCAGACTCCTTGAACGAAATCTACACGGTGGCGCTGCTGCTGACGGGCAGCCGGCGCCGGGCCGAGGCATCGGTGGCGGAAAGCCTGCGCCAGTTGTCGGATAGCGATGTGCGGTGCGAATCGCTGCAGGAGACGCTGTTCCAGCGGACTGTGACCGCTGCCCTGGACGGTCCGCAACACTCGGAAGCGGAGGCGGGCCTACCGCCTGAAATGCAGCGAGTGATGGCTCTGCCGGCGCGGCTCCGGCATTCCTTCGTCCTTCGTTTCCTCAAGTCGATGCCCCTGGAGCAGTGTGCCCGGCTGCTGCGCCTGAGGCCGGAGCAGGTGGTGGAAAACGCGGGCATCGCGGCCAGAACCATGGCCGGAGTAATGTTGGCCGAACGGGCCGCATAAAGGGTTGCCGGTTGCCGGAGATAGAATACAGACAGATATGGTTTCAACAGACAACGGGCCGCGGAGCGTGTCCCAGTAAACGCCAAGTGTATGAAAAAACCCTATATATTGGCGATCGACGACGACTCCGCGGTCTTGCGCGCGGTGGAACGCGACCTCAAGGCTAAGTTCTCGCAGGACTACCGCATCATCGCGGTGGATTCACCCCATAAAGCAATCGACGTGGTCCGCCAGCTGACATCACGTGGCGACAGGGTGGCTCTCTTTCTGGTCGATCAGCGGATGCCGCACATGAGCGGGACCGAATTTCTGCAGGAGGCCATCGCCCTGCAGCCCTAGGCGCGCGGGTCCTGCTGACGGCCTACGCCGATTCCACCGCCGCGATCGACGCCATCAACAAGGTCAAGCTGAACCACTACCTGATGAAGCCGTGGGAGCCGCCGGAGCATAATCTGTACCCGGTACTGGCAGATCAACTCGAAGACTGGCAGGCCAGGAGCGGCGAGGCATTCGAAGGCGCGTATGTACATCGGCACACGCTGGGCGCCGGAAACGCATCGGTCTTAAGGACTTCCTCGCTCACAGCCAGGTGCCGTACAGATGGATGGAACCCGAAGCTATCGCGGATCCGCGAGTGCACGCCGCGCTGGCCGAGAGACCCGAAATCTACCGGCTCTGATTTTCCCGGATGGTTCGCATGCTGGAGTGTCCCGACACTTCGCAGATCGCGCAGAAACTCGGCTTGGTAACAATACCCAGTCGCGAGTTCTACGACGTCGTCGTGGTCGGAGCCGGACCTGCCGGACTCGCCTGCACTCTCTATTGCACGACGGAGGGAATGCGGGCACTGCTGCTGGAACGGGAGGCGGCGGGGGGACAGGCAGCACTCAGTTCGCGCATCGAGAACTATCTGGGGTTCCCTGCCGGGCTCAGCGGCGCCGATCTAGCGCGGCGCGGACTCGCCCAGGTGCGTCGATTCGGAGCCGAGGTACTGGCGCCCGCGGAAGCGGTCGGACTTGAAAGTGGAGGGCGAGTACCGCGTGGTGACGCTGGCGGACGGGCAGGAACTCGCGGCCCACAGCGTGGTGATCGCATCCGGAGTCCAGTGGCGCCGTCTGGAGTCCCGGCATGGACCGGTTCACCGGCGCGGGCGTCTATTACGGCGCAGCCACAACCGAATCATAATCCTGCAAGGACGAAGATGTTTACATATTGGGCGGAGCGAACTCGGCCGGACAGGCGGCGGTACACTTCTCCGAAATCGCGCGATCGGTGACTATGATCGTGCGCGGCAATTCGCTATCGAAGATCGATGTCGCACTACCTCGTGCGAGCGCATCGAGACGATTCCGAATATCACGGTGGTGCCGAACTCGGAAGTGGTCGAAGTGTGCGGCGACGATCGCCTGCAAGAGATCAGCGTCCGGCACTATCGACACCAAGACCATGGAGAAACTGCCCGCCGCGGCGCTCTTCATTTTTATCGGCGCCGAACCGCACACGGAATGGCTCGATGGCATGGTGTGCCGCGACAACAAGGGCTTCCTCTGACCGGGCCAAATGTCTGGTGAACGGGCAGACGCCCGGCCGGCTGGACAGTCGACCGCGACCCTTATCTGCTCGAAACCAGCGTCCCCGGCGTGTTCGCCGTGGGCGACGTCCGCGACGGCGCGGTGCGGCGGTGGCCAACAGCGTTGGTGAAGGATCGATCGTGCTGTATTTCATTCGCCAGTACATGCGGAATCGGTAGAGAGGACGCCATGCCGGAACATGATGTACGACAAGTAACGATTGATGACCTGCGACTCGCCCCTGTTCGAAGGTGAGAAGCCGCTGAAGCGGCTGAGCCTGGATTGCTCAGCAGATGGAGGTCCGCCGCTACGAAGCTGGCCAGGAGCTTTTGCACAAGGCCCGAAGTGATCACTCAGTTTCAGCTATCCTCGAAGGTGAGATTCATCTCAGGCCTAGCGGCTACGACAAGTATGCCCAGTTGATTGCTCCGGCCTCCGGGCCAACCCACCGGAGTACTGCTCCCCTTCTCCCGGATGAAGAACGCTGGCGGGCCAACGTCTGGGCCGTTGTGCCGACCCACGCGCATCGCCGCCATGGCCTCTTCCGCACCTCCGGAATTGATCTATCGCGCGCCCGTTGGTAGCGCAGCGACCTAGTAGCAAATGACAGATCGACGCGCGAATGTCTACTCGAATGCAAGAGGGCTCGAACCGCCTTCAGGCATTAGGTAAACTCGCCGCCGGTCTGGCGCATGAACTCAACAATCCGGCTTCCGCCGCTGTCCGATCGTCCTCTTGCTGCGCGAGCTTTTCCCGAAAGCACGCCGCAATGGCCTCTTGATGCTGAACGAATGGTATCGCCGCGACGCAGTTCGGAGATCATGAACGACATGAGCGATTCGCTTGACCGGCAATACTGACACCCGGGCGACATGTGAGCGCCCTGGAGCGCTCCGATCTGCGAATCCGGATCTGTCGACTGGCTGGAATCTCACGGCTGCTCGAGACGCACTCGCTTCGACCTGGTCGAAGCGCAATTGGACACCTGGAAGCGCCTCAGCCCTTGCCGGCGTCGATTTCTAGGAAATACTCATCGAATTTCCTCCACGCTGATTGTGGCCGATTACCAAATCCTGTGCCTCATACGCGAGAACTGGAAGAAGCCTCAAGACGCATTTCCGATCTTGTCCAGGCGGTAGACTATTCTACATGGATCAAAGCCCGGTCGCCGAAGTCGAAATGTGAAAAAGGAATCGACTCACTCTGCGGATGTTCCAGCACCAGTTCAAGCACGGCTTCGAGGTGAAGCGCAAGTTCGCCGCCAATCTCCCCGATTCACGCCAACGGGAGCGAGCTGAATCAGATCTGGACCAACCTCATCGACAACTCGATCGACGCGATGGACGGTCTGCCCGGTCCCAGCCGAAAGCCTAACGGTGCGAACCTGCACTGAACCTGACGGCATTCTCGTCGAAATTGTCGATAACGGCCCTGGTATTCCGCCTGAAGTCCAGAACCGGATCTTCGAACCTTTCTTCACCACAAAGTCCGTCGGCGAAGGAACCGGGCTCGGGCTCGACATCGTGCGCCGCATTGTACGGAGCCACCGCGGCACGATTCTGGTGGATTCGGATCCTGGGCGGACGGTGTTTCAGGTGAGACTGCCGCTGGTGTTTAGCCTAGGAGCAGGTTTCCGATTCAACCGGCGATAGTGTTCTAGAATGGGAAGGTACAGAGATGTCGGGGCGTAGCGCAGCCTGGTAGCGCACCTGCCTTGGGCGCAGGGGGTCGGGCGTTCAAATCGCCCCGCCCCGACCAATCGAATCAAGCAGATACGGCCATTCCTGGCTGCCTTCAAAATCCGGCTGTAGATAATTTTGTAGCTGCGGCGACCAAGATCCGGTGCCCCGTGGCAGATCGCGATGACGCTCGAGCGCGTGTTTTCAGTGGTTCCCAGGTAGGTCACCTGCACAAAAGGCAGGTGCGCGGTGTTCTCTGCAAGCTGCCAAGCTTGGTGCGCGCTTTTGTCGGGCTGCGACGCCAACCTGATCCAATGGTGATCGGAGAACAGCAGGGATCGCTTTACGAGTCGGTTCCACTTGAAAAATCCAGAGACCCTCCCTGGCACTGGACCGCCTATGACTTCCTTCAGTCGCATCCGATCGCCTTGCTTCCAAGCCTCGACGAGTTGGCGACCCCTTTCGCTGATATTCACCGCGTACGTGACGAACTGCCAGTTGTTATTCGCTTTCTGGTCGATTGACGCTAGCCCGGCGGCTATCAATCTGCCGAAGTGAAGGGCACCGTCCCCCGATACAATCAGGAAATCCTTCTTGCAGGTTTCCCAGAAAAAGGAGGGTGTCAATGGACTGCACATCGAACGCTCCGCGTGATAGCGGATCCAACATCGCCTTCCACAAATAGATGGATTCTTGCTTATAGGTGCCGCGATGGTACAGGGCGTGGCAGGTCGGACAGAGAGCGATCAGGTTCGACGGATCATCGCTGCCACCCGCCGAGACTTCCCAGATGTGGTGCATGTCCAGCGCGAGTATGTTGCGGCAGGTTGGTACTGCACACCTGTATCCTGCTTCCGTTAGCAGGATGACGCGAGTCTTCAATGGTAGGTCTTGTCGCTCGCGGGGCTGGGATGCCGCTCTGGTCGACTTTTTGGCCATTGTTGCTCGTCAGGATAATTCGATCAATTAAGCTTCATCAGCGAGGATGGCCTTGATCGTAGATCTCGGGAGTCGCAAAGAGATTGCTCCACTCGAAGAGAATTGTGCCGTCCTCCCGATCCTTGACGTAACAAGTCGGCCTCACGCAACGGCCTGAGGTGGTGGTCAAGGGCTTGCCCACTGTTGAGTTTCAGTTGTGACCTCAAGTGCGAGGCGCTTGTGCGGGGCTCCCCACACTCCCTCATGATGTCTTTTGCCCTTA
>JASGIE010000084.1:0-66245 GCA_049841055.1 Paludibaculum sp. | reverse complement strand
ATGTCTGCTGCTTGACTAGTACGTATTGCTAAGGTTAATAGGGAAACACGATAGAATCCGAACAGCACCTGCCAAACCTGCTGAGTTTGGATGCTCCCCTTGTGGCTGTGGTGTGGCAGGTGTCGTGGGGCGCTGCTTTTCCTTGCCGCTACGTCCGGTGGCGTATCTCGTTCTTTTCCTGACCGTTTGGGCCATCTACCTGGGCGACCGGCTTTTGGATGTCCGCCAGCCCGCCTCCTCCTCTGAATCGCCCCGCCACCGGTTCTACCGTCGTCACCGGGAGTTTGCCCTCGTCCTGCTCGTGCTGGCCCTCAGGTGCTCGATGCAGCCCTCTGTTTTTTTCGAGTTACGGCCAGCCGTGCGCCATGCCGGATGGCTGGTGCTCGGTGGCGTCCTGGGCTACCTCGGGCTGGTGCATCTCTTTCATCTACAAGTCCTTTTCCCAAAACAGCTGGCCGCCGCGATCCTGTTCGCCGTCGGAGAGTTTGCGTCGCTCCGTGGGCGCTGAGTTCCGATCCGCGAAGCCTCTTGATTCCATGGCTGTTCTTCACGCTGCTGTCTGGGGAACCTGGTGGCGATCGAGGGCTGGGAGTGGCGTGCTCTGCATGCCGGAGACTCCGCCAGGCGGTCACCCGCGAGTTGCAAGCCTGGCTGCGGCTTTGGATGCCGGCCCTGGGTGTGGTGGCCCTGGGCTTTGTGGGGAAGCCGTATTTTCAGGCAGTTGCGGCTAGCAGCCCGCGGGGCTCACTGCCATCTCGGCATCAGGACCGGATCGGGCTGGACCTCCGCCGCGTGCTGGTCGATGCGGCCCTGCTGACGCCCTGTGTTTTCTATTGGCTATGAACGCCGATCGAATCGCAGCGTTCTACCGCCTCATCGAGTACTGTGCCTTCGGCAAGGCGCTGGAACGGCGCCGGTTTGCGTTTCTACCGCGGGTCCGGAATGCTCGCAACGTGTTGATTGCAGGCGAGGGCGACGGGCGGTTCGTCGCGAAACTTGTCGAGCAGAACCCGGCTGCGACGATAGTTGTGCTCGAGTCGAGCGCGGAGATGATCCGGTTGGCCCGTGAACTCGCTTCCTGCCGGCGCACAGAACTCAGCTTTCACCAGGGAAACGCGCTGCGGCTCCCACCTGGAGGGCCGTACGACCTGGTGGTGACCCGAGTCTTTCCTGGATTGTCTGTCCGATGACGAGACGGTCCAGTTCGTCCAGCACGTAAAACAACAGTTGTCGTTTAGTGGAGTTTGGCTCGTCACCGATTTCCAACAAGTGTCGTTTTGGCCGGCGAGCTGGCATCGTGGATCTGGCTCCGCGTGATGTACGGATTTTTGCCGCATCTTTACCGGTCTTCGGACCGGCGAAGAGTGCCCCAGATTGACCGGGCTCTGCACGGCGCCGGCTTCGAATTGGTCGCGAAGGAGGAGGAGCGGTTCGGACTGATCGTGTCTCAACTCTTGGCGGCTCGATCAGAAGGGTTCGCAGTTGTAACGCACGTTATACCTTGATCTTCGACCTATTGCGCCTCTACACTGGAATGGTAGAAGCTTGAGGTATTCATGCCCCTCCCCGTTTTCCCATCCCGCAAGGCACGCTCGACATGCTGATTCTCCAGATCCTCTCCCTGGAACCCGCGCATGGTTACGGCATCGCGCAACGTCTGGAGCAGATCTCGCAGCCGGTCGTTCAGGTGAATCAGGGTTCCCTCTATCCGGCGCTGCACCGTTTGGAACAGAAGGAGTGGCTGGTGGCCGAGTGGAAGGTCCGAGACAGGCCGCGAAGCGAAGTTTTATTCGCTGACGCATGCCGGGTGCGCAACTTGCAGTCGAGAAGGATAGCTGGGCGAACTGTCGGAGCGGTCCAGTTGATCTTCAACGAAGGCGTGCCCTCATGAAGAAGACTCTGGAACTGGGTACGGCGCGGCCCTCTTGGAGAATAGCCTCGATCGCGAACTGAGCTACCACTTCGACCGGCGGGTTAATCGACCTCGCAGCAGTCCGGCTTATCCAAGGAAGAAGCCGACGCGCGCCAGGCCACTACTGGAACTGGGCGGGCTCACCCAGGTTCGCGAAGAAGTGCGCGATGTTATGGCTGAGCCGCTGGCTTCGGGACTTCGCCTACGACATGCGGTTTTCCGCCCGATCCTTTCTCCGCAACCCGTCTGTTTACGGTGACGACCGTCTGTCACTGGCCCTGGGCATTGGTGCGACGACGGCGATCTACTCTCTCGTCGACCAGGTAGTGCTGCACGCGCTGCCGGTGCGCCACCCGGAGCGACTTGTGCTCGTGGACTGGCGAGGCGACCAGGTGGCCAACGGAGTTGGCTCCTACAACCTGATGTCATATCCCGTCTGCGGAGACTTGCAGGGACAAACGCAGTCTTCGAGGGTGTATTGTGCCGCGCGGCCACCACGGTGAATGTGTCGACCGGTTCGGAACCGAAACCGGCCGCGGCGGAGATCGTTTCAGGGAGTTATTTCCCGATGCTTGGAGTTGGGGCCGCGATCGGGCGCGTGCTAGGCCCGGAGGATGACCGGACGGCGGAGGCGAGTCCCGTGATCGTCATCTCCTACGACTTCTGGAAGACGCAGATGGACGGAGCGCCCGATGTCCTTGGCCGGAAAGTGCTGGTGAACCAGTATCCAATGTCCGTGGTGGGCGTGGCCGCGCCGCAGTTTCAAGGGGTCGATGTGGGCGAAGTGCCCGCGTTGTGGATTCCGGCTTCGATGTCCGGGCAGGCAATACCTGGGTTCAAGGGGCTGCGCGATCGCCGGACCCGCTGGATGCAGGTGCTGGGCCGTCTGAAGCAGGGGATGACGATCGAGCGCGCGAGATCCGGCCTGGAGCCCTGGTTTCAGGCAATGCGAATGGAAGACATGGGGCGCCCCGGCTTCCCGCGGATCACGGCGGAACGCCGGCAACGATACCTTTCCTCGTGGCTCGAACTGACTCCGGCGCCACAGGGCCACTCCACATTGCGACACAAGCTCTCGCAGCCGCTCTGGGTGCTGTTGGCGGCTACGGCGGTCCTGCTGGGATTGGCCTGCCTGAATGTGGCGGGTCTGTTCCTGGCGCGCGGTTCTGCCCGCGATCGGGAGATCAGCACGCGGCTTGCTCTGGGTGCTTCGCGCAGCCGGATCGGGCGGCAACTACTGGCGGACAGCGTGCTGTTGGCGGTGGCCGGAGGTTTACTGGGCGTGCTCATCGCGCCATCCGCCATGCGAACCTTGATCGCCTTCCTGCCCAGCCAGGTAGCGAACAATGCACTGCAATCGAACGTCGACGGCCGTCTTCTGGCCTTTGCGTTTTTGGTGAGTGTGGGCGCCGGGTTGTTGAGCGGCTTCGCTCCGGCGCTGCAGGCGGGCCGCAAGTCGCTGATGACCTCGCTGAGGGAGAGGGGCGGCTCGGCTTCCGGCAGCGTGCGTCTGCGAAAGCTCATAGTGACGGCCCAGATCGCGTTCTCGCTGGTTCTGGTGATTGGCGCGATGCTGTTCATGCGTACCCTGACGGGCCTTCTGGAGAAGGGACCGGGTTTTGACACGACGAGCCTGGTGTCATTTCAACTGGAGCCCCGGCGGAACGGCTACAAGCCGGAGCAGGCCAGCCGGCTGATCCGGCGGCTCCATGAGGAGATTCGAACTGCGCCGGGCACGCAGTCCTCGGCGGTGGCGCGCTACGCCCTGCTGACCGGTGGGAGCTGGAACGACCTGATGGTCATTCAGGCGCACGAACGAATCAGCACCGATCGGGATGTCAACCTCAATGCGGTGACTCCGGGGTTCTTTTCGACGATGGGCATCCGTTTGATTGCGGGACGCGACTTCGACGAGCGGGACACGCGTCCCGTGGAAGAGTTCGGTTTCCGCACGGCGATTGTCAGCGAATCGTTCGTGAAGCGCTACCTCGGCGGCCGGAATCCACTGGGGGCGCATGTCTGTGAGTGTAGTGGGCCCGATGCGAAGCCTGATATCGAGGTGATTGGGGTGGTGGCTGACTTCAGCTATCGTGGCATCCGGGAGGAGAAGGAGCAGGCGTTCTTCCCGATCCTGGAGGGGAACAGTGCGGCCGGCACGTTCTATGTGAAGGTGCGCGGCACTCCGGAACAGGCATCGGCGTCGTTAAGGGCGATTGTCCGCAACGCCGATCCGGCACTGCCGATTTCGTCGTTCCGGACCCTGAATGAGCAGGTGAGCCGTTCGCTGAATACCGAACGGATGCTGGCTACGCTTTCGGGCGCTTTCGGCGCCCTGGCACTGCTTCTGTCTCTGGTCGGGCTGTACGGAGTGATGTCCTTTGTTGTGACGCAGCGGACGAGAGAGATTGGGATCCGGTTGGCCCTGGGCGCAACGGGCGGTTCAGCCATCTGGCTTGTCCTGCGGGATGCGTTGTGGATGGTGGGTGTCGGGATGGCCATCGCCTTGCCGTGTGTGGCGGGACTGGGGCGCTTGGTGGAGTCGCAGTTGTTTGGTGTGAAGGCGACGGATCCGTGGACGATAGGGCAGTCGGCATTGTTGCTGGCGACGGCGGCGCTGGGTGCGGCCATGGTGCCGGCGTACCGGGCCTCGGTGGTGAATCCGGTGGAGGCGCTACGGCTGGAGTAGTGGCCGTTTCGTGGCGGAGCGAACATCAATACTTGTTTCCAAGCCTGTGTGACCGGGGGGCCGCTATACTGAGATCGGAGCAGTCCGGGGCCGGATGGCCCACAGGGAGAAACGTGGATGGCACGCTCGGGTAAGAAGCTGGACTCTGGGTCTGTGAGTTCCGAATCAGCGGCTGCGACGGCTGTGTTGGAGCGCCGTGTGGCGACGACCGATCCCGACCTCGTCGTGGTGCGGATTGGAAAACCTATCAAGAAAGCCGTTGTCCCGGCGCGCGAGCAGGTGTCCGGCGTCCTGAAGCGGGTAGGCAAGGCGATGAAGAAGCCGGGCGCCGACCGTGCGCGTGTCTTTGCCAGCATCTCGGGCAAACCGGTCTATGCGTACTCGCTCTACACGAAGGATCCGACGAAGATCGTGCGGGAGGACGCTTCGGGCCAGCGAACGATTGGAAGATTTGTGGGTGGGCGCTTTCGACCCACGGCCCCCGCTGAGTGAGATGCGGACCTGTGTCCTCGACTAGCCGAACTCCTCCCACCCTGGCGACCCTTCTCCGCCGGGATGCGGCGGATCAAAGACCTGCCGCGATCGTGCTTGCCGGCCACAACGGATCCGGCAAATCCACGCTTTGGTATGAGCGTCTGGCGGACGAGCTCCAAATACCGCTCGTCAACGCGGATCGTCTGACACTTTCGCTGTTGCCGCCACCTGGACGCGACACGATGTTGAAGGGCTGGGCCAGCCGCTTGCGAGATGAGGACGTGCGCTGGCAAAAGCTGTCTCAAGAGGCCGTGAAGCTATTCATGGGTCTGGTGATGGAGCAGGGGATGCCTTTTGCTTTTGAGACCGTATTCTCCCATCTTCAGGCGCAAGCGGATGGGTCGTATAGGTCCAAGATCGATGTGATCCGGGCGCTGCAGGAGCACGGCTATTATGTGATCCTGCTTTTTGTTGGGTTGGCGAGCGCCGACTTGTCCGTCTTGCGTGTCCGCACCAGAAAGACGCAGGGTGGGCACGATGTAGCGGAAGACAAACTCCGCAGCCGCTTTCCGCGCACTCAGCAGGCGATCCGGATGGCCTCGACCGTAGCGAACCTCACGCTGATGTTTGACAACAGCCGTGACACCGATCACGCCTTCACGTTGGTGAGAGCCCAGCGCGGCGAGAACGTCCTGTACGATTGTCGCGATGAGGGATACCGCCCGGATGCCGAACTGATGGCAGCCGCCGGCGGATGGCTGGCCCACGTCGCGCCGCGTTGATCGCTGGTCCCGTTTCCGAAGCGTGAAATGAGCCGCGTCGGGATGTGGTGATGCGAAGATGACATTCGTCGCCCGGTGCTTCAGCAAAGGCGCCCACTATCTGTCCAGCGGAGAAAGTGCGTCATGCGAGGATCTCAAACGACCGGCAGCGTCAACCGCGCCCGAAGTCCCCGTTGAGGCGATTCCTCCAGCACCACGCTGCCCCCGTAGAGTTCTACCAGGTCCCTGACAATCGCCAGCCCGAGGCCGGATCCAGGTGCAGCTTCGTCGGCCCTCACTCCTCGCTCGAGGACTGCGGTGCGCAACTCTGGCGGAAGGCCGGGGCCATCGTCATCTACGGTCAGCGTCAGTACTTCGTTGGACTGCGTGCCCGACAGGCGGATCGTTGACGCCGCCCAGGTGCAGGCGTTGTCCAGCAGATTGCCCAGGATTTCGTCCAGGTCTTCGCGCTGCATGCGGACGGTCAGCCCAGGTGCCAGATCCGTTGTGATTTGCAGCGTACGCGCGGCGTGGAGCTTGCGCAGGGCCCGAATGAGCCCTTCCGCCGAATCGGACACTACGGTGCGCGCCGTGCCTGCGGCTCCGGAGGAAGCTGCTCGAGCCCGTGCCAGGTGATAGTCGACCTGACGCGACATTTTCTCTACCTGCTGCATAACAGTCTCGGCCGTTTCGAGGTGGCCATCCGAGCGCAGGCGGTCGGCTTCCTGCGTGAGTAAGGCCAGAGGCGTCTTTAAGCCATGGGCGAGATCGCCGGCGGTCGCCAGGGCGCGGCGGATGGAGGCTTCGCGATTCTCGAGGAGCCCGTTCATCTCGTCAATCAGGGGACGAATCTCGGTGGGGTAGCTTCCCTCGACCCTCGCGTCGTGGCCGGCTCGCACGGATGCGAGACGCGCCCGCAGGAGTTGGAAGGGCGTCAGGCCGCGGCGCGCAGCCAGGACACCCGCCGCCATCAGGGCGAAGCCGATCAGGACCGCCTCGAACGAAGCCCTGCCTCGGATGGAAGGGAAGACGTGGATCACCAGGATCGACAGCATGTGCATGATCATCAGGAGCCCGGCCGTCCACAGAACGGAGGCGACGATCAGGCGGGCGCGCAGCGAGCGGAGCACGGCTAGACGGCTCCGATGCGGTAGCCGAGTCCGCGAACGGTTTCGACGCACGCCGGGCCGAGTTTGCGGCGCAGGCGGGCGATGAAGACTTCGACGGTATTGGAGTCCCGGTCGAAGTCCTGGGCGTAGATGTGATCGATGAGTTCGGTGCGCGGGACGACGCGATCCCGATGGTGGAGGAGATAAGACAGGATGCGAAACTCGAAACTGGTGAGTTTGACAGGCTCTCCGGCGAGGGTGACGCGAGCGGTGCGGACGTCGAGAGTGAGGGCGCCTGAGTGCAGTTCCACGGAAGCAGCCCCGCTGGCGCGCCGGATGAGTGCGCGGACTCGTGCGAGCACTTCCTCAATACGGAACGGCTTGGCAACGTAGTCGTCGGCTCCGCTGTCGATGCCTTCCACTTTCTCGTGCCAGCTGCCGCGTGCGGTGAGGATGAGGACCGGCCAGCGAAGGCCGGCGCCGCGCCAACGGCGCAGAAGTGTGAGTCCGTCGATCTTGGGCAAGCCGAGATCGAGCAGGACGACGTCATAGTCGCCGGAGTAGGCCAGGAAGTCAGCGCGTTCGCCGTCGGCGGCCGTATCGACGGCGTAGCCGGCCTGGGTCAGTTCCTTTGCCAACCGCTCGGCGATCAGCGTTTCGTCCTCGACAATCAGAACTCGCAATCCCCCTGTTATAACCCACGGAGATGAACGGCACCTGAACGGCTCGTTCAGCATGCGTTCAGGTGGATGGGTGGATGATGGTTTCTACCGATATGCACGCATCACTCGACTTTGGATATCCGTGGTGGTTGAGCTACGGCCACCTCGCCCTGGCTGCGTCGGCCGGGGCCGTCTTCCTGCTGGGGTTCCTCAGGAGGTGGTCGAAGTGGCTGCTCTTGGCGCTGGGGATGTTCGCGCTTTGGGCGGCGAGTGTCTTCCTGATGGTTCGGTTTGGGGTGAACATCGATTCCGTGGCGGCGCTGCCGACGGAGAACTTTCTGCGGTCAGGCACCGGGCAGGTGCTGGATCTGGGGGCAGGGACGGGCCGGTCGACCATCATGCTGCTGACCGCGCGTCCGAAGGCAACGGCGGTCGCGTTGGATCTGTTTGGGGCATCGTTCGACCAGCATTTCGGGCACAGCCACTCACCGGAAGAGATCCTGGAAGGGAATCTGCGGATTGCCGGAGTGGAGCAGCGGGCGAAGATTGTGAAAGGCGACATGCGGAAGCTGCCGTTCGAGAATGCCAGCTTCGATGGGATCCTGACCTGCTACGCGATCGACCATCTGGGGCGCGATGGCATCAAGGAGAGTCTGGCGGAGTCGTACCGGGTTTTGAAGCCGGGCGGGGAGTTCCTGATGATGATTATTAACGGGCGGGATCCGTGGCTGCGGTATGCGTTTGGGCCGCTGTTGGCGCATGGCGGGTTCCGGGGCAAGGAGTGGTGGGCGGAGCGGGTGAAGGAGTCCGGACTGCAAGTGGTGGAGTCGGGGACGGTGCGGGCGTCGTTTTATCTGGTGGGGCGGAGGTAGGGGGCGGGTGGAAGACTCAAGCCCTAGTTCACGACTGGGTACCACTTCGATCGAGAATACACTGTTGGTGTGGACTGGAGTCGCTGTAGCGCTGTCGATCGCAACGCGGAAAAGCTCGGCGGAGTCTGGTGTTTCCGTGGGACGAGGCTGCCCGTGGCCACGTTGTTTGAGCATCTGGACCGAGGTGCGACTATCAACGAGTTCCTGGAATGGTTCCCGGCTGTTCAGAGGGAACAGGTCCACGATGTTCTGGTGTTTGCCAGAGAGTCGCTAGATCAATCCGTGGCCGTGGCGTAAAATCCTCTTCGCTGCCAATACCCCTGCGCCGCTCGCACGGTTCCTGCGAGGGCACTCGTCGTTCTCTCTTCCAATCACTGGCCGACTCTACGAGGCAAGGCCGCCCGGATCGCAACCAGCATTGATTTTGTTCAGACCGGGCAGATCGTCCGGATTGATTTGGGGGCGGCGTAGGAGGCAACTTGCGTTGTCGTATAACGCATGTTGACGGTTCATCCCATTCCGCACCATTCCAGATCTCGCGGATCCGCCGCACAGAGCAGCCGCACTGAACCACGATAGCTGCCCGAATGGTGGTACTGGCGGCGCTGGCTACCCGGCGCGGCGAAGCTCATCTCGGATCACTCGTCGCAGGGTCGATTCCAGCGACTCCTGTTTCCGGTGCATGAAGCTGCGCAAGGCCTCGTTGATCAGTGTTTGGTAGTTTCCGCCTCCGGCGTCATCCACCTGCTGTCGAAACCACTCCAGAACGTCTTCATCCAGCCGGATCGTGACCCGGGTCTTGCTCGGTGGCACTTTTAGGACTGGTCTGCGCTGGCCCTTGCTGAAGTCATATTCTTTCTTCATATTGATGCACCTCTCTCTGAGTTGCAGGGCGGGCTGAAATCAATCGCACCCGTTCATCGCGCCATGTGTACACCACCACTAGAACGCGACCCAACGAATCCATTCCCATGCTGATCCAGCGTTCTTCGTCCTCACCTTCGTCGCGGATGGATATCGCCATCGCATCTTCCAGGGCGGTCACGGCATCAGCGAATCGAACCCGATGTTTGCGGAGATTCGCCTTTGCCTTCGATGGATCCCATTCGGCTTCCATGCTGTGTACCATTGTACACTGGGTTTTCCGGGGCACCCGAGATGACGGATTCGTGGCGTCTCAGTAGGGCGGATCTAGGTTAGTCCAGGCTCTCCGGCTGAATCTCGATATTCTTCTCGCCGGCAGCCTTCTTCTCGTAATACTTCTTCACCCAGGCTTCCCAGCTTTTGCCGGCCGCCGTATCACGTCCACTAAACGTCAGACCCGCGATCTCCGTGTAAGGGATCGAGACGCGCGTCCGGGCATCCTTCGGGATCACACGCACTACGGAATCCGCCAGCGTCTTGCCGGTGCGGCGATCAAAGATGTAGCCTTCCAGCACAGTGCCGTCCCGCCGGGTGATGGTCACGTCGCCTCGGTAATCAAAGGCCTGCTCCAGGCCTTCCAGAACCTCTGCTTCCGTGGCCATCGGCCATTCCGTGCCCTGGACGCTCACTTTCCACTGCCGATCTGAACCAGTTCGTGCTTCGCCGGAGCCGGTTTCGCCAGGTCCGCCAATGCCTGTGGGTTTGAGTACGAGGAAGAGAACGTCGCCTTCACCGTGCTCCAGAAGCCTTGCCAGGTGTGGAACGTATCGTGCACCGCCGAGGCCTCATAGCCGCTGTGCACCATGCAATTGGCGCATTTGGGATTGCCCGATTCGGTGCCGTACTTCTCCCATTGCGTCGATTCCATCAGCTCCGCAAAAGTGTCGGCATAGCCGTCCTGCAGCAGGTAGCAGGGCTTCTGCCAGCCGAACAGGTTGTAGGTCGGCATGCCCCACGGAGTGCAGGAGTATTCGCGCAGACCCATCAGGTATTCCAGGAAGAGCGGGGACTGGTTGAAGACCCAGCGATCCTTGCGGTTGGACAGGAACGTCCGGAAGAGCGAGCGGGTGCTGTCCTTGCCCAGGAAGTGCTGCTGGTCCGGCGCCTTGTCGTACGAATACCCCGGAGAGAGCATCATGCCCTCGACACCCAGGTCCATCATTTCGTCGAAGAAGCCACGGACGCTGTTCGGGTCGGCGCCGTCAAACAGGGTGGTATTGGTGGTGACTCGGAAACCGCGCTTCACCGCCTCCCGGATACCTTCGGCAGCGAGTTCGTAGCCACCTTCCTTGCAGACCGAGAAATCGTGATGCTCCTTCTGCCCGTCCATATGGACGGAGAAGGTCAGGTACTTGCTCGGAGTGAAGAGGTCGATCTTTTCCTTGAGGAGCAGCGCGTTGGTGCAGAGGTAGATGTACTTCTTCCGGGCCACCAGACCGGACACGATCTCGGCGATCTGGGGGTGCATCAGGGGCTCGCCGCCGGGGATGGAGACCATCGGGGCTCCGCACTCGTCCACGGCCCTAAAGCATTCTTCCGGCGTGAGTTGCGACTTCAGGATGTGGGCCGGGTACTGAATCTTGCCGCAGCCCGCACAGGCCAGGTTGCAGCGGAAGAGCGGCTCGAGCATCAGCACGAGCGGGTACTGGCGCCGGCCCTGCATGCGCTGTTTCAGCACGTAGGTGGCGACGGTCCACATCTGGGAAATCGGTACGGGCATAGGTGATCGGCCTCTGATCGCGAACGCGAACTCTCTTTCGCGTTTTACCAGGAAAGCTGGCATACTGTCAATGAGTCTTATGTCCGGCCCGATTTCCAACGATCCGCCCGCGGTGCAAGTCCGGCGGCGCCCGGTGCAGGAACGCAGCACCGATACGGTCAATCACATCCTGTCTTCCGCCTCGGCGTTGTTGACCAAAGTCCCATTGGAAGAGATCACCACCAGCCGTATTGCGGCCGAGGCCGGTATCTCGATCGGTGGGTTGTACCGTTTCTTTCCCGACAAACAGACGATCCTGGATGCGATCGCGGTCCGGCACATGGACGACTTCCGGTCGAGCCTGGTGGGTGCTGTCGCGAAGTCAGTGCTCTCCGACGGGCCGGGATTCCTGAACCGGGTCATCGACGCCTACATCGCCTATCTCGACGCGCACCCCGACTTCCGCACCCTGGCCCTAGGCCGGCACATCAGCGCCGTGACGCGACAGGTGCAAGCCGGTCCGGACGCGGGTCCGGCGAGCCTGGTGAAGTGGTTCATCATGTGGCGGTTGGGCGTGAAGGAACCGGCGTTGCTCGACCTGAAACTGCGAATCGCGATCGAAGCAGGGGAGCGGCTGATCGGGTACGCTTACGAGCAGCCGACTGAGGTGGAACGGGCGGCGGTCCTGACCGAGCTCAAGGCACTGTTGGCGGCCTACCTCTTCTAAACAAAAAAGGGGCCGGACACGCCCTGTGGGAAGCGTGCCCGGCCCTGGTAGCACCAGTCTGCGACTACACCGTTACGGTGAACGAGTAGTGCATCTGGTTGAAGTAGCTCAGGTGGCCGTCGCAATTGGCGATATTGCGCTTCCAAACCGTGAGCTCAACCAAATAGCAGCAGGTTTTGGGGAAGACCAAAGCCGCGTCGTTGACGTGGAGCCGCATCGTGCCGCCTTTCCAAATAGGACGGACAGCGGTCTGCGGCGCCGTGACGGCGTTTGAGTAGTCGGGACCTTGAGGCCCGCCCACGAGAGGCGTGAGCGTGAAGGCTCCGACATCGACGGCGCTGAGCAGGTTCTTGATGGAGCCCAGGTCGTACTTGACCACCAGTTCGTAGTGGTCGAGGTGTCCGTCGGGATCGCTGACGAAGAAGTCGATCTCGAGCGGGACCCCGTGCTGGAGTTGTTGGGCTCCGCAGGGGAGGACCGTGCTGCCGCCGATGCGCACCGAATTGATGCCACAATCGGGCTCGGTGGTATCCACGTGAACCGTGTTGGGCACTTGCGGACCCACGACGCGGTTGTCGAGCCGCAGCGTCAGCAGGTTGTTCTCGGGATGACCGCCACAGCCGTCCATCACCTTGCGCGTGGCGAGGTCTGGATTGCCGGCCGCATCGGCACGGTAGCCAACGACGCGGAAGTCGTAAGCTCCGTCCGAAGAAGCCCTTGGTCTGGATGTTCGCCATCACATTGATGTTGTTCGACCAGACACGGCCCGTCATGGCGTTGCCCCAGGCGGCCGGGTGGGTGACTTCGTAGTGCTGGCGGCTCTCATAGACGTGAATTCCGCCGAAGTCGATCACCGGGAAGGTGGGGAAGACAAACTGGTTCGGCCACGGGAGCGTGGCGTCGAAGTAGCCCCGCCAGAGGTCGATGAGACAGCCGGCGGGCACCGGGGTCCAGGCCGCCGAGCCGTGCGGCGTGGACTCGATCTCATAGAAATCAGCCTGCGCGGAGGTGCCGAAGAGCCCGTAGAAGCTGACGGTCTCAGAGAAGGGCCGGTCGCGGCCACCGGGATCGAAGTAGCCGGCGGTGACGCCTGTCTTTCCAATGGTCGTCACGGGGATTCCGGGATCGCCACAGACGCTGGTGAACAGAGAGCAGTCGCCTTCCGGCTGGCCGCCGTCGTGAGGCAGGCAGCAGGCCTGGTTGTTCGCCACCAGGGTGACATTGAGGTTCGTGGGGATGTCCCAGCGAGTCTGGAAGACATTCTCACTGAAGATCACCTTGGCCGGACCGGAGCCGCAGGGCTGAGTGACGCGGAAGATGATATCCGGATTGCAGTCGAACCAGGGGTTCCAGGGCCACCAGGGCCAGATGCGAAGCTTCTCGAGCTCCGGCACGTGCGGCAGGATCGAGACCAGCTTGTCGCGCACGGCGGGGATGGTGCTCGGGTCCAGAACCTTGGAGGCCAGCAGGCCGGGGTTCAGAACCGGGTTGACCACGGTCGGCCGCGTGGGCGTAAGCGGGCCCAGCGGCGGAAGCGGTTGCGGGTTCAAGGCCGCAATGTCGAGCCGCGGGATGGGATCCGGTTCCGGGAACCGGATGGCCGGGTTGAGCTTCAGCACGGGGCGGATCTTGTCGATGAGATCGTCATCCAGGCGCCACTGACGCAGCCGCCACCACCACCAGGGCCACCAGCCGCAGCACCAGCGGAAGCGGATGGTGAAATTGCCGGCGCCGTCGGTGACCGCGGCGGGGCCCACCTGCTGGATGGACGACCACCACCAGAAGAAGTCGACGTCATAGGCGCGGACTTCGGCGCCCGGGACCGGGCTGCCATCGGCGCAGACGACGCGGCCATGGATGGTGAACACGCGGCACCAGCGCAGCCACCAGACCCACCACTGTGGCGTGATCACCAGGGCGGGAATGGTGAGGGTCCGCTCATTCGCCCACTGCGTCGGGCTCACCTTGGCGGTGAGCGTCTGCAGGTGGAAGATGTCCTCATCACTGGCGGATTCCGGACCGATTGCGATGTTGAGGGTCTGTTTGGGGTCGACTTCGAGCTTGATCTCTCCCTTGCCCGCATCCACGGCGATGATCTGCGATTTGATACCGCTCTTGTCCTGAACTGCGACTTTGACCTTTTGCTGCTTGCGATCCGCGTCGGCTATCTGCGACGCATCAATAGGGATCCTGAGTGTACTCACAGTCTTGTGCCTCCGGTTAAGTTACTTATTTGATTTGATTTATTTGTTGACACACGAATAGCGCGGGAGTCGCCACGCCTCCATGGAAAGCTACGGTTGTTAAGAATCAGGCGGCGCTAGCGCACCAGTTTCAAACCCGGTACGGAGACGAGCGAGGGCGCGTCGGAGCCATGGACGCTGACGCGGCCCACACCTCCTCCGAACCGGTAGACCATGCCTGTCAGCGGCCCTGTGACCACCAATTGACCTTGGCCCGAGTACTCGAACTGCACGGAGCCACTGCTCCAATGCCGGGTTTCGCCTGAGGGACCTGTCTGGGCGGTACGGGCGGCCGCCCGCTGACTACCGCAACAGGACATGGTGATGTTCCTCCTTTGACTCACCAGCCGGATCCGCGGGATCCGGTAAAGGTTCCACATGCCAGAGAGCGGGCGGCGGGGCGGTGGCGGCCGGGGACCGGTTGGTGGCGCGCTCGATCAGAATTGCGCCACCCGAGAGACCCAGCCAAAGTAGGGACCGGTCGAGCCAGTTACTTCCGAGAAACCAGGCGACCGGTGCTGCCACCCACATACTGAGGCAGTAGAAACAGTCCAGCATTCGTCCGAAGAAGCCGTTCCCGAGTGCTCTGCGCAGCCTGGCGAAGAGATCGCCCGGACCGTCCTCCTCGCAGAGCAGATGAGTAACACGCCAAACTGCCAGTACTGACAGAACTAACCAGGAAACAGGCAGCGCAGCGAGCACGACGTTCTCCGTCCTCCAACGCAATAGTGAGGGAAGTCATGGTCCCGTTTCAAGAGATTGTGAAAAGATCTCAACTTTGTTTGGAAGAATGGAAGAGTCCGAGCGGGAGACCCTCCGCGTCCAACACGATCGCCATCTCGTCGCCATCCGGCAGCATCTGCGGCGGGAAGATGACGTGCCCGCCCAGGGTTTTGCACGTTTCCACCGCCGCTGCCACATCCTCCACTTCGACATAGAGCGTGACCATCGGCTTGCCCTCGGGCGGGCACGGCCAGATACCGCCCTGGATGCCGCGTTCCGAACAGGTGTCGACCATCCGATAGCCCAACGCGTTGTTGGCGTTGATCTCCCAGCCGAACATTCCGGAGTAGAAGCGGGCGGCCTTTTCAGGATCCTTGGAGAGGATCTGCCATTGCATGACGGGTTGTCCATTGTGTTAGTTGTCTCCCTCTGTGAGTGGTGCGGGCGCAGCCGTGACGGGCCACAGGCTGATGTCGAGCCGGTAGACATCGTCACGTTCGCCCGCGTCTTCGAACAAACTGTGCAGGTCCTGGCGGAACCGGTCGAGCAGCGCGCGCAGCGCCGGAAGTTGCTCCCTTTGGATGGCCAGGGTCGTCGAACTGAATTCGCGCCAGCGGCCGTCGGGCGTTTCCGGAGCTGCCAGCCGGCGGACTTCGGCCACAAGCCGTTCAACGGCGGCCTGTGTGAATGCTCCCTCGTTGGCGACGGACGGGCCGACGGTGTCGATCCACCCGGTTGGCTCCATTCTGAGCAGGCCCAGTCGCAGCAGGCGCTGCAGCGCGATGTTGACCTCGTCGACACTGATGCCGAGCACGCGGGCGATCCAGCGGCTGTCAGGTCGGAACGAGTCGAGATGCAGGAGTTCGAGAATCGCGTAATGCTGCCAGTCGGCCAGCAGGCAGGCCGTCTCCCCGGTGAGCTTGGAGGCCTCATCATCGAGTCGGGCCGGCTGCGGAACGAAGCGAGCCCGCGTTTCGCTATCGACCCCGAGACGGGTGGCGAGGCGATGAATGGCCGTCTTGCTGAAAGTGCGGCGGCCTCGGAGGAGTTGCGAGAGCGTGGAGTGATCGATGCCCAGGAAGTTCGCGAAGGCGCGCAGCGAGTATTGCGGATTGCGCGCGCAGCGCCGCGCCAGTTCCTGCTGCAGGAAGAGGCGGAAATCGAGGGCAGAGGGGCCGGTGTGGGACGAGGCGATAACGGTCTTCAAGTGGCCAGTGTAGGGTCAGACCGGTGACGGGGCAAGAGTCTGCCGGTCAAATAGCGGGGCAGGGCACTGCCCCAGCCGCGGGCGTCTAGTCATATGATTGATCTCGCAGGAGGACGAGATGAACGAACTGACACGACGCGAACTGGCGATGGCTGGCGTGGCTGCCGGATTGAGCGCGGGCGTCGCGGCCGCGAAGCCCCTGGTGCCGCTGACTCCCGGCATCAAGATCTCGATGCAGGTCGGCGAGGAAGTCTCCGACGACGATCTGGCCTGGATCCGCCAGATGGGCATCGACTATCTGAATGTGCAGACCGGCAAGGGCCGCGCCACTCTGGAAAACTTCCAGGCCATCAAGGCGCGCACCGGGGCCGCCGGCCTCCAGGTGTGGAACATCTCGAACAACGACAACCGCAACATTGAAGAGGTCACGCTGAATCTGCCAGGGCGCGAGGCGAAGATCGCCTGGCTCAAGCAATACATCCGCGACACCGGCAAAGCGGGCATCGGCTACATTACTTACGCCCACATGGCGAACGGCATCTGGTCCAGCGCTACTGAGAAGACGCGCGGCGGAGGCACGGCCCGGGCGTTCCGGCTGGAGACCGCCAAGGGTACCTGGAACGGCAAGACCTACGAAGGCCCGTTGACCCACGGCCGCAAATACTCCAAGGAAGAGCTCTGGGAGAACTACACCTACTTCATCCGCGAAATCGCGCCCGTAGCGGAAGAAGCCGGCGTGCGCATCGGAATCCACCCCGACGATCCGCCGGTGCCGGAACTCGGTGGAATTCCCCGGCACATTTTCGGGACCTACGACGGCTACGTGAAGGCGCTCGAGATCGCCAACTCGCCGAATATTGGCGTCTGCCTCTGCTGCGGCACGTGGATGGAAGGCGGCAAGGACATGGGCAAGGACGTCTTCGAAGCGGCCCGCGGTTTCGCCAGGATGGGCAAGCTGTGGAAGATCCACTTCCGGAACGTGACCGCTCCGCAGCCTTACTTCGTCGAGACCTACATCGACGGCGGTTATACCGACATGTACAAACTGATGCGGACGCTGGTCGAGGTGGACTTCCGTGGGAACTTAATTGCCGATCACGTGCCTGCCATGAGCGGATCGAGGCAGGCCGGTTGGGCCTACAGCATGGGCTACATCCGGGCGCTCTATCAGGCCGCACTGGCCGGGAAGAAGGGGTAGGAGACGTCGAATGAAGAAAGTGTCAGCGAGCGCACCCAAGGCCAAGGACGCCGGCGGACTGGCGGCCGTGGAGGCCTACCTTGCGGCCGTGCCTGAGCCCGGGCGCAGCACCCTGGAGAAGATCCGGTCCGTGATTCGCTCAGCTGCTCCGGCCGAGGCGACAGAGGCGATCAGCTATGGCATGCCTGCCTTCAAATACAAGGGCGGGCTCCTGGCCTATGCGGCCTTCAAGAACCACTGCAGCCTCTTCCCGATGAGCCTCGCCGTCATCGCTCAATTCGAGAGCGAACTGGAGCCCTTCCGGACGTCGAAGGGAACCCTCCAGTTTCCTTTGGATAAGCCTCTGGCCTCGACGCTCGTGAAGAAACTCGTGAAGGCCAAGGTCGCCGAGAACGACGCGAAGAAGTAATAGGCGCAGGGAATCGGGAGGAGGTCCTTCCTCCCGAGCGCCCGGTCGGGTTCGACTCAAATTCCGGCGATTACTCCGGAATGCGCCGCCCTGCCTCCAGGGCCGCTTTGTACGCATCCTTGTTGGCGTCGATGTACTCCTGATACGGATGCGGCGCAATCGACGCGGCCAGAAAGATCTCGCGCAGGCACTCCTCGATGTCGCCTTCAAATCCGGCCAGCGAGGCAATCTCCGGGTGGCGCGGACGGATGAGCCACTTGCGGCCCATGCGCACGGCTCGCACATAGCCAGGCACGCGACCCTTCCCAAACGCCACGGAGGAAAGGTCGAACACGATCTCTACCTTATTGGGGCCGGTCTCGAGCGAAGCCTGATAAGCGATGTCCTGGTTGAACAGCACAATGCGCAGACCCGCGATACGCGCTGGTTTGTTGCAGCCCGGCAGGGGCTCGGCCCGATGGAGGGAATCCATCAGCACCGCCAGCTTCTCGTCGAAGTGGAAGACCTCATCCGCCGCCGGATCGCGCCGGTCGCAGGGCCCGAACACAAAGTGATGCCTGATGGGCGGCTCACCGGCGGCCGCCGCGGGATCGGTGACGATCAGGTCCAGCGAATAATCTTCCTTCAACCACCACTGCCAGAGTTCAAGGAGCGTCGAGAGCTCCTGCACCGGCGTGGCTGCGCTACGTTCTTGTCTTGGCATCCGTATCGAGCGTAGCTCAAGTGAGACAGCGATGGCGGTCGAACAGGTGGCCGGGATCCCGGATTCCGCTGCGCGAATCCTCCGGCAGCCTGCGCGAGCGGGGCAGCGCACAGATGCCCCAGGCGTCCCGAATATGAAATGATAGCCTCGAAATGCGTATTTCTACTCCGATTCTCTGTCTTCTTGCCATACCCCTGTCCGCTCAAACGCCGCTCCGTCCGCCGGCGACTCCACTGATTGCGCACGACCCGTATTTCAGCGTCTGGTCGGCCTCGGACGAACTGACGGCTCAGAGCACCAGGCATTGGACAGGCACGGATCAGCCGCTCGGCGGCCTGGCCCGCATCGATGGCAAGACCTTCCGGTTCATGGGTACCGCCCCGCGCGAAGCCGAACCGATGAGACAGACGAAACGGACCGTGACGCCCACCCGCACGGAGTATGAGTTCACCGCCGCCGGCGTGAAGCTGGGGCTCACGTTTTTCACTCCAGCGCTGGCATCGAATCTCGATCTGCTCTCGCGCCCAGTCACCTACGTCACCTGGAGCGTATCCAGCACCGATGGCGCCCGCCACGCCGTCGAAGTCTACCTGGATGCCACCTCCGCGCTGGCTGTGAATGCTCCGGAACAACGCACTCAATGGTCGCGCGTGCGGGCCGATGGCGTGCAGGCTTTGCGCGTCGGCAGCACCCAGCAGGAGATGCTGGCACGCAGCGGCGACAACCTGCGCATCGAGTGGGGCCACTTCTACCTCGCCCTCCCGGCTGGCTCCTCCGCGGACCTCGCTGTCGGCCTGCCCAGGATGCGCGGCGAGTTTGCCAGGACCGGACACCTGCCGAAATACGATGAAGTGGAACAGCCCGGCCGTCCGGCACGCGATCCCTATGTCCTGGCCGCCGCCTGGAGCGTACCCCAGGTTCAGGCACAGGAGTCCACCGGCTGGGCCATGTTCGCCTACGACGACGAGTACTCCCTGCAATACTTCCAGCGCAACCTGCGGCCCTACTGGCGTCGCAACGGCATGGGCCTGACGGAACTGCTCACCACCGCCGGACGCGAATACTCAACGCTGCTGGCCCAGGCGAAGCAGTTCGACGAAGAGTTCACCACCGATCTCGTGAAGGCCGGTGGACCGGAGTACGCCGCCATCGCTGTGCTCGCCTACCGCCAGGCCCTCGCCGCTCACAAGCTCGTGGCCGACCTCGACGGGACGCCCCTCTACTTCTCCAAGGAGAACTTCTCGAACGGCTGCATCGGCACCGTGGATGTCACCTATCCATCCGCTCCGATGTTCCTCCTGCTGAACCCCAAGCTGCACATGGCGCTCATCCGGCCCATCCTGGATTACGGCATGCTGCCCCGCTGGCGCTGGCCCTTTGCTCCGCACGACCTCGGCCAATACCCGCTGGCCAACGGCCAGGTCTACGGCGGTGGCGAGCAGACCGAAGAGAATCAGATGCCCGTGGAAGAGAGCGGCAACATGCTCATTCTCGTGGCGGCCCAGGCCCAGGCGGAAGGCAGCGCCGAGTTTGCCCGGAAATACTGGCCCGTGCTCACCAAGTGGGCCGTCTATCTTCGGGAGAAAGGTCTCGATCCCGAGAACCAGCTCTCGACTGACGACTTCGCCGGGCACCTGGCGCACAACACAAACCTATCCATCAAGGCGATCGTGGCCCTGGGCGCCTACGCGCAAGTCGCCCAGAAGCTGGGCGATGACGGGAACGCCAACGTGTTCCGGCAGGCGGCGGAAGAGATGGCGCGCAAGTGGCCGGCCATGGCTAAGGACGGCGATCACTACAAGCTAGCCTTCGACAAGGCGGGCACCTGGAGCCAGAAGTACAACCTGGTGTGGGACAAACTGCTGGGTTTGAAGCTGTTCGATCCCTCCATTGCACGGACCGAAATCGCCTATTACAAAACGAAGCAGAACGTCTACGGATTGCCGCTGGATAACCGCGAAACCTACACCAAGCTCGATTGGATTGTCTGGACCGCCACGATGACGGAGAATCGCGCCGACTTCGACGCCCTCATCCACCCCATCTTCCAGATGCTCAACGAGAGCACCAGCCGAGTGCCGATGACCGATTGGTATTGGACGCTAGACGGCAAGCAGCGTGGTTTCCAGGCGCGCAGCGTCGTGGGCGGCGTGATGATCCCCCTGCTGGCGGAGCCCGAAGTCTGGAAAAAGTGGAGGACACGCTAGAATCCACCCCCGGAATCAGAAAGGGCTGGCAGCCGCTATGCCAGCCCCTATTTGAGGCTGGCAGTCCCTCGGCCAACCCCTGTGGGGCAGGATTCATCCTGCGCGGGACTTCGGTCCCGCCCAAGGAAAAACCAGGAACCGCGTGAGCCAACCCATGGTGGGGCAGGATTCATCCTGCGCGGGACTTCAGTCCCGCCCAAGGAAAAACCAGGAACCGAGCGCAATCCTCAGCCCACCCCCTCAGTTCGACTCCCGATACGCCCGCCCGCTCCTGTACAGCGCAAGACGCGCCCGCACCGCGGCAGCCATCTCCTGATCCTGCCGCCCCTCCGCCAGCTTGAGTGCCTCACCCCCAGCCCGCAAGGCCTCCTCAAACCGGCCCGCTTCCGCATAAGCCGCCCCGAGCCCATCCAGCAGAATCGGATCCTGCCGCTTCGACAACTCCGCCGCCTTCTCCGCAAGCGCCACGGCTTCCACCCCATTGCGCGCCGCTGAATCCGGGCACGTCGCCAGCAGCCAGGCCAGATTCCCCAGCACCGGCAGCCGGCCCGGCTCCAGCCGCATCGCAGCCCGCAAGGTCTCCACCGCCTCCCGGTAATTCTTTCGCATCAGGTAAACCCCACCCAGGTTCACCAGCGCCTCCATCGACTGTGGATCCAACTCCAGCGATTGCTGAAACTGACGCGCCGCTTCATCCACCTGCCCTGTCTGCAGCAGCACCAGTCCTAGATTATTCCGAGCCTCCACCGAGTCCGGCTTCGCCTCCAAAGCCCGCCGGAACTCCACCGCCGCCGGCTCCAGCCGGCCCTGCCGCAGATAGATCCCCCCGAGATTCGTGCGAGCGCGCGCATCGCCGGGATCCATTTGCAAGGCCCGTAGCCACTCGGCAATGGCAGCCTCATTCTGCCCCTTCTCGGTCAGCTCAAACGCAAGATCATACAGCCGGTAGAACTCCGCCGCCGGCGCATCGATATGATCCAGCCCGCCCTTCGGGATGTTGGCGAACTCCGGAATATTCACTGCTCGATTCGACGCCGTCGAATTCTCAATCAGGATCGGCGGACTGTCGTTGCCGTTCTCGTCGATATGCGTCAGAAACATCTGCGTGTAAGGCGAGCGGCTCTTCGACGAGAACACCATCCACCGCCCGTTCGGCGAAAAGCTGTGCCACGAGTTCATCAGCTCCGTGTTGCAGTTCATCAGGCGCGCCTCGCCGCCGCCCGCCGGGACGATGTAAAGCTTTCCATCGGGCCGCATCAACTGGCCGTTGCGGCTCTTCACGAAGACCAGCCAGCGGCCGTCCGGCGACACCTTGGGAAACGAGTTGCTCATCCCATTCCGCGAGGCACCGCGAATCGGCTCCGCGGTACCGCCCGCGCCGTTGTTGAACGGGATGCGATACAGATCGTACTGGATCTGCACCTCGTTCGGGTCGTTGGAATACTCCGCCATCTTCTTGCCCTTCGGGTACGACTCTGTCGCCGCGGCACGCACAAACACCAGATACTGCCCGTCTGGACTCCAGACCGCATTCGACTGCACGAACCGCGAGTCGTCCGCCCCCGGCAAGGCCTGCACCCGGCCATCGGCGCGGTTGTACCAGGCAAGGATGCCGCGCGTCGGATAAAAGACCTGCAGGAAGCGGTAGTCCGTGAAGTTCGCAACGTAATACTGCACCTCGGTGGTCGTCGCCACAAACCGTCCATCGGGCGAAACCTGCGACATGAAGCCGATCCGCTTGCCCGGTTCCATCTGCTTGCGAAAAGTCTTCCACGAAATCACGTCTTCGTTGCGAATCGACGTCTGCTGGCGCACCGGCACGATGGCGTATAGACCCTTGTCATTATGCGGGCCGTCCAGATCGAGCCCCAGTGTCTTGCCGTCCCGCGAAAACGAATGGCAGTTGGCGCAGGTATGCATGCCCGTCAGCACCAGGCGGCTGGCCGGTTCATCCACATACCGCAGCCGCCACGCCAGGTACGGCAGCAGCTTCGGCTCCAGCGGTTTGATGATGCCGGGCTGAAGCTCCGACGGCATCAGCGGCACATCGCGATAGAAGATCGGCGCGCCCACCGGATCGCTCGACGTCTGGATCCTCACGGAGCCTTGGGCCGCCGCCTCGGCGCCGTGGTAGCGGGTGATCGTGATCGTGGCGGCATGCCCCACCGAATGCTGCTGAATCGTCCTCCATGTGGCCGCGTCCGGTTTCCAGGTGCGTAGCGCCGCCTGACGCGCGGTGAGTTCCGGCAGCCGGTTCGTATTGGCCACACAGCGGGGATCGATCTCGCCCAGTTGGACTCGTGACCCTTCGGCGCTGCGCTGAAGCGGCGCGGCCCCATCCCCGAAATCGATCTGAATCCGCCACGGGCCGGCCGGGGCGCCAGCTTCGAACCATTCGATCGTGGGCGCTTCCATGTCGGGCGGAAAGAGCGAGCCCGCCCGCGGATACTCCACTTGAATAGTTCCGCGCACCGCGGGTTGCGCCGCGCCACGCAGCGGTGTGAAGAGCAGTGCGGGCAGCACGGCCACGAAGACGAGTAGCTTTGTCGCGAAGTCCCTCATGGAAGCGGTTTCCTTTACGATAACCGGATCCGGCGCGCGGCGCGGAACCATGTGTGCCGCGCCATTGACTTTCTCTTGTGGACAGGACCGTTAACGCTAACTATAATGGGCGTGATCATGCGACGCCTGCTGCCCGCCCTCCTCCTCTTCTCCGGACTCCTGTCGGCCCAGCGCGACATCCCTCCAGGCTCTCTGAACAAACCCGAACGCCTGGAATGGTTCCGAGATCAGGGCTTCGGCATGTTCATCCACTGGTCCGTCGATCAGCCAGACCGGCGTCGTCATCTCCCACTCCCTCGCGGGCGCCGACGAGGCCTACACCAAGCGCTTCTTCGACGGACCTGCCCAAGACGTTCAATCCGCGCAAGTTCTATCCCCAGGACTGGGCCGCGCTGGCCAAACTTGCCGGAATCAAGTACGTCGTCTTCACCACCAAACACCACGCCGGCTTCACGATGTGGGACACGAAGACCAACGACTACGGCATCATGCATACGCCGTTCAAGCGTGACCTCACGCGCGAAATCCTCGACGCCTTCCGCGCCCAGGGCATCGCGCCCGGACATCTACTTCTCCCCCGACGACTTCTGGTGGCTGTGGAAGCACAAAATCGACATCCAGCGCGGCATCCCCGGCGTGCAGCCGCGCGCCAACCCGGGCCTCATGCAAGCTCGACCACGCTCAGATCCGTGAACTGATGACCAACTACGGACCGATGGACGTCGTCTTCTTCGACGGCGAGCCCCACGGCCTGCGCGAACTCGCATGGAAGCTCCAGCCGAACATCGTCGTCACCCGCGGCGCCATCCAGACGCCCGAGCTGTACGTCCCCGGAGTCCCGCTGGAAGGCGCATGGGAAGCGTGCTTCACCATGGGCACCGCCTGGCAGTACCAGCCTCAGAACGAACAGTACAAGACCGGCGGCCACGATCATCGACCTGCTGGTCGAGACCCGCGCCAAGGGCGGCAATCTGCTGCTCAACGTCGGGCCCAAGCCCGACGGCGAACTGCCCATCGAGCAGGAGGAGCGCCTCCGCGAAGTCGCCCTCTGGATGCAGGTCAATCAGGAGTGCGATCTACAGCGTCCGCCCCTGGGTCATTACCAACGAACAGAACATCTGGTTCACCAAGGCGAAGAACGAAGACACCGTCTACGCCATCGTCAAACAGAACGCCGCGCTGGGTGCGCGCCAAGTGGAGGGACTTCGTCCTCCAAGAGCGTGAAAGCCACGCCCCAATCGCATGGTGACCGTCCTCGGACAGAACGACCGCGTTCTCGAATACCGGCCTGAAGTGAACCCCAAACCTACTCTCAAGCAGGAAACAGACGGCCTCCACATCCGCGCCATGTTCACCCACCGCCTGCAGGACAACTGCGCTGGCCCAACCCCATCGTCCTCAAGATCACGAATGTGAAACCCGCTTTCACGCCGCCTAAAGTGGACACCTGCACCGCGAAGTTCGACAGGCCACGCGCACCGCCACCCTCTCCGGCAATCTGACGGACCTCGGCAAGGCCGCCTCCCTGGAAGTCGGCTTCCAATACCGCAGCATCATCGGCCTCGACGCCAGCGACCGCTCCATCCCCTGGCAGAACGGTCCGTCGAAAACCGTGACGGCCACCGGCGAATTCACGCTGCACGGTTCCTGACCTGAATCGCGGACGGCGTCTACGAGTACCGCGCCTACGCGAAGCACCCGGTGTTAACGATCAATGGCGTCGACAAGCGCCTGACCATGAAGTAACAGCGCCCTCAGGCCCACGTCGCATGTTCCGGTGAGGTCCGTCCGGGCCTAGAGCAGGTGGTGGCCGTCGGCTCGAAGCACCTCTCCAATCGGCTTGGGAGAGTTCTCTTCGGCAAGGAGACGCATCTACGCGGGAATCGGAAACGCCTTGTATTCGTGGGCCAATTAACTGGCGTACGACAGACAGGCCAAGAATGTCCTCTCGCGTCAACCCAGGATAGTCGGTGAGGATGTCTTCTTCAGATTAGCCGGCGGCGAGGAGTTCAAGGATGAACTCGACCGCGAGTCGCGTCCCGCGGATCACGGGCTTGCCGGCAAGGATCTTGGGGTCCACGACAATGCGCTCTGATCGCATCATGCCGATAGTCTACCGTGTCCATGGCCCGTGTGGCCGAAGTACGCCCACTGCCCGCCGCACGAGGACATGCTTGCCGACATCGTCAGCAGGAACGGCAACTTGCTGCTGAACTGCCCGGTGCCGCCCGACGGCACGCGCAGATGCGCGACAGCGCAGCGGAGCACCCGCCAAGAATGGACGCGGAAGAGAGTGCCGTCCTGGACGGCCTCACGAAATGTATAGTGTCGCATAAACGCCCGATTTCCGAAGCCTAGCTAAAATGCTCTATACCGCGCATCGCCTTGAGCTTGAGGTCCACCTCCAGTTCATTCAACTGTCGCGCCAGAGCTCTAACGCGGCCCGAGTCAGACCGCCTCGGGGAGAGTCCGACCAATTGGCCCGGATTCGGCAGCGAATCCAATGCACTCCGTGCTTGCAGCGCTTGCCCTCGCATCGACTATAGCTGAGACTGCCAGTTCGCAAGCCAGAAGGCAGAAGTGCACTGAACTGTCCCGCGATGATTTGCTGGCCTCGAGCCCAGAGTTGCCCGGAATTGCCCAGTCACCTTAAGTTCTCAAGTCTGCACGATATCGAGATGGAGCTCGTCGATGAGAGTGCCCCTATTTCAGAAGTTCCGGGCTTAGCCGTTCCTCGTTCGCTTGTTCCCAGATCTCCACGGCGGCCCGAATCGCCGACTCGACCGCGCCCTCAATCCATGCATGGCGCATCGACGTGTGCTCACCGGCAAAGAACATCCGCTGCTGCTCCGGGCAGCTAATGTGTCCGTGGAGATCCGCCAATTGTCCAGGGTTGAACACTGCCGCTTCCCCGCAAGAGAAGGCGCTGCTCATCCAGCTCTTTGTTGCGCCCCTGCCAGTATAGAACCTCTTAATCTCTGGTCCGTACAATTTCACCAAGCCCCTTAGCGCCAGATCGAGGCGTTGGTCGTCGGGCATTGAATCCCATCGATTTGCGTCATCGGAAAAAGTATAGCTGGCCAGAACTACACCACTGCGATTGCTGGGATCCGGATTTGAAGGGAAATAAATAAAGCGATTAGGGCCATCGGTGATGGACCTGCCTCCAGCATGAGCATGGCCTCGGTATTGCTGTCCCAGTCCAGCTTCTCGCCATCTTTTCTCGTCGAATTCCCAGAATCGTTCAGAGAACTCCAGTAGTACTTTGGTTGCTGAATCATAGTGGAGCACTTGAACTGCGTAACTCTTTCGATGGTGAAGTGGTGGGTCAATTTCAATCCAGCGAAGCGCTGAAAAAGGAAGTGTGAGGAGAACATAATCGGCAGTTAATTCTCGCTCAAAGATATGCTTCGTATCATACGAATGAAGAGCATGAGTTCTACGGTAGCTAGGATTATTTGTAGTCCAGATGCGCCCAGTGCCGTTTAGGGCTTCGGATTCTGATGGTGAGGTGGGCCATCTGATTTGGGTTACTCGCGCACCAAGCAAAACGTTCTCAAGGAGGCTGTCCTTCCCGAGTTTGCTGCTTGTGTCGCTGCCCCCCTCGTTCGACCCATCGTTAAGTAAGCAGTATGGTAGTTTCCACATGCCGCCTTGAATCTCGAAATAAGACGTATCTCGTCCGGCATCATCGAGGAGGCTTATATGATTTATGAAGAAGTGAAGGAAGGAGGTCGATAGCCGCGAAGTGAGGTTCTCGAAGGTGCCTATATATGCGATAACCCGTTCAATAGGGTTCTTTTGTTCTAGTGTAATGTCGAACAGATTGCGAACATCAGGGTGTCGTTCGTATAAGTCCTTTCGAAGCGCCTCATACAAAAACCGATAGACACTGTATGCATCAAAGCGATTGATGATCGTTTTCCATGTATCCACGACCGGATGGTTCTGAGGTAGGGCGGCATTTAGATCCGGATCGAGTTGAATTAGTCGGTCAAGTATTTGTCGTGGTGATTTTCCGATATACTCTCGACTATTCATGAACTTGCCAGGGTCGGTTGGCAGTTTAAAGCCAAGTCGCTTGGCGTCACGGCCTAATTCGCGTGCTGTTGTGGTTTCCCCATTTGAGTGCCGTAAAGTCGAGTCATATTCTCCGAGTGTATTCACGAAAGGTCTCAGCTGTAGATTGAAGAGCCTGATCAGGCTATTGACAAGCTTATGCGATGACGGGATACGCATCGCACCTGCTTCACCATAGAGACAATCCTCAGAAAAAGGATGACGTTCGCCCTCGCGAACCTTGCAGAAGGTTCTAACTCGTCCCCCAACCCGGTCAGAGTTTGCCTCGAGAACCGTAACGATAAACCCAGCCCGTTTGAGGAGCCTTGCCGCTAAAAGTCCTGCTACCCCGGCGCCGACAACGACAACCCGTGGGCTTGTTTGCAGCCTATGAGGCGGCAGACCCTTTTCGAGAATCGCCTGGTAGAACGGAAGCAATGGTTCATTATTGTGGTCTAATGCCAAGACCTGTCTTGCCAGCCAAGTAAGATCTCTGCCCCTCATAATCTCGCGGGCGGTCAACCGGTTATACATCGCACTTCCCCTCTCATCTGCTCGGATTAGTCGGGGATTCTATCGTATGGGTACCGGATATGCAACGTTCATTGGTACTATTGATCGGTACTATTGTCGACAAACCCATGGCGATGAGGGTAACCCCGGAGTCCAGCACCGCATCGCCCGTCGCGTCTATAGCCATTCGTACCGGCCACGGAATCGAACGGACTGGAGAATCCCACACTCCGCCACGTCAACTTGAACATCTCCACAAACGAAACCTCCGGACGGCTGGCTCGATTTACCAGTTCGAGGATGCCGCCCTCCCGGCTCAATCGGGAAGACTCCTGAACAACGGACCATCTCGCCCTTCTCCTCATAGGACCCAATCCTCGACAAGCCACAACCCTCCACCGGCATGCTATACAGAAGGAAGCGCAAGGGGCGCATCCAGTCCGCGGAAAGGGCCGTGCCCACCCACCCATGCAGTGCGAAGGTTACGAACCTTCTTTCAGCCTGACCAGTGCGGACTCCAGGCATGCAACGAAAGGAGATTCGTATGTCCGACGCCCTCGCTCTACCACCTCGCCCCGATATCGAGCAATACAAAAAGCTCGCCAGGGATTTCCAACAAGCCTGCCGCACCGGCGATCCCGCGGCCGTACACGCCTGGGCGGCAAGATGGGTCGAAACGCTTGCTCGTCTGCAGGACCATCCGGACCTCGCCGGCCGGAGAAACGAAATCTACCGGGATGTGCAGCGAATCGAGCGCCATTGGCAGGCGCTTCAGAAGTCCAATGAGCACGTAGGCCGCTGCACTCTGGCCGGCGCTCAGCTACTGATCGCGCGCTGCCACGGGTTTGTCAGCTGGCAGAAGTTCGCGCTGCATTTGGACTCGATCGCGCGCGGCCATTCACCGGTATCCCAATTCGAGGCCGCGGTCGACGCAGTGGTGGATGGCGACATCGCGGCGCTCAAGAAACTTCTGCGGGAAAACCCGGAACTGGTAAGGTCACGCTCAACGCGCGAGCATCAATCCACCCTGCTTCACTATGTTTCGGCAAACGGCGTCGAGAACTTCCGCCAAAAGACACCCAGGAACATCGTCGAGATCGCAAGACTCCTCCTGGAAGCCGGCGCCGACGTCAATGCCGAGTCCCAAGCCTATGGCGGACGATCGACAGCTCTCGGTCTCACTGCGACAAGCTACCACCCGGACGCCGCCGGCGTTCAACTGGCCCTGATCGACCTGTTGATCGACGCGGGCGCAGTCATCGATGGACCGGACTCCAGCAGCGGCGTCAACGCATGCCTCCGCAACGGCCGCGGCGAAGCCGCCGAGTATTTGGCCAATCGCGGCGCGCGTCTGGACTTGGAAGGCGCGGCCGGAGTCGGCCGGTTGGACATCGTAAGACGCTTCTTTGACGGCTCTGCCGATCCGAAGTCGGCGGCCACTCTCCAGCAGGTGATCGACGGGTTTACCAGCGCCTGTACCTTCGGCCGGAATAGCGTCATCGAATTCCTGCTCGACCACGGCGTGGAGATAAACACAAAACTCAAAGGCGGCTCTACCGGTCTGCATTGGGCGGCTTATGAAGGCCACGGCGACACCGTCCGGCTCTTATTGGAGCATGGCGCTCAGGTGGACATCGTCGACGAGACTCACCAGGGGACACCGTTGGGTTGGGCCTTGTACGGCCGCGGCCATGCTCTGCCACGGGAGCGGGAACGGCGATCATACTACGAGACGGTAGCGCTTCTGGTGCGCGCCGGTTCGAAGCTCGACCCGGGGTGGTTTGCCGGCGATGCCGATCGGGAACTCGCCCTGGAAAAGATGCGATCGGATCCCCGCATGATGGCTGCCTTGCGAGGCGAACGCCCGGGCGGCTCCCCATCGCCGGCAAAGACGCAGGGAACCGGAGGCCGTGTCGTTCAATTGCAGATCAAAACCCCGCGCGACCTCACCTGCGCGTTCAGCCCCGACGCGACTCGCGCCGCGACCGGGGTGGTGGGCCGGTCCGTCCGGGTGTGGAATGTCGAAACGGGAGAGTGTCTCGCTCAACTCGTGGGCCACACCGAGCGCATCTGGGGTGTGGCCTGGAGCCGCGATGGACAACGCGTTCTTTCCGGCTCCTGGGACAATACCGCAAGGCTCTGGGATGTGAGAACGGGCAAGTGCCTGCGTGTGCTGGTGGGCCATCCCGGTTTCGTTCGTGACCTGGAGTCCAGCGCGGACGGAAAGCGCGCAATTACCGCCGGGGGCGACGGCCGCGATCGCTCCGTGCGGATCTGGGACCTTGAGACCGCCGAATGCCTGAGGGTGTTGGAAGGACATACGGACGGCGCCTACTGTGCCCTACTGGCATCTGATGGACGGCGCGCCGTTTCCGGTTCGCGGGACGGAACGATCCGTATTTGGGATATCGAGACCGCGCAAGCGCCGGCTCGTCATCGACGCTCATGCATCGCATGTGCAGGATCTGTCCTGGAGCCGCGATGAGCAGCGGGTCCTCTCCTGTTCCCTTCACGTCCGCCTCTGGGACCTGGAAACCGGGCGGTGCCTGCAAGCCTTCGAAGGGCACACGGACACAATCCGAACCGTTGCATGGAGCCCGGATGAGCGGTTCGTCCTCTCCGCGTCACACGATCGCACGGTGCGGGTCTGGGATGTCGCTTCGGGACAATGCCTGAAAGTGTGGGAAGGGCATCCGACTCTGGTGGTGAGCGCAGCCTGGAGCGCAGACCAGCGGCACGTGATCTCATGCGACGAGGACGCGCAGCTTCGGATCTGGGATTGGGGCGAGTAGCATTAGGAGATCCGCGGCCTGAGCAGGGTTGGTGCCGGGGACCGGGCTTTTCACGCCAGAATGAATCGCTGGAATCGAAGCGGTGAAACTACGCGGCTTCCAGCACACGCATTTCGATGCGCAAGCCGGCAGCGGTCGCCATGTTCACCAGCGCATCCAGCGCAAACAGATTGATCTTGCCATGCATCGGGACTTTGTACGCTCGGCAAATGGGCGATCGCCCTCGGCCTGTTCCTCACCCTAGCAACTCTCAAGCGACCCTCATCCACCTTCGCTTGAGCACCCCAATTTCTCCTCCCCAAGCTTGCACCCACCCAAGCCCCCTTTCCCAGCCCCCGACATCAAAAACTTCCTCCACGCCCCGGTAGAAATCCCCATTCGCCATTCGTCGTTATAGTGAAGGCGGGGCAGAAGGCCCGGCTGAAAACCACTTCAGGAGAACACAATGCCGCAATACTTGGTTGCTGGGTACCTGCCCGACGACTTCGACCCGTCCACCGTGGACGAGGCGATGGTCAATGAAATCCACGCTCTCAATAAAGAGATGATCGCTGCCGGCGTCCGGAAGTTCGCCTGCGGTCTCGGAGCCACGAAGTCGCTCCGCGCCCAGGCCGGCGGTGAAATCCTCGTCACCGACGGGCCCTACCTCGAGGCCAAGGAACACATCGGCGGCCTCTGGATCCTGGAATGCGCCGACATGGACGAAGCGGTGGCCTGGGCGCGCAAGGGCCTCGTCGCCACTCGGGGCCAGGTCGAAGTCCGGGAGATCTTCTTTATGCCGGCCCCCGAACAGGGCTGACCGATACGGCGGCAGCGAGTCCGGGCCGCCCCGATGACAGCCTCGCCGGTGCTGCAACATCGTGAGCATGTTCGCCTGACGGCTGAGATAATGTCAGGCGAACATGAGCGATGTCGGCAAGGCGATCGAGGCCGTCTGGAAGATCGAGTCCACGCGGCTCGTCGCCGCCATTGCCCGTGTCACCCGCGACATCGGCGTAGCCGAGGAACTGGCCCAGGACGCCCTCGTCGCCGCCCTCGAGCGGTGGCCCGAAGAAGGAATCCCGGACAATCCCGCCCCCTGGCTGATGACCGTCGCGAAGCGGCGCGCCATCGACAATTTGCGCCGAGTGCAAATGCTGCAACACAAGCACGCCGAGCTGGCCCGCGAGCTGCAAGGGCAACAGCAGCGGCTCGGAGAGGCCATGGACCGCGCTTTGGATCAGGTGATCGACGACGACGTGCTGCGGCTCATCTTCACCGCCTGCCATCCCGTGCTCCCGGTAGAAGGGCGCGTCGCCTTGACCTTGCGTCTGGTGGGCGGCCTCACCACTGCGGAGATCGCCCGAGCCTTTCTCGCCTCCGAGAAAACCATCGGACAGCGAATCTTTCGCGCCAAGAAGACTCTCTCCGAAGCCGAGGTGCCCTTTGAGACGCCTCGCGGCGAGGACTTGCAGGGCCGCGTCCAATCCGTCCTCTCCGTCATCTACCTGATCTTCAACGAAGGCCATACCGCCACAGCCGGCGACGAATGGATGCGCACCTCGCTCTGCGAGGAAGCCCTGCGCCTCGGCCGCATGCTGTCGCAACTCTTGCCGGGGGAGTCGGAGGTCCACGCCTTGCTGGCCCTCATGGAATTCCACGAGTCGCGCGCCGCGGCCCGCCGCGGCAGCAACGGCGAAGCGATCCTGCTGCCCGATCAGGACCGCTCGTTGTGGGAGCCCTGGCGGATCCAGCAGGGCCTGGCCGCTCTCGAGCAGGCCCAGCGGCTGGGCGGCGGCGCAAAACCGTACGCCTTGCAGGCCGCCATAGCCGCCTGTCACATGCGCGCCCGCACGTCCGAAGAAACAGACTGGGACCGCATCGTCCTTCTCTATGACACTCTCGCCCAAACCGCGCCCTCGCCGGTCGTCTCCCTGAATCGAGCCGTCGCGGTAGGCATGGCCCAAGGCCCGGCCGCGGGCCTCGAGGCCATCGAAGACGCCGCCGCCCTATCTGGCCATCATCTCTATCACAGCGTGCGAGGCGACCTGCTGAACAAGCTGGGCCGTCTTCCCGAGGCCTGCGACGAAATCCAGCGCGCCATAACCCTGACTCAAAACCAGCGGGAACGCGAGCTGTTGGCCGAGCGGCTGAAGCAAATGCAGGAATCCGCCCGGCCCAACTAGAACCCACAAATCTGGCGCTCCTGGACCGCATGCCATGTGAGCTGACATCCCCTCGTGAGGCGGCATCCCCTTGAGGGGTGGCATCCACTTGTGGGGCGGCATTTATGCTGCGCGGAGCTTCAGCTCCGCCCACAAAGAACGCCGGGAACCGCCTGGGACCCCAGCAGCGCAAACCCGGCTCTACCCAATCCCCACACATCCCAATCCCAACCAGCTAGCCGCGATCGTCACGAGCATCTGCCTAACACCATCGGCCACACAAGCATGGAACAACCCGTGCCCCCGCCGCTCGCTGCTAGGCTGTGAAAGGAACCCCATGGCCAAACTGATCTACTTTACGCCCACATCCTTGGATGGCTACATCGCCGGGGATGGTGACTTCGGGTGGTCGACGCCAAGCGAGGATGCCTTCTCGTTCATGGCCGAGCTCATCCGCCCCATGGGGACATATCTTTATGGACGCAAGGAATACGAAACGATGGCCGTATGGGCAACGCCTGAGGTCCTGCCGGGCCTGACGCCAGCCATGCAGGACTTCGCCCATATCTGGCAGTCGGCCGAAAAGATCGTCTACTCCCGAACCTGGGAATCCATCTCCGCCCCAAGGACGCGTCTGGAGAAAACCTTCGATCCGCACGCAATCCGCGAATGGAAGGAGCAGGCCTCCCTCGACCTCTCGATAGCCGGTCCGACCCTGGCCGCCGAGGCGATCCAGGCCGGCCTGGTCGACGAATACCAATTCATGGTAGCCCCAGCTCTCCTAGGCCAAGGCATTCCTGTCTTGTCCGCAAAGGTAAAACAACAGCTGGAGCTCCTAGACGAACGCCGGTTTACGAACGGAATGGTCTACCTCCGCTACCGGCCCCAAGCCTGACCGGAGCCCACCGCCAGGCATGGCAAATCACGCCAGCCCGTCCGATCCAAAACCCGCCATCCCCACGGTCCAATCCCCAAGCATGCCATCCACAGGTAAGGCGGACGCCCTCGTCCGCAGCCGATCCCCAGATCGGCTCCGAGCATCGAGCACGAAACACCCTCACACTCCACACAAGCACCCCCGCACAACGAACTACGACCGTAAGGGAGTAGTCCCAAACACCAAACACCAAGCCCACAAGGACGCCTAGACCATACTCATGCCCCGCCCACATGCCCCCCAGCCCCCAGGTAAGGCGGACGCCCACGTCCGCAGCCGATCCCCAGATCGGCTCCGAGTCTCAAGCCCGAGCCCCCACACCAGCACCCCCGCGCAACGAACTACGACCGTAAGGGAGTAGTCCCAAACACCAATCACCAAGCCCCCGTTCACGACTCGCCCGAATGCCCGCCCAGCCCGCAGGTAAGGCGGACGCCCTCGTCCGCAGCCGATCCCCAGATCGGCTCCGAGTCTCAAGCACGAGCCCCCACACAAGCCCGCCGGCACAACGAACTACGACCGTAAGGGAGTAGTCCCCAAGCACCAAACACCAAGCCCGCATTGACGACTCGCCCCCATGCCCGCCCAGCCCCCAGGTAAGGCGGACGCACTCGTCCGCAGCCGATCCCCAGATCGGCTCCGAGTCTCAAGCACGAGCCCCCACACAAGCACCCCGCGCAACGAACTACGACCGTAAGGGAGTAGTCCCCAGCCCCAGCCTCCGACCCGGAAGGTGCAACCGCCAAAGCCCAAATCCAATCCAAGCTCGGCCACTTCCACAAACAAGGCATTGCCGGCTTCGCATACGTCTCGCACGCATCCTTCATGGTCCTGGGGCGATCCGAGCAACTGGTGAATCAGGCGGAGACAGAACTCGCGACAAAATCCGGACTACCGCCGTTACGCCTCATTCGAACCGCCTCCCAAGGGGACCTGTGCCCTCAGTAGGCACGAGCAAAGCCCCCGAACCGGCCCCAAACCCTCCCGCCAACCAGCAGAACCAGGACCCACCCCATGCCCGTCAACAAAGCCAATCCAGGCCCATCACCACACTGCAGCCGTGCCGAACAGCGCCCCCTCACTCCGCCCGCAACGCCCGCATAGGATCAATCCGAACGGCGCGCCGCGCCGGGAAAAATGCCGAAACCCCACCCGCCGCAATCAGCGCGACCGACACCGCCACCAACGTCGCCGGATCCCCGGCCTGCACCCCATACAGCACACTCGCCAGCGCACGGCTGAGCACCCACGCCCCCGCCAAGCCAAGCCCCAACCCGAAAACGAGCGGTACGCCGGCCTGCCCCACGACCATGAGCAGCACGTCGACCGGCCGCGCACCCAGCGCCATACGGAACCCCGATCTCCTGGGTGCGCTGCGTCACCGATTGCCCCAGCACACCGTACAATCCGACCCCCGCCAGCAACACGGCAAACAACGCAAAGGCGCCCAGCAGCGTTGCCCGGAAGCGGGGATAGGCGAGCATCCGGCCCAGCCGCGCATCCATCGACTCGACTTCGCCCACCACCGCCGTTTCATCGACGCCCGCCACGGCCCGTCGCAGATCGGCGCCCGCGCCTCGCAGCACAATCGACGCCGTACGCGGCGGGTCCTGCGCCAGCGGCTTCAGCGCCATCGGCATCGCCGCCCAGCCCACACGATCAAACCCGCCCGCCCGCTTCTCGTCCGCAACAACCCCCACGATCGTCCGCCACGGATTCGCCTCCGTCGGATCATCCAGCGCGATCCGCCGCCCCAGCGGCTGGGCAGCCCCGAAGTAGCGCCGAGCCAGCGACTCGTTCACAATCACCACCGGTTCCGACCCTGCGCGATCGCGGTCCGCAAAGGCGCGGCCCCGCGGCAGCGGCTCACTCATCACCCTGAAATAGCCAGGGGAAATGCTCTGTTGCCCGACATAGTGGGCGCCGGAAAGTTCCTGTCCCGCGATGTGCAGCGTCGCGATCGCCAGGCCATACGGCGGCAGACCCGTGGAGAGGGCCGCTTCCTCCCCCAGCGCGGCCAGCACTCGATCGTAAAACTGCTGGCGCCGCTCTGCATTCTGGTATTGCTCCGCCGGCAGCTTTACGCTGGCCGTCAGCAGGCCGCGGTTCGCGAAGCCGAGCGGTTCGGAACTCATCTTCAGCGCACTCTGCACCAGCAGCCCCGCGCCAGTCAGCAGGACCAGCGAAAGGGCCATCTCCAGCGCAATCAGCGCTCTCATGGCCCGCTGGGGCGACGCCTGCGTACTGCCGCGGCCTGCTCGCAGGCTGTCAACGGCGTCCAGCCGGGCAGCGCGCCACGCGGGCAACGCACCAAACACCAGCGCGGTCACAACGGAGAGAACCGCGGTGAAGACCAGCACCAGCCAGTTCAGCTGGATATCGGCGCCGGGCGGCATCTCAATCGGCGCCGCCACACGGAAGTACTCGATGGCGGCGGAGGCCACCACCAGGCCAGCCAGGCTGCCGCCCAGTGACAGCAGCAGTCCTTCTGTCAGCAGTTGCCGGGCGAGCCGCGCCCCGCCGCCGCCCAACGCAGCCCGCACGGCCAGCTCTCGGTCACGGGCCACCGCCTGCCCCAACAGCAGGTTGGCGATGTTCAGGCAAACGATCAGCAGAACGAACACGACCGCCGCGAGCAGAATCCACAGCGTCGTGCGCAGCCGCGCTTCGGCGAGAAACGTGAACTCCCCATGCAGATCCGCAACCAGCGGGGCCAGGTCACGTTCCTGGCCATCGCTCTGATGGAGCGCGGCGTGCAATGCCGACACCTCCGCCTGTGCCTGCGCGATGCTCACGCCCGGCCGCAGCCGCGCGAAGATGCCGAGAGGGATCTTCTCCGGAGAAGGCGTGAAGTCGGGCGTCAGCAGCATCCAGGCCTGGGCCGCGGTGGGATAGAACGCAAAGCTGGACGGCATCACGCCCAGCACCGTGCACGCCCGGTCGTCCAGCACAATGGTCTTCCCGGCGATGGCGGGATCCCCGCCGAGCGGCCCGCGCCAGAGTCGATCGCTCACCACCACGCTGCAGCCGTGCCGGAGATCGTCCTTCACAAAAACACGGCCCAATGCGGCCTCGGCGCCCAACAGCTCAAAGAACGTCTCGCTCACGGGCATGGCCAGGATCTCCTGCGCGGGCCCATAGCCTCGAAGCAGACGGCCTCCCGTGGCCCAGGTGGCCGCCGCGACCTGTTCAAAGCTGCGCGCGCGGACAAATGCCTCATAGTCGCGCAGACTGTCGAACATCTTCGATGTGCCGGTCTCGTGCACATTCCGCAGCCAGACGGAAACCAGTCGCGTGGATTCCTTGTAGGGCAGGGGACGCAACAGGACGGCTTCCACAATGCTGAAGACCGCCGTGTTGGCGCCAATCCCCAGCGCCAGGGTCAGCACCACAATCGCAGCGAAACCACGCTTGCGGGCGGCCAACCGGAACGCATAGCGCAGGTCCTGAAAGAGCGTGTCCACAAAGGCATGGCCCCAGGAGTCGACAGTCTGCTCCCGAAGGAGAGTCGGATTCCCAAAGGAGCGGCGGGCTTCCGTGTGCGCAAGCTCAGGAGCCATCCCCGACTCGACCAGGCGCTGCTCCATCATCGCCAGATGGAATTGCATCTCCTCTTCCGCTCGTCGCCGCAGCGAGCGCCGGCCCAGCAAGGCAGCAAGGCGGACGCGTGTGTCGATCAGGAGCTGTTTGAGCATCAGGGCACCAGGGGATCAATCACCTGATTGACCGCGGCCACCATGCGCCGCCAGTTCGACACCTCCACCTGCACCTGCTTGCGGCCGCGCGGCGTCAATTGATAGAACCGCGCCCGGCGCTTGTTCTCGGAAACACCCCACTGCGATTCCACCAGCCCCTGCGACTCCAGCCGGTGGAGCGCCGGGTAGAGCGATCCCTCTTCGACGCGCAGGGAATCCGAGACCTCGTGGAGATACTCCGCGATTCCGAACCCGTGCATCGCCCCGCGAGCCAATCGGGAGAGAATCAGCAGGTCAAGCGTTCCGATCGCCTCAGGTCCAGGCTTCTGTGGTCTTCCCATAGATTTTTGATATGAGAATGGACCCAAGCCGCCGGAATGTCAAGTCGGCCCGTAGTCTCCGGTCGCCGGGGATGGAGTTTGTCCGGTAAAAACATGGCCCACTTCGCCACCGTTTCGCCCCGTCCCGCGGAAGAGAACTTTTGCGGTCACACGGTTTCAACAAAAATCTTCTCACCTGCAATCAATATGTTACAGACCTCATTCTCTTAAATCTTTGGTCGAGCACCAGAACAATGGGTATAGAGAACTTTCCTATGCTTACTACCGAACCAGTCGATTGCGCCTTCCCCGACATCGACCTCCTCACCCGCCACACCCAGGTCGAGGAGGACAACATCCTCACCGGTCCCAAAGGCTCCCAGGTCACTACCTTCTGTGAACGCAAGGAGTATTACCTGAAGATTCGTGCCGCCGTCCACGAACAGTACAAACCCACCAACGTCTACCAGCACCTCCTCGTCGACCGCATGGCCGAATGCATCTGGCGCGCCGAACGCTACGCCTCCTTCGAGACCACCGCCCTCAACCTCCAGATCCAGCGCCAGTGGGAGAAGACCCAACAACTCGCCGCGAAACCCAGCCCCAGCCTCCACGCCTGGCAGGGCTTCCTCAATATGGATGACACCCAACGCAAGGCCCTCCACGAAGCCCTCAAACTCGAAGAGCGTTACTGGCGCCGCCACCGAGCCTTGGCCGCCGAACTCCGTCTCATCCAGCGCACTTGGCCCGTTCAGCAGGTCCAGTGAGTACCAGGGAAGACACGAACAGGAACCAGCAGAGGACTAGAACAAGGACCCGCCCCATGCCCCTGACGCACATCTCCGAACGCCGGCTCGCCGCCAACCGGGCCAACGCCCGGAAATCCACCGGCCCTCGCTCCGCTACTGGCAAGGCCAAAGTCTCCGGCAACGCGCGCCGCACCGGAGCCTACAGCGAGAACCACCGCATGCCGCCGCGCCTCGAAGCCCACTTCCGCACCATCGCCGAGGCCCGCACCCAACACATGGCCGATCCAGCCCTGCGAGCCCTCAGCATCGACTGGCACATGCTCCAGGGCCATCTCACCCTGCATGCCAGCCGGGAACGAGCCCTCTTCAACGCGGGTCTGGAATACGGCTGCGGCGACGAGGAGGTCGCCAGCGAATGGGTGCTCCGCCAGCACGGCTTCATCCAAGCCCTCAACCGCTATGCCGGCTGGATCCAGATACGGCTCCGCCGGGTCGAGTCCGCCATCCAAGCCGCCCCAGCCGGCCGGGCCCACCTGGCGCAACTCCAACAACCGCAGCCCCAACCGTCGAACCGTGCAGCCCATGTGGGGCAGGATTCATCCTGCGCGGAGCTTCAGCTCCGCCCGGTCGAAAGCCAGGAAACTGTGGCGTTATTGCTGCACAAGCCCACAGCCGCGACCAACCAACCCGGCCCCACCAAGCCCTCAACCGGCAACCACAAAGCGAGTTTTGAGGGAACAAACCCATCCGCACCGGGAACAGCAGAACCGCCGTCCGCCGAACCCGTCGTCCCGGAACCCACCGCTGAAATTGAGGGAACAAACCCACCTTCCCCAAGCCGGTTGGCCCAGTCGCATCCCGGCCTGTCTTCGAAAGCCGCCAGTCTGGCGACCGAACAACACCCATCCGCAACGAACGCCGACCGTAAGGGAGGCGTCCCCACCACCTGCGAACCGCGACTGGTAAGAAGCCGGCCACGGACATCCGCGCACCTCCGCCCGTCCGCCAGGGATCACTCAGGGCACCAGGATCAGCAGCCCGGATCTTCCCACCACACCCTAAACCGGCACAACCCCACAGGTCCCCAACGCCCCCGGATCGCCATCCAGCGGCCCCGTTGGCGCACCCCTCCGAGCCTTCGCCGTCATCTTCTCAATCGTCACTGCCACCAGCGCCGTGGCCCGCAGCTGTGCATCCGTGGCCGCCGCATAGTGCTCGCCCGCCGTACGCCCGGGAAAGTAGCGCTCAATCATACGGGCAAAGACCGCCTGCTTCTCGGCCCCGTCGTCCACCGGGTGCGCGCGTCCAAAGCAGACAACGCTGCGGTAGTTCATCGAATGGTTCAAGGCAGTGCGGGAGTAAACCAGCCCGTCCACCATGGTCACCGTCACACACACAGGAGCACCCCCAGCCAGCGCGCGCAACGTATGGCTGCTGTGGCCGCCATGCAGATACAGCCGGTCCGGCGCACTCGCGTCGTACTGATACGAGAACGGGATCACATACGGCTGCCCGTCGACCTGGAATCCGACGTGGGCCACCGTCCCGGCTGCCAGAAAATCAGCCGCCTCCGCCGTGGCGGCGCGTTCGGGATGCTGGCGGATCGTCGCGTTGACAGAGGTAGCGGTGTCCATGGGGAAGCCCTATCATGCACGCCGTGCGCCCGGGGCGAAAAGATCCAGAATGGCGACGCGGCCTGGGTCCACTTTCCGCGACAGGGGTTCCTCATTCGACAATGAGAGCAGCGGCACTCGTCATGGGTAGAAAATCTTCCACCTTCCTGTCTCCCCTCTTCTCGCTGGACCCGGCGAGCGCCGAGCCGCTCTATCACCAGCTGTACGAGGGCATCCGGGACGCCATCCTCGACGGCCGCATCGCCCGGGGCACGCAACTCCCTTCTTCCCGGCTGCTGTCGGGCGAGTTGTCTGTCTCTCGCAACACCGTGGTGAACGCCTACGCGCAACTGCTGGCCGAAGGCTACCTGGAAGGCGAAGCCGGTTCGGGCACCTACGTGACCCTGCGCCTGCCCGATGACAGCCTGCGTGCCGTGCGAGGCAGTTCCACCACACCGCCCGAGGCTCCTACTCCGCCGCGCCTGTCACGACAGGGTCAGGCCCTCCAGCGCTACGCCACCACCCACACGCTCTCCCGCAACGAGCCCAGACCCTTCCGCCCCGGCGTGCCCGCCGTCGACGAGTTCCCCTTCCGTCTCTGGGAGCGCATGGTCGCCCGGCAGTGGCGCAAGCATCCGTGGCAGTTGCTCACCTACGGCCCGGCCGAAGGCGCCCAGGCACTGCGCCAGGCGATCGCCGAGTATCTCCGCATGGCCCGGGCCGTCCGCTGCGACTGGCGCCAGGTAGTCCTGGTCTCCGGTTCGCAACAGGCCATCGACCTGACGGCGCGGGTGCTGCTGGATCCGGGCGACGCGGTGTGGATGGAGGAGCCCGGGTACCGCGGCGCCCGCGATGCGCTCGTCGCCGCTGGATTGGCTCTCGCACCCGTGCCGGTCGATGCGGAAGGCATCAGCGTGAGTGCGGGCCGCGCGATGGCTCCGCAAGCCAGGCTGGCCTACGTGACACCCTCCCACCAGTTTCCCTCCGGAGTGACGATGAGCGTCGCGCGCCGCATGGAACTCCTCCGGTGGGCCACGCAAGCCGGTGCCTGGATCCTGGAAGACGACTACGACAGCGAGTTCCGCTACGTCAGCCGGCCGCTCTCCGCGCTCCAGGGTTTGGACGACAGCGGGCAGGTCATCTATGCCGGGACCTTCAGCAAGGTGCTGTTCCCCTCCATGAGGCTGGGTTATCTGGTGGCACCGCCGCCCCTGGTCGACGTCTTCACAGCCGCGCGCTCCATCGCCGACCGGCATTCGCCCATGGTCGATCAGGCCGTCCTCGCGGAGTTCATGCGGGAGGGCCACTTCGGCCGACACATCCGCCGCATGCGGACCCTCTACCAGGAACGCCGCGACACCATCGTCGAAGCTTTGACAAAGGAGTTGGGCGGCTTCCTGGAACTTTCGCCGGCCGCCGCTGGCATGCACCTGGTAGGCTGGCTCCCGCAGGGTGTGGATGACCTGGAGGCAAGCCGGCTCGCCGCCGACTCGGGCGTCATCGCCCAGCCGATCTCGGCCTACTGCCTGGCCGAACCCGCTCGCCGGGGTCTGATGCTGGGCTACGCCGGTTATTCGTCCGCCGCGCTCAAGCACGCCGCCGGTCAACTGGCGCAGGCGCTGGCGGGGCTTCGGACAGGAGAATCCGATCGCCCGTTGGCCCGGTCCAGAGGCGTAAGATAGCGGGTAGAACGCAACGACAACCTAGATGGCTTTTATCTCACCTCTTCCTTCCTTCCGATTCTTGGCCTTCTTCGTTCTGGCCCTGGTCGTGCAGCCCTTATACTCCGCCTCGCCCCGGCTCAAGGTTCTGATCATCGACGGGCAGAACAATCACGCCTGGAAAGAGACGACGCCCATTCTCCAGGAGATTCTGGAAATGTCGGGCCGCTTCGAGGTCGACGTCGCCACCACCCCGCCGCAGGGCGGTGACATGAGCACCTTTAAGCCTGACTTCTCCAAATACGCGGTTGTCGTCTCCAACTACAATGGCGACCCCTGGTCCAAGGAGACCAGCGAGGCATTCGAAAAGTTCGTCCACGAGGGCGGCGGCTTCGTCTCCTACCATGCCGCCGACAATGCCTTCCCGGAATGGCATCAGTACAACCAGATGATTGGCGTGGGCGGTTGGGGCAACCGGAAATCGCCGGACTCCGGCGCAATGATCCGTCTGCGGGATGACCAGGTGCGCATAGAGCCCACGCCCGGCCGCTGTGGAAACCATGGCGCCCGGCTGCCCTTTGTCGTCACCATGCGCGAACGCCGGCACCCCATCGTCAAGGGACTGCCCCGGATGTGGAAACACGCTCCGGACGAACTCTACGATTCCCTCTGTGGACCGGCCGCCGATTTCGACCTCCTGGCCACGGCGCACTCCACGTCGCAGAATCGCGGCACCAATGAGGACGAGCCGATTCTGCTCGCCGTGCGCTACGCCCGCGGCCGTGTCTTCCACACCACCCTGGGCCACGACGTGGCGGCCATGCATTGCGTCGGCTTTATCGCCACTCTCATGCGCGGCACGGAATGGGCGGCCACCGGCCGGGTGACGATTCCCGTGCCCGCCGATTTCCCCACGGCCGACCGCATGTCCATTAGGAAATAGCCAGCGCAACGCCTGGCCGCCTCGCGTTGGGATTCCCTGGCGCTTGGCTCACGCCCGGCTTGCAGGTACAATCGGGAATTCCCAGCGCCGGGCTGCCATGTCTCAAGGATTCATTCAGTCGCTCGCATCGACGGCACTGTTCTCTCGTCTGCCGCGGCGCGCCGCGCTGATGGCCATCGCCCTGGCTCCTCTCGCCCTGGTCGCGGGTCTGGCACTCCGCTACGCCGCCAAGGTGCCCGCTTCCGTTAGAAGCGAGGCCAGCCGGGCTCAACTGCAGGAGATTGCCCGCCGCCTTGGCACTTCGCAGGGCCTGTCACTGGATGCCTCCGGCGCGCTGCTCAAGATTAAGCCCCAGACCTCGCACCAGGTCTTCGCCTTGCGGGCCTCGGCACGGTCCGTCGATGCAGCCGGTCGCCTGGCCTCGCCCTATCAGTTCCTGCTCAATCTTGCCGAGCCCGATGGAGAACACAGCATTCAGGTGACCATGAACGGTCGCGGCGATGTCCTCCAGTTCGAGACCGAACGGCCGAGGAACGTCCGGACCACCGCTGAGCTCCGAGGCCGGCGAGCAATTGGCGAAACAGTACATGCGGGATTGGCTGACCTTCCTGCCGATCCTCAGTTCGACCGGGTCCGCGAGGCGACCACGACTCGCAAAGACTCCGAGGAGGAGTCCCATTGCCCGCCGGTTCGACTTCGAAGGCCACCTGGCCGAACTGCCGCACATCAAGTTCAGCGGCCGCGTGGAAGTGACTGGCTCCAGGGTGACAGGCGCCCGCATCGAGCCGGAATTCGTCCGGGTCATGCACACCTGGTCAGACGACGAATCTGCCCTTCGTGGCACGGTCGGCGTGCTGGCCGTCCTCCTGGCGGTCTTCGCCGCCATCTATTCCATCCGTCTCTACCGCAAACGCAGCCGCGAGAAGGAAGCACCACGCAAGCGGGCATTGATCCTGGTTCTCGTCTTCGGGTTGTGCGGAGCCGGCTATCTGGCCCTGAATGCCGAGTCGTTTGCGAATTCCGATGGCGCCTCGACCTTGCCGTGGTACGTCGCGCTGGGGATCGGCGCGATGGGCGGTATCTTCCTGGCGATTGGCGGCATCCTGGTTGGGGCCGCCTATGCCAGCGGCGAAGGCGAGATTCGCGAAGGCTATCCCGACAAGCTCACCGCCTTCGACGCGCTGCTTTCCGGGCGCTGCTGCGTCAGCAATGTTGCTCTCTCCGTGGGAGCAGGCGCCGTGTTCACCGCGTGGGCTTTCCTGCTCACCTCGGTGGTCTGTTGGGTCGCCTCGTCCAACGACGCGTTGCTGATCTCCGATGAAGCGATGGCCGCGGCTTACGGGAACTACCCCTGGCTGAGCGGTCTGCTGTTGCTACCCCCTCAAATCGCCTGGACTGTCGTTTCCGGTTTGTTCGTGCCGCTCACCTTTGTCCTCCGCAACGTCCGGCGCCCGCGCTGGAAGTGGACCATTCTCCTCGTGTGCCCCTTTCTGATCTCCGCCGGCTTCACGGACAACAGCCTGGCGTCGAGCACCCGCGTGCTGGACATGGTAGCCGGGGTGGCGGTCCTGCTCGCTCCCTTCTTTCTCCTCGACGTGCTGGCCGCACTTGTCTCTTCCATGCTTTTTGCGCTCGCGATCCAGACTTCGACCATGGCGGCACTGGCTCCGTTTTCTCTGCCCAGCGGATTGCTGCAGTTGGGGCTCGTCACATTGGGATTGGCGGCTTTGACGGCACGCGCCTGGCAGGGCGAGAGCGTCACCGAGGATGAAGTCAAACCGGAATACGCGCGCAACCTCGACCAGCGCCTCTCGATGCAGGCCGAAGTGCAGGCGGCGCGGGAAGCGCAATTGCGGCTGCTGCCGGAGAAGCCGCCCCAGGTGCCGGGACTCTCAATCGCCGCTTCCTGCCGGCCTACCGGCGACGTCGGCGCCGATTTCTACGACTTCTTCCCGCTGCCGGGCGGAGGATTGGCTGTCTTCGTGGCCAGCGGCGGCGGTCTGGGCGTGGCTTCGGCCCTCACCATCGCATTGGCCAAAGGCTTCCTCATGTCGGATCTGCGCCGGGGCGACACGCCGGCCAGGACCCTCGCTCGATTGCGCACCCTGCTGACCGACCGGTTGGGCGAGGTCGCCCAGCGCGCGCGTTTTGCCGTGGCCACCATCGATCCGCAGCGGCGCACATTCCAGGCGGCCCGCTGGGGCGAAGTGCCCGCCGTCTGGGTGCTGCGCAACCTGATGGCGCATCCCCTGTCCTTCGTCGACAGCCCCGACGGGCTTCCGGAAGCGGCCGTGCCGCTGGAGCCCGGCGATATGCTGCTGTTTCATACCGAAGGTCTTGTCTCCGCGTTGGAGGATCAGTCACCCACCGGAATGCGCGACTGGTTCCGCAACCTGGCCCGCATCACCCGCGCCTGCGGAGCGCTCGACTTCCACAACTTCCTCCTGCAGCGCCTGGCCGGCGGGAGTGAGAAACGGCTGACCCGGCGATTGAAGAGCGATCTCACCGCCGTCGTGCTGCGACTGGAGCAGGTCGAGGTGCTGCAACAGGAACACGTGGCATGAAGAGGAATCTGATCATTGCCGGCGTCGCGCTGGCGGCTCTGATCGGGCTGGCCTTGAGGCCGCAGCCCGGCCAGTCCGGCGGTGCAGCACCCTGGACACGGGAACAGACCATCGCGTCCACAGTCGCGCTCGCCCGGGAATTTGGCATCGATATCGCCTCCTGGGAGTTCCTCATTACCGTCGAACCGCAGGATGACTGGCTGGACTTGCGGGGCCGCCATCCCGAGTCGCCGCTGCTGAAAGCCTTCTCCGGTACGCGCTATAACGTCCTGGCGCGCTCTCCCGATGGGGATTCGACGGTGACGGCGGAACTGGACGGAACCGGCCGGCCGATGCGCTGGCGTCCGCGCTTGCATGGTGACCTGCCCGCGGGCGCACTGTTGACCAGGGAGGGTGTGCTGGCCCGATTCGCCCAGGCGGATGCCTCGAACTTCCAGCCTTTGACGGCGCGTTCTGATGAGCAATCCCGTCGGGTGCGGCGTCCGCGGAAGGATGACGACGAGGGGCCTAGGGGCGAGACCGCGAAGTGGGAATGGAAGGATCCTCAGATCTCAGGCCTGCGCGCGGAACTCATTGCCTCCTTCTACAAGGGAAAGCTGGAAGAAGTAAACCTGCATCATGACGTCCCGCGCTCGGTGCGCCGCAACGCATCAGTCCCCGGTTCGACGTGGAAGGACGTCCTGTCCGGCTTTGGCGTCTTCTTTCAGGTGTGTGCCGTCACCGGAGCGGTCATCTTCGTTCTCATCAGCCTCACTGACCGGCGCGACCACCTGCGCTTGGCCCTGTGGGTGAGTGTCGCCGTCGCATTGTTCTATCTCGTGTGCCTGCTGTTAGGTGGGCGACAGGGTTATCTCTCGGCCAATTGGGATCAACGCGACTTTGACAGCACCAGCAATAAGCTGGGCTTCCTGTTCGGCCTGTTCGTGACGCGCCCGCTGGCGTTGGCCTTCCCACTGGCCGCCGGATTCCTGCTCATCCGCGACGCGCAGATCCAGTCCTGGCTCTCGGTCCTCTGGCTCACCCTGCGTCGAAAGCTCGTGCCGTCGGCCGGCCGGGAGATCGCGGGCGGTGTGCTGATGTCGGCTCCACTGGCGCTGCTGCCGTTCCTGGTCTGTGCGGCGCTACCGATGACCGGTGTGCGGCTCGAGGCGGCCCGTCCGGGCATTCTCATGGACACCACGCCGGCCATGGGCGTGCTCGTCCGGTTTCCGCTCCTGGGTTATCACCTGCTTTGCATTTTCGCGGTCATGCTGCCCTTGCTTTGGCGGCCCACTCCGCGCCTGAAGTGGCGTTTGGGCGTGCTGTTCGTGGCTGGGCCCCTGCTGTGCCTGGCCCGCTTCACGCCGGTCTCCGGCAACGGCTATGTGAGCATTGCCGTGGCATTCGCGATGTTCGGCGCCTGGCTGTGGGTCTACCGCGGATTCGGGCTGTTGGGCCTGATGGCCTGCCTGCTGGGCGTCTACACGCTCTACGATCTGTCGGCCCTTCTCGCATACCCGGCGGGGCGGCTGTGGCCCATCGCGCAATTGCTGCTTGTCTGGGGTGTGCCTCTGGTGGGTGGCCTGATGGTCGCGGCGCGTCCGGCGCCTGCCAACGTCCAGGAGCTTGCGGAGGAGATATCGCGCCGCAACGATCCGCCGCCTGGTTCCGCGCCCCGCTCGGAACGGGAACGCCTGCTCACTGAGTTTGCCGTCGCACGCGAAGCCCAGCAGGGGATGCTGCCGGATAAGCCGCCTTCCATTCCCGGGTTCTCGCTGTTCGCGAGTTGCGTGCCGGCCCGCGAGGTGGGCGGCGACCTCTTCGACTTCCTGGAAATGCCGCATGGCCGATGGGCCATGTGCGTCGCCGATGTGTCGGGCAAGGGGGTTCCAGCCGCCCTCTATATGACCCTCACCAAGGGCATGCTGGCGGCGGAACAGGCGATGGCCACCGGCATCCTGGATCTCGCCGGGGCGGTGAATCGCCAATTGCTTCTGGCCGGAAAGCGCCGCACCTTCGTCACCTTGGCCATGGGCTTGCTCGATCCCGAGCGCCGCGTGCTGGAAGTATTGCGCGCGGGCCACAATCCGATCCTCTGGTGGAGGGCTGGGCTTGGTGAGTCACTCTATATCCAGCCCAAGGGCATTGGACTCGGCTTGGCCGGTGAACGCATCTTCGCCAAGAGCATCGAGTGCCAGGAACTGGAACTGGCCGATGGGGACCTCGTCGTGTTCTACTCCGATGGACTGACCGAGGCGATGAACCCGCGGCAGGAGCAGTACGGGGAAGAGCGGCTGCAGTCCGTCGTCGCGCGGGCGGCCGGCCTCGACGCGCCGGAACTGGCGCAGGCCATCCTCGAGGATGTCGAGGTTTTCAAGGCCGGCGCCGATCCTCACGACGACCTGACCCTCGTGGTTCTGCGCTGTCTGCCCAACGGCGAATCCCTGGCGTAAGCGCGGGTCCTCCAACGCCGTCCCGACTTGATAAGCTAGGGCCCATGCGGAGCGGCTTGCTGGGAATACTGGGCGTATTGTTGTCATCGGCGGCATGGGCGGATACGCCCGATTTCGTGCGCGACGTCCAACCCGTACTCAGCCGCGCCTGCGAGAAATGCCACGGCGGAAAGATGCAGATGGGCGGGCTGCGTCTGGATGCCAAGGCGGCCGCGCTCAAGGTCATTCGTCCAGGCGATGCGGCGGGCAGCGAACTCTACAAGCGGGTGGCCGGGATCGGCGATCAGGCCCGCATGCCGATGGGTGGAAAGCCCTTGCCGGACGCCGAGATCGCCTTGTTGAAACGCTGGATCGACGGTGGCGCGGCGTGGCCGGACGGAGTGGGCGCCGCCGTGCGCGAAAGTGGAACCCATTGGGCTTACGCACCTCCGAAACAGGCGCCTGTGCCGGCCCTGGGCGGCGGGAATCCGATCGATGCCTTTGTGCTGGCCCGGCTGAACAAAGAGGGATTGAATCCGACTCCGAAGGCGGCACGAACTACCTTGCTCCGCCGGTTGAGCCTGGATCTGACGGGGCTGCCGCCGTCGCCGCAAGAGGTGGATGCCTTTCTCGCCGACAACTCGGCCGGAGCCTATCAAGCGCAGGTCGAGCGGCTGCTGGCTTCGCCGCATTACGGCGAAAAGTGGGGCCGCTGGTGGCTGGATGCCGCGCGCTATGCCGATTCGGACGGGTTTGAGAAAGACAAACAGCGCCAGGTCTGGTTCTATCGCGACTGGGTGATCCGCGCGCTGAATCTGGACATGCCGTACAACCGCTTCATCGTCGAGCAGGTCGCCGGGGACCTGCTGCCCAACGCGACCCAGGATCAGCGCGTGGCGACAGGCTTCCTGCGCAACTCGATGATCAACGAGGAAGGCGGCATCGATCCCGAACAGTTCCGCATGGAGGCGATGTTCGACCGCATGGATGCCCTGGGCAAGGGCGTGCTGGGCGTCACCATCCAATGCGCGCAGTGCCACACGCACAAATACGATCCCATCAAGCACGAGGACTACTACCGCCTCTTCGCCTTCCTGAACAACACCTACGAGGCGAACATCGCGGTGTACACGCCGGAGGATCAGGCCAGGCGCGGTGCGATTCTGAAGCAGACCGCCGAGATCGAACAAAGCCTGCGGAAGCGCACTCCGGACTGGGCTCAGCGCATGTCCGCATGGGAGCGGGATGCCCGGAAGCAGAACGAGAAAACGAAGTGGCAGGTGGTGCGGCCGGAGGTGGACGACATCTCCACCGGCGGGCAGAAGTATCTGCCCATGGAAGACGGGTCGCTGCTGGAGGCCGGCTACGCGCCGACGAAACACACCGTCAAACTGACAGCTAAGGTCGCATTACCGCGCATCACGGGCTTCCGGCTGGAACTGTTGCTGGATCCGAATCTCCCGCTGGGCGGCCCAGGGCGGGCCATCGATGGAACGGGCGCATTGACCGAGTTCACGGTGGAGCGATTGGGCGCGGACGGCAAAGCCGAGAAGATCCCGCTTGGTTCCGCCACGGCCGATATCGCCCTGCCGGAGACTCCGCTGGCCGCGATCTTCTACGACAAGAGCGACAAGCGCCGCGTCACGGGGCCCATCTCCTTCGCCATCGACGGCAAGGACGAAACCGCCTGGGGCATCAACGCCGGGCCGGGGCTCAGCAACGTGCCCCGCAAGGCCGTGTTTGTGGCCGCGAAGCCCGTCGAGGCCGCTGGAGAGGTGACGCTCGTCTTCCTGGTGAAGCAGAACCACGGCGGCTGGAACAGCGACGACAACCAGAACAACAATCTCGGCCGTTTCCGGATCTCCGTGACGGGAGACGATGCTCCGGTCGCGGATCCTCTGCCCGCCGAAGTGCGCGCCATCCTCGACAAACCGGCGGCCGGCCGGACCGCGGAGGATGAGCGCAAGGTCTTCTCCTACTGGCGCACCACCGTACCGGAATGGGCGCAGGAGAACGAAAGGATCACCACTCTCTGGAAGGAACACCCACGCGGCTCCACTCAGCTGGTGCTGGCGGAACGCCCTGGAACACGGCGTGAAACGCACATCCTGGAACGCGGCGACTTCCTCAAGCCCGCCAAGCTGGTGACCCCTGGCATGCCCGGCTTCCTGAATCCGATGACTGTGGAGAATCCCACCCGCCTCGACTTCGCGCAATGGCTGGTCGACCGGCAATCGCCCACCACGGCGCGCGCCGTGGTGAACCGCGTGTGGCAGGCCTATTTCGGAACAGGACTCTCGGCGACGAGCGAGGATCTCGGCAAACAGGGTGAGGTTCCGTCTCACCCGGAGTTGCTCGACTGGCTGGCGGTGGAGTTCATGGAGCACGGCTGGAGCCTGAAGCACCTCCAGCGGTTGATCGTGGAGTCCGACACCTACCAGCAATCCTCGAGCATCACCCCGGAACTGCTCGAGAAGGATCCCGCCAACCGCCTGCTGGCGCGTGGTGCGCGCTTCCGCGTGGATGCGGAGATCGTCCATGACATCGCTCTCGCGGCCAGCGGCTTGCTCAATCCCGAGGTAGGTGGATCGAGTGTCTATCCGCCCGCGCCGGACTTCCTGTTTCAACCTCCCGTCAGCTACGGCCCCAAAATCTGGAAGGAAGATAAGGACGCACAGCGCTACCGCCGGGCTCTCTACACCTTCCGTTATCGCAGCGTCCCCTATCCGATGCTGCAGACCTTCGACTCGCCGAACGGCGATGCCGCCTGTGTACGCCGGTCACGCTCGAATACACCGCTGCAGGCGCTCACGACCCTGAACGAGCCGCTCTTCATGGAGGCGGCCCATGCGCTGGCCGGACTGACGCTCAAACAGGGCGGAAGTTCCGATGCCGAACGCATCCGCTTCGCCTTCCGGCGCTGCGTCGCACGGCCGCCGGCCGATGCGGAAGTCAAAGAACTGCTGGCGCTGCTCAAGAAGCAGGAGGCGCGCATGGAGCCGGCCCAGGCATGGACCATGCTCGCCCGCGTGCTGCTCAACCTGGACGAAACGATTACGCGCGAATAGGAGAACTCAATGGATCCCCACCAGATGAAATCGGAGCGCACCCGGCGCTGGTTCTTCGAGCAATGCGGAGTGGGTCTGGGCTCTCTCGCCCTGGGCGATCTGTTGCGCGCGTCCTCGCCCGCCGATCCTCTGGCTCCGAAGCAGCCCCATTTCGCTCCGAAGGCGAAACGGGTCATATTCCTTTTCATGGCGGGAGCGCCCAGCCACCTGGAGCTGTTCGACTTCAAACCGGAGCTCAAGAAGTTCGACGGAACCCTGCCGCCGGCCGATCTTCTGAAGGGTTATCGCGCGGCGTTCATCAATCCGAACTCGAAGCTGCTCGGTCCGAAGTTTCAGTTCGCGCAATACGGCAGCAACGGCGCCTGGATTTCGGAACTGCTGCCCAATACAGCGGCCATCGTCGACGACCTTGCCATTGTGAAGTCGATGGCTACCGATGCTTTCAACCATGCGCCGGGGCAGTTGCTGATGAACACCGGCAGCATGCAGTTCGGGCGACCCAGCTTCGGGTCCTGGGCGACTTACGGGCTGGGTAGCGAATCCCGCGACCTGCCGTCGTTTGTCGTCTTCTCCAGCGGCGCCAAGGGGCCCAGCGGCGGAAACTCCTGCTGGGGTAGCGGGTTCCTGCCCACTGTCTATCAGGGCGTTCAATTGCGGGGCAGTGGCGATCCGGTGCTGTATCTGTCCAATCCTACGGGCGTCGACAAACAAACTACAACGGGAATCGCTCGACTCGCTTCGCAGGCTGAATGAGATGCACCTTGCCACGCGACGGGCGATCCCGAGATCTCGACGCGGATCAACTCCTTCGAGATGGCGTTCCGCATGCAGGACAGCGCTCCCGAACTGATGGACCTCACCCGCGAGCCGGAGCATGTTCTGGAGATGTATGGCGCGCAGCCTGGCAAACCGTCGTTTGCGAACAACTGCCTCTACGCGCGGAGGCTGCTGGAGCGCGGCGTGCGTTTCGTACAGCTCTATCACGAGGCCTGGGATCAGCACGGCAATCTGGTGAAGGATCTCAAGAAGAACTGCCTGGACACAGACAAGGCTGCCGCAGCCCTGGTAAAGGATCTCAAACAGCGTGGATTGCTCAACGACACGCTGGTGATCTGGGGCGGGGAATTCGGCCGGACTCCCGATGGTGCAGGGCGGCAGCGACGGCCGCGACCACCATCCCAACGCGTTCACGATGTGGATGGCCGGCGGCGGGATCAAACCGGGGCTCGTGATGGGCGAGACCGATGAACTTGGTTTCAACGTCGACGAAAGACCGCGTCCACGTGCACGACCTGCACGCCACGCTGCTGCACCTTCTTGGGTTCGATCACACCAAGCTGACGTACAAGTTCCAGGGCCGCCCGTTCCGGCTTACGGACGTGCATGGGGAAGTCGTCCAGAAGATGCTGGCCTAAACTGGAAGTGCATGCCGAATCCCTTCGAATCGGACATGATGGCCGCCGGCTACGCCATGGCGCGGCCACCCGTGCATGCCCGCGTGATGGAGCGAGCCCACCGGGCCCTGGGGCGCCCCGCTCCGTTCCGGCGGGCCCTGGACGTCGGCTGCGGCGCCGGCCTGTCCACACGAGCCCTGGAGGGTTTTGCAGAGCATTCCATCGGCATGGAGCCCGCCGAGCCGATGCTCAAGTGGCATGGGGCCCTGGCGCCGGCCTCAGACTTCCTGGTGGGCCATGCCGAAGCGCTGCCGCTAGGGGCCGGTTCTGTCGATCTCATCACGGCCGCTGGCGCCTTGAACTATACAAACCTGGACCTGTTCTTCCCCGAAGCGCTACGGACCCTCACGCCAGCCGGCACGCTGCTCGTCTATGATTTCTCGCCGGGCCGCTCATTCCGCCACAACGACCGGCTGGATGAGTGGTTTACCACCTTCACCACGCGCTATCCGTGGCCGCGCCATGAGGCCCGCGAACTCAATCCGCAGATTCTTGCTTCACTCGAATCGGGCTGCCATCTCAGCGGCCACGAGGATTTCGAGATCGGCATTACGCTCTCGCCCGCGTTCTACCTGGAGTACATGCTCACTGAGACGAATGTAGCCTCGGCGTTACGCAGCGGAGTGGCGTACGACGAGATCCGGCAGTGGTGCGCGTCGACGCTCGAGCCGCGTGTGGGACGGCCGGGAGCACGAAGTGCTGTTCCGTGGTTACTTCGCGTGCATGCGCCGGCAGTAGGGCTCAGAGCTCCAGGTGGTTCTGGTAAAGCATCTGGCTCAGGCGGAACTTCTCGTGGATGGCGAAGATCTGCAGATCGCTGACGCACTCCACCTCTTCGTCCTTCAGTTCGATGGGGGTGGTATTGGGGTAGTGGATCTGGATGGCCATGGTCAGGCCCTGCGGGACCACTTCCACTTTGCTGGGTTTGATGATCCGGCCGCTCCTCGTTCGCAGAAACGAGGTCCGTTCCGTCTCCACCTCGACGACGCCGGCGCCCAGGTGGGCGACTTCGGCGGGGACTCCATAGATCTCCAGGATGTAGTCCTGCGGAGGAGTGCCCAGCAGTTCGTTGAGCTTCGCCTCGCCCTTCTTCTGCTGGCGGGCTTTATACAGGGCGGTGGCATGGCGGACCGGGAGCGCGCTGGCCCAGCGTATGATGATGTCCGCTTTCGGCGGCAGGCTCGTGCGCGGTACTCCGATGCCACCCACCGGGCTGCCGCCCTTGATGGTGCCATTCGGAGTGTTGCCCGGGACGTCCTTGTAGCTGAAGGGCCGGTCGCCGGGTTTTACCCACATCAGGTTCACTGACTTCACGTGGGCCCAGGGGGAGTCGGTCACCAACCGCACGACGGCGTCGTCGTTCCAGTTGGGGAATGGCTTATCCTTCCAGTCGGCTCCGAGAGCCAGAACCGCCGCGCAGAGCAGCGATCCGCCCAGCAGTGCACCGCGCATCCGGACCGTGGTCAAGTTCAATTCCATCCTTTTCCAGAATACCGCCCGTCCCTTCATCGACGCGGCGCACCGGTGGCTGGTTGCGAATCCTAACCTCAGGCGGCTTGTTCTGAAATTCCAAATTCTTGCCATCTGAAATACAAAGAACTACACTCAACAGTTCTGGTAGCGTTTTCAGGAGAGCCTATGGAGTTCGTGAAGATCCGCCGGGAACGTGCCGTGGACGCGGTCTATGACGCCTTGCGCCAGGCGATCGTCAGTTGCGCGATGAAGCCAGGTGAGCGGCTGAACGTGGATGAACTGGCACAGAAACTGGGGGTGAGCCTGACGCCTGTGCGCGGCGCCATCCAGCAACTGGCCACGGAAGGGTTGGTCGAAGTCCGTCCGCGCAGCGGTACGTTCGTGGCCAGCCTGACTCCGCAGGATCTCGACGAAACTTTCAAGTTGCGCAGCGCGCTGGAGTGTCTAGCGGCGGAGGAGGCGATTGAGCGCATCCGGCCGGAGCAGGTGGAGCGTCTGCGCGAACTCCTCAAGTCGTTGAAACGCAAAGTGACCAACGACGACGAGCGCCGCGCGCACGAGCAGGAGAACTCAGAGTTCCACCAGATCTTCATCGATGCCGCCGGGAATCAACGGCTTGCGGAGATGTACCACGCGCTGAACGCGCATATTAAGATTGTGCGGATCCATGCTGGAGAGTCGGGCTGGCCGCTGCGCCTGCAGGAAGAGCAGGCCGAGCACGAGGCGATTGTCGCGGCGCTGGAGGCGAAGGATGCGGCGGGTTTGACGGCTGCGTTGCGCAAGCACATTTACCGCGCCAAGGATGCCATGATCGCCGTAGTCCGGCAGTTGGATGGAAACCAGCCGGAATCGGTCAACGGCCGGTCCTGACCGCTGGCGCCGCCTACCAGTACCGCCAGTCGCCGGTGTACCAGACCAGTGTGGCCAGTGCGGCGTTGGTGACGGCATGCGCCGCGATGGCGTCGCCGAGGCGTCCCTTTCGAATCTGGAGCAGCGCGTACGCCGCGCCGGCTGCCGTGCCGGCCAGCCACCGGGACTCATGCATCGCCCCAAAGGCGATTGACGAGACCAGAAACGGCAGCCAGGAGAACTTGCGCCAATCCACGGACTCGAAGTCGGCCTGGGCCAGCCGTCGCAGGAGAAAGCCACGGAAAGCCAACTCTTCCGCGACCGGCACCGTCACGACGGCGGCCAGCAGGCGGCAGGCAATCCAGAACCCCTGCAGCGGGCCGGGCATGGCGACAAACCCACTAGGCAGGCCCATTCGTGCCGACGCCGGAGTGGTCCAGGCCCAAAGAGCTGCCACCGCGAGACCGGCGGCCAGGGCCAGCGGTCCAAATCGCCAATCGACACCGCGATAGGCGCGGCGGAAATACCAGAGCGCCGCCACCGCCGCCAGGGGACGCAGCGGGTAGAGCCATTCGAAATCGGCCGAACCGGCCCGGGCGAGCAGCGAGGCCGCCAGGATCGCCAGAAACGGCATCAGGTAGGCTGCCACCGGGTTTGTCTGAGTATCTGACTGTTCTGAAAGGCTTTCCGGGACGCTCTGGAAGACTCGCCAGCGCCGCGAAAGCACGCAGAACGAGATCGCGGTGACGATGAAGGCGATCCAGCCGGCCTCGGAGTGGAACCCGCCCGCGGCGATCCTATCCGCCCCGGCGTGGCCAATCAGGATGAGGACCGCAATCCGTAAAGCATTGAGAACCCACATCAGGACGGCGCCGGCCGGGATGAGGACCAGCGCGGCGGGGAACCTGTACTCCTTACGAAACAAACAGAGCCACGCCACGCTGAAGACGAGAAACAGACCCACGCCTTCGTAGCCGGAGCAGGCGGGGGCGATGATCACGCTGAACCGGTCTGTCCCGATCTCCAGGGTCGATGGGTCGGATTTCAGGCCGGGCAGGATGGGCTGAAGCAGGAACTGGACCGCCTGAAAGGTGATCGCGCTGGAACTGCTCCAGATGGACATGGCGGCCATGCGGACCAGCGCCGCGGCGCCGGCCACGAGGGCACCCCACATCCAACCCATGCCGACAGCGCCCACCGCGTCGCGCCAGAACCGTGGCGGCAGCAGGGCCAGGGCAAGGCAGGCGACGCCCGCGAGACCGCTGAGGATCCAGGCATACGGCACCCAGACGGGCGGGACGGAGGAGGCTCCGGCAAAGAGTCGAGTCGACAGACCCGCAAAGCCTGCCATTGCCGCTACATGCGCCGCAAAGAGGAAGTAATTCGGCTGACCGGCCGGCCTGCGGAACAGGGCACTCAGACCAGTAGGCCCTTTTCGACTCAGCATGAGAGCGGCTGCCAGGAAGAGGACCGAAGCGCGAACCAGGAGGGGGCCGGCGAGCCGGATCCCTGTGGCCAGACCACCGGCGGTGGAAAGGTCGGCGCAGTCGAGCAGAATGCTGGCTGCGGCCATCTCCATGGCAAGCAGGATGGTCAGGATACCGAACCGGAGACCGGAGGGAGGCAGCTTTCGAGCCGGCAGATCAATCCATTGGGCGGATGGGGACATGCGGAGGGGCGGGCAGGGCACTACGGGACTCTTGGGCCGGTCTCCGAATGCCGCCCGGAGGCGGGAGACGGAGACCGGACCGCAGAATCTAACGGCGGCGGCTGCGAATCACCAGAACCGCTCCAGCGAGCAGGGTGAGAGCGCTCGTCGCCGAGGCACCATCAATCTCGGGCGCGGGGACCGCGGCGGCCGCTACTGCACCAAGGCCGATCGCGAGACGCAGCATCCCGAGAGATTTCTGAACCAAACGAACCATTGATTGTACTCCTCTTGGAAAATTGGACCGTCTGCAAATGCTAGTAGGTCCGGGCATGCTCCGTCAAGGGGAAAGGTCTATGTTTTCACAGATTTGGGACGTTTTGAGGGCCCAATTGGTACTTTTCGATCAAATTAGTACAAACGGGTAGCTGGCGGCGGCGTGGGGTTGGTGCTTTCGGGCCCGTACTTCAGTCCCATCTCGCTGGAATCTCAGTACTTCGCCCCCACTACTTTCGATAGTTGGTTTCGGGCAGAGTAGCCGGAGGGAAGACGCACGCCATACGGCGGAAGTCCGGGCAGAGACGGCCGCGAACGAACCGGAGTGTGGTCTAGATGACCACGACGGCCTGGCTTTGCTGGATGGCGCGGATGGGTTCCGCCCGCGATCCGCACAGGATTCCGAAGGCGAGGACAGAGGCCAAAACGCAGGCCCAGCAGTAGTTCCTCATGTTCGGCAGTGTCTGACATAGACCTTATGGGTTCATTGCCCATACGAGTTTTACCGCATATCCAAATTGCCACCCTACGTCTTTGCCGTCGTCAACGAAATGAAGGCAAAACTACGTGCGGCGCAGTATGACGTAGTTGATTTCGGGATGGGCAATCCCGATGGCGCAACCCCGCGCCCCATCGTGAGCAAACTGGCAGAGGCAGCACGGAACCCCAAGAATCATCGCTACTCCGTGTCGAGGGGCATACCGAACCTGAGGCACGAAATCTGTAAGCGCTACGCCAGAAACTACGGCGTCGAGCTCGATCCGGAAGACGAAGCGATTGTGACCATCGGATCCAAGGACGCGTTGGCCCACCTGCTGTTCGCCGTCGTTGGACCGGGGGATCACGTCATCACCCCTGCGCCCTGCTATCCCATTCACCAATGGGGGGTTATCATGGCCGAGGGCGAAGCCGTACCTCTGCCCGTCTCCAATCCGGCCGACTTCCTGAACGGTCTGGAAGATCATTACCGCAAGGCCACCAAACCGCCGCAGATCATCCTGATGAACTTCCCGCACAACCCGACCACGGCTTGTGTGGATCTCGATTTCTTCAAGGAAGTGGTCCGCATGGCCCACCAGCACGGCACCATGGTGGTCCACGATTTCGCCTATGCCGATCTCGGCTTCGACGGCTATCGCGCCCCGAGCATCCTGCAAGTGGATGGGGCAAAGGACGTCGCCGTCGAAATCTTCACGATGTCGAAGAGTTACAACATGGCCGGCTGGCGTGTTGGCTTCTGCGTCGGCAACAAGAAGATGATCAAGGCGCTGGCCCGCATCAAGAGCTACCTGGACTACGGCAACTTTCAGCCCATCCAGATTGCCTCCATCATCGGGCTGCGCGAGTGCGAAGGCGAAGTGGAGAAGATCCGCCATCTCTACGAGAAGCGGCGTGATCTGCTGGTAGACGGCCTGAACGGCGCCGGTTGGCCCGTGGAAAAGCCGAAGGGGTCGATGTTCGTATGGGCGCCCATCCCCGAGGCCTTCCAGGCGGCAGGCTCGCTGGAATTCTCAAAGCTGCTGTTGGAGAAGGCACTGGTCGCGGTGTCTCCCGGTATCGGCTTCGGTCCGGCAGGCGACCAGCATGTGCGTTTCGCATTGATCGAGAACCATCACCGTTCGCGCCAGGCAATCCGCTGCATTAAGCAATTCCTGAAGGATTGTAAGGCCGCTCAACGCTGATATGATCGCGCTATGGCTGCGCGCGAGCAGACGAGGCCTTTGAGGCTCACAGAGCTGCGCGCTGTTCCTGCGTCTTCCCTCGTGCGCCTACTGGCGGAGGAGAAGGCGCGCTGGCTGGCTTTGCTCCACTGGGACTTCACGCCCTCGGCCGAGCTGGTGATGCGGTATGTCTCCATGCAGGCCCTGGACGGGTTTGTCCTGGTGGACGACGGCGAGCCGGTCGGCTATGTCTATTGGGTGATGGAGGACCACAAGGGCCTCATCGGCGACCTCTACGTGCGCGACGCGTGGAGGTCGCCGGCCAATGAAAACATGCTGATGGGCGCGGCGCTGGGCCAGTTGCGCCGGTATCCGTGGATCCGCCGCGTCGAGGCGCAGCTCATGCAGCTGGCCATGCGCGGCTCCCAGGTTGCTCCGGTGGGGCTCCGCCCGCACATCTTTCCCGGCATTTCATGCTCGCCTCCACGGCCGGCATCGAAGGGAAGCGCCATGTCCATTCCGAGCCTGAAGTCCGCCTCGAGAACTGGAGCATGCGCTGGCTCGACGCCTCCGCGCAGTTGATCGGCGCCGTCTATGCGGGCCACGTCGACAGCGAGATCAACGACCAGTACAACTCCGACCAGGGCGCGCGGCGCTTTCTGCAGAACATCGTGCAGTATCCGGGCTGCGGCTACTTCTCACAGAACGCCTCGTGGGTGGCGTTGAACCGGCGCGGCCAGGTGGTGGGCCTGTCGCTGGCCAGCAAGGTGGCGGCGCAGGTGGGGCACATTGCTCAGCTCTGCCTGGCGCCGGATCTGCAGGGGGGCGGAGTGGGCTACGAGATGCTGCGGCGCAGCATGTCGGCCCTGGCCGCCGATGGTTGCGGAGAGGTCTCGTTGACCGTCACCGCCTCCAACCAACGGGCCATCCGGCTGTATGAGGGGTTTGGGTTCCGGGCCATTTACCAGTTCGAGGCGCTGGTGTGGGAGACCTTCTGGACCTGAGCTAGATGCCCAGTGTCGGGCCGATGGCCTCGTAGAAGGTCAACACCGCGGGTCCCAGTGTGATCACGAACACCGCCGGCATGATCAGGAAGAAGACCGGGAAAATGAGCTTGACGCTCAGTTTGCGGGCCGATTCCTGCGCCTTGTGGCGTCTGCGCGTGCGCAGATAGCGCGCGTGGTTCCGGAGTGCCGGTCCCAGGCTGGTGCCGAAACGGTCGCTGTCGATCAGCACGGTGGACAGTTTGCGCAACTCCATGGAATTGGTACGCTGTCCCAGCGAGTAGAGCACTTCCGACCGCGAGCGTCCGGCGCGCAGCTCCACCTGGACCTGCGCAAATTCACTGGACAGTTCGGGGTAGATGCCGCGCAGTTCCCGGCTGGTCTCCACCAGCGCGCTGTTCGAGAGACTGACCCGCTTCGATGCCGAGCACCATCAGGTCGAGCGCATTGGGCAGTGCCCGTTCCAACTGATAGCAGCGCTGGCTCACCTTGGCCTGGAGAACCCGGTCTGGCAGCAGGAAACCGAAGCCCATACCGCAGATCGAGAGCACGAAGCCGACGGAGAGGCTGTCATGATCCAGCAGCCCGATCCAGCCCAGCACCACGCCGCAAAGCAGGGCCACGGCGACCTTGGTGCCGTAGAAGATGGTCCCGGCCGCCGGAGACCGGTAGCCGGCCGCGATGAGCGAGTTCCTGGTGGAGTCCTTGGGGGGCTGTTGGCTGGAGGCCAGTTCTCCGATGACGTACATCGATTCCTGGAGGCTTGCCGACAGTCCTTTCTGGCCCTGTGGCTGCGGCGGTTGCAGACCACCATCCTGCATCCTGGACGCGGTACGCCATCTGACCAGCAGGAGCGCCGCCCCCACGGAGGCCATGACAAACAGGAAGAAACAGACCGCCATCATCGTCTCTGACATGGCTGCCTCACATCCTCACCTGGGCTACGCGTTTGATCACGAAATGGGCTACTACGTTTGCCAGCGTGGCCGCCCCCAGCATGGCCCGGCCTTCCGGACGCCGAAGCATGATGCTCATGTATTCCGGACTCACCACGAACATGAGCACGCCGATGATGATGGGCACGATGGTCAGCACGGTGCCGGTAATCCGGCTGTGGGCGGAGACTGCACGGACTTCGCTTTCCAGGGCTCCGTTGTCGCGCATGGTTTCGCCCAGCCTGCCCAGGACGTCGTTCAGACGGCCGCCCACGCGATTCTGCAGTTTCACCGCGGCTACGAAGAGTCTCACTTCAGGTACGGGGATCCGATCGGCCAGGTTATCCAGGGCCTGATCCCAGCCGACGCCGAGATTCCATTCTTCCCGGGTGCGCCGCATCTCCGACGACAGGGGTTCCGGTTGTTCCAGTGCGAGCAGTTCCACCGCGGCTGAGAGCGGATAGCCCGCCTTGAGCGCACGGGTCATGGAATCCAGTGCCTCGGGGAACCGGGTTGCGAACGTCTCAAAGCGTTTGCGCCTGAGGCGGCGGATGTACAGGTAGGGGCTGGCCACCACCACGGCCACGATCAGGGCGGAGGGGACGAGCGGGATGAATTCGATCTGCCACAGCAGGGCGCCCGTTGCCGTGCCGCCCAGCAGCATCATCAGGGTGACGCGGCCGACGGACCAGCGCAGGTTGGCTTCCGCGATCATGGCCCGCAGCTCTTCGATGTGGCTGAACTTCTCCAGCAGCAGGGACCACACCTTGATCGTGCTGAGGTCCTCTTCCTTGATGACCTGCGGGGATCCGTCGCGCTCGCCGGTCTCCAGCACCAGTTCCGTGCCGGCGCGGCGCGCGCGGACGTGCATCGACGCCCAGTAGAACGACACCGCGAGCAGTGCCGTCAGGAACGCGGTGCCGAACATCATCAGGAAGACGACGAGGCTGAGCATGGGCTTAGGGGTGTACCGCGGCCGAAGCGTTCAACAGGGCGGCGGGGGCGACGCTCTTGGCGCCCTCCACGGAGCGATCGTTGGGATTCCGCAAAACCAGCCGGAGCTGCAACGTGGCGTCCGCCAGGCTGAGGCGGTCCGCATCGCTCGGGGAAACCAGCAGTGTAATCACGGGCCGGCCATTGCCGGGTTCGCTTCCGGTGACGCTCAGTACTTCCACGTCCTCCAGCATCCGGCGCAACTGCTGGGTTCCGCGCGTGTCCAGAACCTGAATGTCCACCCGGCTGCCGGAGCGGATCATGGCCACAACTCCGCTGGAGTCGATGGGGTGGATGCTGACGGCGCGCCGTCCGGACGGAATGGCCAGGGACGGGCCGCCGGCGGAGCCGCGCCGGGCCACATGCATGGTCGTGATGGGCTGGTTCGGGGAGACCGGCTCCAGCAGCGTCAAACCGACGGCCTGCTCCGGAGAGGGGATGGCATTCGGCGGCAGCGCCTTCTGGTCAAAATCGACGACTTTGATGTCTTCCTGCCGCAGTACCGCACCACGGTCCAGGGCTCGTGTCGCCATTACAGCTGTGCGTGGATTGTCGGCCGAAGCTGAACCCCGCAGCCGCGGAATCAACAGCCCGTAGAAGATTCCCGTCGCCACGACAGCCGCCACAAAGGCGACTCCCAACAGCGGCATCAGATTCCGTTTCATCGCGTACCTCGAGGCGGGCTGGTACGGTTCTCCTACTGATACCAGTCCTGCCTCAGTACACCATTTACGCCTGGCCGCTCATATTGGGCGAAGGCCCTAGTACCTCCGAGTTTGAACCTGAGACGGTTCGTACCCCTGGACCGCTACAATGAAAGCAGTGGAAACTCGCCGTATGTGCCCGCATTGCCGGGCTTTTATCACCACCAGCGATAAGGTCTGTCCGTACTGCGACACCCCCGTTGGTCCTACCGCCAAGGAGCGCCTGGGCGGCGCCGATCTGTTTGGCGGCCTGATCCCTTCCGCCCAGTTCGTCACGGTGTTGCTGCTGACCATGAACATCGGCATGTACCTGGTGACGATGCTGGCCTCGGCCAAGGTCGGCGAGACCAATGCGTTGATCCGGTATGGCGCCGCGCTGCCGGAAGGTGTGTTCGGCGGCCAGTGGTGGCGCATCATCACCGCGGGCTTTCTGCACGGTGGTCTGATGCACATCGGCTTCAACATGTGGGCCTTGATGGACGTAGGCCGCCATGCCGAGGAGACCTACGGGGCGAAGCGGATGGCCGTGATCTACGTGCTTTCGACCATGGGCGGTTTCGGCCTGAGCATGGTGCGGGTACACCACTGACGGTCGGTGCTTCGGCCGGTTTGTTCGGCCTGATCGGCGCCATGATCGCCATCGGCGTGATCCACCGCAACTCCTCGCAGGCGGCGGCCATTAAGGCGTTCTACATTCGCTGGGCGATTTACGGCCTGTTATGGGGTCTGCTGCCGATGTTCCACGTGGACAACGCCGCCCACCTGGGCGGGATGGCCACCGGATTTGTCGTCGCCTGGGCTGCCGGTACGCCCCGTGAGTTCGACGTCACGCGGGAACGCATCTGGAGCATTCTGGCCGGGCTCTCGGCCGCGCTCACGGCGTACGCTTTCTTCCGTCTCTTCGTCTGGTTGCAGAGCATAGCGTCCGTCTAGACGCAAAGGCGATAATGAGGCCATGCGCGCATGGCTCATGGAATCCTTTGAAGGCGTCGAGAAGCTCCGTCTGGCCGAGGTGCCCGATCCTCAGCCCGGTCCGGGTGAGGTGCAACTCGAGATGCACCTGGCTGCCCTGAATCCGGCGGATGCGTTCCTGGCGCTGGCACAGTACCCGGCCAAACCGGCGCTGCCGCACATCCTGGGCCGCGACGGCGTCGGCACGGTGCGAGTCGTGGGAGAGGGCGTGACAAGCGTTCAACCGGGCGATGTCGTCGGCATTCTGCGCTGCGACGCGGGCGTCGAAGCCTGGGGTACCCTGGCCGGCAAGACCGTCGTGCCGGCGGCCAGTGTCGCGCCGGTTCCGGCCGGCTGGAGTCAGGATCAGATGGCTGGCGCGCCGCTGGTCTTCCTCACCGCCTGGCAGGCCCTGGCCCAATGGGGCGAACTGCCGCGCGAAGGCCAGGTCGTCCTGGTGACGGGTGCTTCCGGCGGCGTTGGCGTGGGCAGCGTCCTGCTGGCTAAGTCGATGGGCGCCACCGTGGTGGGCCTCTCGCGCAATCCGGAGAAGAGCGAAACCGTCCGGCAACTAGGTGCGGATTTTCGTCTTCGATCCGGCCGATCCGGCGCTGCGCAAGAAGGTGATGGCTGCCATCGCTCCGCGCAAGGTCGATTTTGTGGTTGACAGCGTGGCCGGACCGCTGTTTTCGCAGGTGATTGCCATGCTCGGCTATGGTGGACGGGTGAGTGTCGTGGGCCGCAGCGCCGGCACCGTGCCCGACTTCAATACCGCCACGCTCTTCTTCCGCCGCAATCGCATTGGTGGCGTTGCCGTGTCGGATTTCACGCCGGAAGGCGCCCAAAGCGCGTGGGCGGAGATCGTCCGGCGGTTGGATTCCATGGGACGGCGGCCCGTGGTCGATCACATCTTCCCGTTCGAGGATGTGAAACAGGCATTTGCCCGGCTGGCCGAGGGGCCGATGGGCAAGGTTGTCGTCAAGGTGCCGTAGAAGGCCGGGTCAGCAGCCGGCGCCGGCCGCCTTGGACTTGTTGCCGCTGCTGAAGCTGAGATAGTTGCTGACGTTTTCCCGCAGGAGTTGCGGGAAACTTTTGTCCAGATTGGAACGGATGGCGACGTAGCACTCATCGCACTGGTTGTGCATGGTGAACTCGTTGACCATCTTTTCCTGGTCTTCCAGCTTGTAGCGCTTGAACTGCATGGAGCACGGCTGGAGCATGCCGTCGGCCGTCACCACCAGGAACCGCAGGCCCGCTTTGCAGCCTGGCGCTCCGCCCGTCTCGAAGTACTGCCGCGTGGCGTCGATGGTGGTGGGGGCGCTGACGATCCAGTTCGACTCGTCCCGCCGCTTCTCAATGCGGTCCAGTTGTGCGTTCAGCAGGGCCAACTGGTCCGGCGCTCCGGGGAACAGTTCGCGGCAACCGGTGCGCCGGGCGGAGTAGGCACTGTAGCAGATGTTCACGCCCCACTTGTGGGCCTGGTCAGCCGCGCCGTTGATCTCGCCCACGTTGGCGGCGGTGATGCAGGTATTCAGGACGATGTCGTCATGACCGTACTTCGCGCAGGCCGGGATTACCTCATTCAGATGGTCGTACAAGCCCGGATACATGCGGAAGTCGTCGTGGCGGCTGTCCGGAAAATCGAGGGAGACGGAAAACTGATCCACACCCGCGTCGCGCAGCTCCAGATAGCGCTGCGGCGTCATCAGCGACCAGCTCGACACCAGGATGATGTACGGCAAGCCATTCGCCAGCTTGATATTGCGGACCACCTCGCTGAGATCGTCGCGCATCAGTGGCTCGCCGCCGACACCTGGACCACACAGGGCTTCAAGGTTTCCGTATAGTGCCGGTAGTCGGCCGGCCGCATGTTCAGCGAATCGTCCTTCGGACCGCCATGATCGCAGTGCCGGCAATAGCAGGTGCAGGAATCAGTGACTTCGAAGGATACAACGATCGGACGCTGCGCCAGCCAATTCATCGATCCTTGTCCGATGATCCTCAGTGACTGGCCAATGGGAACCTTGCGCATGAACCTAAATCATACCAAGAGGCCCGAATAACGTGCAAGAAGGTAATGATTTACAGTACAGAGGTAGCCTCATGCGGATCCTAGTCCTGAACGCGGGCAGCTCGTCCCTGAAATACCAGCTCATCGAGACCGGTGTACGCGATGAACACGTCGTCGTGAAAGGCGCCGTTGAACGCATAGGAGCGGCGGGCAGCCCCGTGCACAATCACACCGAAGCAGTCGAGGAGATCCTGCCCAATCTCGGGCCGATCGACGGGGTCGGCCACCGTGTGGTTCATGGGGGAGAGCGCTCAAGGCCTCTGCTTTGATCGATCTGGAGGTCGAACGGGCGATCGCCGACTGCTGCTCCCTGGCGCCGCTGCACAATCCCCACCACCTGGCCTGCTACCGGGCCGCCCACGCGCTGTTGCCAGACGTGCCGCACGTCGCCGTCTTTGATACCGCCTTTTTCCACACCATCCCACGCCGGGCGTACCTCTACGCCGTGCCTTACGAACTGTACGAGTCAGACCACATCCGGCGCTATGGGTTCCATGGGACGTCGCACCGCTACGTCTCCGGTAAGGCGTCCGAGCAGTTGGGGATACCGCCCGAAGAGGTCAAGTTGATCACCTGCCACCTGGGCAACGGCTGCTCCGTGGCGGCCATCAACGGCGGGAAAGCGGTGGATGTCTCCATGGGGCTCACTCCCCAGGAGGGGCTTGTGATGGGGACACGCTCCGGAGACATCGACATCGGGGTGATCTTCCACCTGGCCCGCCAGAAGGGCATGACCCTCGACGAGATTGAGAAACTCCTGATTCATCGCAGCGGGCTGCTGGGGCTGTCGGGCCGGTCCAACGACATGCGCGATCTGGTGCATGCGGCGCAGGAAGGGGACCCGCGCGCCCGGATCGCGGTCGAGGTCTTCTGCTATCGCGTGAAAAAGTACATCGGAGCCTTCTGGGCGATCCTGGGCGGCGCCGATGCGGTGGTCTTCACCGGAGGAATCGGGGAGAACCGGCCAGAAGTCCGGAACGAGATCATGGAGGGGCTGGAGAATCTGGGCGGAGTGGAGGTTCTGGTCATCCCGACCAACGAGGAACTGGTGATCGCTCGCGATACCGCCCGTCTTATCGGAAGAGGAAGAGCGTAGAGGCGGCGGTCAGGATCACGACCAGGGTTTCGAAGACCTTTTCGGGGATGTGCGGGACCAGTTTGCGGCCGCCCATCGCACCCACCATTACCGCGGGTACCATCAGGACGTCGAAGGTCAGTGACTGACGGCTGAACAAGCCGTGGTAGGCGTAAATCGGCACCTTTGTCAGGTTGATGATGAAGAAGAACCAGGCGCCGGTGGCGATGAACTCTTCCTTTGGCAGATTCTTGCTGAGCAGGTAGAGGTTCATCACCGGTCCGGCCGCATTGGCCACGGTCGTGGCAAAACCGGCGGTCGCTCCGTAAAAGACCGGATGTGGAGCGAGGGCGGTTGCCCATTTCGGGATACTTCCGCCAAAGGTAAGCGATCAGCATCACCAGGACGATGCCGCCGACTTGCACGGGGCGCAGCACGCCTTCCTTCAGGCTTAGCGCCAGCGCACCTCCGGCCATCCCGATCAGGACCCAGGGGACCGGCGAGAACAGGCGGCCGGCCACGGCGGTCGGGCGCCAGTAGATGACGGCGAACAGGTCGGCGGTGAGGTGCTGTTCGGATTCTATCGGTTTCCGCTATCAACCTT
>JASGIE010000083.1:5000-22961 GCA_049841055.1 Paludibaculum sp. | reverse complement strand
TTCCTGCTGGGCGCCGGTCTACCTGCTACCGCGGGCGTGGAAACACGATAGAATCCGAACAGCACCTAAGCGCGGCTGGAGCACGACGATGCCAGGCGCGCGGCCGACCTGATCCGGCGGCATGCCGGGCGCGGCGGGCAGGTGGGCGGCCTCCTGCTCGTCGGTATTCCTGCTGCAGCGCGCCGGCCTGCTCGCGGGCCGCAGGGCCACCACGACCTGGTGGCTGGCGCCTGCCCTCGCGCGCCTGGAGCCGTCGTGCACGGTCGACGCCGACCGGATGGTGTGCGCCGACGGCCCCGTCATCTCGGCGAGTGCGGTCGCCCAGACGGACCTCATGCTGCACCTTCTTCGGGCCCGCTGCGGCAGCGCGCTGGCGGACGCGGTCTCGCGCGTGCTGCTGATCGAGGGGCGGCAGGCGCAGTCGCCGTTCGTGGTGCCCGAGGTGCTCGCCAACGGCGACCAGTTGGTCAGCCGCCTCGTGGCCCGGATCGAAGGGGCCTTGCCGGCGACGCCGTCGGTGACCGAACTCGCCGGCGTGTTCTGCATGTCCGAGCGCACGCTGGCCCGCAGGGTGCGGCGTGCCACCGGCCAGAGCACGATGGCGCTCGTGCAGAGCGTGCGGCTGCGGCGCGCCCGGGCCCTGCTCGCGTCGAGCCGCATGACCGTGGAGCAGGTCGCGGCCGCCGTCGGCTACCAGGATGCGACCGCGCTGAGGCGGCTGATGCGCAAGGTGGCCGGGGCCAACCCCAGCCGGTTCCGCAACCCGGAGGTTGCCGCCTGAGGCCTCAATCCCTGCCTCTCTCGTGCAATCACTCGGCCGGCGCCACGCATCGCACGGCGTCCCTGGCCGCGATCCACTCCTCGTTCGTCGGCTCCACGCTCACGTCGACACGGCTCGCTGGGCTGCTGATGCGCCCCGCGTCGACCTGGTTGGCATCCGCGTCCAGTTCCAGGCCCAGCCACGCCAGCGCGCCGCACACCCGCTGGCGGATCGCCGCGTTGTGCTCGCCCACCCCCGGCCGTGAACACCAGCCGGTCCAGCCCGCCCAGCACCGCCGCCAGCGCCCCGATCTCCCGCACGATCCGGCGCACGTAGAGTTCCAGCGCCGCGCGGCAGCGCTCGCCCGCCTCGCTGTCCTCGCCTTCGCGCGCCAGCAGCACGCGCGGGTCGCTCGATAGGCCCGAGATGCCCAACAGGCCCGACTCGTGGTACAGCGCGCGGCCCACCTGCGCCAGGCTCAGCTTCTCGATCTCCATCAGGTAGATGACGGCGCCGGGGTCCAGCGCGCCGGTGCGGGTGCCCATCATCAGGCCGTCCAGGGCCGAGAAACCCATCGTGGTCGCCACGCTCTTCAGTCCTTGCAGCGCACACAGGCTGGCGCCGCTGCCCAGGTGGGCGACGACGGTGCGGGCGCGCCCGGCCTCCTCGCGGCCGTGGCGCTCGGCCAGCGCGGTGGCGATGTACTCGTAGGACAGGCCGTGGAAGCCGTAGCGCCGCAGGCCGCGCTGCCAGGCCGACCACGGGAGGGCAGCATCTGCTCCACCCGCGGCAGGGTGTGGTGGAAGGCGGTGTCGAAGCAAGCCACCTGCGGGAGGTCCGGGCGTCGGCCAGCAGGATCTCCATGGCCTCCAGCGCGAAGGGCTGGTGCAGCGGCGCGAGCGGGATGTAGCCCTTCAGGTCGGCCAGCACCTGCGCATCGACGTGCACCGGCTCGAAGTACCTGGCTGCCGCCGTGCACCACGCGGTGCGCCACGGCGGCCAGCGGGCGGCCGGCCAGCCAGCGCAATGCGTGCTCGCGGATGAGCTGCAGCGCGGCGCGGTAGGGATGCGCCGGGTCCAGCGGCACGGGCGTCACCGGCACGTCGCGCGCGCCGAAGTCGGGGTTCGGGCCGCCGATGCCCTGCACCTTGCCGTTCCAGGCCGGGCGGCGCGCGGGCTCCGACATGACCGGGGAACTGCGTCTGCTCTGGAACCGCAAGCCGGCCACCGCCATCCGCACCCTTGCTCAGTACAGCGGTAGCATCGTCAGGGCCCTTCACAGCCAGCTCCGCCGGCTCTACGGTGGGGACGACTACGTCGCCCTCGGCTCGCTTCTGCTCATCGCCGCCACCTCAGCCCTCGCCGGAGGCGGCGACGGCCCCATCCCCATCCGGGCCACCCTCAGACTGGACCTCCAGCAGGGCGCCTGCATCTACACCAACCAGGCCGCCCGCACCTGACCCGCACCAGGGACGTTCATCCGCCACTGGGGACGTTCATCCGCTGTCCCGAAACGCCGAAAGTCTTCAAATCCCAACGAAGACCCCAGGTGGACAGCGTGTGAACGTCCCCCACCCCCGCGTTCAAACCCGTAACGCCGTCATCGGATCCACCCGAGCCGCCCTTCGCGCCGGAACATAACTCGCCCCCAGCGCCACCACCAGGAACACCACCGCAATCGACCCGAACGTCAGCGGATCCGTGGGACTCACCCCGAACAGCACGGTCTTCATCACGCGAGTCAGCCCGTATGCTCCAGCCAACCCCAGCCCGATGCCCGTCACCGCGAGAGCAAACCCATGCCCCACCACCAATCTCAAGATGTCCGCCTGCTGCGCCCCCAGCGCCCGCCGGATCCCCACCTCCTGCGTCCGCTGCGCCGCCGAGTACGCCACCACTCCATAAATCCCGATCACCGCCAGCAGCAGCGCCACCACCGCGAATCCGCCCAGCAGCATCACCAGCAACCGGCGCTGACCAACCTCCTCTTCCACCAGATCGTCCATCGACCGCACCTCCGCCACCGGCTGATCCCGGTCCACCGCCCGCACCCGGCCTCGCACAGCATTCGCAAACGACAGCGGATCCCCGGCCGTCCGCACCGCCACCATCGCGAACGGCTGCGCATTCTGCGCGAACGCCACATACATCGTCTCCGGCCACATATCGTTCTCCAGCGACTGATGCACATTCGCCACGATCCCGATCACCTCCGCCGGCTTCGGATTCACCCCGCCGATCAGCAGCCGCTGCCCGATCGGATCCTGCCGCGCCGGATACCCCGGCCAGAAACGCCGTGCCATGCTCTCATCGATCACAGTCACCCGCTGCGCTTCTTCCGTATCCCGCTCCGTAAACGCCCGCCCGCGCAGCAGCGGAATCTCGAAGGTCTGGAAATACCCCGGAGTCACCGGCATCAGCTTCGCCACCGGCCGTTCATTCAGCTTCAACACGGGCTGCGAGGCATCCTGCACCGGACTCCCGGCAAACGCGGACATCGGAATCGACATCCCGGCCGTCGCCCCCCGCACGCCCGGCAGCGAACCCACCTGCGTGATCAGCTCCTGGAAAAACTGCGACTGCTTCAGACTCGTGTCATAGCGCGACGTTGGCAGCGAAACTCGCATGGTCAGCAGGTTCGAAGCGTTGAACCCGACATTCACCCCGCGCAGGTTCATGACGCTCTCCATCAGCAGCGCCGCCCCAATCAACAGCACCACCGACAGCGCCACCTGCCCCACCGGCAGCAGCCCGCGCAGATTCAGCCCAAACCAGCTCCGTCCATGGCCCGTTTGCCCAATCGGCCCGCTCGCCCGCAGCACATGAATCAGATCCGGCCGCGACGCCCCCACCGACGGAGCCAGCCCAAACAGGATCCCCGTCAGCACCGACAACCCACCGGCAAACGCCAGCACAATCCAGTCGATGCGAATCTCTCCCGTCCGAGGCAACTCAAAACTGGTCATCGCCGGAATCACCCGCAGCAACGCCACCGCCAGCCCCAATCCCAACAGCCCACCCAGAAACGACAGCAACACGCTCTCCACCAGCAACTGCCCCATCAGCCGCGCTCGCGCCGCACCCAGCGCCGCCCGCACCGCGAACTCCCGGGCCCGCGTCGTCGCCCGCGCCAGCAGCAGACTCGCCACATTCGCGCATGCAATCAGCAATACAAACCCGACCGCGCCAAACAACATCCACAACATCGTCCGCACACTGCCCACCAGTTCATCCTTGATCTGGGTCAGCTCCCTGGGCGACCTCGACTTCGCATCCAGCATCGTCGGATGCGCCATCGCATACTGATGCCGCAGCCCCTTCAACTCCTCGTTGGCGCTGTTCAGGCTCACCCCGGGCTTCAACCGCCCAAAGATCGTCAGAAACGGGCTCAGCGTCCGCGACTTCAAGGGCATGAGAGGCCACTCGGTCGGCGCCGTCATCCACACATCCAGCCCGGGCGAAGGAAACTGGAACCGGGGCGGCAGCACACCGGCGATCACGCACGGCATCGCCGAAAGCGTCACCGTCTTGCCCACGATTTGAGGATCCCCGCCGAACCGCCGCTGCCACAGCTCCGAACTGATCATCGCCACCGGCACTCCGCCCGCCGCGTCCTCCTCGCGCCGGAACCCTCGTCCCAACAACGGATCCACTTTGAGGATCCGCAGAAAGCTCTCGGAAACCCGGATCCCCTTCAGCACCTCCGGTTCGGTCCCGGTAGCCAGCGTGACAGCCTCCTGCCGCGTATAGGCACCCAGCTCTGTGAACGATCGCGCCCCTGCCCGCATCTCCAGGAACCGCGACGGCGTCGCATTGCCCATCTGCACCAGTTGATCGGAGTCCCGGTAAGGCAGCGGATTCAGCAGCACGGCCCGGATGATGGTGAACATGGCGGTATTCCCGCCAATGGCGAGCGCCAGTGTAACCACCGCGGTAGCGGTAAATCCAGGAGCCCGCCGCATCGTCCGCCAGCAGTGCCGGGCATCCAGCCACGCGGTTTCCAAGAGTCCAGAGCCATTCATCAGGGCAGTCCCTCCGTGAAATCAAGTCTACCGCCGCCCCCAGGCCCGCCAAAAACCCCGACCGTCAGGGAGGCCCAACTGCAAACCGCGCACGTCAGTAAGCGGGCCAAGGACAGCCCCTAATCTCGTCTTCATCGGAGTCCCCCATGGCCCTGCGAGTCGCAAAAGTGGATGAAAGCCCCATCGGGCCAGCAATACGGTAAGGCGGACCCCCTGGTCTGCGGTCGACCCCCAGGTCGACCACGCGGAGCCGTATAGTCACCCGACGGCCCTGACTTTCAACGGAGTGGTCCCCGGCGTGCACTTCAGTCCCATCTTCAATGGAGTCCCCACGGCCGTACAGACCGCAAAAGTCGCTGAAAATCTCTGGCGACCGACGGATTTGGGACGGCGGACCCCCTGGTCCGCGGTCGACCCCCTGGTCGACCACCCGGAGCCGCATAGTCACCCGACGGCCCTGACTTTCAACGGAGTCCCCATGGCCCGCCGGGCCGCAAAAGCAGAGGAAGTGGCTACGAACCCTGACCGTCAGGGAGGGGTCCCCGCGCCCTACGAACCGCGCACGTCAGTAAGCGGGCACCCGTCTCAGTCGCGTCTTCAACGGAGTAGACCCCACCACGAACCGCGCACGTCAGCAAGCCAAAACTTCCACCCGGCCGATAGCCGGCTCGCTATAATCGGCGGGATGTGGTTCCTCAGGCTGGCGGTATTCCTCACCCTGAGCGGAACCGTGTTCGCCCAGGACGCCCACTCGAGGCCCTCCGCGAAACCCTAACCACTCTCCAAAACCAAGGGAGCCGCCTCCACACCCCACCCAGCCGCAAGCATGGCGAAAGCCAAGCACCAGCTCCGCGACTGGATAGAATCCAAACTCGTTCAGGTGACAGACCCATCGGGAATCGCCACTCTGGAGACAAAGCTCAATCAGGAACTCCAATCGGCCGGGGCCGCGAACGAGGACCCTCAGTCGGGCCAATTCGGCACGCTGGGAGAAATTCGCCTGGGACTGGAAGCAGGACTGCTCACCCTCACCACCTCTGTCGGCATACTCTGTCAGACGGACGACTCGGCTTACGTCTACCAGAAGAAGGACGGTCGCTGGCAGCGTATCTGGGAGTCGGAACAGCGGGATTACGAAGCGAGAGGCTACAAGCCGCAGGTGCTGTTCAAAGTTAACCTCTGGCGGCCACTCACCCAGGGCCGGAATGAACCCCCTCTCTACATAATGACGCTCGGCAACCACTGGGGCTGCGCATCCGCCTGGCACCCTGTCTACTACCGTATCTGGCGAGTCACCTCCTCCGGTTCCAGGCTGTTGATTGACGGCGAGCAGTATGCCTTTATGCGGGTCGGCACCTATGCGGTCGGCAGCATCGGCCAACAACCCGGTAGAAGCGATGCGCCCGTGGACGTGCTGATCGAAGTAACCGTCGGCAGTGTGGACGCGGGCGTCCACAATCGCGAGGCCGTCTTCCACTACCTCATCGAAGGAGACAAGGTCCGCCGCGTAGCGCCGGTTGCGCTCAGCCCCCGCGACTTCCTGGACGAATGGCTCACCCACGACTGGCAGGAGGCAGCGGCCTGGTCAGTCGCCGAAGCCGTCCGCCCCTGGCACCGCAAACTCCATGCGGACTGGGTGGGCGGCTCCTTTCCGGACAACACCAGACGCTGCGAAACGCCGGGCCTATGGCAGGTCACTTTCGCCCCAAGCGATGCGAAGAAGAAGTATGAGGACCAGGCACCTCTCTATTTCCTAGTCGAATGGCGCCCGCCCTTCCATTTCGCGATGAAGGAGATCAGCCCCAAGCCCTGGCCCCATTGCACCCAGGACGACCCCGAAGCCGACGAATGGAGAACCCTCTTCAACACCCAGGAGTGGCGCAACTAACCCGAGCCCATCGCCACCCGTTGTCGCCGTGACCGTAGCGCGCCAACTCACCACCCAACGAACCACGACCGTCAGGGAGTGGTCCCCACGAACCGCGCACGTCAGTAAGCGGGCACCCATCCCCACCGCGTCCTCAGGAACGCCCCCCTGCGAACCGCGACTGGCAAGAAGCGGGCCACGGACAGCAAATCCACGCATCCCCAACCCAGCAGACCACCGCCGCCCCCCTACCGCGTCAACCCACAACAACTTGCCAGGCATGCCCAGTCCGGAAGCGTAAGCGACCGGCTCCGCCATCGCCGTATCCACCCACACCCATGGCGCACCAGCACTCCGCAAGGGCACCCACCTCACTCCGCCCGCAACGCCCTCACCGGATCCACCCGAGCCGCCCGCCTTGCCGGCAGCCAACTCCCCACCACCGCCGCCGCCACCAGCACCCCCAGCGCCACCCCATACGTCACCGGATCCCCCGGACTCACCGCATACAGCATCGACCGCATCAGCCGCGACAACCCCAGCGCCGCCGCCAGCCCGCCCAACGTCCCCACCGCCGCCATCCGCAACCCATGCCGCACAAACTGGCCCGCCACCACACGCGGCACCGCCCCCAGCGCCAGCCGGATCCCAATCTCCTTCGTCCGCTGCGACACCGAATACGAGATCACCGCATACAACCCCACCGCACCCAGCAGCAGCGCCATGCTCCCCGCAATCACCAGCAGCAGCAACGCCAGCGAACTGCGCGCCAACGACCGCTCATACACGGACCCCAGCGTCTTCACATCCGCCACCGGCAGACTCGCATTCACCTTCGACACCGCCTGCTGAATCTCCGCCCGCAGCGCCGCCGTCCCCGCCCGCGGCGTCCGCAGCACATACGTCAGACTCCGCACCCCAAACTCCGCTTCGGACTCGAAATTCCTGCTCAACAGCGGCCAGTAAGCCGTTGGCGTGGCTGCCTGCTCGATCCCGTCATCGTGCACATCCGCCACCACCCCAATCACCTCGCGCAAGTCGTCCGTCAGCGTCGGCCGGATCCTCTTCCCGATCGCCGCCCGCGGATCACTCCAGAACGCCCGCGCCAGATTCTCGGAAACCAGAGCCACCGGAGCCCGCTGATACACCTCCGCCCAGCTCAAATCACGCCCCGCAATCATCCGGCTGCCCGCCGCCGCAAAGTACCCCGGCGAGACATACTTGAATCGCCGCACCACCGGAATCCGTCCATCCGCCGACGGCCGGTCCTGCGCATACACCGGATCGTTCGAGCCTCCTTCCAGCGGCAGCGAGTCGATCGCACCCACCCGCGACACTCCACCCACTTCCGACATCCGCCGCAGCAACTCCTCCTCCATCCGCGCCACCCGTTCCTGCGATTCCACCAGCGAGCCAGGAATCCCCACCCGCACCGTCTCCAGTTGCTCCGCACTCGAAAACCCCGGATCCACGTTCAGCAGTGCCCGGAACGTCCGGATCATCAGCCCCGACCCCACCAGCAGCACCAGCGCCAGCGCCACCTGCACCGCTACCAGCGCGCTTCGCGTCCGTTGCCGCTCCCGGCTGCCCGTCAACCGCAGGCCGCCCGACCGCAGATCATCCACCCCCTCCGGCCGCGCATACTTGAACACCGGAATCAGCCCAAACACCACGCCGGCCACCAGCGACACACTCACCGTAAAAAGCAGAACCCGCGGATCCATCCCAATCTCCTGGGCTCGCGGCACGTGCACCCACTCCAATGCCAGCAGGACCCGCAGCGCCGCCGCGGCAAAGCCCCAGCCGGCCAGGCCGCCGCCGACCCCCAGCAGCACACTCTCCAGCAGCAGTTCCCGCGCGACCCGCCCCCTCGGAGCGCCCAGCGCCACCCGCACCGCCAACTCCGGCCGCCGCCCTTCCGCCCGCACCAGCATCAGGTTCGCCACATTCGCGCACGCAATCACCAGCACCAGCCCGACCGTTCCCATCAACACCCACAGTGTGCTGCCGATATCGCCCACCAGGTAGTCTTTCAAGGACCGCAGCCGCGGCGCGAAGCGCGACTCCGCAAAGGCATTCGGGCTGAACCCCGGATTCACCGCGAACTTCCGCGGAGCCATCGGCAGCATCCGCGCCACATCCGCATTCGCCTGTTCCAACGTGACACCCGGTTTCATCCGCGCAATCCCCTGGCAGCAGAAACTGATCAACCGCACCTCGGCCCGCCGGAATCGCAACGGCACCAGCAGCGAAACCTTGTGATCCAGGAACTGAAACGACGCAGGCAGCACGCCAATTACTTCGTACGCGTGGCCGTCCAGCACAATCCGCCGCCCCAACACGGCCCGGTCTCCGCCGAACCGCGATTGCCAGTACCCCTCCGACAGCATCACGGTGCGCGCGTGCCCCGGTTCTTCGTCCTCGCGCGTAAAACCACGGCCCAGCGCCGGCTGGGTTTCCAGCGTGGACAGAAACCCTTGCGTCACCGACAGCCCCGGCACCTCCTCCGGAGTGCCCAACCCGGTGACGGTCCACGAGTCATTGGTCCACATGCCCAGATCCTGGAACACGCGATTCTCCTCGCGATAAGTCAGGAACAGCGAGACCGCCAGGTTCATATCCGGGATATGGAGCCCCGGAGCCATGTGCCGCAACGCCACCAGCCGCTCCGACTGCGGATACGGCAGCGGCTTCAACAGCACACCATCGATTACGCTGAAGATGGTTGCGCTAGCCCCAATCCCCAAAGCGAGCATCAGCACACTCACCGAAGTGAAGGCCGGATTGGCGCGCAGCCGCCGCAGCGCATAGCGCACATCACAAGCCAGCGTCTCGATCCGGTTCTCCCACCCGTAAGCGCGAATCTCTTCCGCCACCGCGGTCCGGCTCCCCATCTCGACGCGAGCCGCCCGCCGAGCCTCCTCGGGAGACAACCCACGCCGCGCATACTCCTGAGCCGCTTCCTCGAGGAAGTGTTCGACCTCGTCGTCAATCTCCTGCTCCACCGCCCGCCGCCGCCCCAAAGCTCTAAGCCCGCGAGTCAACTGCCGCCAAAGGGACATGACCTATTCCTCCCCCCGCGTCCGTAGCGCATTGGCCAGGGAAGCAATCCGCGCCCAACCAAAGCCCAGCCGAGCGCCGAAATCCGACGTGTAGAAAGCGAAGCGCGCACGCAGCGAATCCGAAAGGGAAACCAATGTGGCGCGAAAGACGTGGACAGGAGTTGAGGCCATAAGGGAAAGAGAGCCAGCAAGCCCACCGTACCGCCCTTCCTCTTGATTGTCAAGATGTGACCGTCAGGAGGACCGCCCCGGGCACATCGAGGAATCGATCTCCTCAGGACGGCGGGCGCCCTCGCCCGCAGCCGATCCCCCGATCGGCTCAGCCCAACCAAACAGCGCTACGAACGCCGACCGTAAGGGAGGCGTCCTAGCGAGCAGCCGCGCAAACCAAAGGCCGCACCTCCGGGCTCGAACCCGGCACATGCCAGCCAGTGCATCAACATTCACGGTGGGAATGCCGCAGGTTGCTCGTCACCGAGACCGTACCTACTCCCCAACACCCACGCGGTCTCGAGCAGAACCGTCTTCGCAATCCAGATCTCTTCTGAGTCAAACAGCGCACGCGCGGCAGCGGTCTGCTTGGCATCGTCACCAGTCAGCAGCCGGACGAGGAGGTTAGTACCGACCGCGCCCCCTGCGCGCCCGCACCACCTTGGCCACAGCCGCGCGAACCTGCCCAGGCGTATTCGCTCTACGCAGGGACGGCAAGCACCCTACTACGTCCTCGAGTTTGGTGCGCGCGAATCGCGGCGCCGGCCTCACCAGCGCGCCTTCGGTGGTCTTCTCCGCCGTCAACTCCGCCCCCTACCGCCAGCTCTGATCACTCATGTCATACCCCGGAACCCGAACATAATAATCCCGCATCTTCCGCTTCTCCGCGATCGGGCCCTCTTCCCCCCACGGACTCTCCTCAAACTCCTGGCACGTCGCCGCTTCCCGCTCCCGCACCTCAACCAGATTCGGCGGGTCATTCACCTCGATATACCGGAACGGCTTCGTCCACCCCAACGCCTTCCTGTGCAGATCCGCAATCCGGTGCCGCTTGAAGCCCCACCCGCACACGGTGATCTTCGATGGCCACTCGCCCTGCAGCTCCTGGAACCGGTACAGCCCGCACAGCACATTCAGAAACGAGTCCAGCGCAAACTCCTCCAACACCGCCCGCCCCCGCACCTCGCCATGCCCCCACCACTCATACCAATCCGCAATCAGCCAGTACCCCAGCGCCTCGGTGATCGGACCCGCCTCCGGGTCCGTCGCCCCGCCCGAGAACATCAGAATCGCTTCCGGATCCTGCGCCGCCGCCTCCACACCCGCTTTGATGTGCTCGATGAAATACTTCGGCTCGCTGTTCTGATAGGGCTTCAGATACCACGACGAGTCCAGCGTCGGATCCTCGCGCAGGTTCCACACCGCATGCCCGGGAACCAGCACCAGATGTTTGAATTCTGTCATTAGAAAAGCTTCGGTTGATTCGGACCCAGGCCCCAGCCCATCGGCCGCCGCGGCACGTTGAAGTATTCGAACGCCCGCTCCGTCGCCATGCGCCCGCGCGGCGTCCGGTCCAGGAAGCCCAACTGCATCAGGTACGGCTCGTACACTTCCTCAATCGTGTCCGGCTCCTCGTCCGTCGACGCCGCAATCGTGCTCAGCCCCACCGGACCGCCACCGTACTTCTCCAGCACGGTCATCATGATCTTCTTATCGATCTCGTCCAGCCCGAACCGGTCGACCTCCAGCAGGTCCAGCGCCATCCGCGCCACCTTCAGGTCGACGTGGCCCTCCGCCCGCACCTGCGCATAGTCCCGCACCCGGCGCAGCAGCCGGTTCGCGATGCGCGGCGTACCCCGGCTCCGGCGCGCCACCTCTTCCGCCGCATCCAGGTCAATCGGAGTCCCCAACAGGCTCGCCGTCCGCTGCACGATCTTCTGCATCTCCGGCACGTCGTAGTGCTTCAGATACAGAATCAACCCAAACCGCCCACGCAGCGGAGCGCTCAACAACCCCTGCCGCGTCGTCGCCCCGACCCCCGTGAAATGGGCAACCGGCAGCGAATGCGTCCGCGCCCCGGGCCCCTGCCCAATCACAATATCCACCCGGAAATCTTCCAGCGCCGAATACAGCACTTCCTCAATATCCGGCAGCAGCCGGTGAATCTCATCGATGAAGAACACCTGCCGGTTCCGGATGTTCGACAGGATCCCCGTCAGGTCCAGCTTCTTCTGCAGCATCGGCCCGGAGGTCAGATCGAACGGAACATCCAGCTCCTGCGAAACGATGTTGGCCAGCGTCGTCTTGCCCAGGCCCGGAGGCCCGATCAGCAGCACGTGGTCCATCGCCTCGCCGCGCCGCTTCGCCGCTTCGATCGTGACGCTCAACAGCTCTTTGACCTTGGCCTGGCCTGTGAAATCGTCCAGTCTCTTCGGGCGCAAACTGGCCTCGAATTGGATCTCCTCGTCCGTGGCGGCAGGCGATACAATTCGGCGCGACTGGCTGGAATCCGGCATGGCAGGCAAACTATCAGGTTAACGCAGCAGTTCCATCGAGCGCCGGAACAGTGGCTCAAACCCGCTGATCCCAGGCTCCGCCGCCGCCTTCCGCACTGCCACCTCGGCCGCCGCCTGCTGGCACCCCAGGTTCACCAGGGCGCTCACCACGTCCGATTGCTCGCTGCTCAGAATCACCGCCGCCGGACCCTTCGCCGCCACCGCCGGAGCGGCGCCCAGCCCCTCCATCTTGTCCCGCAGTTCCAGCACAATCCGCTCCGCCGTCTTCTTCCCGATACCTGGAACCCGTGTCAGCATCTGCACTTCCCCGGCCCGGATGATCCGTACCAGATCAGGCGCCGCCACACCGCTCAACGTCGTGATGGCCAGCTTCGGACCGATGCCCGTCACGGTGATCAGCTTCTCGAACAGCGCCTTCTCCATCGCCTCGCGAAAACCGAAGAGCTGGATCGCGTCTTCCCGCACATTCGTATAGATCCGCAGCTTCACCTCGGCCCCTGTTTCCGGCAGCGCGCTATAGGTGGAAACCGAGATCTGCACGTCGTAACCCACCCCGCCGGCCTCAACAATGGCCTGGTTCGGATGCTTCTCAATCAGGGTGCCGCGCAGGAGAGCGATCATTGCCTCCGCAGTCTAACAAACGGCTACTCTGGTAGGAAATGGCTCGTCGCATGTTCTATGTGCAGGAGGTCCGGGGGCAGCAGGCCACCCTGCGTGGAGAGGCCGCACAGCACGTCCGCAAGGTGCTCCGGGCCGAACGCGGTCAGCGCTATGAGATCTCGGATTTCGAGCACATCTGGCTCGCCGAGATCTCTGACTTCGGCAAGGACACGGTTCAATTCAACCTGTTGTCGCCGGTCGAACCTGTCGCCCCGCCCGCGTCCCTGCACCTCTTCGCCGCGTTGATCAAGTTCGATCACTTCGAGTGGATCCTCGAGAAAGCAACGGAGCTCGGCGTCGAGCGCATCACGCCTATCTACGCACTGCGGACGGACAAAGGTCTCGACCAGGCGGCACCCAAACGCATGGAGCGCTGGCGCAAAATCCTCTACGAATCCGGCCAGCAGGCCCGCCGGCTCAAGCTCCCCGAACTCGACACGCCTTGCCGCCTAGACCAGGTGCTGCCGAATGCGCTGGATTGCAGGTATTGGCTGGAAGAACAGAAAGGCGCCGCCCCCATCCTCAAGAGCCTGCCCGCCCAGCGCGCGCAGACCGACACAATCGGCCTGCTGTGCGGGCCCGAAGGCGGCTGGGACGATCGCGAACGCGCAGCAGCGGCAGCAGCGGGTTGGACGAGCGTCTCCCTGGGCCGCCAGATTTTGCGGGCTGAAACCGCCGCGATTGCGGGTTTATCCATTATCATGGCTGCCTGGGATAGCGTGACGTAAACCGCTCCGCAGGGGCGCACGGAAGGAAGGACCCGCGAATGACATTCAGGATTCTCCCCCTCGTACTGACCGCAGCCGCGCTGGCACACGCTGCGCCCACCTTTACTAAGGACGTCCTGCCCATCCTTCGCAGGAATTGCCAGGAGTGCCATCGTCCCGGCGAGATCGGGCCCATGCCGCTGCTCACCTATGAGCAGACGCGTCCATGGGCGGCATCGATCAAAAGCTCAGTGGTGCAGCGCAAGATGCCGCCCTGGTTTGCGGATCCCCACTACGGCAAATTCTCCAACGACCGGTCCCTGAGCCGGCGCGACATCGACACGATAGTGGCCTGGGTCAACGCCGGAGCCCCGAAGGGAAACCCCGGCGACGCGGCACCGGCCGCCGCATTTACAGAAGGCTGGGGCATCCCGCAGCCGGACGTTGTCATTCAACTGCCGCAGCCCTACGAGATCCCTGCAAATGGGACCATTGAGTACCTGCACTGGGTCGTACCAACAAACTTCAAGACCGACAAGTGGGTACAATTCGCCGAAGCCCGTCCAACCGATCGCGCCCACGTCCACCACATCATCGCCTTCGTCCGCGAACCCGGTTCCAACTGGCTCAAGGATGCGAAGCCGGGCATCCCGTTCATCCCCGAAAAGTCCAAGGACCCGAACGCCAATGTCAGCGACCTGCCCAGCGATTTCCTCGTCGGCTATGCGCCAGGGCAGCCGCCCGAACGCTTCGAGCCCGGTCAGGCCAAGCTGGTGAAAGCGGGCTCCGACATCATCTTGCAGGTGCACTACACCACCGACGGCAAGGCCAGCAAGGATCAAAGACGCGTCGGCCTGGTTTTCGCAAAAGAGCCGCCGCCCAATCGGGCGATGACGTTCTCGGCGACCAACGGAACCTTCAAGATCCCGGCCGGCGACCCCAACTACAAGGTGGAGGCCGAGTTCACGATGGGAACCGACGTGATCCTGCATGGACTGCATCCGCACATGCATGCCCGGGGCAAGGACTTCCTCTATCGGGTCCAATACCCCGGCGGGCGGACCGAGACCCTGCTCAGCGTCCCGAACTACAGCTTCGCCTGGCAACTCTGGTACAACCTGGAAAAACCGATCGCGTTACCCAAGGGGACGAAGATCCTCTGCACAGCTCATTTTGACAACTCCGTCAACAATCGCTTCAATCCGGACCCAAAGCGAGAGGTTGGCTGGGGGGATCAGAGTTGGGACGAGATGATGGTCGGATTTTTCAACCTGGTGTTCCCGGCCGGCACGCCGGTGGACACCATCAATCCGGCGGCAAAGTGACGGTGAAGTGGCGCGTGAAATTGGTTGACTGAGTCAACTACATTGCTTGCTTTGGTCAAGTATCTGTGAAGAGACAGCAAAAAGCCCCGGAGAGGTCTTCTCCGGGGCTTTTCGTTTTAATTCGGGCAACGTCCTACTCTCCCACGCACTTGCGCACGCAGTACCATCGGGGCTGAGAGGCTTAACTTCCGTGTTCGGGATGGGAACGGGTGGGTCCCTCTCGCTATGGTCACCCAAAACTTGTTTGAGCTTTGTTCTTCATTGAATATTGACGGGGTCCACTTTTGTTGCCATAAGAGCGGGAGCTCTGTGCAAAGAGTAAATTTTATGGTCAAGCCGAACGGGCTATTAGTACCGGTAAGCTAAACACATTACTGTGCTTACACACCCGGCCTATCAACGTGATCGTCTATCACGGCCCTTCTTAGCTTTCGCTTGGGAGATCTCATCTTGAGGAAGGTTTCGCGCTTATATGCATTCAGCGCTTATCCTGACCGAAGTTCGCTACCCAGCCGTGCCACTGGCGTGACAACTGGAACACAAGAGCTTCGTCCACCCCGGTCCTCTCGTACTAAGGGCAGGCCCTCTCAAATCTCCTACGCCCACCACAGATAGGGACCGAACTGTCTCGCGACGTTCTGAACCCAGCTCACGTACCGCTTTAATAGGCGAACAGCCTAACCCTTGGGAGCTTCTACACCCCCAGGATGCGATGAGCCGACATCGAGGTGCCAAACCGGAGCGTCGATGTGAACTCTTGACTCCGATCAGCCTGTTATCCCCGGCGTACCTTTTATCCGTTGAGCGATGACCCTTCCATACAGAATCACCGGATCACTATGTCCTGGTTTCCCACCTGCTTGACTTGTTGGTCTCGCAGTTAACCTGGTTTATGCCATTGCACTCGAAGGAGGATTTCCAAACCTCCTGAACCAAGCTTCGAGCGCCTCCGTTACAATTTAGGAGGCGACCGCCCCAGTCAAACTACCCGCCTAACAATGTCCCTGCTCCGGATTACGGAGCTAGGTTAGAATCACAGAACGATCAGGGTGGTATCTCAATGTTGGCTCCTTCGAACCCAAGAGTCCGAATTCAAAGCCTCCCACCTATGCTGCGCAGACCGACCCATAATTCATTGTTAGGGTGCAGTAAAGGTGCACGGGGTCTTTCCGTCTAGTGGCGGGCATCCGGCGTCTTCACCGGAACCACAAGTTCGCCGGGCAGGTTGTCACGACAGTCGCAGGATCGTTACGCCATTCGTGCAGGTCGGAACTTACCCGACAAGGAATTTCGCTACCTTAGGACCGTTATAGTTACGGCCGCCGTTCACCGGGGCTTCAATTCGAAGCTTCGCCTTGCGGCTAACCTCTCCTTTTAACCTTCCGGCACCGGGCAGGCGTCAGCCCCTATACGTCGTTTTTATGACTTTGCAGAGACCTGTGTTTTTGTTAAACAGTCGCCCTGCGCTATTCTCTGCGGCCCACGTCTTAGGTGGGCACCCCTTCTCCCGAAGTTACGGGGTCAATGTGCCTAGTTCCTTAACAACCTATCACCCGAGCGCCTTAGAATACTCATCTCGACCACCTGTGTCGGTTTGTGGTACGGACTCCCTTGGCTCTTAGCGGCTTTTCCTGGCAGACGAACCGGCGGATTTGCCTCTCCGGTCCTCGTATCCCCTACAGCAGGAAACCATTGCCCACTGCAAGCTCTACGCTGCGTCCCCGCATCGATATCTCCTTAGGAGGTCACGGAATATTAACCGTGTGTCCATCGGCTACGCCTTTCGGCCTCACCTTAGGCTCCGACTAACCCTGAGCGGATTAACCTTTCTCAGGAAACCTTAGTCTTACGGCGACCAGGGTTCTCACCTGGTTTATCGCTACTTATGCTGGCAGAGTCACTTCCTTCCGCTCCAGTGGTCCTTCCGGTCCACCTTCACTGCTGAAAGGAACGCTCTCCTACCGCCACTATTGCTAGTGACCCGCAACTTCGGTAGTATGCTTGAGCCCCGTTGGATTGTCGGTACCGGGCGGCTCGACCAGTGAGCTATTACGCTTTCTTTAAAGGATGGCTGCTTCTAAGCCAACCTCCTGGCTGTCATAGCCTCCCGACTTCCTTTCCCACTTAGCATACATTTGGGGACCTTAGTTGGCGGTCTGGGCTCTTTCCCTTTTGACAACGAAGCTTAGCCCCCGCTGTCTGACTCCTGCGCATTCGTGCCCGGCATTCGAAGTTTGGTTGGATTCGGTAACCTGGGAAGGCCCCTAGTCCATTCAGATCTCTACCACCAGGACGGTCCACGCAAGGCTAGCCCTAAAGCTATTTCGGAGAGAACGAGCTATCACGGAATTTGATTAGCCTTTCACCCCTACCCTCAATTCATCCGAGCTGTTTTCAACCAACACCGGTTCAGGCCTCCATCAGCTGTTACACTGACTTCACCTTGATCAAGGGTAGATCATCCCGCTTCGCGTCTTTTCCCAGCGACTATATCGCCCGATTAGGACTCGCTTTCGCTACGGCTCGCTTTCGCTTAACCTTGCCACTGAAAAAAACTAGCCAGCTCATTATTCAATAGGCACGAGGTCAGGCATACCTTGCGGCATAGCCCTCCCACTGCTTGTAAGCATGCGGTTTCAGTTACTATTTCACTCCCCTCGCAGGGGTGCTTTTCACCTTTCCCTCACGGTACTAGTTCACTATCGGTCACAATCGAGTATTTAGCCTTACCGGATGGTCCCGGCAGATTCCAGCAGGGTTTCTCGTGTCCCGCTGTACTCAGGAGCCACTTGAAGAGGATTGCATTTTCACCTACAGGGCTGTCACCTTCTATGGCCGGCCTTTCCAGACCGTTCAATTAATGCGTTCCTATCTCCGTTTGCTACTCTCTCACCTTCCAGTCTTACTTTCCGGTTTCCCTTCCAGCTCGACCAGCTCGCGAGAGAGTAATTGTGGTCCTACAACCCCGAGCTCTCCTTTCGAATCGCTCGGTTTGGGCTGTTCCGAATTCGCTCGCCACTACTATCGGAATCTCTGTTGATTTCTCTTCCT
>JASGIE010000083.1:0-2500 GCA_049841055.1 Paludibaculum sp. | reverse complement strand
CTCGAACTCGTTTTGGCGCGCACTTGACTACCCCTGGATCCTCTTTACTGCACGATCCAGGTCTCGCAAGTTTCAGCCAAGAACTTTGGAAACTTGAAGAACTGCTTCGGACTTTCCGACCAGCTCAGCGTCCGCTTTCGCGTGTCGCTTTTTGCTTTTCGTCGGCGCCCATCAGTCAGACTATCAAGCTTCTCAGAACTTCGCAAGCTCTTTTTTCTGCTTGTTTCGTCCGCCCGACGTCGTCCGTCGCGGCCACAGGTTCAGAGTAACACCCCACATATCGGCCTGCAACACGATTCATCGTTAAGATTCTTTAACTTCCGAGTGCATGGCACGCAACTTGCTGTGAACTCGCTACTTATGCCACGCCTCCGGAGCCCCTACATGGTATTCTGATGGGCGAAAAGTGTTCAGCCGCCAGCACCGGAAAACCCGACCGCTCTACATTCTGGCCGATATCTTACTGATTTGGCTGGCCTTTGAAGCGGCGTACGAAACACGCAGCAGGCTCCCCCTGGAGCGGGCCTTCTACCTCGATGATTCGGTCAAGACGCTGCTGATTTTTGCCTCCGAGCTGCTATGGATCCTGAGCGGGCTCTGGTTCGAAGCCTATGACACGATCCTGCGCGACCGGCGGAGGCGCATGTTGTGGAATGTGTTTCGCCAGGGCGTTCTGGGTACGGCGGGCCTGGTGTTCTTTCAGTATGCGGAACGGATCGACCTGAGCCGCCCATTCCTGGGCCTTCACTTTCTCTACTCCCTATTGTTCGTGTCGGCGCTGCGCCTGCTGTCGCGGATTTCGGCTCCCGCTTTTTTTGGCGCCGGGCTGTCTTTGCGACACCTATATGTTGTTGGGACGGGCCCGACAGCTCTGCGCGTGGGCCGGCTGATTGAGCAGAGCGAGCCGTATGGGCTGCGCCTGCTGGGTTTTCTGGGCGAGAGCAGCGGCCACATCACACTTTCACGAAAGTACGTGGTGACCCCTTTGACGGAGCTGCCGGACCTGCTGCGGACGCGGGTGGTGGATGAACTGGTGTTCGCGGTGAGCGCGGACAAGCTGCCGCAGATGGAGGAGACCTTTCTGCTCTGTGAAGAGGAAGGGGTGAGGACACGGGTTCACGTCGACTACTTCCCCCACATCCATAGCCGGGTTGGCCTGGAGCGGCTGGAAGGCGAGCCGATGCTCACGTTTGCCGGCGCGCCGCATGACGAGGCCAGGCTGCTGGTCAAGCGGGCGACCGACCTGTCGGCGGCGTTGCTGGGCCTGTTGATTCTGTCGCCGCTGCTGGCGCTGGTGGCGCTGCTGGTGCGGTTGACGTCGCCGGGTCCGGTGCTGTTCCGTCAGGTGCGGTGCGGACTGAACGGCCGCACGTTTCCGCTCTACAAGTTCAGGACCATGGTGGAAGACGCCGAGCAGCAGAAGGCGGCTCTGGAGCACCTGAACGTAAAGAAGACGAACTTCAAGATCCCGAACGATCCGCGGCTGACGCCGCTGGGCAAGTGGCTGAGGAAGTTCTCGATCGATGAACTGCCGCAGTTGTGGAACGTGGTGCGGGGCGAGATGGCGATTGTGGGTCCAAGGCCGGCGGTGCCGGAAGAAGTTGATATGTACGAGCGCTGGCAGAGGCGCCGCCTTCGGATGCGGCCGGGCCTGACCTGCCTGTGGGCTTTGAACGGCCGCGACCAGTTGGATTTCGACGAAGTAATGCGGCAGGATCTGGCCTATATCGACCAATGGTCGCTGCGGCTGGATTGGCGCATCATTCTGCAGACGATCCCCGCTGTGTTGCTGGGCCGGGGAGCTAACTAGCCGCGACCGCGGCAGCGGTCAACCTGGAGTCCCTGACAAAGCGGTACATTGGACGGTAACCGAATCGGACGTCCTTCACCAAAAATGTGAGTTTCCATGCAGTCCAAACTCCAAGGCGCGCGAGGTAGCATCCGACTGACCCTGATCCTGGGGGGCCTGATCCTGGGGATCGGCGCGGCGGGTTACTACTACTATGCCGACAGCCGGGCAAAGATCCGCAAAGAGGTAGCGGGGGATCTGGCGTCGATTGCCAAGGAGAAGGCAAATCTGGTTTCGGCGTGGCGGAATGAGCGGATTGGGGACGCCTCGGCGACGGCCGCGTCGGCGGTGGTGATGCCGGCGGTGAAGAATCTGCTCGAGGGGCATGGCACTCCAGCGGAGCGAGTCATCCTGGTGGCCTGGCTGGAGGCGCTTCGCGCGAACTACGGCTACGCACATCTATCGCTGGCCGATCTGGAAGGGCGGCCGCTGGTGGAGGTGGGCACGGCGGATGCCTCGCGCACGCAACTGGCGGCGGCGGCCAATGAGGCGGCTTCGTCTCCGGCGCCGGTCTTCCGGGATTTCGACGTCAGCGAAAGCCATCAGTCGCCGCACGTGGGCGTGAGCGCCGCATTGCGGCTGGCGCCGGGTGGGCCGGTCCGCGGGGTGCTTCTGATGGAGATGGATCCGGAGACTCGATTGATTCCGCTG
>JASGIE010000082.1:0-43029 GCA_049841055.1 Paludibaculum sp. | reverse complement strand
GACCAGCAATGGGAGGAAGACCTCCTTACTGGCCAGTGCATCCTTGCCGGAAGCTGCCGACTTGGCCGTCGAATCGGTCTTGTCTGTGCTGTTGATGTCGGCCCATTGTTGTGGACCGTAGGTGTTGCCAACCGTACTCATGCCATCACTCCTTTGTTTGCCAGCCGTCTCAGTGCGATCGCATTCAAGAGGTCCTCGTTCCGATCGGCCAAGGTGGAGGGATTCTCTCCGGATGAATCCCCGGTGCCCGCACCAAGTTGCATCTGCGTGCCACGCACTACCACGGCCGCGGGCTCTTCGCGAGCGAAGTTCTCCTGGCGAGACCCCACAGCCGGCAGAACACGTTCAGCCATGCCGGATGCGGAGCCTTCCATTGGACGGAACTCGCTATCCCATCCGGCTGCGTGCAGTCTGCTCTCGAGGGCCTGTCTATTGGCGCTCAGCGCTTCGGCCAATGGCACATCCTGGGTTCGCACAGATACCCTGACGCCACCACCGGCTTCCACGAAACGCAGGTTCACGCCAGTCCCGGCCCCGTCGTCCAGTTGAATCTGCACATTCTTCACTGATGGCGCCTCGGCCTGTGCCGACTGCGGCGGATCCACTCTGGTGGCAGGACTCCCGGAGTTGGTCTCTTTTAGGGGATCGCCGGATCCAGGTGGAGTTCGCATCTGGGCGGAATTCGCGAGAGGCAGGCTCGCACCTGCAATCTGGTGAGGGCTGGTGGACACATGCCTGGAATCCTCCAAAGGCATTGGATCCGCTGTTTCGTAAGGCTGCTGCCGCGCTACGTGTCGATCAGCACCGGTCTCTTCCCGCTGATCCGATTCCTGCTTCCGGTCGGAGATTTCCTGGTCGGGCGATTCCGCGGTTTCACGGACAGCTTTTAGATTCCGGCCGGAGGCGTGATTTGCGTCCAACTTGTTCCCGGGCACTCCAACAGGCGTCTGTTCCTGAGCGCGGCCTGTAACAACGGGAATGATACCGGACGGCCCTGTCAGCGGTGTTGGCGAATTCCCGGTTTTCCGGATTCTGGCCCGGACGAACTATCCGCTTCGAGTCTGCTTGTGGAGTGAAGGACTGCTCCGGAGGCTCGTGCAGCCGAGGCCGCATCTCGCCTCTCAGGGCCTCGGGCAGTTGCGAGCGCCAGGCAGGAGTCACCTGTCTTCTCTGCACTTGCGGATTCTGCCGCTCGAAGCCATCGCTCTGGGCATCCGGCGCGGGGGCGATCCCTGGAGTCAGGGAAGAGGGCATCGTAGGCTTCGCCTCTGGCGCCTCCTGACTATCGACCTGTGTTGTGAGGGTAGCCGGGAGTAAACCTGGCTCAAACTGCGCTGCAATTCGCGGGAGCGGCTGACTTGCTGCCATCTCCAGTGACTGGTCTCCCCTTTCGGACCTCGCCCAGCTCTTCCTGGTGCGGCGAATCGAGAAGGGAAGCTTGCGCGAGCGGATACGAGCTATCGATTGCATCCGTGGGTTGTGGGAGAGAAAACAACAGTGGATGATCAACAGGAGTCAGAAACCCTTGCACCGGATAGAGGTCCAACGCTGCCGGTTGCTCGTCGTCCTTTGAACCGGCTTGCGCCGGCAATGGTCTGCGTCGATCCCGATCTCCACCATCCCTCCGCACGGCGCCATTCTCGCCAGCGCCTCTCGCGGCCATTTCTTGCGCATTCGAATCCAGATCTGTTTCACGGCCGAAGCTATCGATAAATTCCGAGAGGAAATCGCCAAGGCTCTTCGATGTCTGTGAGGTTGTCGGGGAGAGGTCCGCAACGCTCCTGGTTCCATGACCCGCCAGTGGATTCATCAGCGCTGCATCAGACTGGATGGCAATCGCATTCACGCAACGCACTCTTGCATGCCGAAGGCCATCGCGGGAGAACTCTCTGCATCAATAGGATGCGTTTTCCCCAATTGAAACGCTGTTCCGAATTGGCATCGGTTCGCGCACCGAGCTGTTCCGCTTTGGAGTTCTCATCGGCGTTTTTCGCCGAAATCACTGGTTTTTTCTGGACACGCAATTGCTTGGATATCCGTGGAGTCTCCGATGGATCCACTCACCACAACAGCCGCCGCCGGCATGCGATCTCGGTTGGAAGCGCTCGACCTCCTATCGAACAACCTCGCGAATGTCTCAACCCCGGGATTCAAAGCCGACCGCGAGGCCTACAGCCTCTATATGTCGGAGGAGAGCCAGTACGCCGCGGATGCGGGCGGTATCCCTCAGGTGAGCGCTCCGGTAATCGAGACGAATCGCACAGACTACTCCCAGGGGCTCCTCACATCGACGGGCAACGGAACGGACCTGGCCTTGTCCGGAGCAGGATTCTTCCAGGTGGATGGCCCTAACGGCACGCTGCTGACCCGCAACGGGCGATTCCAGGTCACTCGAGACGGCCGCCTGACAACCATGTGATGGCTACGAACTCAGCACGGTTGAACCTCGCCGGATCCGGCTCAACCCGGCGATCCCGTTTTCCGTCGACCCTGACGGCACTGTGCGCCAGGACGGGGCCGCCACGGGGCGTCTCAAGCTCGTGAACCTCAATTCGCAGGCTCAAAACGGCACGCCGGGAAGGTCTCTACTTTGCCCTGGATGCCCGTGGGCTGCAGGGACTCACGCCCGCCGCGGTCGAGGTCCGGCAGGGCAGTCTCGAATCGTCGAATTACTCCGCGGCGGAGGCGGCCGTGAAGCTCGTCGGAGTGCTTAGACAGTTCGAGACCCTCCAACGGGCCAGCCAGCTCGGCGCCGAAATGGGCCGCCGCGCTGTCGAGGAAGTGGCCCGAGTCACGGCATAGGCACAAGGAGGCAACACGTGATTAGAGCATTGTTCAGCGCAGCTAGCGGCATGGAAGCGCAGCAGACCAACGTCGACAACATCGCGCACAATCTGGCGAATGCGAATACTGTCGGCTACAAGATGCGCCGCGCCCAGTTTCAGGACCTGCTGTATCAGACGATGGTTCAGCCCGGTGCCGCCGCCGGTTCTCAGACTGTCGTCCCCAGCGGACTTCAGCTCGGCCTGGGCACTCGCGTCTCCGCCAACGAGATCTCCTTCGCACAAGGCAGCTTTTCGTCACGGGCAATCCGTTGGACCTGGTAATCCAGGGCCGCGGCTTCTTTCAGATTCGAAGGGCGAATGGAGAAATCGCCTACACGCGCGCCGGGCAGTTCCAAACGGACAACGACGGCAATCTCGTTACGGGAGATGGCGATGCGCTGGAACCCCAAATCACGGTCCCACCGGAAGCGCAGAGCATCACCATCGGATCGGACGGCACGGTGAGCTACACTCTGCCGGGTCAGACCGCGGCACAACTGGGCGGCCAGATCCAACTCGCCAATTTTACCAATCCAGCTGGTCTCAACAGCATTGGGAAGAACCTCTACGCACCAACCGATGCCTCCGGAGAGCCGACGCTCGGCAGTCCTGGCGGGCAGGAAGGGCTGGGTTCGCTTCTCCAAGGCTACGTCGAGCAGTCCAATGTCTCAGTTGTTGAGGCATTTGTCGACTTGATCGTCAGCCAGCGTGCCTATGAGGCCAACTCGAAGGTGGTGAAAGCCGCCGACGAGATGTATCAGCAAGTGAACAGCATGACGCGATGAGACGAATCCTTACACTCGTGCTCCGATCTGTCCCTTGCCATCGCGGCGGATTGCCTTCAGGTCGACCGCTCTCAAGTGCATGCCTCGGATCTTCTCCGCGGGTTCTACCGGCATTCCGCGGATACCACCCGACACAACGCTCGGCTACACACCCGCACCGGGTTTGCGAAGGTTCTGGTCGTCCAGCCAGTTGAATGCAATGCTGGCACGCCATGGAGCCCCGGTAGCGACGGGTATTGCCCAACCAACGAGGCAGTTTGCGTGGAGCGGCCTGCCCGCACGTTCTCGGCGCAGGAAGTCCAGCAAGCTCTGCGGGCGGCACTTCCACCGGAGGCGCAGCTCGATCTCGTCGATTTCTGCCGGCTGCCCATGCCGTCCGGAGAACTTAGCTTCGACCTGAACTCGCTGGTTTCATCCTCGTCCCAGACAACTGGCGGTGCCTCGCTCTGGCGCGGCCGCGTCAAGTATGACGATCGCCGCAGCGCTCCCTTCTGGGCGCGCGTTCGCGTTTCAATTCAGCGGGACGGCTACTACGCGGCATCCGATCTTGCGGCGGGCCACGTGATCGCACGGGCTGACATCGTTGGAGTTTCCCGGTTCCGCTCTTCCCTCCACCCGGCACCAGTCACGGACGAGCTCACATTGATCGGATTCGAGTGTCGGCGAGCTATCCCGGCCGGCACACCCCTGCGCAGAACTCGTTACGCGTCCACCAGCAGTTACTCATGGCGATTCGATCCAGGTCACTGTTGAATCCGGCTCCGCGCAAGTGAGGTTTCAGGGCATAGCCCTGGCCGCCGGCCGCCAGGGCGAATCGATCCTGGTAGAAAACACACAGACCGGCAAACGGCTAAAAGCCCTCGTCGAGGCCCCCGGCCGGGCCATCGTTCGATCTCCGAATCCGATGACATTCAGATCTTGACCGTGCTCGGCGCTCGTGCTGGCAATGCCCGCCCTCCCGCTATGGCCGGCGGCGCGAAAGCCAAAGAAAGAGGAGTTGAGTTCGCTCGACCGGTACCTGCTGGACGCTGAACGTCAATCCGTGTCGGCCGTCGCGTCACCCGGGTCGCTCTACGATCAGTCGGGCCGGCTTGCCGATCTCGCCCGAGACGCACGCGCGGCCCAACTCAACGACCTCGTCACGATAGTCATCTTCGACAAAGCCTCGGCAGTGTCAAAAGGCGCCACCAGCACCAGCCGTAGTTTCGTACGCAGCCGCATCGGTTTCGGCCTTGGGCGGCCCAGCTCAGAACCCCCGGCCCGCTCTCCTCTCTCTCTCTTGCCGGCCTCAGCGGCAGCAACAAGCTGGAGGGACAAGGGGAGACTTCCCGGAGACAGAACTGCGGACAACGGTTTCCGCCAGGGTCACGCACGTCCTGCCCAACGGCACCATGGTCGTTGAAGGCACCAAGGATGTCATGATCAACTCCGAACGGCAAGGTCTCGATCCGCGGAATTCTCCGGAGCAGGGATCTCCTCATGGACAACACCGTGTCTCTCATCCTGATCTGCTCTCGATCTCGAGGTGAGAGTTGAGGGCCGCGGTGTCGTCAACGATGCCATTCGCCGTCCGAATTTCCTCTACCGACTTTTGCTCGGCCTTTTGCCGTTCTAGGAGCCCAGCATGCCACTTCTCCTCCGCCACCGCCACCCTCCTCCCTCTGATGGCCATTGCCCCGACGGCGAAAATCCGGCACCCGTATCAAAGAAATCGCCTCCATCGAGGGGGTGAGAGACAATCAACTGCTGGGTTACGGTCTGGTGGTGGGACTCAATGGCACAGGCGAACAAGCGCCAGACCTTCTTCTCCGCGCAGTCGCTTGCCAACATGCTGGAACGCATGGGTGTTCAGGTGGCTCCGTCGGCCATGCAGGTTCCAACATGGCAGCGGTCATGGTCACCGCCAATCTGCCGCCCTACGCTCAGCCGGGCACCCGCATCGACGTTCAGGCGTCGGCCATCGGCGACGCATCCAACCTTCAGGGTGGAACGCTCATCCTGAACGCCTTCTCAAAGCCGCCACCGGTGAGGTTTTCGCGGTGGCCCAGGGTGCGGTGGTAGACGGCGGGATCGTCGCCGGGCGTGGCGGCAACTCCACAACGGTCAACCATCCCACGGCGGGACGCATCCCGAGCGGGGCCATCGTCGAGAAGGCGCCTCCCTCCATGCTGAAGCCGGGGGCACGTATCAACCTGCAACTTCGCATGGCGGACTTCACCACTGCCGCTCGCCTCGCCTCCGTTGTGAATCAGCGCTTCGGAGACGGCACTGCCCGATGCGAGAGCGCAGGGCTCGTCTCGGTGGCTATCCCATCCGACTGGACCCCCAAGCCCGTCGAATTCGTGGCCGAAGTGGAAGGACTCACCCTGGACGCGGACCGCCCTGCCCGCATCATCATCAACGAGCGGACCGGCACCATCACCGCCGGGTCCGGCATCCAGATCCGGCCCGCCTCCATCCTGCACGGCAACCTTCACATCGCTGTCGAGACCACATTGGATGTCTCCCAGCCGGCCCCTCTGTCCTCGGGGCAGACTGTCGCGACACCCTCCGTGAATGTCATCGCCAAAGAGGATCCGGCCAAGAGCATCCACCTGAAGCAGGGCGCCAGCGTCGAGGGATCTGGTTCGTGCTCTCACCGCGGTCGGCTCCACCCCAAGGGACATCATCGCTATCCTGCAAAACCTGAAAGCAGCCGGCGCGCTCGATGCCGAGATAGAGGTCCTATGATGAACCCACTCATTCCCACCACCGCCCCACTCGGCCCGGATCCCGCGAAATTGGCCTCCGTTTCCGCGGACAAACACCGTCTGAAAGAGACCGCGCAGCAGTTCGAATCTCTGCTGATTGGGCAGATCATGCACGCCATGCGGGAGTCATCCGGCGGCGGCTGGATGGGCACGGGCGAGGATCAGGCAGGCTCCACCATGGGCGACTTTGCCGAGCAGCATCTGGCGCAGGTCATAGCCCAACAAGGCGGCTTCGGCCTGGCCTCTCTGATCGAGCAGGGCCTCACCAGAACCGGTGAGTCAACACCATCCGCAACACGCCAGTCCTCGTTTCCATAGGGCCCGCACGCTACGCAGCCCGGTCGTGCCGGACTGCTCTGGCGATCAACACGGACCGCCTAGCCCCCGAGGTCCTCAGCGAGCCGCAGGACGTACTCCGGCGGTACCTGACGAATCACTTCTTTGGTCTCCTTGTCGACAATGCGCATCACCGGCCCCTTCGTATAGCGGTCGAAGGCGAACATCAGTTCCGTCCCTTCCCCGAAGATCTGCGCGCCATTTACAGCCTGCACCGCCCGCACCAACTGCCGCTGCTCAGATCGCTGCTGAGGTGTCAGCGGGGAGGCCGTCGAGACGATGGGCAGTTCGCCAACCGCATCGATTCTTCCAATGTCCATAGCCTGCCTCCATCCTGGAAATGTGTTCCCAACAGGCGTATCGACCTCCGTCGCGGAGATGTGAGCAAAAGAAAAACGCCGGCGTTGCGGCCGGCGCTCTCTCAATTTCGGCTGGACTCGACGTGGCTTACGACAGGTTTAGTACGTCCTTCACAACACCCGTTTGCTTCTGGATCTTTTCCTGCAGCATCATGATCGCGTAAATCAGTTGCTCAGGGCGCGGAGGACAGCCCGGCACGTAGACGTCCACGGGAATCACCTGGTTCACAGGGATCAGGGCGTAGTTGCTGAACACACCGGTCGAGGTGGCGCATGCACCCATCGAAATCACCCAACGCGGCTCCGGCATCTGTTGGTACAACTGCCGGATCACCGGCGCCATCTTGTTCGAGACGCGCCCGGCGATGATCATCAGGTCCGACTGGCGTGGGCTCCCGCGAAATACTTCGGCGCCAAACCGGGCAATATCGAAGCGCGAGGCGCTCATCGCCATCATCTCGATGGCGCAGCAGGCCAGCCCGAATGTCATCGGCCAGATGGAGTTCTTCCGCCCCCAGTTGATGACACTGTCGACAGTCGTCATCAGAATCCCTTCACTCGGGCTGACTACGGCATCCGTATCAATCCGGCTGAAGAGGTCGGCTGGCGGCTCGCCCAGTTGGATCTGGTTCTCGCGGATCTTGTTTTCCATATCCCCTCTGTTTAGATTATCCCATGGCGGGCGGGGTGGATAGAATGGTATCAGTCCATGCCTTCCCCCTTCGCGGAACTCATACATACCCTCTGTCTGGACTTCGGGGTCGACACAGAGTATTGGGACATTTGGGGCCACCAGCATGTGGTGGAGGAATCCACCCTGCTCGCCATCCTCGGCTCCTTTGGCCTGGACACCAGTTCGCCTGAAAACCTCGCCGAGTCGGCCCGTCAGCGAGCCGAACGGATCGCCGGGCGGCCACTGGACCCCGTCGCCGTCCTGAGCGTCGCCGATCCCGCTCCCGCCGTGCCCGTTCGCATCCCCCCTGCCTATCAGATTGAAGGCAAAGGGGCTATGGCTCTCTATTGGGAGGACGGCTGGGCCGAGCGGCGTGACTTCCTGCCCTCCGGGCCATCAGCCTTGAAGTCCGGAACCTTCTCCCTGGCCCTGCCATTGCCCTTGCGCCTCGGCTATCACGACCTGGAAGTGGTGATCAAGGCCCCAGGCCAGCCGGACCTTCGGTCGACCCAGCGCATCATCGTCGCGCCGGAGAAAGCCTGGTTGCCCGAGCAACTCAAACACGGCGGCCGCGCGGCTGGGCTCGCTGTCAGCCTCTACGGACTTCGCTCCGCCCGCAATTGGGGCGCGGGCGACTTTACCGATCTCGCCACCCTCACCGAGTGGGTCGCCCGCTCTCTCGGCGCCGGATTCGTCGCGCTCAATCCGCTTCATGCCCTCCATAACCGGCAGCCCTACAACACGAGCCCCTATCTTCCGCTCTCCTCGTTCCATCGAAACTACCTCTATTTGGATGTAGAGCAGGTCGCAGACTTCCGACTTTGTCCCGCCGCACTGGCCATCTTCCAGGGCCCCCACTTCCAGACCGAACTGGCCGCGGTTCGCGAGGCGGAGTTCGTGGAATACGAGCGGGTGGCCCGCCTCAAACTAGGCCTCCTGCGCCTGCTGTTCCGTCGGTTTCTACAAGCCGAGTGGACCAGAAACACGGCCCGGGCCCAGGCGTTCCGGAAGTGGATTGCGGCCCAAGGAGACCTGCTCGACCGTTTCTCCACCTACTGCGCCCTCGACGAGTCACTGCACAAACAGAATCGCGACCTCTGGATCTGGCCAGACTGGCCCGAGCCCTACCGTGATCCCGAATCCGCCGAGGTCCGCGCCTACGCCCAGTCGCATTGGCGCCGGATCCTCTTCCACAAATACGTCCAGTGGCAGATCGACCTCCAACTCGGCACCGTCCAGAACCGCGCAAGAGAGTTGGGTATGCCCATCGGCCTCTACCATGACGTGGCCCTGGCCACCGACCGCTGCGGTTGTGACCTCTGGGCCTACCGCCCGTTCTTTGTCACGGGCGCTCGGGTCGGATCCCCGCCCGACGACTTCGCGCCCGAAGGGCAGGATTGGGCATTTCCCCCGCCCAACGCCGAGACCCATCGCGAAAACGGCTACCGCCTCTTCGTCGAGTCCATTCGGCGCAACGCCCGCCATGGTGGAGCCTTACGCATCGATCACGTCATGCGCTTCTTCCGGCTCTTCTGGATCCCCGATGGGGTCACCGCCGCCCATGGTACCTATGTCAATGAGCGCTGGCGCGATCTGCTCCGGATTCTGGCCCTGGAGAGCGTCCGCGGCCGCTTCCTGGTCGTCGGAGAGGACCTCGGCACCGTTCCGCCTGTGCTCCGCGAAGCCATGGAGGAGTTCTCCATGCTGCGCTACAAGCTCTTTTACTTCGAGAAGGGCGGAGATGGGCTCCCTTTGCCGCCGCAAGAGTACCCAAGAAACGCGCTCGTCTCCTCCACTACTCACGACCTGCCCACCATCGCCGGTTTCTGGGCCGGCCGGGATATCGAGGCGCGCCACAAATCCGGCATCCTCAACGACGAGGAGATGTATGCCCGCCAGAAGCGGGAGCGCCGGGACGAGAAGCACCGCATGATCGAGGCCCTCGTTCGCGAAGGCTTCCTGCCTGGGCATTTCCCGCGTGAAGCAGCCGACTGGCCGGAACTCACCGGCGAGCTCCACAATGCCGTCATCGGCTACCTGGTCAGTGCCCCTTCCCGGCTCATGCTCCTCAACCAGGAAGATCTGACCAAGGAAATCGACCAGCAGAACCTGCCGGGCACCACCTGGCAGTACCCCAACTGGCGCCGCAAAACCCTGTTCAGCGTGGAAGATCTGGCCGGCTCACAAAAAGCCGCCGACTACGCGCTGATGTTCCGCTCCTGGCTGGAACGTAGCGGCCGCATCAGTGTGCCGTCGATGGAATCGACTCAAAGTTGAGGTTTGCCACGCGGTAGCGGTGCCAGTCTTTGTAATCGAAGTGCCACCACTCGTACTCGTAGACCTGGAAGCCCTCATTTTCCATCGCATCGCGCAGCAGGCCGCGCAGCCTCCTCTGTTCGGCCGTGCCGCCTGGATAGTCAGGATATGCCCGCTCCGACATTTCGTCATAGAGGGATGGCATCTCCACGACAGCCCCTGATTTCAACTCATACAGCGTGATATCCGCCGCACAGCCCCGATTGTGCCGCGACCCTTTGGCCGGGTTGGCCACAAAGTCGTGCTGCGCCGCTGGTGTCGCCTCCCAGAACACCCAAGTCACCCACCACGGGCGATAGCCGTCGTGCACAAGAATCCCATAGCCCGCCTGCTTCAGGCGCCGGTGCGCGCGCACTAGGGCTTCTGCCGCCGGACGCTGCAGGAACGCACGCGCCTGCCTGTACACAGGCGTGCCCAGGAAATTCTGCGTGCTCGCGTATCGGATGTCCAGATGGATGCTCGGATCCAAGGCGGTCAGCTCCACCAGGTCGGTCGTCAGGAAGTCTCCGGACTCCGCCTGTGGCTGCAACCGCAACGCCTGCTCCCGCAGTTCCGCCACCGGACGCACCGGTTCGATTCGAAAAAACGCCGCCGCCTGCAGCAGCGCAACCCAGATGAGCGCACCGTTCATACACTGAATGTTACGACGCACGGGCCTGTCCGGCGTTTACAATCGACCATTGGAGGTCACCACCTTGAGATCGATCGCGCTTCTGTCCCTACTTCTGTCCTGCGCCGCCTGGGCCCAGCAACCGCTGCTGCTCCAGAAGCCAGCCATGAATAAGACCCACATTGTCTTCACCTACGCCGGAGACCTGTGGAAAGTAGCCCGGACGGGCGGCGAGGCAACCCGCCTCACCACTGCCCCCGGAGTCGAATCCAACGCGATCCTCTCACCCGATGGCCAGACCGTCGCTTTCTCCGGCCAGTACGACGGCAACACCGACATCTTCCTCGTCTCCATCAATGGCGGAGTGCCGCGCCGCCTCACCTGGCACCCCGGGGCCGACGTGCCGCTCGCCTTCAGCGCCGACGGCAAACGCCTGCTGTTCCGGTCTGACCGCGCCACCGCCATCGTCGCCAATCACTTCTACACCATGAGCACCGACGGCGGCCCGGCGGACATTGAGCCCATCCCCATGGGCAACCAGGCTGCCTACTCCCCCGATGGCAAGCGCCTCGCCTACACTCCACTGGCGCCAGCCTTCGCTTCGTGGAAACGGTATGCCGGCGGCCGCACCAGCCCGATCTGGCTCGCGGATCTCGCCGATTCCAAGATCGAGAAGATCCCCCGCGACAACTCCAACGACTTCTACCCCATGTGGGCCGGCGACAAGGTCTACTTCCTGTCCGACCGCTTTGGCCCCATGACGCTCTGTGTCTTCGATACCAAATCGAAGAAAGTCGCCGAAGCGATCAAGAATACCGGCTACGAATACAAGAGCGCCTCGCTCGGGCCCGATTCAATCGTCCTGGAGCACTTCGGAGCAATCGAATTGTTCGACCTGAAAAACGGCAAGGTCACCCCGGTCAACATCACGCTGAATGGTGACCTTCCGGAAGTCCGTCCCTACTACGCCAAGGCTGCGACCACCATCGAATCCGCCTCCCTCTCTCCCTCGGGCGCTCGAGCCGTCTTTGGAACCCGAGGTGAAATCCTCACCGTTCCCGCCGAAAAAGGCGACATCCGCGACATCACCAACACGCCCGGCACGGCCGAGCGCTACCCTGCTTGGTCGCCGGATGGCCAGAGCATCGCGTACTTCTCCGACGAGAGCGGTGAGTACCAGCTCCACATCGCACCCCAGAACGGCCGCGGCGAGGTGAAGAAATTCGACATCGGTTGGAAGTCGTTCTTCTACGATCCCGCCTGGTCGCCTGACGGCAAGAAGATCCTCTTCCGCGACGCCAACGTCACCACCTGCTTCATCGATCTCGAATCGAAAAAGTTGACCAAGGTCGACACGGATTACTACGACGTGCCGGACCGCGACGAGATGAACCCGCGCTGGTCGCCCGACTCCAAGTGGATCGTCTACAACAAACTCCAGCGGAACTTCCTGCGCGCGGTCCATGTCTACTCGCTGGAGAGCGGAAAGTCCACCCAGATCTCCGACGGCCTCAGCGACCAACGTCACGCCGCCTTCGACGCCAACGGCCGCTTCATCTATTTCACAGCCAGCACCAATACCGGACTCTCCACCGGCTGGCTGGATATGTCCTCCATCGATCGGATTTCGAATCGGAACGTCTACATCGCCGTCCTTCGCAAGGCCGATCCATCGCCCCTCGCCCCGGAAAGCGACGAAGAGAAGACCGACACAGCCAAGAAGGACGACCCCAAGAAAGACGAAGCTACCAAGGCGGAACCGAAGAAGGAGGAGCCGAAGAAGGACGAGAAGGCCGAAGTCCGCATCGATTTCGATGCCATCTCCCAGCGCATCCTCTCGCTGCCCATCCCGGCGCGCAACTACTCCAAACTCGTGGCCGGCAAGACCGGCATCGTCTTCCTTCGCGAAGACCCGGTTGTGAACGAGCAGGGTCCTCCCGCTCGCACGCTCCACAAGTTCGATCTCAAGACCCGCAAGACCGACCAGTTCCTCGCCGGCACCTCCGACTTTGAAATCAGTTCCAACGGCGAAAAGATCCTCTATTCCCAACCCGGCCGCAAGTGGTTCATCGCCGGCACGGCCGCCGCGCCGAAGGCGGGCGACGGAGCCCTGAAAATCGACCAGATGGAGGTTCGTGTAGAACCCGCCGCCGAGTGGGCTCAGATCTACAACGAAGTCTGGCGCATCGAACGCGACTTCTTCTACGACCCGAATCTGCACGGCGTCAACCTGGCCGATTACAAGACGAAGTACCAGAAGTTCCTGCCGGCCATTGCTCACCGGGAGGATCTCAACTACCTGTTCCGCGACATGCTGGGCGAGCTCTCCGTCGGCCACCTCTATGTTGGCGGTGGAGAGACACAGAACAACCCCAAGAGCGTTCCAGGCGGGCTGCTGGGCGCCGACTACAGCGTCGAGAACGGCCGCTACAAGTTCGCCAAGGTCTTCAACGGAGAGAACTGGAACCCGAGCCTGCGCGCCCCGCTCACGGCGCCCGGTGTCGATGTGAAGGCCGGCGAATTCCTGCTGGCCGTGAACGGCCGCGAGGTCAAGGCCACTGACGACGTCTACAGTTTCTTTGAGGCCACGTCGGGTAAGAGTGTCGTTCTGAAGGTAGGTCCGAACGCCAACGGCGAGGGCAGCCGCGAAGTCACCGTGGTCCCCACCGCGAACGAAACCGGACTCCGCTATATGGACTGGATCGAAGGCAACCGGCGCAAAGTCGAACAACTCTCCGGCGGCCGCCTGGGCTATGTTCACCTGCCCAACACGTCAAACCAGGGCTATACGAACTTCAACCGCTGGTTCTTCTCGCAGGTCGGCAAGGAAGGCATGGTGCTCGATGAGCGCTTCAACGGTGGCGGCTATGTCGCCGACTACATCATCGACTACCTCCGCCGGCCGCTGTTGAACTTCTTCACGACCCGCGCCGGCCACGAGTTCACCACTCCGATGAACGGCATCTACGGACCCAAGGCCATGATCGTCAATGAATATGCCGGATCTGGCGGTGACGCCATGCCCTGGATGTTCCACAAACTCAAGATCGGGCCACTGATCGGCAAGCGCACCTGGGGCGGACTCGTCGGCATCTTCAGCTTCCCGCCGCTGATCGACAACGGCGGAGTCACCGCGCCCAACCTCGCCTTCTACAACACCGAAAAACAGTGGGATGTCGAGAATCACGGCGTGAATCCGGATATCGAAGTCGACTACGATCCGGCCCTGGTCCGACAGGGTCACGATCCGCAGCTCGAAAAGGCGGTCGAAGTCCTGATGGACTCCTTGAAGAAGAATCCGCTGCCCAAATACGAGAAACCGGAGTACCCCAACTACCACAAAGCGAAGTAGCAGCAAGGTAAACTCTCGGCGAAGACCCTGAAAATTATCTACAGATCCGATACTCTGTAGATTCAGCTATTCGTCATGTCGTCCTTGCTCTCGCCACTACCAAAACCTCAGCCGGAACAGGAGCCGGAGGCACCACCATCCCCTGGACGATCCTGGTCCTGGCTTCTGTTGCTGATACTTACGATTGGCGGGGTCAGCGGGTATAACTACTTTACCGCACGCCAGGCGGACGCACGCCGCGCCGACGCCAGCAAGTTCCAGCACTTCGCCCGCATCCGCCGCGGTGACCTTCTGATGAGGGTGCGGGTGACCGGCTCTACCTCGGCGCGCAATTTCTCCAACATCGTGGTGCCCAAGCTCACGATGCCGGAATCGGACCAGCCGCTGACGCTCATGACGCTCGTACCCTCTGGAACGCTGGTCCAAAAAGGTCAGGTCGTTGCCGCCTTCGATCCTCAGGGCGCCCGTGACCACCTCGACGACACCAGAGATGGCCTGCATGCCCGGGAAAACTCTCTCAAGCGGCTCCGCGCCCAACTTGAGGTGGAGAGCGAAGCCTGGGTCCAGGAACTTCGCAAGGCAAAGGCCACGCTGGACCGCGCCAGGCTCGATCTCAAGACTCTCGAAGTCCGTTCCGCGATTCAGCAGCGTCTGTTCCAACTCGCCGTGGAAGAGGCTCAGGCCACCTACGATGCCCAGGAACGGGACTTCGCCCTCAAACTGCAGTCCCAGGCTGCCGCTTTCCGGATCAACGAAATCACCAAGGACATCGAGGTACTGCATGTCCAGCGCCACCAGCGGGATATCGAGCGCATGACCATTCAGGCGCCCGCTAACGGGATGGCGGTCGTTCAGGACATCGTCAGGCCAGGCGGCGACCGCGTGGCCCTCTCCGTCGGCGACCGCATTACCCCCGGCACCCTCATGATGCGGGTTATCGACCGGAACAGCATGCAGGTGGAGGGCTACATCAATCAGGCCCAGAACACCCAGTTCCGCATCGGCCAGGAGGCAACCGTCCGGCTGGAGGCTTACCCCGAGGCTGTCTACAAAGCCAAGGTCTACGCCATCGGCGCGCTGGCTACCACCCGGGCCGGTCGCAATACTACCTGCGAAACATCCCAATCCGCATGGAGATTCTCGACGCGGACGAGAAGGTTTTGCCGGACCTCACTGCGTCCGCCGATGTTGTGATCGACCACGAGAAGGACGTGCTCCTGGCGCCGGCCGAGGCCATCCAGCAGTCCAACGGCGAGACTTTCGTCTATGTACGGAAAGGCGATGCGCTCGAGAAACGCCCCGTGACCCGCGGACGCGTCTTCGGTCCCGATGCCGTGCTCACCGGCGGTGTTCAGGAAGGCGAGGAAATCGTCATCCAGCAGCCTTAACGGCGGCCTGCGGCCTTCGGTATCACCTTAATTTCAAACACTTTGGGCCAGTACTTGCCTGTCACGAACAACCTGTCGCCCATGGCATCGTAAGCGATCCCGTTCATCACATCCACCCGGCTCGACTTCTCCGCCCCCAGGATCCCGGTCAGATCCACCCAGCCCAGCACCCGACCGTCCTTCGGCGAGATTCGGACGATCTTTTCCGTTCGCCAGACATTGGCCCAGAGTTCACCGCGGATATACTCCAGCTCGTTGATTTCAGGCACTTTGTCGGCACCGTCGTGCACCTGGATGCGGCGCAGCTCCTTCATCGTGGCCGGATCCAGGCAGCGGATCTGACTCGTCCCATCGGTCATATAGATGGTGCTGCCATCGTTGGTCAGCCCCCACCCCTCTCCCTCATAACGGAAGGTACGCTGCAACCGGAAGTCCGGTTGTGAGTACACGAAGCCGATCCCGCCCCGGTAGGTAAGCTGCACGATCTGCTGATTGATCACCGTGAGCCCTTCCCCGAAGACGCTCGAAGAAAGCGGCAGTCGCTGCACCACCCTGCCCGTTTCCACCTCCACCTTGCGCAGCGTCGAGCTACCGTACTCACCTGTACTTTCATAGAAGTAGCCCGCCCGGAACTCCAATCCTTCCGTAAAGGCAGAAATATCATGCGGAAATGTTCTGACCACCCGGAATCCATACTCCGGGGTCGCCGCCGGCAGGCTCGACGGTAGCAGCGTGAAAACAAGCGGCATCCACGCCGCCATCCAAAGGGAGGTCATTCGCCCCATCATAGCGGACGCCCAAGTCTGGTAAGATGCAAGCCGTGCAGCGGTTGAATCCGATACCTGAGTCTTATATAGTGATTCTTGGGTCTTTTACAAGTTCTCATTTAAGGTCTGATACTCCTCAACGAGCCGACCCAACTCAGTCGAGGACCAAAAATCCGACGGACCGGGAGGATTGATCGATGTTATCCACTGAAGCCGTGTCCGCCCAAGGGCGGAAGGCATCCTCAAGCCACACAGGAGGCGCCGCGCGGGGTTTCTCACGAACTTCCCTGCGGGCGATCCTACCACTGCTCCTCATGGCAATTCTTGCCATGGCGGGCTCCATGCCGTTGCTGGCCCAGCCGGCCGAGCACCACGGCGGTGAAGCGAACCTCATCCTGCCCGACCTGAATTCCGCAACTTTCCTCGGCGGCATCGGCGGCCGTACCCTCCTCATGAGCGGCCTGGTTGTCAGCGCCCTCGGACTGCTCTTCGGGCTCTCCATCTTCACCAAACTGAAGAACATGCCCGTCCACAAGTCCATGCTGGAAGTCTCTGAGTTGATCTACGAAACCTGCAAAACCTATCTGACGACGCAGGGCAAGTTCCTCATGATCCTCGAGTGCTTCATCGGCGTGATCATTCTCTTCTACTTCGGCTATCTGCAGGGCATGCCCCTCATGAAGGTGATCATCATTCTGATGTTCTCCCTCATCGGCATCGGCGGCAGCTACGGTGTGGCGGCGTTCGGCATCCGCGTGAATACGTTCGCCAACTCCCGCACCTCCTTTGCCAGCCTCCGCGGCAAGCCGTTCCCCTGCTACGACATCCCGCTGCAGGCCGGCATGAGCATCGGCATGATGCTGATCTCGGTCGAGTTGCTCCTGATGCTGTTCATCCTGCTCTTCATCCCCGGTGAGCTTGCCGGTCCCTGCTTCATCGGCTTCGCCATCGGCGAATCGCTCGGCGCGGCTGCCCTCCGCGTGGCCGGCGGCATCTTCACCAAGATTGCCGACATCGGCGCCGACCTCATGAAGATCGTCTTCGGCATCAAGGAAGACGACGCCCGCAACCCCGGCGTCATCGCCGACTGCACGGGCGACAACGCCGGCGACTCGGTTGGACCCTCCGCCGACGGCTTCGAAACCTACGGTGTCACTGGCGTCGCGCTCATCAGCTTCATCCTTCTCGGCATCAACGAAAAAGTCGCAGGCCCCACCTTCGCCACCATTCAGGTCCAGCTCCTGGTCTGGATCTTCACCATGCGCGTCATGATGGTGATCGCCTCCGGCGTCAGCTACTTCATCAACCACTTCATCGCCAAGAGCAAGTTCGGCGACTCCGACAAGATGAACTATGAGCAGCCCCTCACCACCCTGGTGTGGCTCACCTCCATCCTGTCCATCGTCCTCACCTACATCGTCAGCGCCATGATGATCCCCGATCTCAAGGGCGACACCTCGCTGTGGTGGAAGCTCGCCACCGTCATTAGCTGCGGTACGCTGGCCGGCGCCCTCATCCCCGAGTTCGTGAAGGTCTTCACCTCCACCGAATCCCGCCACGTCCGCGAAGTCGTCACCTCCTCCAAGGAAGGCGGCGCATCGCTCAACATCCTGTCCGGTCTCATCGCCGGCAACTTCTCCGGCTACTGGCTCGGCTTCGCGATGCTCGGCCTGATGGCCATCGCCTACTACGTCTCCTCCATGGGTCTCGCCGCCCTGATGATGGCCCCCGCCGTCTTCGCCCTCGGCCTGGTGGCCTTCGGCTTCCTCGGCATGGGCCCGGTCACCATCGCTGTGGATAGCTACGGCCCTGTGACGGACAACGCCCAGTCGGTGTACGAACTCTCCACCATCGAGCAGATCCCCGGCATCGAAGCGGAGATCCAGAAGGACTTCGGCTTCAAGCCCGATTTCGAGCGCGCCAAGGACAACCTCGAAGAGAACGACGGCGCCGGCAACACCTTCAAGGCCACTGCCAAGCCCGTGCTCATCGGCACCGCCGTGGTGGGCGCCACCACGATGATCTTCTCCATCATCGTCGCCCTCACCAACGGCCTCGACGCGGCCCTCGTCTCCAACCTCTCCATCCTCCACACTCCGTTCCTGTTCGGCCTCATCGCCGGCGGCGCGGTCATCTACTGGTTCACAGGCGCCTCCTGCCAGGCCGTCTCCACCGGCGCTTACCGCGCGGTCGAATTCATCAAGGGCAACATCAAGCTGGAAGGCTCGACCAAAGCCTCGGTGAAGGACTCCAAGCGGGTCGTCGAAATCTGTACCCAGTACGCCCAGAAGGGCATGTTCAACATCTTCCTCGTCGTGTTCTTCTCCACCCTGGCCTTCGCCTTCGTGGAAGAGTACTTCTTCATCGGCTACCTGATCTCCATCGCGCTGTTCGGCTTGTACCAGGCCATCTTCATGGCCAACGCCGGCGGCGCTTGGGATAACGCCAAGAAGATCGTGGAAACGGAAATGAAGGCCAAGGGCACGGACCTGCACGCGGCCTGCGTCGTCGGCGACACCGTCGGCGATCCCTTCAAGGACACCTCCTCAGTGGCCCTGAACCCGATCATCAAGTTCACCACCCTGTTCGGCCTCCTCGCTGTCGACCTGGCCGTGGCGATGCGGAAATCGGATCCCACCTCCCCGCTGACCATGATCCTGGCCGTCGTGTTCTTCCTGATCTCGACCGTCTTTGTCTACCGGTCGTTCTACGGGATGCGCATCGAAAGCAAGTAAGTCCGATTCCTGTTCGACAAAGAGCGCCGGCCCACCGCCGGCGCTCTTTTCTTTTGCCCGCCCTCTACCACCACGCCGGCACTATCGACAACGGCGTAGCCTGCATCCGCTCCCCGGCCGCCATGGCCAGGGCACACAACCGCCCGTCCGGGCAGATCACCACCTGGTAGAGCGGCAGATCCTCAGCCTTCGCAATGTACTCGCCGCGCTGTGCCGCCGCCGCCGCCCGAGGCTCGTGCATCACAATGCCATTAGGCCCGGTCGAACGAACCCGGAACTGATACGACCCCGGCTCGTAGTTCTGATAGCTGTAACAGCGGCCGATACAGGGACGGTCCAGCGCGTGGTTCCACAGCAAACCGCGCGTGGTCGGATCATTGAGCGCCGACACGACCCGCGCGCCCTGAGGCAGCGGAGCCAACGCGTTCACCACCTGGTCTTCCCACCAGTTCAGCGAACGCGCGTCGGCAAAGAGGAACGAGAACTGCAAAATCGCCACCGCCACCAGTCCGCGGAACTGCCAGAGAGCCGGCCGCACCTGGCTCAGCATGGCGCAGATCAGCACGGATAGCGGCAGCGTCATCCGCTCCGTGATCATCGTGAGCGGCATGTGGTAACCAGGCAACTCCACCCGCGTCGGAGCCGCCACCATCCCAATCGCCATGATCAGGAACAGGTGCAGCAGTACGTTCTCCGCCAGCGGCCGCCCCGGCAGGGACTTCACCAGCCGGATCAACTGTGCCCCCCACAACAGACCAACCAGTACCACCGGCAGCGCGTACTTCGCCCCATAGAACCCAGAACTGGTCGATGCCCCACATTTCGAACACCTGATGTCCGGCGGTAGTCGTGCGATAGTGCGCCAGCAGATACAGGCGGCCCGCCAACACAAGGGCGATCACGGGCAGTGGCAGCCATGGTCTCCATCCTGCTGGCAGCCGTTTCGCCGTCCAGGAGTAGGCAAATACACCACAGCCCCACAGCACAGGCAGCGCGTGCGCCGTGTAAGCGATAACCACCAGCGTGCCGGCCGCCAGAAGCCGGCGGCGTTCCTGTTTCCACGCCAGGGCTAACGCCCAGAAAACCAGCCCGCAGGAGAGGTAAAAGTTGAACAGCCCGACATGAAAGACCCAGCCGTACGCCAGCATGGCCAGGCATGGCATGACGTAACGCGTATTCGCTCCAGCCGCGGCCCTCACCCAGGCCACGGCCCCCCAGAAGAGGACCAAGACCACCACCGCCACACTCACCCGTTCCGCCACAGCCGGACCGCCCAACCGCATCAACCCGAGCAGCACGTAGTCGAAAAGAACATTGGTGGCCGGACTTGCCGTAGTCAGTCCACCACCCCGCCCCGCCAGAATCTCAGTCCCCAGCCAGGCGTTGTATAAATGACTGGAAAGATCGCCCGCCTGGATCCGGCTTTGCCAGAAACAGGGGACCAGAAGCGCAAGGGAGAGGAGGACCGTACCGGGCCACTTCAAAACCACCAGCCTATATTAGCCGCTTTGCCGAGCACCTACCAAAGCGCGGGCAACAACGTCATCTCCGACTGAGGGACACGCTCACCTGCCTCCAGGCTCTTCACACAGAGCCGCCCGTCCGGGCACTGCGCCAGCAGGTACAACGGCAAATCCGCCGTCCGAACGACATACTCACCGTTGTCGATCTTCTTCGCATCAGCCGGGTCATGCATCACAATCCCATTGGGCCGCGTCGCGCGGATCCGGAACTGCAGCGAGCCCGGCTCATAGTTCTGATAGCTGTAGCAGCGCCCGATGCAGGCTCGATCCAGAGCGTGACCCCACAACAGCGACCGGCTGGTCCAGTCGTGCAGCGAACTCACGACACGGGCACCCTGCGGCAGCGGCCGGACCGCCGCATCCACTTGATCCTCCCACCGGTTCAATGCCCCTGCGTCCACATAGAGGAAGGAAAACTGCAGCGCCGCAGCCACTCCCAGAACCGCTTTCTGCCACGAAAGCGCCGGCATCTGGCTAAGCATGGCGCAGATCAGCACCGCGAATAACAACGTCAGCCTTTCCGTGATGAACGACAACGCCATCCGGTATCCGCCCAGTTCCACCCTCGTCGGAGCCACCAATATCACCACCACCATCACAGCGCACAACTGCACCAGCACATTCCCCAGAAACGCCTGGATCGGTCTGGAGTACAACAGCCGCAGCAGCAGGAAGCCCCAAACCATCCCCAATAGCACTGCCGGAGCAATATACTTCGGGCCGAACACCCAAACCTGGTCGATACTCGACATCTCCAGAATCTGGTGGAACGTCGACAGTGTCTGATATCGCAGTTCGATCAACACCCGCCCCAGAACCACCAGGACGATCGCCGCCACCGGCAGCCACAAGGCGAATCTCGCCGGAATCCTGCGCGCCGCCCAGACATACAACAGCACTCCACAGCACCAGGCCACCGGAATCGCATGAGCGGCATAGGCCAGCAACAACAATCCGGCCGCACCCGCCAGCTTCTTCGGAGTCGGATGCCACGCCAGCGCCAGCACCCACAGGCAGAGCCCGCACGACAGGTAGTAGTTGAACAATCCGTTGTGGAAGACCCAGCCGTAGGCCAGCATGGCCAGGCAAGGCAGGAACGTCCAGTCTTCCCTTTCTGTCGCAGTACGAATCCACGCCACGGCGCCCCAGAACAGAATCAGCACGACTAGAGCGACGCTGGCATGCTCGGCAACCCAAGGCCCACCGGCTCGGAAAAGCCCCAGCAGCACCCCGTCGAACAACACATTCGTCGACGGCGCCGCCACCTCCAGCCCGTCTCCTCGCCCAGCCCCAATCTCGGTCCCCAGCCACGCGTTGTACAGGTGGCTCGAAAGATCGCCCGCCTGAATCCGCTTGTGCCAGAAACATGGGATCAACAGCACCACGGAGATCAACAGCACTTGGATTCGATTGCGGAGCACCTGTTCATCTTAGCCACTTTGCCCGCAGGCCCGGCCTCCGTTGACTCCCTCCAGCTCATCTCCCATACTCAACAGCAGCGAGCTCCCCGGCTCGCTTCACTTTTCGGAGGAAGCGCAATGAAGAAGCAGGAGGGCGGTAAGATCGACGGTTTCATCGAAAGGATGATCGTCCCGCCCGGACGAAAACGCCTGTCGATTCCCAAGGATTTCGATGCCGCCTGGAAGCCGAAATCCATGGACAAGAAGCAGGCGACGGCCGCATTGGAGGAAGGCGTCCGGCTGCTCGCCGAGTTCCAGGACAAGCTCTACGCCCAGGACAACTACGCGCTCCTCGTCATCTTTCAGGCCATGGATGCCGCCGGCAAGGATGGAGCCATCAAGCATGTCATGACCGGCTTGAACCCCCAGGGCTGCCAGGTCTACAGCTTCAAAGCGCCCTCCAACGAGGAACTCGACCACGACTACCTCTGGCGCTGCTTCAAAGCCCTGCCCGAACGCGGCCGGATCGGCATCTTCAACCGTTCCTATTACGAAGAGGTGCTCGTCACCAAAGTGCACCCCTCCATCATCGAGAGCCAGAAGCTTCCGCCCCATCTCAAGGACAAGAAGATCTTCCAGCGCCGCTATCGCGAGATCAATTGCTTTGAGGAGTACCTCAAGAACAACGGCATCGTCGTCCTCAAGTTCTTCCTGAATGTCTCCAGGGACGAGCAGAAGCGGCGCTTCCTCGACCGCATCGACCGCCCGGAGAAGAACTGGAAGTTCTCCGCCTCCGATGCAAAGGAACGCGGCCATTGGGACGAGTACATGCAGGCCTATGAAGACTGCCTGCGCGCCACCAGCACCACGGAAGCACCCTGGTACGTCATCCCGGCCGACAACAAGTGGGTGACCCGCCTGGCCGTGTCACGCATCATCTACCAGACCCTCAAGAGCCTGAAGCTGCGCTACCCCACGGTCTCCGAACCGCAAAAGCAGGCGCTGGCCGAGGCCAAACGCCTGCTCGAAGCCGAAAAGTAGCGCCGCTACTTCAGCAGATCGTTCAGCTCTTTCAACTTCTTCACGTCGAACTTCGGCTTGCGGTCGTAACTCATCAGCCCGTTGATCTCCTGCTCGACGTCAGTGATCTGCGTATAGCAGATCCCCATCAGCGGGCTCTCCCGGATCGCCTGGTATTGCCCTCGCAGCCGGTTCAGCACGTCCTCCGGCGTCTTCTCTACACCCGAGTACCCCCACGCCTCTTCCGGCACTTTGGAGCCAGGCAGGATGTAGGCGATCCCGCCAAATTCGCTCAAATACAGCGGCGATCCGTTGTACGCATTGCCCGGAGCCAGATAGTTCATCCCATGCGGCGGCAATGCCGCTCCCGGCTTCACCTCCACCTTGGCCCAACGGTCCTTCAACCCCTGGTAGTTCGCTGTGTAGTCGTGAACGGCAAACAAGTCGGTCGCCTCGGTATGCTGCCACCCCTCGTTGTCGATCACCAGCCGCGTCGGATCCAGCGATTTCGTCATGTGATACAACGCCCGCAGGTGGCTCTGCTGCCGCGGATCCGACACATCCGGCACACCCCAGCTCTCATTCAGGGGTGCCCAGATGATGATCGACGGGTGATTGATGTCCCGCTCCACGGCCTCCATCCACTCCTTCTGGAACCGCTGCACATACTGCTCATCGAACAGGTAGGCATTGGCCATCTCATCCGAGACCAGGAACCCCATCTTGTCCGCCCAGTAAAGGAATCGCGGATCCTCCAGCTTCTGATGCTTCCGAGCCCCGTTGAAGCCCATCTCCTTGGTCATCCGGATGTCGTACTGGATCGCTTCATCCGACGGCGGCGTCAACAGGCTCTCCGGCCAGTAGCCCTGGTCCAGCACGAACTTCAGGTACACCGGACGTCCGTTGATCGTCACCCGCCCGTTCTCCAGCGCGACCTTGCGGAATCCGAAGTAGCTCTGCACCGTGTCGATCACGGTCTCGCCCTTCTTCAGTTGCAGCGTCACATCGTAGAGGTTCGGCCGCTCCACCGACCATAGCCGCGGGCTCCGTACAAACGCCCCGGCCGCGGCATACTTGCCATCCGCCACGGCGCCGGTGCCTGTCGCGACCACCGTCTCTCCGCTCTTCACCGTGTAAGCCAGCGTCAGGCCTGCCTCCGGATTCGCGACGCGCGTCTGGAAATCCACCGCGCCCGAAATCGAGGCATCAACCTTCAGCGAATCGATCCGGCTCGCTCCCGTCGCTTCCAGCCACACGCTCTGCCAGATGCCCGAAGTGCGTGTATAGAAGATGCTGCGCGACTTCGGCTCCCAATACTGCTTGCCGCGCGGGATCGCCCGGTCCGTCGGCGGATCCCAGGCCCGCACCGTCACCGTATTCGCGCCGGGCTTCAGCAAAGGCGTGATGTCGAACTTGAAGGGTGTATTCCCTCCCTCGTGCGATCCCGCACTCCGTCCGTTCACCCACACTTCCGCCTGATAATCCACTGCGCCGAAGTTCAGCAGGACATTCCGCCCCTTCCATTCCGCCGGCACCGTGAAACTCCGCTGGTACCACACCACCGGGTGAAAGGAAGTGTCGCCAACCCCGCTCCGGCTGCTCTCAAAACAGAACGGCACCACAATCGACTTCGAGAACTTCTTCCCGGCCGCGGCCCACTCCTCCTGCAATCCTTTCCCTGCATCGTCGAACTCAAACGCCCACGAGCCATTGAGACTCATCCAGGCGCTGCGCATAAACTGAGGTTGAGGGTGTTCAGGGCGGGGGATCTGCTGAGCAAATGCCAAAGAGACGATAGAGACTAGTATTAGAGCCAAACGCATCCCATGATTCTATTTCTAATCGTGTTCCTGTGCCTGCCGCTTGCCGCTCAGGATGCCCCCAAGCGTACCGTCGCCTTTACTTACGACGACCTGCCCAATGGCGGAGCGCAGATGCCGCTCGACCAGGTCACAGCAATGACCACAAAACTGGTCGATGGCCTGAAGCAGGCCAAGATCCCAGCCATCGGCTTCGTCAATGAAAGCAAGCTGGAGGTGGACGGCGAACGGCCGCAACGCATCGCACTGCTTCAGCAATGGCTCAACGCCGGCTTCCCTCTGGGCAACCACACCTACTCACACCCCGACGTCAATAAGGTGCCCATGCTCAGCTATCAGGAGGACATCCTCAAAGGGGAACAGGTCATCAGCGGGCTGATGAAGGAACACGGACAGACGCTCTCCTGGTTCCGTCACCCGTTCACCCACACCGGAAAAACGGAACAGGCCCGCGAAACATTGGAAGGCTTCCTCCAGCGCAAGGGCTACCGCATCGCGCCCTTCACGGTCGAGACCTCCGACTTCATCTTTGCCCTGCTCTACCGCAACGCCCTCGAGAAGCGCGACCAGGCTGCCGCCGACCGGATCCTAAAAGGCTACGTCGACTACACCGAACGGATGTTCACCTGGTTCGAGCGCCTTTCCCAGGACACCCTCGGCTACGAACTGCCTCAGACCCTCCTCATCCACGCCAACCAGCTCAACGCCGACGCACTCCCTGCCCTCACCGCCATGCTCAAACGCCGGGGCTACTCCTTTGTCAGCCTCGAAACAGCCATGAAGGATGAAGCTCATCGCCGCCGCGATGGCTACGTCGGCGACAACGGCCCCTCCTGGCTCCACCGCTGGGCCATCACCGCCAACAAGCCCAGCCGCCTCCGCGATGAACCCGACCCGCCTTCCTGGGTCATCGACCTCTATCGGGAGCAGTCGAAGTGACCGGCTCTGACGCGCGCGCTGTACTCCGTTGCTGCTCAGGCCGCGGCACCCTCTCGCGATGACCCTCTCCGCCCATCCCGCGAAATCCGCCGCCTGGATCACGCTCATTCTCAGCGTCGTCTACCTGCTCGCTGCCTTCGTCCTCGTACCCACCTTCAGCGCCACACCGGAACGCATCGCCATGAATGCCGCTCTGGCCGATCGCGTGGAGTCCCCTTCCCGTACCCCTGCCTACCTGCTGTGGGGCGTCTGGCAGCGCTTTGACACGCTCTGGTACCGCCGTGTAGCCGAACAGGGCTACGACATGCCCGCGGCCACCGTCTTCTATCCCGCTCTGCCACTGGCCATCCGCGCGCTCGCCTTCCTGCACATCCCAACGGACCTCGGCGCCGTGCTGGCCGCGCGCATCGCCACCTTCTTCCTGCTTTGGGGGCTGCTGCTCCTCCTGAAGCTGGACCTCGACGATTCAGCCATCCACCGAGCCCTGGCGCTCATGCTGGCCTGGCCCATGAGCTTCGTCCTCTTCGGCGGCTATGCGGAATCTTTACTGATCTGTTTCACCGTCTGGTCCATCTGGTACGCGCGCAACAATCGCTGGTGGCTGGCTGCACTCTTCGCCATCCTGGCCTGTCTCTCTCGGGCGGCGGGCATGGTCGTCGTCGCGCCCCTTGTGTGGATCGCCTGGCGCCAACGGCAGCTCCGCTACCTGCCCCTGCTGGTTGCCCTCACCGGCCCGTTTCTCTATCCGGCCTGGCTGAAATGGAATGGCCTGCCCTTGGCCTCGGTCTCCTACCCCAGGTACTGGCACACCACGATGTCCTGGCCGTGGATCACCTTGAGGGACGCGCTCCACTTCACCCCCGGGGATAACCTCTGGTTTCTGGGAATGAATGCCATGGCCATCGTGCTGGCCTTCGGTGTAGCTCTCGCCCGTCCGGTGCGCTGGGAGTATTTCTGGTACGCGCTCGGCACCCTCTGCCTCACACTGACCTCCAACGCGAGGCCCCCACTGCACAGTTTCGTCCGCTATGCCTTGCCCGTGTTCCCTGCCTTCGCGTCCGCCGGCCGGCTGCTCCGTGTTCCGCCGCTCATGGCGTTTCTCTGGAGCCTCCTCCTGCTGGCCAACGCCCTGCTGCTGTATGCCTTCTGGGACTGGTTCTTCCTCGTCTAGGATGCTCGTCTAGCGAGCCATCACCACTAGCGGCGCCCTCGAGTAGGAAAACTTCTGGCCCGCCTGATCCACCAGATTGAGCTGTGCCGTGTACTCCCCGGGCGCCAGATTGGCCAGCGGAACTTCCAGCAGCACACCCGCCGTATTCATGCGATTGGCTCGCAGCGCCGTCACCTGCACCGGCTGCGATTGCATCACCAGCTTCTTCTCCTGGTAGATCGTCACCGCCGCCGTCACCGCCGGCTTGTTGGCCGGTTCAGGCACCGCCGGTTCGTACATCTCCGCGTACACATACAGGCTCTGCCCCTTGCGGAAGACATGCGTCACGCTCGGCAGCAGCTTTTGATTGTTCTCCACCAGCGGATGCGTGTCCTGCTTCTTCAGCTTCTTGTCCGCCAGGCCAACAGCCTCCGTCACCTGGATTCTCTGCCCGCTCCACACCACGGTCGACATCTTGACTCCGGTCTTCACCGCCGACAGATCCGGAATCTGGAACTTCGTCTCGAACGTCCCCATCTTGCCGGTCTGGTTCTCGCGAACCAGCATCTTGATCGTGTAGTCCCCCGGCAGCAGCGTGAAGCCCGTGTCGTACATCAGGCTCCGATTGGCGAGTTGCCCCGCGTTCTGGTCGCGCAACTGAATCTTGATCGCGTCGCGCACATTGCCCATGATCGAGCCCTTCGCGTTCGTGATCTGCCCGATGAAGTCAAAGGTCGTCGTCTCCGCGCTACCCTGCTTCTTCAACGGAATGGCCGACCCGGGAATCTTGACAGCCACCGGCACAAAATAGCGCTCTTTTCCAATCCGGAACCAGTTCACCTCCAGCGCCAGCCGCAGCTCGGTCACCGGATCGCCCAGCAGCAGCGCATCGGAAAGCTGCTTCTCCTTGTCGTAGGTGCCGAAGTTCTTGAACTCCTTCTCCGCGAAGTAGCCCTTCCGGTAATCGAGCTTGGCCTGCTGCCGCATGGCCGAATTCTGGGCGATCTTTACATCCACCCGCCGGAACTGGCCGTCCTTCCGTTCGTCGCTTGAGTAGTAGCCGAGGATGTAATAGCTCTGCAAATCTTCCTGCGCCTGCTGGATCCCCATTACCAGTTCGTTGTTGTCCAGCAGCGCCTTGCCGCCCGTGTCGGAAGCGAGCATGGTCAGGGTGTCCTGGGAATCGTACATCGACTGCCGCTGGCCGCTCTGCGTTTGGCCGGTATACAGACCCGTGCCGCGCGCGCCGCCGCCGCTCGACGCCGACCCGCCAGGAGGATCCGCCGTCAGGCCCCGTACATCGATCGGATAAAAGCTTACATTCGCGCGTACCGCGGAGTTCACCGTCGCCCGCAACTGCGCCTGATTGTCGTCGCCCGTGCGGCTGATTCCGCTCGAGAAGTACACCACCGCCTTCTTCTCCGGCAGAGCCGAAAGCGTTCGCGCGAGGTCATCCAGGGCAGCCAGCTTCCGGTCGGTATTGAAGATGTTGAACTCGGTGTCGTCCGCCGTATAAGCAGCCGTATCGTCGCTGTTGTCGACGTCCGTGGCACCCACCGCGGCCAGTTCGCTCATCGCTCCGGTCTGGAACCGGCGAATCACCCGCATCAGGTCGTCTTTGTCGTCGGTGAACTCCTGCTCCACCTTCAACTTCGATCCAAAGCTGACAATTTCGACCAGATCGGCGGGTGTCATCTGCTCGCGCAGGAACTTCTCCGCCGCCGCCTTGGCGCGCACCTGATCTGCCTCGGGCAGCGAACTCCAGTCGAAAAAGAGCACCAGCAGGCGCCGGTCGCGGTACCGCTGGCTGCCCGTGGGCGCCGCAACCGGTTCGGCCGGTTTCGCGGCGGGCGTTTCCGGCCTGGCTTCCACCACCGCCTGCGCTTCGCGCGGTGGGCCGGTCAATTCCTGGAAATCGAAGACGCTGATCGTCTGAGGCTTGCCGTTCTCCGTGACGACAAAGTCCTCGCGCTTCATGTTCCGCAGCGGTTTGCCGTCTTTATCCCGGACAAAAACAGTCACGATCACCAGGTTCGACGAGGTCCGGAAGACCGGCGTCTCGTCCTGTTTCTGCGCCAGAAGCGCGGTGCAGGTGAGCAGGCTGAGGAGTGTGCGCTTCATGGCTAGAACCGGAGCCTCACTGTGAACTGAATACTACGCATCGCGCCGGCTGCCGTGGCCAGGCCGTAATTCGCCGCATTCACCGTCGTGCCGTAGCTGGTGATATTGACGTGATTGAACAGATTCGTCGTCTCGATCCGGCCTTCCAGCCGGTGCCGCGAGTTCTCACCCACCTGCCACGACCGTCCGAACGATGCGTTCAGGCTGAACGAACCCGGGCCGGGAATCGTATTCCGCGCCGCATTGCCATACCGGTCGCCCGGCGGAGTCGTGAAAGCCGCGGTGTTGAAGTAACCGCTGCCCGAGTCGATCGCCAGCCCCGTGGCATCCGCTCGCGCGCTGCCTGTGGCGCCGCTGCCGCCGGCATCCGCGACAGAACCAGACACCTTCGCGGTCAGGGGGTTGCCCGAACTCACCGCGACAGTGGAACTCAAGGTCCAGTCTTTCAAAACATTCGACAACGCGTTCCGCTGCTTCATCCACATTCCGTTCGGACCGAACGGCGACGAGGCCTGCAGATTGAACGAAAGCTGGTGCCGTTTGTCGAAGGCCGAAAGCCCGCGCTCCGCCCGCAGATTGGTTTCGTCCTGCACCGTCGTGCTGCCCGATCCACCGATCGTCGACGCATTGTCGATCGACTTCGAGTAGGTGTACAAAGCCGTCCAGCCGATGCTGTGGCGCATTCTGCGCACCACCCGCACCTGGCCGGAGTGGAAGATCGAGTTGCCCTCCGGGCTGTCGTAGGTGAATCCAACGGCGTACGGGATCGGCCGCCGGTCTTCCGAAGTCAGCGGCGAGCCCGGCGCCGCGCGATTCGGCAGCCGCGAGATCACCAGGCCGGTTCCTTTCGTCCCGACATACCCCAGTTCCACCACAAAACCGTGAATCTCGTGCTGCACGGAACTGCTCCAGGTCTGCGCGCAAGGCAGGTTGAAGTTCGGGTTCACCGCGTATGAGTTCTTGATGGTCGTATCCGCCGGACCAACAAATGGGTTCGTGATCAACAGCGGGTTGTCGGTGCTGGTATTGAAAGTCGAACTCACGGCAAACGGTGGTTGTGCTATCAACCTGGACGAGATCCGGCTGACAATCGAGCTGTCGTAGAACAAACTGTACCCGGCCCTCAGAATAGTCCGCTTCTTCTTGAACGGCCGGTAGGAGATGCCCACCCTTGGCGCGAAATTGTTCCGGTCCGGCTTCACCATTCCGGAGGGAATCGTCCCGTTGCCAAAGGTGCTGGTGCTGCCCGGGGTGACCACCGCCGCCGCGAAATAGCCGGCCGCCAAGTCAAGGTTGGCTAACCGGTTGTACTTTTCCGTATTGGGCTCCCAGTCTTCCCACCGCAATCCAAGATTCAGGGTCAGATTACGGTTTGGCCCGCCACTCATCCTGGAAGTAGACCCCGTATTGAGAAGACCTCAGGATACGTGTCGGGAGTGCCGTAACGGATGGTGCTCTGCTGCGCGTAGCCCAGCAGGAAATCGGCAAAGTCGTTGCCCGTATTCGAAACAGGCAACCCGTCCGAGGTCAGGCCGCTGGTCGCCAGGCCGCCGAAGAAGAGGGTCCCGCGGGCGTTCGCGTCCGCCAGGCTGTTCTGCTGTGTCCTGGTGAAATCGAACCCGGCCGAGAAAGTATGGCTTTTCCGCACAAACGTCCAGCCGTCGCCAAAGACGAACGTATTCACCGCGCGGCGCGTGCGGCTGCCATCCGTCAGGTCGCCGTAGTTCGTGAAGTTCAGATTCGGCGGACCATAGTTGGCCGGATCCCGCGAAGTTCCGGCAATGCCCAGTTGCGAAGCTACGTCCGTGCCGTTGGCAAAGTAGGGGATGACGTCGTTGTAGTTGCGGTTGTACCGCATGTGCAGATTCTGGATCAGAGTGGGCGAGAACGACCGCGACCAGCTCAGGTTGTTGTTCAATCCCTGACCACTCGTGGCATCCCGCCATCCGAACAGCTGAACACTCTCGCCAGACCGCCGCTGCCAGTTGGTGTCGAACGCCAGCCTGTCCTTCTTGGTCAATGTTCGATTGAGCCGGAAGCTCAAGGTGTCGCTCGACTGCGGCTGTGTCGTCGTGTAGTGGTAGTTCTGCAGCGATCCGGTGTCCGTAGGCGCCGGGATGTACGACAGCAATCCATTCGACACCGAACTGATTCGAGTGACCGGAATCTTGTTGCCCGGAAACGGCGAACCGGTCAGCGGATCGTAGATCGTCGACGCCAGGCTGCTGAAATCGCCGGTGCGGTAAGCCGTCAGCGGCTGAACGGAATAGCTGTTGTAGGCATTGTCCCCGCGCGAGGCGGAGTAGTTCAGGAAGAAGAATGTCTTCTCGGGCGTGAAGATCTTGCCCAGCTTCAGCGGCCCGCCCAGCGAGACGCCGAACCGCTCCTGGGAATAGCCCGGTTTCTCCACCGTCCGGCCATTCAAGGCATACGGACTGGCATCCAGGGCGGCATTCCGGAAGGTGAAGAAGGCCCCACCCCGGATCTGATCTCTCGTCCGGCGCGACCGGTTCCCGAATCCTTCCGCGTTCGCCTGCCGCATACGGTCCTGGAACTGTTTCCGCAGCTTCTCCCGTTCCTCTGGCGTCATGCTGGCAAAATCGGGCCGGCCGCCGGCCATTCCGCCAGGCCTGCCCTGTCCTCCCGGTCCGCCGCGCGCACCGCCAAAGCCGCCGGGACCGCCGCCGGCTCCGGGGAATCCACCGCCGCCTCCGCCGCGGCCTCCAAACCCGCCACCTCCACCCATCCCGCCGCCCATGGCCGCACCGCCGCCAAAGCCACCCGCTGCCTGGCCACCCTCCATGCCGCCGGCCCCCATCATGCCGCCCGGCCCTCCTTCGCCCATCATTCCGCCAGGGCCGAAGGCCATCATGTTTGGGTTGTCCTGCTGCTGCAACCCGCGGCTGAGCGAACCCTGTACGAGGAAGGACTCCGACGCCTCGCCGCCCTCCCCGCCCGCGGGCGCCGCGGGCGCCACGACCGAACTCTGCTCCATCGCCTGCGCGACCTGTGTTTCCGCCGTATTGTCAGCGGCTTGCGGACGCTGCCCGGCGCCACCCGCCGTGACCGCGCCACGGCCCATGCCGGCCGGCCGGTAAGGCCGCAAAGTCAGGGCCAGTTCCAGCGGCGCTCCGCGCTCCTCAGCCTTCACCTCACGGCGCAGCGGCTGGAAACCAAACTGCTGAACTTCGACATTCAGGGCTCCGGCAGGAAGGTTTTCCAGCGTAAACCGGCCGGATTCGTCGGTGACCGTGCTCCAGGATTGCGTGCCCTGTTTCGCCGTGATCACTGCGCCCGGCAAGGGCGCGCCGCCCGACACGACTCGGCCGCTCCAGGACGTTTGCGCATAGGCGCCGCAGCCGATGCCGGCCAATAGGACGCAGAAAATCAACCTGGAAATGGCTTGCACGTCAGGGAAGACGCCATCGGCCGAGGCGAAGATTACAGAACAGGCCGGAAGGTATGTAAATGAATGTAAACCGTAATGTTCTCTCCACAGCATCCGATATTTCTGGTTGTGAGGTGCTTAATTGCCACCACTGCGTTCGTGTGTCTGGCCGTCACGTCAGCCCGTGCGCAATCCCCGCAGGAGGCGGCTATCGCGCGGCAGCGCGCCGCCATCGAGAAGCAGAAGGAAGCGCTCGCCGGAGCCTCCGGCTCTCTCACTCACCAGAAGGCATCCATCGAAAAACAAAAGGCTTCCGTTGCCCGACAGCCAGTGTCCAACTGGGAACCCAGCGTTGCGCCATCGTTCGATAGCTCCGCCGTGTCCGGCACCGATTGCGCCCCGATGGAAGAGAGCCAGTTGGGTCCGATTGTCGCCAAGGCGGCCGAACAGCACTCGATTATGCCCGCCCTGTTACGGGCGGTAATTTCCCAGGAATCCGGCGCCAAACCGTGCGCGGTCAGCGCGGCAGGAGCCCAGGGCCTGATGCAGTTGATGCCCGACACAGCGGCCGGGTTCAATGTCGGCAACCCGTTCGATCCGCAGGAGAATGTCTCCGCCGGCAGCAAGTTCCTCCGTCTACTTCTGGATAAGTACAACGGCGATGTGCCGATGGCGCTTGGCGCCTACAACGCCGGTCCGGGCCGCGTCGACGCCGCCGGCGGGATTCCACCGATTCGAGAGACTCAGAACTACGTCAACAGCATCATGCGCAAGATCCAGTAGACAGGGTAAACTCGCCCCTGAATGCTGATTCCGATCCTTGCCTTTCAACTGGCTCAGGCGCCCTCGCCGATGGTGGAAAACACCCGGGCTCATGAACGCCTCCAGCGGCAAACCCTGCCCGGCGAACGAATCCAGACGAAGCTGGGCTCTTTGCTCCTGCCGGACCGCTCCAAGGGGAAGAAGATCCCCCTGGTCATCCACTTCCACGGCGAGCCCTGGGTTGCCGAACAGTCCGTGCGCAGGTGGATGCCCAGGTTCGCCGTCCTAGGGGTCCAATTGGGCTCGGGCTCAAGGGTTTATGGCGAAGGTGTCAAGGATCCGGAGCTGCTCCAGTCGGTTCTTTCCGCTGCACCGGGCCGGCAGTTCGGTCCTGTTTACCTGGCCGGCTTCAGCGCCGGCTACGGGGCGATCCGGCAGATTCTGCGGCAATCGCAAAACGCCGGCTGGGTGGATGGGGTGATTCTGCTCGACGGCCTTCATTCCGACTACGAGCAGCCGGCGGAGGCCCGCCACCCATTACCGGCCGATCTCGATGTATTTCTTGAGTTTGCGAAGCAGGCCGCGGCGGGCAGGAAACGCATGCTGGTGCTGCACTCCGAGATCTTCCCCAGTACCTTCGCCAGCACCACGGAGACCACGGACTGGCTTGTCGCTCAGCTTGGCTTGAAACGGAAGCCGATTCTCCGCTGGGGTCCGCTGGGTATGCAGATCCTCAGCGAAACCCGTACCGGCCGGCTACGCATCCTGGGCTTTGCAGGCAACGCCGCGCCGGACCATGTCGATTTCCTGCACGCGCTCGGCTGGGCGGTGAAGGAACTGAAGTAGAAACCTTACTTCTTGGGGAAGGAAGGATTGGCGATTACTTCCTTCATCTGATTGACGTGGCGTTCCGTGTGGGCGGCGATCATGATGTACCACTGCAGTCCATCCAGTTCGCCGAGGGCGGGGTGAGTGCTGAAGTGGCTGCGCAGATCATCCGTGGTTTCACGAACATAGGTGATGTTCCGGTCACGGGCGGCACGGAAGGCCTTCTCCAGTTCGGCGATACTGGCGAAGCGTCCTTTCGGCTGAATGGACTCCGGCGCCGTGAGTTTCTTGTCGCGCAGCGGCACGTTCTTCATCAACGCGTAGTCGGTCTGGCGCGGATCGGCTTTCTTCTTTTCCGGCGTGGCGGGCGCCTTCATGGCCGCGGCGACCACCTGTGGCAGGGTCTCTTCGGTGATTTCGATGTGCTCCGCTATCTCCATCACAGACCAGGCGTTAGGGGCGGGCTTCCACTTGAGCTGGGCGTCACTGAGGCCCGAGACGGTGTCGAGCATCAGCTTGCGGGAGGCATGCAGGGCGCTGAGCGCGTAGTCTCTCTCACCCTGGGCGAGCGACTGGGCCACAAGGGGGGTAACGGCTAGAGTGAGCAGGCTGAGCAGATGTCGGCGCATGATATTGAAGGTAGCATTCCTCCTGTACACATACACCTAAAGCACCTTACTCATTCGTCCGATGAATCACTTGGATGTGATTAGGATGGACTTGCAAGACGCCGCACTCCCTCAGGTAGAAGTAGAAGCCGCACCGGCCGCGCCTGAGGCGGCACGCCTGTTTCTGCCGGCGAACACGCTGGTCAGCGAAACGTTGGGCCGGGCCACGATCCTGTTGGTGGACAGCGTGGACATCAACCGGCAACTGATCAAAGGGATCCTGAAAGCAGGCCCATACCGCCTGCTGGATGCCCGCAATCCGGAAGACGCGTTTCACATCCTTCAACGGGAAGCGGTGGACCTGATCATCGCCGATATGATGATGCCCGCCCACGGTCACCCCATGTACGGCGGCTTTGAATTCTGCCGTCAGGTGAAGGCCAACCGGCGCACGCGGCTGATCCCTATCCTCATCCTTACCAGCGTCCAAGGCATTGATAATGAAGTGGCTGGACTGGAATCCGGCGCGGACGAGTTCCTGATCAAGCCCTTGCAACCAGCTGTCGTCCGGACACGCATCCGGACCATGCTTCGCAACAAACGAACCATCGATTCCCTGGAAGAAGCCGAAACGATCCTCTTCGCCCTCGCTCAAACTGTAGAGCAGCGGGACAAGGAGACCGGGAACCACTGCCAGCGTCTGGCCGCACTCAGTGTCGCCCTGGGCACCGCGCTGGGGTTGCCGGAAGAAGATCTGGTGGCGCTCTACCGCGGCGGCTTTCTGCACGATATCGGCAAGATCGCCATTCCTGACTCGATCCTCTTCAAACGTGGAGTGCTGACTGAACCCGAGTGGAGCGTCATGCGGTCGCACACCTGGAAGGGCGAAGAGATCTGCCGCCGAATGCGGTCGCTCTCTCCCGTCCTGCCGATTATCCGGAATCATCACGAGAAATGGGATGGCTCCGGCTATCCGGACGGTCTCGGCGGAGAGCAGATCCCGCTGCTGGCGCGCATTCTCCAACTGGCCGACATCTACGACGCGCTCACCTCGCGCCGCAGCTACAAGTCAGCGTTTTCGCCGGAAGAAGCGACGAAGATTCTCGGCAAGGAATCCGAGATGGGCTGGCGCGATCCGGAGCTCGTTTCGGTCTTCGTTGAGATGGTCAGGCAGCCGAATTTCGTAGCCCGGTCGGCAGCGCTGTTCGCGCCGGAAACGGAAGGGCCTGAAGAGGACATGGAGTTGCAGTCGATGCGTGACTCGCTGGCCCGCATGTCGCGCGAAGTCCTGAAATAGCGGGGCTTAGCCCCAGATGCGGTTGACCACAAAACCGCAGATATAGGCCAGCACGCCCATATAGGTGAATTGAATCGCCGGCCACTTCCAACCGCCGGTTTCCCGCCGCACGACGGCCAGAGTCGACATGCACTGCATGGAGAAGGCGAAGAAAACGAGCAGGGCCAGCGCGCCGCCAAACGTCAGATCCCGGTGCAGCGCCGACTGGAGACCCGCCGCGTCGCGGTCCGGTTCCATCCCGTAAATCGTACCTAAGGTGCCAACAATCACCTCGCGGGCTGCCAGCGACGTAATCAGGCCGATCCCGATCTTCCAGTTGAAGCCCAGCGGCTTGATGAGGGGCTCGATCGTCCGGCCCAGGGTGCCGGCGAGGCTCTGTTCGATGGGCGGAGCGTGACCGCCCACCATCGGAACGCTGCACAGGACCCACAAAACGATGGAAACGCCCAGGATCACGGTGCCGGCCCGCTTAAGAAAGGCCTTCGTGCGGTCCAGCAGACGCAGGCCGATGGAGTTCCAGGTGGGCATGCGATAAGCCGGCATCTCCAGCACGAACGGCGTCCGCTCGCTCTTGAGAATGGAGGACTTCAGGACACGGGCGGTAAAGACGGCGGCGGCGAAGCCCACTGGAACGCCGCGTAGCGGGCGCCGAACACGCGCTTGAACGTCTCGCGCGAATGGGTGTTGTCCGGCGCCTCGAGGTTCATGTCGTGGTTGCCCGGCAGGTTGTACCAGGGGAGGCCGATGCTGCCGATGATCCGGTTCTGCCGCTCGTAGACCGAGAGGTCGTCGAACATCAGGTCGCCGTGGGTGATGCCGAAGGCGGCGTCCACGGCGCCCGACTGGGCGACCACGTCGTCGCGGATATAGCCGATTTCGGCGAGGCTTTCGGGCTGCGGATCGGTGAACAGGATCGCGTTGAAACGGCGGTCCTCGGCCTGGCGCCGCAGGGTGAAGTCGATGCTCTCGGGCAGCGGCCCGGTGGGCGCGAGCCCGGCGAAGCGGAAGCCGAGATCCGTCGGCGAGCCGGCCGGCGCATGGACGTAGGCGAAGCGCGGCAGCTGCGTCACCGGATCGACCGGCGTCATCCAGCCCGCCGGCTTGATGACGAACACCGACTCGCCGTCGGCGACCGCGACCTCCCATTTCCCGGCGGCGTCGGTCTTCACCACGTCGCGGCCGTTGGAGACCATCACGCCAGGAATGCCGTTGCCGGTTCCCTCCTCCAGCACCCGGCCGCGGGCGGTCGCGCCGGCAGCGACGCTCCCGGCGGGCATTCGCATCCGCCGCCCGCGCCGATCCGGCGGCGGCCACCAGGCCCGCCGCCGCGCCGACGGCAAGCGCCTGCCGCCGCGTCACGCCAGGACGCGCCCCCGGACGCGCCGGGCCGAGACCGGTGTGGGTCATGCTGTCCGTTCCCTTCGATGCAAACGGAGCGGACCCTAGCGCCGACGCGCCGCGGCCTCGGGTGACATGTTGATTAAGCCGCTCGGATCACGCCTACGGCGACGCCGGACCCGCGCGTCCCAGCACCTCGATGGCGACCGACTTCACCAGCGCCAGCACCGGCGCGCCCGGCGTGAGGCGCAGGCGGTCGATGGCGTCGGCGGTGACGCGGGCGAGCAGCGCGCCGGCGGGCAGCCCCACCTCGACCAGCGCGGCATGGCGCGGCGCGTCGGCGACGATCGCCCGCACCGTGCCCGGCAGCACGTTGTGGACGCTGATCGCCTCCGGCGCGGCGCCCGCCAGGATCACCTCGCGCGCCGGGATGCGGATGCGGGTGGCGGCGCCCGGCGCCGCGTCCAGCATCGGCACCCAGAATTCCGCACCGCCCGCCGACAGCCGGCTCAGCCGCCGCGCGGCGTCCTGCGCCAGCACGGTCGCATCCAGCACCGCCGCCGCGTCGTCGCGCTGCGCCAGCGGCAGGTCGGCGCGCACCGCGATCTCGGCGAGCGGGCCGGCGGCGAGCGCGCGGCCGGCCCGCAGCAGCACGATATGGTCGGCGAGGCGGCCGATCTCCTCCAGCGCGTGGGTGACGTAGAGGATCGGCAGATGCAGCGCGGCATCGAGCCGCAGCAGGAACGGCATGATCTCCGCCTTGCGTGCCGCGTCGAGGCTCGCCAGCGGCTCGTCCATCAGCAGCAGCCGCGCCTGCGCGAGCAGCGCGCGGCCGATGGCGACGCGCTGGCGTCTCGCCGCCCGACAGCGCGTGCGGGCGGCGCCCGAGCAGCGGGCCGATGTCCAGCAGGTCCACCACCTCGTCGAAGCCGACCCGCGCCCTGCGCGGCACGGCTGCATCCCGTAGCGCAGGTTGCCGGCGACCGATGAGATGCGGGAACAGCCGCGAATCCTGGAACACCATGCCGACGCGCCGCCGCTCGGGCGGCACCAAGATCCCGGCGCCGGTATCCGCCAGCACCTCGCCCTGCACCTCCACCCGGCACCAATCCGGCGCGCAACAGCCCGGCGACCGTGCGGAGCGCGGTGGACTTGCCGCAGCCCGACGGGCCGAACAGCGCGGTGACGCCGGGCGACGGCGCTTCGAACGCCATGTCCATCGCGATGCCGGGCGGGGTGCCGGGAAGCGGTGGCGCAGCACTCAGATCGTCACCGCCCGAGCCTGCGATTGAGCCGCGTGCCAAGCCATTCGCGACAGCAGCAAGCCGACGAGGCGCCAGGCAGAACGAGACCATGGCGAGCGTCGCGGCACGCGCCTCGCCGCCCGGCACCTGCAGCGCGGTGAAGATCGCGAGCGGCAGGGTCTGCGTCTCGCCGGGGATGTTCGCCGCGAAGGTGATGACGGCGCCGAACTCGCCGAGACGACGTCGCGTAGCCGATGATGCCGCCGACCAGGATGCCGGGCGAGGCGAGCGGCAGGGTGACGCTCCACAGCCGGTCGAACCAGCGAGGCGCCGAGCGTGCGCGCCGCCTCCTCGAGCCCGCGATCCGCCGCCTCCAGCGACAGCCGGATGGCGCGCACCATCACCGGGAACACCATCACGCCGCAGGCGATCGCCGCCGCGGTGCGTGGTGAACACGAGGCGGATGCCGAACCAGTCCCACAGCAGGCTGCCCACCGGGCCGCGCACGCCGAAGATGACAAGCAGCAGCCAGCCGGTGACGACGGGCGGCACCACCAGCGGCAGGTGCACGACGGCGTTGACAGGCCGCGGCCGGGAAACCGCGTCCGCGCCAGCAGCCACGCCACCACGATCGCCAGCGGCAGCCCGACGCCGACGGCGCGGGCCGCCACCACGAGCGTCAGCCGGACGGCGGTCCATTCCTCCGGGGGAGAGGAGCACCTATTCCGGCTTGAACCCGCGGGACGCGAATGCCTTGCCCGCCGCCGGCCCCTTGAGGAACGCGAGCAGCGCCCGCGCCTCCGGCGTGTCGCCTGCCTTCACCACCGCGAACGGATAGGTCACCGGGTCGTGGCTGGCGGCGGGGAACACGCCCGCCACCGTCACCTTCGACGAGGCGGCGGCGTCGGTCGCGTAGACGATGCCGACCGGCGCCTCGCCGCGCTCCACCAGCAGGGGGCCGCTGCGCACGTCCTCGGTCGGCGCGAGGCGCGCCTGCACCTTGTCCCAGAGGCCGAGCCTGGTGAGCGCCTGCTTGGCGTAGAGCCCGACCGGCACATGCGCGGGGTCGCCGGTGGCGATGCGGCCGTTGGCGCCGAGCATGCCGAGCAGGTCGAAATCCTTGTCGATCTTCACCGTCGTCGGATGGCTGGCCGGCACGATCAGCACGAGGTCGTTGCCCAACAGGTTCACCCGCGTGTCGGGAACGATCAGCTTCCGCTCGGCGAGATAATCCATCCAGCGCTCGTCGGCCGAGGCGAACAGGTTGGCCGGCGCACCCTGCTCGATCTGCCGCGCCAGGGTGGAGCTGGCGGCGAAGGAGAGGCGGAGCGGAGATGGCCGGCCTTCTCCCAGAGGCCCGAGATGTCGCGCATGGCGTCGGTCAGGCTGGCCGCCGCGAACACCGTGACCTCCTGCGCCCGCGCCACCGGCGCCAGCAGAATGGAGGCGCCAGACAAGAGCAATAGGGCGCGCATCACGATCCTTCCTGGCGGTCCGAGTCCGATATAGTCGGGTTTATATAGCGGAAGCATTCAGCCCGACAGGGAGGGCAACCATGGCAGTGCGCACATCCCGGCAGAAATCGCCGCCCCCCAGCGAGGCCCGGCTCAGCATCCGCATCGATCTCGCGACGGGCGGGCGGATCGGCCCCGGCAAGGTGGCGCTGCTGGAGGCGATCGACCGCGCGGGCTCGATCTCGGCGGCGGGGCGCGACCTTCGGATGTCCTACCGGCGGGCGTGGGAGCTGGTGGAGGAGCTGAACAAGATCATCGGCAGCCCGGTGGTGAACACCTCGGCGGGCGGCAGCGGCGGCGGCGGCGCCACGCTCACGCCGGCGGGCGAGGCGCTGGTGACGGAATACCGCGCCATCGAGGAGGCGACCCAGGCGGCGGCGCGGCGCTACCTCGAGGCGCTCGGCCGGACATGCACGACCCCGGGCACGACCCCGGCCAAGACGCCAGCCAAGACCCCGGCATGATCACGCTCTACCACTGCGCCAACGCGCGCTCCTTCCGCCCGCTCTGGACGCTGGAGGAGTTGGGCCTCCCCTACCGGCTGGCTATGCTGCCCTTCCCGCCGCGCGTGCGCGCGCCGGACTACCTCGAGGTCAATCCGCTCGGCGCCGTCCGTTCTTCCAGGACGGCGACGCCGCGATGACCAAAGTAGCGGCGATCTGCCAGTATCTCGTCACCCGCTACGGCCCTTCGCCACTCGCAGTCGGCGTGGACGAGCCGGCGTACAGGGCGGTTCCTCAACGGCCTGCATTTCGGCGAGGCGACGCTGACGTTCCCGCAGACCCTGGTACTCCGCTACACGCGCCACGAGCCGGAGGAGCGGCGGCTGCCGCAGATCGTAGACGACTACGCGCGCTGGTTCCTGAGCCGGCTGCGTGCGATGGACCGGGCGATGCAGACGAGCGAGTACCTGCTGCGCGGACCGCTTCACGGCGGCGGACATCTCGGTGGGCTACGCGCTGATGTTCGCGACAGCCTCGGACTTTCCGCCCGGTTCAGCCCGGCGGTGGCCGCATATTGGCAGCGGCTCAGCGCGCGCGACGGCTTTGCACGCGCACGGCCAGACAGCAGGCGCGGGCGGCGCAGGAGCAAGGGCTGGACGAAGCGCCGCCGATCTGGGTTTGCGACCTACGATTGGGCACGATAGATCAATGCCATTGGTGTTAAGTAGCGTCAGCTCTTGACCATCGGGCAGCCGCCTTCTTTCAACGGGCGAAACGCCTCCTCGGCGGGGACCGTGGCCACCACGCGCAGACATGTCGCCTGGCCCGGTGCTGTCCGACGGCTTTTTCGCTTCGACACAGATAGACCGGATGGAGCTTGCGGCCGTCGTCACGAATTTAGCCCTTGCCGAAGCAGTCATCGTCGGTTGGCATTGCCTTCATGTGTGCGACCACTTCTTTTCCATAGGCCTTCGCGGCTCGACACCGATTTCCTTCACCGCCTTGAGGTAATGCAGCATGACCCATAATTGCCCGCATTGTTCATGTTCGGGACACACGCCGTTTCGGGAGATTTTGCGCTTTCACCCGGTTTTGCAGGCGCGGGTGCGGTAGTTCAAGTCCCAGTAGAAACATTTGCTCCAGCGCCATACCCTGGCGCAACGTGTCCAGGCCCAAGCGCCGATACATCGCGCATCTAGATGTGAGCGCGCAATGGTCATGGAGTTGCTTGTTGCAATCCGAAACTCATGCGCCTGCTTGATGAGTTGGTGAAGTCGGAGTGGCCCCCGCCTTGGCGAACACGAGCACCTGGGCGCCAAGCTTGCCTGGGCGTGGAGCAGATAGGACGAGAAATCGGTGGTCTTGCGGGGAGGAAGGGAACAGCGCAATGCGCCGAGCACCTTGCCGCCCGCCTCGTTGACGAACCTCGTCGCGTCCTCTTCAGCGTCTTGGCCGAAGATATAGTCGGCGGTGATGAAGAACCAGAAATCGACCCGCCGTTCTTCTTCACGATGCGCCGAGGCCGATGGAGTGTCCGCGCCATAAGGTGTCCATGGTCCAATGCACGAGGTTGGCGCTCAGTACTTGCCGGTCAGGATCACGACGAGCTGGTGCGCAGAGTTCAGGTCGACCTGTTCTTCTCGCTCACAATGTTATTGCACGCGAGCCCGACTGACGAGCTGCGACATCGACGATAGCGTCGACGCCGTCACGGTCGAACCATTGGCGCACGATGGACGCGCCGACATCGGGCTTCTTCTGATGGTCGGCGCCACAATTTCGACCGATTCCAGTCTTTCCGAAATCCCGAAATCCTTCACCACCTGCCGGGCGCAGGCCGTACCGGTCGGGACCGTCATCGTCGCGATAGGGGCCGGACTGGTCGTTCAGCACGCCGATGCGGATCGGGGCGGCGTCGGCCGCGCGGGCGCGGCGGATGGCGGGAGCCGTGAGGACGCCCCCTCCGAGCAGGGCCCGGCGCGATAGTCGCATGGATCGTTTCTCCTGTTGTGGCCGCGTGCCTTAGCACCGGCCACGCGCGCGAGCTACGCCTCCCGATACGACAGCAGCATCAGGCCGATCAGCACGAGGCAGACCGGCCAGACCCACCCGGCGAAGCGGTTGCCCGGCGGGTCGAGCCGCAGCTCCAGCCAGCGCGACCAGCCCGCGACCACCGCCGCGATCGCCAGCGGCGTGTGCGTCAGCTCGATCAGCAGCGCCTCTTTCACGTTGGCGATGGCGTGGCTGTGCGTGAGCAGCAGCGCACCGCCGACCGCACACATCAGCGGAAACACCAGCGCCGCGCGCGGATGCGGCTTGGCACTCGCGCATAGCGCCACTCGAAGAGGGCGAAGGCAATCAGCAGCAGCACGAACACGCGGTGCTGCAAGACCTCGACGTCGCGCAGCTCGATCAGGCCGATGTCCCCGAGCGGCCAGGTCTCGGGATCGGAGCGGACGAACAGGAAGGCCGCGAGCCCGAGGAACAGCAGCGGCCAGTGCCGCGCCCAGCGCAGCCCCGCCCGGTTGAGCAGCGCCAGGATGCCGATGGCCAGCACGAACAGGCCGGCCCAATGGTGGTTGTATTCCGACCACGCGATGTCGTCGGCGTTGCGCGGGCAGCCGAGCACCGCAGGCGCCGGGCACGAACGCCTCGGCCGGGCGGCTCTTGGTTTCCGCCGCCTCGCGATCGAGCTTCTCCTGCAAGGCCGGCAACGCCAGCACGTCATGATCCGGGCA
>JASGIE010000081.1:0-18809 GCA_049841055.1 Paludibaculum sp. | reverse complement strand
GCCGTGGAGACGAGGAGGAGAAAACAAAGCGCCATCTCCGCCACAACGAGAACCGAACGCAGGAAGCTCACTGTACGGGAAGGGCCCGATCCTTCCGTTCGCAGCACGGCTGCCGGGCGATCCTGCGGGATGGCCACGGCCGGCAGAAGTCCACAGAGAATTGTGATGCCGCCGCAGAGGGCAGACGTAGCCACGACCGTGGACAGTTGCGGCGCGAAGATCAGGAACGACGCGTCCTGCTCGAACAGGAGGGCTGGTACCACTTTCGAGGTCCAGAGCGCCAGGATCAATCCGCCGGCTCCGCCCACGACGGAGAGGACGATGCTGTCGGAGAGGAGATCGCCCACGAGCTGGCTCGCGCGGGCGCCCAGGGCGATTCGCAGTGAGGTCTCCTGGGATCGGGCCGATGCGCGGCCCAGCAGCAGGGTGGCGACGTTGACAGCGGCAATACAGAAGATGGCCGCGGCCGCCAGACCCAGCAGCGTGTTGACCCGGGCGATGCCGTCTCCCGTATCGGGCGGGGCTCCGGTATACGGCTGCACGAAGATCCCTTCTATCTCGATCTGATCGACCCGCTCGTCTGATCGCAACCGGCCCACGCCCCAGAGGCTCCCGCCGCCGCCCCGCGGGGTTTCCACGTCCAGCGGGATCCAGAGATCGACGGGCTGGCCGCGATAGAGTCCTTCCAGCCAGTCTGGCGCGACTCCGTCGACCTGGACATCGGCGCGGTTGAGGCGCAGCCGCTCACCCTGGGCGTCCCGCTTCGACGAGTATTCGTTCTGCCACGTGTGATGGCTGAGGACCGCTCCGCCTTTCAGCGGGATCTCCAATAGCGCGGCCAGCTCCGGAGTCACCGCACCGATGGTGATCAGGTGCGACTGGCCGGCCAATGTCACCGAGGCCTGCGTGAAGCGCGCCGCACCGACCCACTCGAATCGTGTCGATTGTTTCCTGAGTGTGTTGAAGTCCGCGAAGGTCAGCGGACCGGCTCCATTCTTCTGATTGCGTGAGAAGAGGGAGACGACGCGGCCGGGATCCCGGAGGGGGTACTCTCTCGGCGACAGCCCGTGGACAAAGCCTTGAATTGCGACCGGCGCTCCGGTGCCCAGCGAGATGGTAACCAGCAACGACAGCGTAAGGCCCGGGGTTCGTGAGAAACTCCGGGCCGAGTACCAAACACCGCTGAGGATTCCGGGCAAACTCCCTTTCAGGGTGCAACTGGCTCGCCGCCGCCCAGGATCCTGTTTTCTGCGGCTTAGGCGGGCTCACCGCCGGTGGTGCGTTCAGTTCCGTGCTGCTCCTGTCCGCAGGCGGACAGGCTGTGGTCCCCGAACGGTATGCGATCGATCAGATGATGCTGTGGACGAGCCCGCCTTCTGCCCGGACGGCTGCTCCGTTGGTAGCAGCTGCCAGAGGGCTGGCCAGATAGGCCACCAGGCTGGCGATTTCTTCCGGCTGGATCAACCGTTGCAGCAGGGAAGCGGAGCGGTGCTTCTTGAAGAAGGCGGTTTCGAGTTCGGAGAAGTCCGCATTCGGATCGTCGGAGATCGACTTGATGAACCCGACGACGCCAGCCGACATCGTGGGTCCGGGCATCACGGTATTCACGGTCACGCCGGTTCCGGTGGTCATCTCGGCGAGCCCGCGTGAGAGGGAGAGCTGGGCGGTCTTCGTCATCCCGTAGTGCAGCATCTCGGCCGGAACCGCGACTGCCGATTCACTGGCGATGAAGATGATGCGGCCGGTCTTGCGTGCCAGCATGCCGGGCAGGTAGGCACGGGATGCACGGACGCCGCTGAGCACATTGACTTCGAACAGGCGCAGCCAGTCCTCGTCAGGGATTTCGACAAAGGGCTTAGGTTCGTAGATGCCGAGGTTGTTGACCAGGATGTCGACCTCCGGCAAATGACGCACCAGCGTGTCGGCGCCTTCACGGTTTCCGAGATCCGCCAGAATGCCTGTGACACTGCCGGAGCCTTTGAGTTTCGGTGCGATCTCGGCGATCCCGCGGTCCAGGCTGGCCTGGGTCCGGCCGGTGATGTAGACGCGGACTCCTTCCTGTGCGAGTTGGGCGGCGATGGCCTGGCCGATGCCTGCGGTTCCGCCAGTCACAACAGCGGACTTGCCTTCCAGTTGAAGGTCCATGCTTCTCTAGTTTCCTTTCGTTTCCAGTGCGTGGTGGGCCGGAAAACAGCACCCATGAGCCGTGATTCCAGTATCGGCGATAGCATCCCGGGCCGAGGAAGGGGCAACGTCCAACTCACCCAGAAACGGCTGACGGCGGCCGGATCGCTCCAGCCGCCGTCTGAATCGAGAGGCTCAACCGCCACTACACGAGCTTGGTCTTCTTCAGCGGCAATTCGCGGATGCGCTTGCCGGTCGCCGCGAAGATTGCGTTGGCCAGAGCCGGCGCGATGGTGGGGACGCCGGGCTCACCCACGCCGCCCGGCGGCTCGTCGCTCGGCACGATGTGCACGTGCACCTGCTGCGGCGCCTCATTCATACGGGCCACCGGATAGTTATTGAAGTTGGCCTGACGAACCTTCCCACCGGTAGCTGTGATCTCGCCCATCAGGGCTCCACTGGTGGCAAAGACCGCGGCGCCCTGGAATTGCGAAATCACGCGGTCCGGGTGGATGACCTGACCCGGGTCGATGGCATAGTGGACGGTGGGAATGGTGAGCTTGCCGCTCTTATCCACGTTCACCTCCACCACGGTGGCGACGTAGCACAGGAAGCTGCGGTGCGCCGCGAAGCCCCAGCCATGGCCGGGACTGGATTTGTTCTTGCTCCAACCCGACTTCTCCGTGACCACTTCAATCACTCGCCGCAGCCGGCCGGTGTCGAGGGGGAACTTGTCTTCTTTCTGACCGTAGTTGAAGTGCTCGAAGCCCTGTCCGGAGAAGTCTACTTTGCGCGCCGGGCCGATGAGGTCCATGGCGTACTCCACCGTGTCGCGGCCAGCCAGATGGGCCAGTTCGTCGACAAAGGAGTGGATGGCGAAGGCGTGCTGGATATTGTTGACTGAGCGCAGCCAGCCGATGCGTACGTGGGCAGCCGCGGGACCACTCTCTACCCTCAGATTGGCGACATCGAAAGGTACATCGATAAAGCCCAATCCGAGTTCGAGCGGGCTCAGCTCCATCGTGTCCTTCTGATAGAGGTTCATCAGCGAAGGAGCCGCAACCCGTTGCAGCCACGCGTCGGGGCGGCCCTGCGCATTGAGGCCGGCCTTCATGTAGACCGAGGCGCAGGCGTGATAGTAGTCGAACTTGATGTCGTCCTGACGGGTCCAGCTCACTTTAACGGGACGGCCCACCTGCTTGGAGAGCAGCGCGGCTTCGACGACGTAATCGGGTTTGGACTTGCGACCAAAACCGCCACCGAGCAACGTTACGTGGCAGAAGACATCAGTTTTTGGAATGCCCAACGCATCCGACACCGCTTCCTGGACTGCCTGAGGGTTTTGGGTGGCCGCCCACGCAGTCACCTTGCCGTCTTTGAACTCCGCCACCGCGGCCGGGGGCTCCATCGGCGCATGGGAAAGTAGCGGCGAGTAGTATTCGGCCTCATGTGTCTTTGCGGCCGAAGCGAAGGCCTTGTCGACGTCGCCCTTGTTGCGTGCTGCTTTCTGCGGCGACCGGACGGTCTCGCTCATCTTCTTGCGGAAAGCGTCGGAATCGAACGATTCGTTCTCCCCACCGACCCATTCCACCTGGAGCTTCTTACGGCCTTCCATCGCGGCCCAGGTATTATCCGCCAGCACGGCAACACCGCCGAGCTGCTTGTACCCATAGGGCTTCTGGAACGTGGGCAGGACCACCGCGTCCTTCACCCCTTTTACCGCCTTGGCCGCCGTGCCATCGAAGCTCTTCACACTGCCGCCGACTACCGGCGGCCGTTCGATAGACGCATAGAGCATGCCCGGCATCTTCGAATCGTAGCCGAACGTGCCTTTGCCTCGGACAATATCCACCTGATCGGCCATCGGCACGCCTTTGCCGATGTATTTGAACTCGGACGCCGGCTTCAGCTTGAGATCGGCCTTGGCCGGCACGGGCTGCTTGGCGGCTGCGGCTACCAACGTGCCAAAACCTGCCTTCTTGCCCGAAGCCCGATGGACGATTTCATGATCCGCCGCGGAGCACTCGTTGAGCGGGACCTGCCACTGGGTTGCGGCGCTACGTTCCAGCATCATGCGCGCGGTGGCTCCGGCCTGTCGCAGGGCATCGTAGAAATCGCGGATCGAGCACGAGCCGTCGGTATTCTGCGAACCGTATTTCTCATCGCCAAGAGCCTGCTCGATTCGGACACGTTTCCAGTCGGCGCCCAGCTCGTCGGCTGCCACCATGGGCAGCGAGGTTCGGATGCCGGTGCCCATCTCGGAACGGTGGGCGACGATCACCACCGTGCCGTCCGGTTCCAGGCCCAGATAGACAGTAGGCATGAAGGAAGGGACTGCGCCCTCCAGGGTCAGTGGAGATGCCAATACCAACGCTCCGGCGGAAAAGAGCCCGCCCAGGAAGTCGCGGCGGTCCAAACGGTATACGCCGGTCATGCCTTCACCCCCGCTGCCTTCTTGATGGCGGAGCGGATTCGTTGATACGTACCACAGCGGCAGAGATTGCCGGTCATGTAGGCGTCGATATCAGCGTCTGTCGGTTTCGGCTTCTCTTTCAACAGGCCGGCCGCTTGCATAATCTGGCCGCCTTGGCAGTAGCCGCACTGCATGACGTTCAGTTCCTGCCATGCCAATTGCAGAGGGTGGGTTCCGTTGGGACTCAGCCCTTCAATCGTCGTGATCTTCTTGCCGGCGGTGTCCTTCATCGCAGTAATGCAACTGCGCACCGGTTGTCCGTTCACATGGACGGTGCAGGCTCCGCAGAGGCCGGCTCCGCACCCGTACTTTGTTCCCGACAGTTCCAGCAGATCGCGCAGGTACCACAGCAGAGGCATCTCCGGATCGCCGTCAAATTTGCGTGCGACGCCATTCACACTAAGTTGAACCATTGTTTTTCCCCAGGATCAGGTTCTCAGCTTGGGCGTAGTATAGCGCTCCGCCAGGCATGACGCACCCACGCCCGCAGGCTAATGGCTTTCTCTGCTGTGATGTTTCCAGGAAAGCGAGCCGAACCTCCGCCCAATGATCATCTTCATGATCATGTGGTCGGTAGACCCCGTGAAGCCGATACCGACGCCGAAGTTGAATTCCCAGTCCGGGCCAAAGTCGATATCCAGGGTTGGGAAGATTTGGTGTTCCTGCTCTCTCAACGGGACGAACGCGTGCAGCGGACCCAGCGACCCGTAATACTCCCCGCCGAAGTTGATCTTCTTCGTAATGGCGTAGCTCGCTTTGAAATTCGGCGAAAAGACGACCCCGGAGGCAACGCCCGGACCGTGGAACGCACGGTCGACAGTCGGGTTGAAACTCAGATACCAGGGGCCCAATTCCTTATCGACGATGGGACGGATCTCCATATTCCAGGTATCTCCGGCGTAAACCGCCCGCTGGTAACCGACCTCAGTGGAGAGGCTGACGCCGACCGGCCAATGCCAGGATGGCGGGACACGTACCCTGGGCCGGATGTGGTCGCCCACCCATTGCCAGCCGTAGCCGCGGCTGTTGGTCATGAAGACGTAGAAGCCAGTCTCGAACCAGTCGTTGAAACCGTGAGTCAGTTCAAGAGTCTCATGCCAGGCGTGATTCGTCGGGCGCATCCCCTCCGTTACGGTCTTGGTGCCCTGGACCGTGAAGTTGGTGTGGAACTCCAGCATGGTCCTGTGCGGCGGCATGGTCTCGCTGCCGTAGACCTGGATCTCGTAGTTCTCCTGAGCACGAGAGAGCTGCTGGAAACACAGGAGGCACAGTAAGGCGGTGAAGAGGGTTCGCATAGCCCAGATGGTCCCGCGCCCGGCCTCTGAAGCGACTGGGAAGAACGCCGTTCGGGGTGGTAACCCCACAGTAGCAAAGAATGAGAAAAGTCAGGCCAGGGCCGCGCGATGTTGCCGGTGAGATCCTGGCTCAACCTCGCCCGCCGGGGTCGGGTCCAAGCTCCTTCAGGAACTGATCCCGTTCACGGGAAAGCGCGGCGCCTTCACCACCGCTGGTGGCCATGCTGGCGTAAGTGCGCGCCCAGTCCGCCGCCTCTTTCCAGGCAAGGTGCGCCCCCTGGCCATCATGCTGCTCTCTCAGACGGATCATGCGCAGACGGTACATGTCGGCCGTGGCGATCGCGAACGCAATATGTGGCACTGAGTCGGCGATCATCTTCTCCGCTTCCTTCAAGCGGTCTGCGTTCTCCAGCGCAACAGCCTTGTTCCACCATTCGGGCCGGCTGGGGTCGGGTTCAGCGCCGGGGAAGGTGATGCTCTTGAGGATCAACTCGGCCAGGTTCGCGGCGTCCTGCATGCGCGCCGGGGTTGCCGTCACCCTGGCGCGTAGCATGGTGGACCCGTCCCGTCCCTCGCGCAGCAGGTGGAGTTGCTCGATTTCGACGCCGCGGTCGAAGATGTTGCGGATGCTCAGAGCGTAGAGTCCGTCCTCGGCCAGCCGCAGCATTTTGGGGTCGTCGTAGGATTGGTCCGCCTCGCGCTGCAGGTCGTCCAGAATCTCGTCGGTACTGCGGAGGAAGCGGGGGATGACATTCAGGTTGATCTGGACTTCCCCCGTGGGCTCAAACACAAGCGTCCGTTTGCCATCGTCCATGGCGTACCAGCCCATCGGCACGTCCACCAACGCGGCAATGGAGCCGGCGGCGATGGTCACCTTGCGTGCCTCTGCGTCCTCAGCCTTGATGCGCGGCGTCAAGCCGTGGCCGCTATCGCGGAGGTTGGTATTCGTGGAATTGTCCGGGTCCAGCGAAGCCGCGTCGTCCGCCAGGGCGTACCGCGCGAAACCTACCGGAGTCTCCGCCGGATCCTGCGTGGGCGCCTCCGCTTCCGGCGCGAGTGCTTCCTGCGGCTCTTCGGCGGGCGGCGCGACGTAAGACACAGGCACGTTCTGGCCCTTGGGCGACGAGAGCTTGAAGTACTCCATCACCGCCTGCCAGACCGGTTCGAATGAGCCCGCGATGGACTCCGGCGCCATCAGGTTGACGTTCACCAGGCGGCCACCGTCTTCAAAGAGGAAGAAACGGTGGTCCAGCCAGGTGCCTTCCTGATTCTGGCGGCCCAGGGCCATGATGCCCTCGATGGGGCCGACTTCGCGCGGTCCGCCCGCGGTCATCTGGATCTCGTTGTTCTCCAGCAGGTAGGTGACCCAGTCGCGTACCGATCCGTTGTTATAAGCCGGACGCGCGGCGACTGTGAGCGCGACGGCGGCGACCGGCGAAGTGGCGACCATCAGCGGGGCGAATGCGATTGGATTGCTAAAGTCGACATCCTCCATCGGCAGATCGTGAATAGTCCAGTCCGAGGGAACGGCGATCTCAAACCCGAGATCCGCCAGTCGGGCGGGAAAAGTGTAGATGGTGAATCCGAACGAGTGAGACATGGGCAGTGTGCTTTCGGTATGGAATCTGCGTCGAGAATTACTGGTGTTGTTCCTGCAGGTCGGAACGGAGGGACTCGGCCAGCGCGCCGAACTCATGACTGTCGCCGGAACGGGCGTCGGCCACCGCCAGCAGCGCCTTCATCGAGCCGTGGAAATCGCTAATCTTGTGGTTCTGCACGTGGCCCGCCATTTCGTGCCAGGTCCAGTAGACACCACGCAGTTGTCCCAGGAGCGTGTTGTCCGGATTGCTGACGGGCGCCGGGATCGAGCGCATTCGCTCGGCCAGCGCCACCGCCGCCTGGCGCATCGGTTCGTCTACGTCGGCCGGCAACGATTGGACCGTGGAGAGGACGATGGTCAAGCCGCGCAGTTGTTCAGGATCGGAACTCCGTATCAGCGCCGGCAGTTCTGTCATTCGATCCACGACGACACGCGCTATGCGCTGCTTGTCGGCCGCGTCGTCCAGCCCAAAAGCGATCCAGCGCTCCAGAGGTTGATCCGGCGTAAGCGCCGCGAAGGCCCGCATCCTTTCCTCGTACTCCGCGCGAGCTTCCTGTTCCTTCTCGCTTCTCACTTCGCCCGACCGGCGGACCCGGAACCGGTAGGAATACCCGTTGACCGGCTTGTCCTTCTCCTCCAGGAACCGGTCGCTCCTCCAATTCCCCCAGTTCAGGTGCTCCCCTCGGGGCTTGGCCGGCAGGTCGAGCATGAATTCGATATCGGTGGAGGCGTTCACCAGTATGCGGACAGTGCGCCGGGGCCGGTCACTGAAGAGAGGAACACGGCAGGGCACAGTCCATTGATCGTCTGATTCAACCGCCTTCTTCCACAACATCTCGCCGCCCTGGGAACTCAGCCGGTTGTTCCCCCCGTCGAGGGGCGTGAGCGTACAGTTCATGTACGGGTGGTCGGGCTGCTCCGCGGGAATCACCCCGCGCGGACATTTCAGCTCCACTTCCAGTTGCAGCGGCTCGCCGTCGATGGTGGGGGCAATGGTGCCCCCCAGTCGGCAGAACAGCGCGACCACACAGAAGAGCAGGATCACTTCAACGAGCGACGTCCCCTGCGCCCGAAGGAACCCGGGGGAGGCACTGCCGGCGATGACCCGGGAGGTGATGATCCCCAGAATCAGGCCGAGCACGGCCCCAAAAAGTGTCAGGAAGGCCACGAAGTAGCCGGAGCCCCCTTCGAAGCTCGAGATGCTGTACCACTCCACGCACAGAGTGCCGAGATAACAGGCTGCGGCTCCGCAGGCCACAGCGGTAATGATTCCGACAAGAATCGTCAGCAACCAGTTCACAAAACAACTCCAGGGGGATCTTTTGGCGCGATCGGGCGGTCAACCACCGGCACTTGCCATGTCCGCGCTCAATCGTAACTAGCGCGATGAAGCTGCAATTTCGATCACGGGTTTGTACAGGATGTGCAGGCCGCCGCGCGATTGTCCGATTCCGGGAACAACTGTCAACGGGTTGCCGTATACTCAGGTGACGCGGAGAGTCACAAATGGCCCTTGGTGATCAGATCAAATCCTTTCTCAAGAAACAGTTCATTGACGTAATCCAGTGGACGGACCAGGAAGATGGTGTCCTTGCGTACCGGTATCCCATGCAGGACATGGAAATCCAGAATGGTGCGCAACTTACGGTGCGTGAGTCGCAGGCGGCGATGTTCGTCAACGAAGGCCGCTGCGCCGACATCTTCAGCCCCGGGCTGTACACGCTCAACACTCGAACCCTGCCGTTGCTGACCAACCTCCAGAACTGGGACAAAATGTTTGCGTCCCCGTTCAAGAGCGACGTCTTCTACTTTTCGACCAGGCAGCAGATCGCCCAGCGCTGGGGTACCGCCCAGCCGGTCACGATTCGCGACAAAGACTTCGGTGCAATCCGCCTGCGTGGTTTCGGCGTTTATTCGTGGCACATCGAGAATCCCAAGCTGTTCCTCACCAAAGTGAGCGGCTTTGGCGAAGTCTACCGGGTGAGCGAAGTGGAGCCGCAGCTGCGCCAGAACGATCGTCGGCCGCATGTCGGATGCCTTCGCCGAAAGCCAGATTCCCTTCCTGGACATGGCCGCCAACCTGGTGGAAGTCGGCGAACGGATCAAGGCGTCGATTACCCCGGTTTTCGCTGAACTCGGCATCGGCATCGATCAGTTCGTCGTGGAGAACCTCTCGCTCCCAGAAGAGCTGCAGAAGTTCCTCGACACGCGGGTCGGCATGAACATGATCGGGAACATGCAGCAGTATACGCAGTTCCAGGCGGCCAACTCGCTGCCCATCGCGGCTGCGAACGAAGGCGGCGGACTGGCCGGCCTCGGCGTCGGTCTCGGTGCGGGTGTCGGGCTGGGGCAGGTGTTCTCGCAGGCGATGAATCCGCAGGCGCAACAGCCTCCGCAGGCTCCTCCGCCCGCTGCTCCGCAGGCCGCGCCTCCGGTGGTGCCCTTGGCGCCTGTGGCCGGGGCGGCAGCTGCGCCTGACACGAAGTTCTGTTCCGAGTGCGGGCAGAAAATTCCACGGGCCGCGAAGTTCTGCCCGGAGTGCGGTAAACCTCAGCAGTAGGTCGCGAATTCGAGTTACCATCACTCCAATGACTTCCGGCTGTGAATGGGTGGTCGACGCCGCAGGATGCGATCCGGCCACCCTGGCCTCTCTGCCGGCGCTCGAGGCCCTATTTGAAGACATGGTCGCCGGTCTACAACTCCACCCAGTCGCCCCGACAGTTTGGCACCAGTTTCCGGGACCCACTCCGGCTCTGCCCGGAGGCATCACGGGGCTATCCTTACTGGCGGAGTCTCACCTGGCCGTACACACCTTCCCGGAGCTTGGCGCGCTGTCGCTGAACCTGTTCTGCTGCAAGCCTCGTGAAAACTGGGCCTTTGAAAACGAACTCACGCGCCGGTTCGAGGCCCGCCGGGTGGATGTCAGAAGACTGGAGCGGACGCTTTCATGAGTGGACCCTCCTCAAACTGCCCCAACTGTGGTGCCCCTATCAAATTTGCCTGGTCCAGCGCGGTGCAGGCCGCCTGTCCCTACTGCCAGGCGATCATCATCCGCCGCGATGTGAACCTGGAGGCAGTGGGCACCGTCGCCGACCTGCCGCCGGACGCCTCGGCCATCCAGTTGATGTCCGAGGGGTTCTTCGACAACAAGCACTTCACCGTGATCGGCCGCATTCGCTACGAATGGGAGCAGGGCAACTGGAACGAGTGGCACCTGGTTTTCAACGACGGCACCAACGGCTGGTTGAGCGATGCGCAGGCCGACTATGCCGTGTCGTTCGCGGTGACTCCGCCCATCACGTTCCCCACGCCCTTGGAACTGAACAAGGGGCAGGTGTTCCAATTGCAGGGTGCGCAGTTCATGGTCACGCACCTGACCAAGGTTCGCTACGTCGGATTTGAAGGTGAGCTGCCCTTCACGACGACAGATCGCAGTGAGTTCATGACCGCCGACCTGCGGACCATGGACGCGCGCTTTGCGACCATCGACTACTCCGAGGCGCCCCCGCTGTTGTTCATGGGCCGGTATGTGGACATCGAAGCGCTGAAGCTCACCGGCCTGAGGGAGTTTGAAGGATGGTAGCGCCGTCCCGCGTCCCGAAACCGAAAGCGATCAATTGCCCGAATTGCGGCGGCAATATTGAACTGCGCGGCTTTGCGCACACGCGCAGCGCCGTGTGCGTGCAGTGCTGCAGCATCATTGATCCCACCACGTCGGAACTCCAGATCCTCCAGCAGTTCGACGAGCGTCTGCGGGTGCGACCGTTGATCCCGCTCGGCACTCGAGGGAAGTACCGCGGCGTCCCCTACGAAGTCATCGGCTTTCAGGTGCGGTCGATCAATGTCGACGGCACCGAGTACTCCTGGCATGAGTATCTGCTGTTTAATCCGTTCAAGGGATTCCGCTACCTGACGCAGTACGACGGGCATTGGAACGATGTTCTTACCGTCCACGGCCTGCCTGCGTTCACAACAATGGGCGGGCGCAAGGCCGTCAGCTACAACAACGTCGCCTACAAACATTTTCAGAACGCGGTCGCCCGCACGGCTTTTGTCATGGGCGAATTCCCGTGGGCCGTACGGGTCGGCGAAACGAATACCGTCGACGACTACATCGCTCCGCCCTACATGATGTCGTCCGAGCAGACCGAAGGTGAGGTCAACTGGTCGTTCGGTACCTATATTTCAGGCGGCGAGATCGAGCAATCCTTCCAGCTCAAGACGAAGCTGCCGGCTCCGCAGGGCGTCTATGCCAACCAGCCGTCTCCTTACCAGGGCAAAGTACGTTCCGCGTGGCGTACCTTCATGCTGCTGTGCGTGGTTTGGGCCGTGCTGCTGGCGTACTTTACGTTCAGCGCCAGCAACCGGGTGATCTTCGACCAGAGCTTCCACTTTGCGCAGGCGGTACCCGGTGAGCATTCCTTTGTGACGCAACCGTTCGACGTACCCGGACGGGGAAATGTCGAAGTCGAGTTGAGCACCGACCTGAAAAACAACTGGGCCTACTTCAGCCTCGCGCTGCTCCGAGAGGACGGCGCGCAGGGCTTCGACTTCGGCCGCGAAGTAAGCTACTACTCCGGACGCGACAGCGATGGTTCGTGGTCGGAAGGCAAAGCGAAGGACAGCGTGATCCTGCCCAGGGTTCCGGCCGGCCGGTACTATCTCAGGATCGAGCCCGAAATGGACGCCCAGGCATCGGCCACGGCTGCTTCCGGCATGACGATGAACTATGAGGTCACGGTGCGGCGCGACGTCCCAAGTACGTGGCTGTTCTGGCTCGCCTTGCCGCTGCTGCTGATCCCGCCGATTCTGAGCGGCATCCGGTCAATGGCATTCGAGGGGAGGCGCTGGTCGGAAAGTGATTACGCCCCGTCCTCCTCCAGTAGCGGAGACGACGACTGATGAAAAACCCACTCTACACACTCTATGGGATGGTCCTGCTGGGGATGGTCTCGGTGGGGCAGTGGACCGGCTTCAGCCTGTCCTCCATCAACGAAGTGAAGAATATCCCCAAGTCCGTTCGCGAGAACCCGGGCGTCTACCGCTCGCACTACGGCTATCTGCCACACTGGTTTGGCGGCAAGTAGCGCATCGCTACACAATGAGGAAAGGAAACACATGGGCATTGAATTCCATCTCGGTTCGTTGATCAACGCGCTCATCTATGCCGTGGTCGGCGTGGTGATCCTGGTGGTGAGCTTCATCACCTGGGATAAGATCACACCTTACGATCTCTGGAAGGAGATCGTGGAGAAACAGAACACGGCGCTGGCGATCTTTGCGGGGCTGATGGCACTGGGCATCGCGATTATCGTCGCCTCGGCTGTCCACTAAACGGAGGCCCGTGCCTGCGGGCCGGGCACACGTTCCTTCATGGCGCTGGTCCTCTTCCTTTCCGTCTTTCTGATCGCGGCCTGCGGCCTGATCTACGAACTGATCGCCGGCACGCTGGCCAGCTACCTGCTCGGCGACAGCGTGCTGCAATTCAGCACGATCATCGGCAGCTACCTGTTTGCGATGGGCATCGGCAGCTGGCTGTCGAGATTCATCAACCGCGCCCTGGTGTCGCGGTTCATCACCATCGAACTCATGGTGGGCCTGCTCGGTGGGTTTTCGTCCACGATCCTCTTCCTCTCGTTCACTTACACTACAGGCTTCCGTTTCCTGCTCTATCTCCTCGTGATCGGCATCGGCGTGCTTGTCGGCCTGGAAATCCCCCTGCTCATGCGCATCCTGCGCGAGCGGTTCCAGTTCAAGGAACTCGTCGCCAACGTCCTCACCTTCGACTACATGGGCGCCCTCGGTGCCTCGCTGCTGTTCCCGTTGTTCCTGGTCCCCAAAATGGGCATGGTGCGCAGCGCCGTCCTGTTCGGCCTGGTGAATGCCGGCGTCGCGCTCTGGTCGACCTTCCTTTTCAAGGAACACCTGCCGTCGCCGCTGTTGCAGCGAGCCGCCTGTGCCGCGGTCGTGCTCATCCTCGGTGGCGGCATGGTGGCCGCTGACCGCATCACCGACACGGCGGATGCTGCCCTCTACGCCGACGACGTGATCTTCTCGAAGACCACACCCTACCAGCGCATCGTCCTCACCAAGTGGAAACAGGACTACCGGCTCTATCTGAACTCGCACTTGCAGTTCAGCTCGCGCGACGAGTACCGCTATCACGAATGTCTCGTCCATCCCGGACTGGCCTCCATCCCCGGAGCCAAACGGGCGCTGGTTCTGGGCGGCGGCGATGGGTTGGCTGTTCGCGAAATGCTGAAGTATCCGGGGCTGGAGTCCATCACCCTGGTCGATCTCGATCCCGAGATGACGCGCCAGTTCTCCACCCATCCCCTGCTGGTTCAGTTGAACGGCGGTTCGTTCAGGAACCCCAAGGTCCACATCGTGAACGCCGACGCCTTCCCGTGGCTCGAGAAGAACGATGAACTCTACGACTTTATCGCCGTCGACTTCCCCGACCCGAACAACTACTCGCTGGGCAAGCTCTACACCACCGCGTTCTATCGCTTGCTGAAGCACCACCTGGCCCAGAACGGAGTGGCCGTGGTCCAGTCCACTTCGCCGATGTTCGCGCGGCAATCCTTCTGGTGTATCAACGAGACGATGAAACAGGCCGGATTCAATGTCCATGCCTACCACGTCTACGTCCCCTCGTTCGGTGAATGGGGTTACGTCATCGGCACCCAGGGCGATTGGCGCCCACCCACACAACTGCCTTCCGGCCTCCGCTTCCTCACAACAAAGAACGTGACGGAGTTGTTCGATTTCCCGCCGGATCTGGCGCCGGTGCCGGTGGAGCCCAACCGCCTGAATGATCAGAGCCTGGTGCGCTACTACGACCGGGAGTGGCGCGAAATCGTGCGATGAAGCCAACGCGGCGCGAGTTCGGAGCCTCCGCCCTGGTCGGCCTGGCCCCCAAGACCGACCGGAAAACCGAAGGCGGTTTTGTCTTCGAATCCCAGGAACGCGGCCACCTGCTGCGTGATCACGCCCGCCTGGCGGCGCCGCGCGAGCGCGTGAAGGTCCCGGTGGTCATCATCGGCGGCGGCGTGGCCGGACTCTCCGCGGCCTGGCGCCTGGACAAGCGCGGCTTCCACAACTTCGTCCTGCTCGAGATGGAACAACAGGCAGGCGGCAACGCGCGGTCCGGCCAGAACGAAATCTCCGCTTATCCCTGGGCCGCTCACTACCTGCCGGTGCCGGACAGGAACGAGACTTTGGTCCGCGAGCTTTGTGAAGAGCTCGGCCTCCTCCAGGACGGGGTCTGGAGCGAGCGCTGGCTCTGCCACTCCCCACAGGAGCGCCTGTTTCTGCACGGCCGCTGGCAGGATAGCATCGAGCCCGCCATTGGCCTGACCGCCGACGATGCCCGCCAGTTCAAGCAGTTCGAGGAACGCATCGCCGAGTTCCACGCCTCCGGAGCCTTCCGCATTCCCATGGAAGAAGGAATGCCCAAGTCGAGTGACCGCGAGCGCCAGTTGGACCGCGTCACCATGGGCGAATGGATGCGGCGCGAAGGCCTCTACTCGCCCTACCTGAAGTGGTTCGTCGACTACTCCACGCGCGACGACTACGGCACCCATGCCGAACAGATCTCCGCCTGGGCCGGGCTCCACTACTTTGCCGCCCGGGCGCCGGAAGACAAAGGGCCTCTCACCTGGCCAGAGGGCAATGGCTGGATCGTCAAGAAGCTGCTGGCAAAGCTCGGCAAGTACGTCCGCACGGGCTCGATGGTTTATCGCATCCAGCCGGCGGGCCGCCGCTGGGAGATCCTCACCGAAAAGACGCTCTATGAAGCCGACTTCGTGATCTACGCCGCGCCGACTTTCCTGGCGTCGTGGCTGATCGATCCCGCCCCGCCGCGCTGGCCCATTGACTCCGCGCCCTGGCTCACGGCGAATCTCACGCTCGACCGCTGGCCCGCCAACAAAGGGCTGGAATATGCCTGGGACAACGTGATCTACAATTCACCGGCGCTCGGCTACGTCATTGCGACTCACCAGAACGTGACGATGCACCAGGCGGAGACTGTCTGGACCTTCTATTGGGCCCTGGCCGACGGCAATGCCGCCGACCAACGCCGCATCCTTTTGGGCGGCGATTGGAACTGGTGGAAAGAGAAGATCTTCGCCGATCTCGAGCGCGCCCATCCCGACATCCGCCAGTGCGTGAAGCGCATGGATATCTTCCGAATCGGTCACGCCATGCCCCGTCCGCTGCCCGGCACGATCTTCCATCCGGAGCGGCAGCGCCGCGCCAAGCCGGCCGGATCCCTCGTCTACGCGAACTGCGACCTCAGCGGATTGTCGTTGTTCGAAGAAGCGCAGTATCGCGGCGTCAAGGCCGCGGAGCACGTTCTGCGCCAAGCTGGCTAGACCATCACCAGATCCCTGGAATGAGCCTCGCCCGCACCCGGCCGGCATACTCCACATACCCGGCCAGTTCCGCCCGCAAAGTCCGATCTTCCAGTGCCGTGCGCACCGCCAAGACGATGGCCGTGAACGCCGCCGGGATCAGTGCATACCACGAGCCCATGGCAATGGGCGATGCCAGCGTAAACACCAGCGCACCCGCGTAGCCGGGATGCCGGACATACCCATAGGGGCCCTGATCCACCACCACCTGGCCGCGATCTTCCTGGATGCGCACCGTAGCCGCGAAGAACCGGTTCGACATCATCGCCCAGGCTGTGATCACGATGCCCAGCAGGCAAACAACGAAGCCGGCAATGGAGGAACCAATGTCGACGCGGAGGGGCCAGATCCACCGGGCCTCCAGGGCTGCCACTACCCACATCGAAATCGGGCCCACCAGGGCAACCAGCACCGCCAGCCATTTGTCCCAACTCTTGGTGCCCTTCTGCATCCGCGACCGTTCCGCCAGCAGATCAGGATGCTTCCGCAGGATGATCTGTCCCACCGCCATCTGTGCGCCCAGTTTGATCGCTACGTACAACCACGCTCTGTACCAGTCCCCTCTTCCGGATACAAATCTCAGAATCGAGAACTCGACAAAGGCCATGACGAAATACTTGACGAGGGCTCCTTGCCGCGGGTTGACTACTCGCGCCGCCTGCTGAGTTGGTTCCTGCTCACTGACCATCACCCGAAAACCTCTGCCTCACATTATTACCGCATTGAGAGAATCAGGTCTTGGTATCGAAAGCGCGAGGACCTGGGACCAGACCGCGGTTCAGGCGCTGAAACCGCCGTCGATGTTCAGGCTGGCGCCCGTGATGTATCCGCCCTCGGGGCCCGCCAGCAGTGAGACCAGAGCGGCAATCTCACTGCCTTTGCCGAATCGCTGCAGTGCCATCATTGCCTTCAGGCCGGCCGCATTGGGGCCGCCCGCCGGGTTCATGTCAGTATCCACCGGACCGGGCTGCAGGTTATTCACCGTGATGCCCCGCGGACCGAGATCCCGCGCCAGACCATGAGTGAAGCCCGAGATCGCCGCCTTGGTCAGCGCGTAGACAGACCCGCCTATGAACGGCACGAAATCCCCGTTGATGCTGCCAATCATGATGATCCGGCCGCCGTCGCTCATGTGCCGGACCGCCTCTTTGGTCGCGCTGAAGACACCGCGCACATTCACCGCCAGCAGCCGCTCGAACTGATCCTCAGGGAATTCGCCAATCGGAGCCATAAACGCCAAACCAGCGTTGTTCACCAGGATGTCCAGCCGTCCAAACTTCTCAGCCGCGAAGGCGACTGCCCCCTTCACGGCCGCGGCGTCGCCGCTGTCGGCCTGAATCGCCAGCGCCTTGCCCCCGGCGCCTTCAATCGACTTCACGACTTCCTCTGCTTTGTCGGGCGAAGCGGCGTAAGTAATGGCGACGCTCGCGCCATCCTGGGCGAGCCGTTTCGCAATGGCGGCTCCAATCCCGCGGGAAGCCCCTGTAACGACGGCGACCTTGCCTGTCAACTGTGACATCCGTGCTCCTTTTGAACTGGTGGGGTAGTTGTTGCCTATCTAGGATGGCAACCAGAGCTCCTCGGATTCCGCAATCTGGACTTGCTAGGGAATGAATGCGGTGCCTTGGCTTGTCACCAGGACACTATGGGTAGAGCTCGTCCACAGGCACAGGTCTGCTTGTCCTTTCGCGCATCTCCACGAAAAGAGGTACTGCATTACCTCTTGCTGCCGAGCAGTGATGGCTGCAATCGGCGTGGTGGAGTGCGCCTCGACAAACCGCCGGATCTCCGCGCGAACTGCCTCGAACTCCGCATTATCCTGCCTCGCTGTGGTCGCCTGCAGGGAAGGCAGTGCTGCCAGCCGCTCGGTCTGCTGCCCACGTTGAATCTCTGTACTGGTCGACTCCGCCATACGCTGCAGATAGACGGTCAGCGCCCGCGGATCGAACCCCGACGCCTCCAGCGCCTGCCAGGCCAGCGCATCCGCTTCCCGTTCCTGCTTCTGCCACGTCGCGGCAAACCCGAGGGGCACACTCTGCCGCCTCTGGCAGTCGCTCGTCCAGCCACCGAGCATCAGCAGCGGAACGGCGCCACCGCCTTGCGGCACAACCACCGGCCTTTGGTGGAGCACCTCATGCGCGACAGCATGAGCAATCACTGCCGCGAATTCGCTCTCGTTCCTGGCGGCTGCCAGCAGGCGGGCGGGGAAGAACACAAACCCACCGGGCAAGGCTGCTGGTTCCTGGGTCGCCGGACACGCGGTGAACTCCGCCACCGTGAACTCGAACGAAGGCGCTGCCCCTGGCATCTGCGCCGCCAGCAACCGTCCTAACCGATCCACGTAACCCTGCACCACGGCGCTGTCGAACGCCACCGTCTCGGTTCGCAGCTCCCGGGCATACTCACGCCCCATCGCCATCTGCCGGACGCGGGCCTTCTCTTCGACAGCCCCGACCGGTGCCTGCGCCAGCAACACTCCGCCCGTCAGCGCCCAGACGTTGAGCAGGCGCACTAGCCCAACACGGACTCTACGGCCGCCGGAACTGCTCATCCACGGGAACCCTGTACCCATTCGCCAATCGGTTCGTCTTATTGGCCAGGGAAGCCACAGCCAACACCTCACCGAGCATCTCTTCAGTCATGCCCTTGGCCCGCGCGCCGGCGGTATGGGAGTAAGTGCAATACTCGCAGCCATTGGTGGCGCTCACGGCGACGTAGATCATCTCCTTCACCAGGGGATCCAGCGCGCCAGGCGCCATCACGGCCTTACTCACTTCCTCCCACACCTGCCGGAGCGTGGCCGGATGATTCGCCAGGGCCTTCCACACATCCACCTGCGAGTGGCCATGAAGGTGCTGTTCGGATTCTATCGTGTTTCCCTATTAACCTTAGCAATATAA
>JASGIE010000080.1:0-70049 GCA_049841055.1 Paludibaculum sp. | reverse complement strand
AAGGTTAAATAGGGAAAGACACGATAAGAATCCGAACAGCACCTGATGCCGCCGACCACCAGGGAGATGCAGGTGATGGGGACGACCACGGCTCCGATGAGGCCCATGATGCGGCCGATGAACTCGCGGATGGAGTCGGGTGTGATGGTATCGAAGTTGTCGGGTTTGCCGGGCCGGGCCTTGAAGCGGGTGCGGAGGGCGACTCGGGATAGGTCTAGGGCCTGTTCCAAGGTGAGGCCGGTTTCCGGTCGGGCGCGGGCGAAGAGGAGCATCGTCTTTTCGGGCCCGTAGAGGCGGTTGAAGACGGTGGAGGGGATTAAGGCGACGTTGTCCTGCGACTGGCCTCCGGCGCTGCCGATCTTCTCCTGGACCCCGATGCCCAGGCGAATTCGAAGCCACTGATGCGGATGGTCTTGCCGAGGGGTGAGCGGTCGGGGGAAGAACTCGGTGCGGACGTCCTCGCCGATGACGGCGACGGGCACCTCGTTGTGTTCCTCCTGCTCGGTGAAGAAGCGGCCGTCGGTGAGGTCGACCTCGCGGATCTCGGCCAGGTTGGCGGAGACGCCGATGATGGAGGTGCTTTCGAGCAGGCGGCTTTCGAAGTGGATGTCCTCGGCCCGGAGGCGGTAGGGGCTGTAGAGTATCTGGCTGCCGGTGGTCTGGCGGAGGTAGGCGTAATCGTCCGGGCGGATCTGGTGATTGTACTTGAGCTTCTCGATGCGTTCGCGGCGGGAGAGACGGCCGACCTGGAGCAGTTGACCGATCTGGTAGCCGTCGCTGCCGAAGACTTTGGAGGTGGTCTCCTCGGCGTAGGTGCCGAGTCCTTCGATGGCGGCGCCGACAATGACGACGCTGCTGACTCCGATGATGACTCCGAGGAGGGTGAGAAAGCTGCGCAGTTTGTGAGCTCGAAGCGAGGCGACCGCGAGAGCGGCCGCTGTGGTGACCGTATAGGTAAATCTCATCTGGACAAACGTTTCACTGAGTATGATTCAGCGGAGAAACGAGAGTTGCATTACAGGGTACAATGAAATCGATCCGGTGGCGGTTGTTCTCGACTGCCGGTGAACAAATGAAGAAGGCTGTGGAGATATCCAACAGCCTCTCGTGCCCGTTCAACACCCGTTCAGGTGGAGGGGTTCACTGGAACAGGTTGTTGATTTCCGCGAAGCCTAGCATAAGTTGACTCGGTAGAAGTCCGGCTCGGATCGCGTGGTTGGAGGAGGCCGGTTTGGGACTTTCACTTCAGGGTCTGCCGCCCCGCATTCTGACGGGAGGTTCGGCAGATCAAAGCTGGCAGGCGGAAGCCAGCCGCTATCGCATCGAATTCACCGGAAACATCCTGGAAGAGGTTCGCTTTGAGACGTCGCGCGCGATGAACGGCGCGGTGTGTCTGGGCATGGGCGGAATGCTGGTGGGCCGGCGCCTGGAGAATGGCGTGGTGGTGGAGGCGTGGCGGCCGATTGCCTGCGACCACTCGCGGGGACCGTCTTTTCTGCTGTCCGCGCGGGACGAAGCGGAGCTGACCGCGCTGGTGAAGGCGTGCGGCGCGGCGCCCGAGAAGGAAGTGCTGGGTTGGTTCGTTTCTCACCCGAAAGGCGCGCTGCCGGTGACAGCGGAGGAGCGGGCGTGGCACAGCCGATTGCTGCCTGCGGCGTCGTTCCTCATGGTGGTGCGGCCGGACCGGTTGGGTGACGCCGAGGTGCAGGTTCATCTCGGGGCCGGCGGAGAGTTGGGTTTCGCGGAGCCGAGGTCGATCATTGAGCCGGTCGCGATTGCGCGGCGTGAGCCGGGTGGGCGGCGGCCGAAGAAGGTGTTGGAAGCGCCGGAAGTGCTGGTTGCTCTGAGCGGGCAGCAGGGGCAGGTAGCCGAGATCCAGGCTCCGATGGAGCGGCGGCGCCGGACCAACCCGAAGGCGATCTGGAGCCTGCTGATGTTCTCGGTGGTGCTGCTGGGGCTGGGTGCGGCGGGCATCGTGATGCTGCTGCGGCCGAGGCCGCCGGTGGTGCGGGCCGTTCCGGTGAAGGCTGATCCGCCCATGGAGATGCTGTCGCTGCATGCGGCGCGGCATGGCCGTGAGTTCATTATCAGCTGGAATGGCGCGTCGGCGCCGGTGCGGTATGCGAAGAAGGCGTCGTTGGAACTGCACCGGGATGGGAAGGTGGTGGTGGTCCCGCTGACGCAGGCGCAGATGTCGGCCGGCGAGTACCGGTTCCGGCAGCGCTGGTCGAAGGGTGCGATGCTGGCGAAGCTCGTACTGGAAGGGGACGACGGCGGGCGGTTCGACGAGACGACGGAGATCGTCCAGTCGAAGGCGGCGGCTGAGCCGGTGACGGGTGTCACGGCGGAGATGGTGCCTCCAGAGGACCGGTAAAAAAACTAAAGCAGTCAAGAATCAGCGATCATCTGCTTCTACGTGGACGGAATATCTTTCGTCCAGGAAGACTGGCAGACCGCCGCGCGCCAGGACGGGCAAGTTGTTTGCGGAGCCCGTGGCCTGGCCACCTGGGCGCGATAGCGGATTGCATCGGTTTTCCTTACACTCTCGATTCCGAAAAGAGGACATGTGATGAAGCGATTCGTGTGTCTGTTTTCCCTGATTGCCGCATCGGCTCTTGCCGCGCATGCGGCGGACATTGTGGATACGGCGGTGAGCGCGGGTGATTTTAAGACATTAGTGGCCGCGGTGAAAGCCGCGGGCCTGGTGGATACGTTGAAGAGCCCGGGGCCTTTCACCGTATTCGCCCCGACGGATGAGGCATTTGCCAAACTGCCGGCGGGCACGGTGGAAGGGCTGCTGAAGGATCCGGAGAAGTTGAAGAAGATCCTGACTTACCACGTAGTGGCGGGCAAGGTGATGGCTTCGGATGTGGTGAAGCTGAAGAGCGCCAAAACGGTGGAAGGCGAAGCGGTGAAAATCACGACCGCGGGCGGCAAGGTAATGGTGAATCAGGCAACCGTGGTGAAGACCGATATCGCGTGCGATAACGGTGTGATTCACGTGATTGATACGGTGATTCTGCCCAAGAAGTAGAGAGTCGGGCACGGCTCTGGCCGGCGCCCGACGGGGTGTCCGGTTCAAGCAGGTGTTGCCGCCAGATTGCGAATTGATGACGGGCCTGGAGTGTTCTCATCCGGGCCCGTTTGTTGACATCAACGTATTTGAGTCTGTCGTATGATGTTGCTGTAGAAAGCTCTCGCAAGGTGGCAGAACCGATGCTGAAAAAGATATTTACATTGACTTCGCTGTTCGTACTGAGTCTGAACGTGTTCGCGGCCGGCGTCGCCGGGACCTGGAAGATGTCGGCTCAGGCTCCGGACGGCAACACCCACAAGTTCGATCTCGTGATTAAGGAAGCCAGCGGCAAGTATGATGGCACGCTGGTGTCGGAGCAGGGTTCGCTGCCTTTGCAGGATCTGGCAGTTACCGCCGAAGACGTGGCCTTCAAGATCACGATGGATTTCGGGCAGATTGCGTTCAAGTTGAAGCAGGATGGGGACGCACTGAAGGGCAACCTGGTGTTGCCGGATGGCAGCACGGGTCCGGTGACCGGGAACCGGGACGGCGCCTCGGCTGCACCGGCGGCGGCTCCGACCGCGGCCTCCGATGCTACGGGCAAGTGGAAGGTAGTCTCGAAGGATAGTGAAGGCCACGAGATGAAGAGCACGCTGGATCTGAAGCAGGACGGCACGAAGCTGACCGGCCAGATCATCATGGAAAGCGGCGACGAGGCTCCGATTTCGGACGGCACGGTGGACGGCGCGACGTTCACGTTCAAGATTCCGACTGGCGAAGGCGCGTTCTCCGTGAGCGGCAAGATCGAAGGCTCGACGGTGAAGGGCACCTACCAGACGCCGAACGGGACGAAGGGTTCGTTCAGCGGATCCAAGTAAGTAACCGTTTCTCCTCCTCCTACGGCCCAGCCTCGGAACCAGGTTCCGGGGCTGGGCCGTTTTGCTCTACTTGTCCATCTGGTAAAGTATTCAATCGAAGAGGAGCTTACCGGATGTCCAATCCAATCACCCGCCGTGTTTTCGTTTCCGCCGTGACGGCGGCGCCCGCCGTGCTTGCCGGCGACAAGTCGGGGTTGAAGCTGCCGACCACCGGCAATGGGGCGTACATGTTCGAGGTGATCCACGACTGGGGCGAACTGCCGCGGACGATCAAGTACGGCAATACGCACGGCGTGGGTGTGGATTCGCAGGGCCAGGTGTATGTGCATCACACGGTGCATGCGACCTCGGAGTCTGAGGACACGATGGTGGTCTTCGACAAGAAGGGGAAGTTCGTCCGGAGCTGGGGCAAGGAGTTCAAGGGCGGTGCGCACGGTCTGACGCTGCGCAAAGAGGGGCGGGACGAGTTCCTGTACCTGTGCGACACGAAGCGGGCGCTGGTGGGGAAGTACACGTTGAAGGGCGAGAAGGTGTGGGAGACCGGGTATCCGGAGGAGTCGCCGGCGTACAAGCCGGGGGCGGACGGGAAGAAGCAGAAGTTCAGCCCGACGAACCTGACGGTGGCTCCGAACGGGGACGTGTATGTGGGCGACGGCTACGGGTCGAGCTACATCAACGTCTACAGCCCGAAGGGCGAGTGGAAGTTCACTTTCGGCGGCAAGGGCAAGTCGGCGGGGCAACTGGATTGTCCGCACGGCATCGCCTTTGACCACCAGGCGAAGGAGCCGCGGATTCTGGTGGCGGACCGCAGCAACCGGCGGCTGCAGTATTTCACGCTGGACGGGAAGCACCTGGGCTTCGGCGGAGAGGGCGATGTGAAGCTGCCGTGCCATTTCGATCAGCGCAAGGGGCTGCTGCTGGTGCCCGACCTGGAAGCGCGGGTCACGCTGATGGATACGAGCTACAAAGCGGTGGCGCAACTGGGTGAGGACGATACGAACACCTGGAGCAAGCTGCGCAAGGAGCCGCGGGAGAAGTTCATCCCGGGCAAGTTCATCTGCCCGCATTCGGCGTGCTTCGACAAAGACGGGAACATTTTTGTGGTCGAATGGGTTGAGGTGGGCCGGGTCACGAAGCTGCGGCGGGTGGCCTAGGGCGAGCCTCCGACTCAAACATGGATCCGATCACAATCCGATTGGCCGATCCGGCCGACGCAGAATTCCTGGTGCGCGGCAACGCGTCGATGGCGCTGGAAACCGAACATCTTTCGCTGGATCTCGACCGTCTGCGGGACGGTGTGCACGCGTTGTTTGAAGACACGTCGCGCGGCGTGTACTACGTGGCCGAAGTGAAGGGCCGGCGGGTGGGCCAGATGATGATCACCTATGAGTGGTCCGACTGGCGCAACGGGATGTTCTGGTGGATTCAGAGCGTTTGGGTGGAGCCGGAGTTTCGGGGGCAGGGCATCTTCAAGGCGTTGTATGCGCATGTGGAGAAGCTGGCAAGAGCCGATGCCGGGGTGTGCGGGTTGCGGTTGTATGTCGAGCAGGACAATGAGCGGGCGCAGAGTACCTATGTCCGCTGCGGCATGAAGCGGACGGCGTACCAGATGTTTGAAGCGGATTTCGTGCTGAACCGCACTGAGTAGCTGGCGGCGGCATGGAACTCATTCAACACTGGATCGCGCAATACGGGTATTTCGGCATTGCGGCGCTGCTGGCGCTGGGGATTGTGGGTCTGCCGATTCCGGATGAGACGCTGCTGACGTTCGCCGGCTACTTGATCTTCAAAGGTGAATTGAAGGCACTGCCGACGGGACTGGCGGCGCTGGGTGGCAGCATCTCGGGCATCACGATCAGCTATGTGCTGGGCCGGACGACTGGTTATCCCCTGCTGCACAAGTATGGGCGCTATGTGCGGATCTCGCAGAAGGAGATCGACAAAGTCCACGACTTCTACCATCGCACGGGCGGGCTGGCGCTGACCTTTGGCTATTTCATCGCGGGCGTGCGGCACCTGACGGCCTATGTGGCCGGGGCGTCGAAGCTGGAGTGGCCGGTATTTGCGGCGTTCGCCTATGGCGGGGCTCTGTTGTGGGCGACTACGTTCCTGACGCTCGGATACCTGCTGGGCGAGCGGTGGAACACGATTCTGGAGGCGGCGCACAAGTTCGGTCTGGCGGCGGCGCTGGTGCTGGGCGCGGCGGCAGCCGGCTATGGCTGGTGGTGGTGGCGGCGCCGGACCCGGAACAAGGCGAACGGCGGAAACTCCAATTGACGGCGGCCGGCCGCCTGCGCGCGATCGGCCGGAAGCTTAGGTCTGCTTCAGAATCTCGCGAGCGCAGTTGTAGCCGGGCGCGCCCATGACGCCTCCGCCGGGATGGGCGCCGGAGCCGCAGAGATAGAGTCCGGGGACGGGCGTCCGGTAGCGGGCCCAGCCTGCGACAGGACGCATCACGAACATCTGTTCGAAACTCATTTCGCCATGGAAGATGTTGCCGCCGGTGAGGCCGAAGCGGCGCTCCAGGTCGAGCGGAGTGAGCACCTGCATGTCGACGACGATGTCGTGGATGTTGGGGCAGTATTCGGCGATGAGACTGAGGATATGGCGGCCATAGGGTTCGCGCAGATCGTCCCAGGAGGTGGAGCCGCTGCCGTTGTCGAAGCCCGCGCCCGAGGCCGAGGGCGGTTTCAGCGTGTAGGGGGCGTACTGCAGGAAGGCGCCCATGACGTGGTGGCCGGCGGGCGCGAGGGATGGATCGTAGATGGTGGGGATGGTGAGTTCGATGAGGGGACGCTGCGAGGGGCGGCCGTACTTGGCGTCGTCCCAGGCCCGTTCGACATATTCGATGGAGGGGCAGATGTGCATGGTGGCGCCATGCAGGGGCAGGGGACTGCCCGGGTAGCAGGTGAACTCGGGCAGGCCGCGGAGAGCGAAGTTGATTTTGAGCGAAGTGCCTTCGCAGCGGAACTGGCGAATGGACGAGGTGAAGTCCGTCGGCAGGAGGCTGGAATCGAGAATTTCGAGAAAGGTGCGTTTGGGGTCGAGGTTCGATGCAACCACGGGCGCGTGGTACTCGTCACCATTCTGGAGCACGACGCCCCGTGCCTTTCCGTGCCGGACAATAATCTGCGCCACCGGTGCGTCAGTCAGGATCGTTGCGCCGTGCTCCTTTGCCGAAGCGGCCAGAGCGTCAGAGACCGCGCCCATGCCGCCGCGCACGAAGCCCCACAGGCCGCGATGGCCGGCCACGCCGCCCATGCAGTGGTGCAGCAGGATGTAGGCTGTGCCGGGCGAGCGAGGTCCGCCATTGGCGCCGATCACCCCGTCCGTGGCCAGAGTGACCTTAACTTCGGGCGATTCGAACCATTCGTCCAGAAAGTCGCTGGCGCTCATGGAAAAGATCTTTACGAGGCCGGCCATTTCGGCGGCGCTGAGGCCTCGCATGCGCCCGGCCAGGCGGAGCCATTCCACCAGGGCGCCCAGTCCATTGGGCGGGAAGGGCGGCGGGGTGGTGAGCAGCAGGCTTTCGGCGACCTGGGCGAGTTTTTCCAGATGAGCCTCGTAGGCGGGAAAGCGGCGGGCGTCGCGCGGTGAGAATTTTGCGATTTCGTCGAGGGTTTTCTGACCGTCCTGCCAGAAAAAGAGGTGGCGGCCGTCGGGGTAGGCGCTGAAAAAGGCGGGATCCTTGGCGTCGACGCGGTAGCCGTGGCGTGCGAGTTCCAGTTCGCGGATGATGCGTTCCTGCAGCAGGCTGGTGAGGTAAGACGCGGTGGAGACGCGGAAGCCGGGCCAGACCTCTTCGGTGACGGCGCAGCCGCCCACGATGCCGCGGCGCTCCAGCACGAGAACCTTGCTGCCTGCTTTGCCGAGATAAGCCGCGCAGGTGAGGCCGTTGTGGCCTCCGCCGATCACAATCGCATCAAACTGGCCTGAGTGCATTGCTGTGAGACTACCAACGCGGCGGGGCTCCTGCAACAATGGAGGGACCTTTCCCTGTCCATCATGAGCACCCGCGAGAATCTCATCAGCCAGTTGCGCGGCTATCGCGCCTTCAATCCGCACGAAGAGGGGATGCGGGCGCGCATCCTGGCGTTTGTCGAGGAGCACACCGATTGTTTCGAGCGGTCGCTGCTGGTGGGGCATGTGACGGCTTCGGCCTGGGTGTTGAGTCAGGACCGGAGCGAAACGCTGCTGGTGCACCATGCGCGGCTGGACAAGTGGCTGCAGCCGGGCGGCCACTGCGACGGGAGTCCGGATGTGCTGGCCACGGCGATGCGGGAGGTGCTGGAAGAGACGGGGGTGGCGGCGTCACCGGCTGGAGCGGAGATCTTCGATCTGGACGCGCACGACATCCCGGCGCGCAAGGCTGAGTCGGCGCACGTCCACTACGACGTACGGTTTCTGCTGCTGGCGGACCGGACGGTGCCGCTGGTGGTGAGCGAGGAGTCCCGCGCGGTGGCGTGGGTCCCGCTGGACGAGGTCCGGCTGCTGAACACGGACGAATCCGTGCTGCGACTGGTGGAAAAGACCCGGAGCGGCGCGCGCTAGGCGTCGTCCAGGGTGCCGCGGACGCGGCGCGCCAGTTCATCGACGGTGAAGGGCTTGGGCAGGAAGCGCGCGCCCGGAGCCACGAGACCGCGCTTCAGCGCCTGTTCTTCGGAGTGGCCGGAGATGTAGAGGACCTTGAGCCCCGGCTGAAGGCCGACCAGGGTTTCGGCGATGGCGCCGCCGGCGGAATCCGGCAGGTTGATGTCTGACAGGAGCAGATCGATCCTGACATTGCCGGCGCGGACGATCTTCTCGGCCTCTTTGCCATTGGTTGCTTCGAGAATCCGGTAACCGCGTTTGCTGAGGATACTGGTGATGAGACGGCGAATTCCTTCCTCGTCCTCGACGAGCAAGATGGTTTCGGTGCCCGCGGATGCGGAAGCAGCGGTTGTTGGCATGGGCTCCACCTCACCTTCGGCGCGTGGAAGGCAGATGGTGAATGTTGTACCACGATTCAGGGTGCTTTTGACACGAATGAGCCCGCCCGCCTGATGGATAATGCGCTGAACCGTGGCCAACCCCAGACCCGTGCCGCCCTTCTTCGTGGTGAAAAATGGCTCGAACAGGCGCGCCTGCGCGGCCGCGTCCATGCCGCAGCCGTCATCGGTGACGGTGAGCACGGCGTAGTGTCCTGTGCGGGCGTGCGATTCCGAGGGGTCGAGCCAGGCGTTGCGGGTGGAAATATGGATGGTGCCGCCCCGGCCGCGCAAGGCGTCGCGGGCGTTGAGGACGAGGTTGACCAGGACCTGATCGATGCGGCCGCGTTCGGCGGCGACAAAGCCGGTGCGCGGCGAGAGACGGAACGTGAGTTTCAGGTTGGCCGGCAGAAGGCGGCGCATCATGCCGTCGAGATCATAGATGGCTCCGTTGAGAGGGGTGGTTTTCGCGGGCAGGGTGAGTTGCCGGCGGCTGAACGAGAGCAGTTCCTTGACGAGTCCGGAGGAGCGCAGCAGCGCGTTGTGGATCTCGCGGGTGTTTTCGCGCAGCGGGTCGATGGCGGGCAACTGGTCGAGAAGAATGTGGTTGTGCCCGTTGATGATGGTGAGCAGATTATTGAAGTCGTGGACGATGCTGGCGACGAGTTGGCCGGCGACCTCGATGCGCTGGACATCGACGAGGCGGCTTTCCAGTCTTTTGCGCTGCGTGATATCGGAAATGAACGCAATTACGAGAGGGGAGCCGTTCCACGAGGAGCGGCGCAATTCTATTCCGACAGGAAATTCCTCGCCGCCCTTGCGTCTTCCCGTGTAATCCGAGCCTTGTTCGGGCTGGTGATAATCCCCAGTGAGAAAGTAGTGGATGCGAGGTTCGGATAGCGAAGCTGCATCCCGATCGGGCAGCAGCATCTCGACGTGCCGCCCTTCCATTTCAGCACGAGTGTAGGCGAACAGACTCTCGGCGCGACCATTGGCCTGGAGAATGGTACCTTTGGAATCAACCAGCAGGATGGCCTGCGGAGCGGCCTCGAAAACGGTACGTAACGGCGTTTCGAATCTGTCCGCGGGTGGTGCGCCGGAATATGCTGTGCCTACGGCTCGGCCCAGTTCTTGAGCCATTGAACCAGCCTCCCTAGTGGACTCCGCCCAGAGCACTTCTTCGGCAGGTGCACGCAGTATAATTCCTTGCAGTCCCCGTGTCCACCCTTAATTTAACTTAATCAGAAAACTCAGGTGAAATTGTGTTGGCGGGCGCACATTAAGCGGGTTCCTGCATGGTGCCGCAATGAATCGTTCCGAGGCCGAGTACCAGATCGACGCAATACAAACCGATGACATCGCGTGTCGGAAAGAGGCGCGCGAGAATATTCAGGGCGATGCGGTCGTTTGGATCCTGAAACACGGGCACTAATACAACGCCATTAGCGATGTAGAAATTGGCGTAGGACGCGGGCAGGCGCTGGCCGTTGAAGAAGACAGGCCGGGGCATGGGCAGCTCCACCACGCGCAGAGCGCGGCCGTCGAGGCCTTTCATTTTGCGGAGGAGGCGCACATTTTCGGCTAGCGGCTCGTGGTTTTCCTCTTCGCGGTCCTCTTCGACGACGATGGCGACGGTGCGTTCGTCGGTAAAGCGGGCGAGGTCGTCTACGTGGCCGTGGGTATCGTCGCCGGCGATGCCGCGATTCAGCCAGAGGACCTTTTCGACGCCGAGATAGCCTTCAAACAGCGCTTCGAGGTGCTCGCGTTCCAGGCCCGGATTGCGGGCCTGCACGCCGCTGAGAAGGCACTCCTCGGTGGTGAGCATCAGGCCCGCGCCGTTTACATCGATGCTGCCGCCCTCAAGGACAACGCGGCGGCCGTTCCACTCGGGTTTGACGATGGCGGTGCCGGACACCCGCGCGGCCTTTTCGCCCGCGGCATCATCATTCTTCCAATTCGGGTATTTCGCCCAGCCATTGAACCGCCACTTGGTGGCGATTTTTTCTCCAGCTTTGGTCTTTACATAGAGCGGACAGTAATCGCGAGTCCAACTGCGATTGGTTTCGGCGGTGATAAGGCGAACATTGCTGTTCCAGGCCCCGCATTTTTCGAGCACGGCGCGGGCACGTTTCTGATGCGCCGCGGGGACGAGGAGGCGCACTTTTTCCCGCCGGCTGAGGATTCGGACGATTTCGCCGTAGAGGAACGGAATCGGAGTGAATTTCCCGGGCCAGTCCGTGGTTTCGTGCGGCCAGCCCAGCCAGGTGGCCTCATGCTGCGCCCATTCGGGCGGCATGCGGTGAGTTACTTGTTGCCCAGCCACCGCTCAGTAATTCCTCCGTAAAAATCAATGCGGCGATCGCGCAGGAAGGGCCAGTTGCGGCGGACCTCCTCGATGCGGCGGCGATCGCATTCGACCACCAGGATCTCTTCCTTGTCGTTGGACGCCTCGGCGACCAGGACGCCGAAGGGGTCGGCCACGAAGCTGTTGCCCCAGAACTCGAGGCCCCGTTCGGGCGTGCCCTCGAACCCGACGCGATTGACGGCGGCGACATACACGCCGTTGGCGATCGCATGGCCGCGCTGAATGGTGCGCCAGGCGTCGAGCTGGGCGGCGCCGTATTGAGCCTTCTCGGCCGGATGCCAGCCGATGGCGGTGGGATAGAACAGAATGTCCGCGCCCTGCAGGGCGGTGAGACGCGCGCCTTCGGGGTACCACTGATCCCAGCAGACCAGCACGCCGATGCGGCCGAACGGGGTTTCGAAGTTCTTGAAGCCCAGATCGCCGGGGGTGAAGTAGAACTTCTCGAAGAACAGCGGATCGTCCGGGATGTGCATCTTGCGGTAGATGCCTTGCAGCGCGCCGTCGGCATTGAGGATCGCGGCGGTGTTGTGATAGAGACCCGCGGCGCGGCGCTCAAAGAGGCTGGCGACGATCACCACGCCCAGCTCTTTGGCGAGTTTCGACATGACATCAGTGGACGGGCCGGGCACGGGTTCGGCCAGATCGAACAGGTCGGCACTTTCGTCGCGGCAGAAATACTGGGAGCGGAAAAGCTCCTGCAGGCAGATGATCTGAGCACCGCGCTGAGCGGCCTCACGCACCCGGGCGGCGGCCTTGTCGAGATTCTCTTGCGGATCAAGCGAACACGAGGTCTGGACCAGCCCGATGCGGAACTTGGTTTGGGATTCCCCAGGCATACTACGATTGTTCCATATGGTCTTGTCCCAGGTCACTCGCCGCCGGGCAGTTCTTGCCTTTCTCTGCGTCCTGTCCGCCGTGGGCGCGGTCCCTACGCCGAAGGAGCACTTCGGCTTCACGCCGGGCGATGATTACAAACTGGCGAACTATCAGGAGGTCATCGGCTACTTCCAGAAGCTGGCCGCCTCGTCGGACCGGATCAAGCTGGTGGAGTTCGGCAAGAGCTCGGAAGGGCGCGCCACCTATGTGGCCTTTATCAGTTCGGCGGAGAACCTGAAGAAGCTGGACCAGTACAAAGAGATGAACCGGCGGTTGGCACTCGGGCTGGCGTCGCCGGAGGAAGCGGCGAAGCTGGCGGCGGAGAGCAAAGCGATTGTGTGGATCGATTCGGGTCTGCACGCGACGGAGGTGGCTCCGGTGCAACAGGCGCCGCACCTGGCTTATAAGATGATCACGGGCGAGACGGAGGAGATCCGGCGGATTCGCGACAACGTCATTCTGATGCAGGTGCCGGTGATCAATCCGGATGGGCTCGATATGACGGCGGGCTGGTACCGGAAGAATGTGGGGACGCCGCATGAGCTGGCTCCGCTACCCACGCTGTATCAGAAGTATTCCGGGCACGACAACAATCGGGACTGGTTCATGCTGAACCTGCCGGAGACGAGGAATGTCTGCCGGCTGCTGTTCCGTGAATGGTTCCCGCAGATTGTGTACAACCAGCACCAGGTGGCTCCGTTCCCGGCGCGGATCTTCATTCCCCCTTATGCCGAGCCGTTGAATCCGAACATTCCGGCGGCGGTGATGGAAGGGATCAACGGGATCGGCGCGGCGATGCGCGAACGGTTTGCGCGGGAGAACAAGGCCGGGGCGATCTCCTACAACGGGTTTGACGCGTGGTGGAACGGCGGTTTGCGGTCGGCTCCGGCGTTTCACAACATGCACGGCATTCTGACGGAAACGGCGCTCTATCAGTACGCCACGCCCAAGGTGTACAAGCTGAATGAGATTCCCGAGCGGTTTGCGAACGGCATTCCGGCACGCGAGCCGTCGGTGTTCTACGAGAAGCCGTGGCTGGGCGGGCGCTGGGCGTTGATGGACGCGGTGGATTATTGCTGACCGCGGATTTCGCGATTCTGGAACTGGCGGCGTCGAGGCCGCGGCAGTTCCTGCACAAGGCCTGGGAGATGGCCCAGGGGCAGATTGCGGCCGGGCAGAAGGGCGGCCCGTTTGCGTACGTGATTCCCGCGGACCCAGGCAATGCCTGGCAGGCGGAAGAGATGCTGCGGCGGCTGCAGGGCGCGGGGGTGGAGGTGCGCAAGACGACGGCTCCGGTGGAGGCAGGCGGGAAGAACTATCCCGCGGGCTCCTACCTGATTCTGACGGCGCAGCCGTTCCGCGGGTACATCGTCGACCTGATGGAGCCGCAGAGTATCCGGAAATCCGGTCGAGCGCCAACGGTCCGGTGAAGCGGCCGTACGATCTGGCGGGCTGGACTCTGCCGTATCAGATGGGCGTGCAATACGCGCGCATCGAGCAGCCCGCGACAATCGGCTCGGAGCTGATTGGCGATCTGCCGGCGCAGGCTCCACCCGCGTCGTGGCTGCCGAAGGCCGGCGAGGCGAAGGCGCGGGTGGCGTTGTACGAGCCGTTCCAGGCCAATAGCGATACGGGCTGGACGCAGTGGACTCTCGATTACTTCCAGGTGGCGCACACGGTGGTGCACAACTCGGATTTGCGTACGGCGGATCTGCGGTCGAAGTTCGACACCATCATCCTGGCGCAACAGTCGCTGAATTCGATTCTGCATGGGACTCGGGATGGTGAGCGGAGCGGGCGTGGCGAGCCGCTGGCGGAGCCGGCGCACAACGTGCAGCGTCCCGAGTTTACGGGTGGCATCGGGGTGGAGGGTGCGCGGAACCTGCAGGAGTTTGTGCGCCAGGGCGGCACGCTGGTGGCGCTGGATACGGCCACGGAACTGCCGCTGGCGCTATTCCCGATTGGCGTGCGCGGCGTGCTGCGGGGCGGAGAAGAGGACAGCGCGAGCGGCTGGTCGTGCCCGGGCTCGCTGCTGCACTTGAGTGTGGACACGACGCATCCGCTGGCGGCCGGGGTCGCGAAGGACGCCATCGCGACATCCACGGGCGGGCAGGCATTCGACATCACGATGCTGCCGGAGTTCAACCAGGGCGATCGCGAAGTGAAAGTGGTGGCGTCGTATGCGAAGCAGAATCTGCTGGCCAGCGGCTGGATTGCAGGCGAGCGAGTGGTGGCGGGCAAGCCGGCGGTGATTTCGGCCCGCATGGGCCAGGGGCGAGTGGTGCTGATCGGATTCCGGGCGCAGTTCCGCGGGCAGAGCTTCGGAACGTTCAAATTCCTGCTGAACGCGATCTACCAGAGCGCGCAGGCGCACTGAGTCTGGGCTATTTGTAGACCCAGTTCAATTCGGCGTCGGAACGTCTGACGTAGTTGGCGTCGAGCGCCATGGGATCCGTCAGCCGGCCGGCGGCGAGTTGGCCGATGGCGCCGGCGAGGGCCCTGGGGGTTGGGGTGGCGTCCACTCCGAAGATGGCGGGATCGGGCGTCAGCAGTTCCGCGGCGGCGGGCAGGGATGCCTGCCACGTCTGGAACTTTGTCACGACTTCCGCCGCGGCAGGCGCGGCGTTGTGGTCGTAGAGGCCGGCGTAGATCTCACCGCGGCGGGCGTCGAAGAAGGGGGCTCGCAAAGAGGCCGATCCATAGAGCGACATGGCCTGGAGGTTGGAGATGGCCGCGGCCGGCGCGCCGGTGGCTTCCGCCAGCCCTTTGATGGCCGCCAGTGCAACGCGGACTCCGGTGAAAGAGCCGGGGCCGGAGCCGGCGGCGAAACCGGCCACCGTGTCGTACTTCCAGCCATGCCGCCGCATCAGGCGGTCGAGTTGAGGAAACAGGATCTGTCCAAAGCCTTCCGGAGAATGGAGGATCAGTTCCTCCAGCACGGCGCCGCCTTCCAACAGGGCGATGGAACCGAACTCTGAGGCTGTATCGATGGCGACAATTCGCGGCATGCGTTACTTCTTCACCGTGAACACGTAGTCGAGGATATAGAGTTTGCCGGGGGCGTTCAGCGCGTAGAGGCGCACATTCATGGGGCCTTCGGCCTTCGCCAGCATGACGGCCGGCACGACGAGGGTGCCGTCGGTGCCTGTGGCGAGAATGCGGGTGCCCTGGCCGTCGGGGACAATCTCTCCTGCGAGCATATACATCATGCGGCGCGTGCCGGCGGTCTTGCGCTTCAGTTTGATTTCGAACTTGACCGGCTCACCGGCTTTCAAGGTCATGTCGGAAGGAGGATTCACGAGTTCGAATGGCGCCTTGGCGGCGCTGCGCTCCGGATCCTGAACCGGGATGGGCCAGGATTCAAACTTGTAGCTCCTGAGCATGCCTTCCTTGCGGCCATCGCGGGAGAGATGGAGGATCCAGTCGCGCGTGGCGTCGGGCGGCGTGCCTTCGTAGAGCTCGCCCTTCCATTCCTTCTTTTCCTTGACGGCCTCGCCCGTGGAGGGGTTCACCCAGTAGACGTCGTAGCCGTGCTTTTCCACGGTCATCTCGACTTTTTGAGGGTGCTCGACGTAGACCAGGTACTCGGTCTCGGGATTGGCCATGGCGCGGCCGCCGTCGAGATCGAAGTAGGGTTCGATGTCCCAGAAGCGGGTGCGCGACATGGTGTCTAACCAGCCTGTTGCCGTTTTGGCGTTGGCCGAGCCGTCGACGAGGTTGCCGGTGATGGAGATGTAGGCTCCGGAGATGGCGGCGTTCCAGACGCGCTTGCGGAAGGCTTCCTCCGGGAGCGAGGCATCGATGAGAACCACCTGCGGCACAGTGTTGGCGATGTGTTCGATGGCGGGGACGGTGAGATCCGGGGCGCCGTTGATCACGAAGTCCATCCAGCCGTCGGGGCCGAGGGGGGCGGAGGTCACAGCGGAGCGGGAAGAGCGCGGGTGGCCGTAGGGGTCCAGGCCCTTGAGCGCCACTCCGACTTCCTTCAGGATGGGCCGGGCGTTGGGGGAAGATTCCCATTCATTGGCGAGCTGCCAGGTGATGTTGAATGCGCTGTAGCGGGCGGCGAGGTAGCGCAGGAAGCGCTCGCGATCGCTCCAGGTGGTGTAGGCTTTGACGAAATCCGCGGGGGTGGGCGTGACGATGAGGTCGGCGATCATGCCCTTGGCGGTGATGGCGGCTACGCGTTCATCGATTTGTTTGTAGAAGGCCGGGTCGATCTTCGGAGAGAAAACGGGCAGCGACAGGTGGGTGAACTTCTGCTTTGACCGGGTTTCCACGGAGGCCAGGTCAGTGAAGTCGGCCCCGAAATAGAGATGGGGCTTCAGTGCTTCCGTGTACTGCCAGTGGTGTGCGTTGGCGCGCTTGATGAAGGCTGTGGCATCAGGGTTTGCAACGGAGGTGAACTTGTCTTCCTTGCCGTCGAAGTCGGGGACGTTGCCGCTGAAGCGATAGGTGTAGTTGCCGACCTCGACGGGGGTGACGCGGAAGACCATCTTCGAACCGCCGTCCCAGAAGGCCGGGAATTTGTAGGTTTTGAATTCGGGGGAGCGGAACTCGGGCCCAGAGTTCGACGGTCGCGGGCGGATTGGGGTTTTTGGCGGCGACGGCGGGCGGCAGTTCGAGCACGATTTCGCAGGGCGAATAGACCGGCGTATTGCCGCAGGGCTTCTGCGCGAAGGCCGTCAGGGCGGCAAAGGCCAGAAGGGGCAGCGAAAGCTTCCGCATAAGACCAGTGTACAGTGGTGAGAATATGCGCTTCCTCGCTCTGGCTCTGAGTCTCCTCCCCATTCTTGCCGCGGCGCCGCCCGCGGTGCCGAAGAACCTGAAGGTCGATGGGTTTGTTCCTTATTACTGGCAGGAAACAGAAGGCAAGATGTGGCTGGAAGTGGGGCGTTGGGGGCAGGAGTTCCTGTACTACACGTCGCTGCCCAGCGGGGTGGGATCGAACGATATCGGGCTGGATCGCGGCCAGTTGGGAGCCAGCCATGTCGTGCGTTGGGAGCGGAGCGGCAACAAAGTTCTGCTGGTGGCGGCGAATACCGAATACCGGGCGGAGTCGCGCGATGCGGCCGAACGGCAGGCGGTGAAGGATAGTTTTGCCGAGAGCGTGATCTGGGGTTTCGAAGCAGCGGTGCAGGAAGATGGACGCGTGCTGGTGGATGCCACGGCATTTTTCCTGCGGGACGCGCACGGGGTGGCCGAGACGCTGCAGGCACAGAAGCAGGGCTCGTATCATCTCGACGCTTCGCGCAGCGCGTTGTATTTGCCGCGAACGAAGAACTTCCCCAAAAACACCGAAGTGGAGGCGACCGTCACCTTCGCGGGCGGACCGGCGGGCCGGTTTCTACGTTCCGTGACGCCCTCGGGTGGAGCGTTGACGGTGCGCATGCACCACAGTTTCGTCGAACTGCCGGAGTTGACGTTCCAGAAGCGCGCGTTCGATCCGCGTTCCGGCTTCTTTGACATGTCCTACAGCGATTACGCGACGCCGGTGGCTGAGCCGATTGTGAAGCGCTTCACGCCCCGGCACCGGCTGGAGAAGAAGGACCCGTCGGCGGCGGTGAGCGAGGCGTTGAAACCGATCGTGTATTACCTGGATCCCGGGGCGCCCGAGCCGATTCGGGGGGCGCTGCTGGAGGGCGCGCGGTGGTGGAGCCAGGCGTTTGAAGCGGCCGGTTTCCGGAATGCGTTCCAGGTGGAGATGCTGCCGGAAGGCGCGGATCCGATGGATGTGCGCTACAACGTGATCCAGTGGGTGCACCGGTCGACGCGCGGGTGGTCGTATGGATCGAGTGTCAGCGACCCGCGGACGGGCGAGATCCTGAAGGGGCATGTCACCTTGGGTTCGTTGCGGGTGCGGCAGGATTTCCTGATCGCGGAGGCCTTGCTGGCGCCCTATGCGGCGGGCGCGACGGATCCGCGGATGCTCGAGATGTCGCTGGCCCGGTTGCGGCAACTAGCCGCGCATGAAGTGGGACACACGCTGGGCCTGGGGCACAACTACATTGCGTCCGCGCACGACCGCGCGTCGGTGATGGATTACCCGCATCCCTGGGTGACGCTCAAGAATGGTCAGCCGGACCTGAGTGATGCCTATGCGAAGGGCATCGGCGCCTGGGATAAGGTGGCGATCACCTGGGGTTATTCGCAGTTTGCGCCGGGGACGGACGAGAAGAAGGCGCTGGAACGGAATTCTGGATGCGGCCAGGAAGCAGGGGCTCACGTTCCTGACCGATCAGGACGCGCGGCCGGCCGGCGGAGCGCATCCGGAGACGCATCTGTGGGATAGCGGCGCCAATGCGGTGGATGAACTGAAGAGGTTCCTGGGGGTGCGGTCGGCGGCGCTGGCGCGGTTCGGCGAGAACAACGTGCGGTCCGGGGCTCCGCTGGCTTTGCTGGAAGATGTGCTGGTGCCGCTGTACCTGTCGCACCGCTACCAGATGGAAGCGGCGGTGAAGTCGGTGGCGGGACTCCGCTATTCCTATGCGCTTCGCGGGGATGGTCAGACGCCGACGCAGATTGTGGCCGCGGCGGAGCAGCGCAGGGCACTGGAAGCCGTGCTGGTTACAATTCAGCCGGAGACACTCACCCTTCCGGAATCGGTGATCAAGTTGATTCCGCCGAGACCGGCGGGCTTCGACCGGACGCGCGAGTTGTTCCGGCACCGGACCGGGCTGACGTTTGATCCGGTGGCGGCGGCGGAGTCGGCCGCGGACATGACGGTCGAGCTGATTGTGAATCCGCAGAGGGCGGCGCGCCTGGTGGAATACCACGCACGGGACGCCGGGATGCCGGGGTTGGGTGAGGTGCTGGAGCGTTTGTTCACCGTCACCTGGAAGGCGCCGGAGAAGCCTGGTCTGGCGGCGGAAGTGCAGCATGCTGTGCAGTATGTTGCTTTGCGGCGGGCGATGAACCTGGCGGTGGACGAAGAGGCGCCGGGTCAGGTACGGGCGGTCGCGTTGTCGGAAATCAACAAGTTGAAGACATGGCTGGCGGCGCATCCGGGTGGGGCGAATGTCGCGTTTGGGCTGGCGGAGATCGCGGCGTTCGAGAAGGATCCCAAACAGATGAGGCTGCCGAAGGCGCCGGAACCGCCGCCGGGGATGCCGATCGGCATGGCTGGCCTTTCCTGCGACTGGGAGTAGTCCTTAGTTTGTGGCGGCGCGGCGGGCGGCTCGTTCGCTCTTGCGGTTGAGGTAGAAACCCATGCCGGACAACATGCCGGTGAGGGCTACCCACACCTGCCAGTGGGAGAACGGGCCTTCGGCGATGAAGAAGTTGCGGGTCCAGCCGATATCCTGACCCAGACGCCACAGAGAAATGGCGAAAGTGAGGGTTGCGGCGGGCGCCAGCAGTGCTGCTAAACCGCCAGCCATCTCCTGCGTGCTCACATGGTTAGGGAGGGATGGGGGAGGGGACGCAAGAGGTGCGGGCATCGCCACCACACGAGGGGCGGGCGACGCGGGCCGGGGTTCCACAGGTCTGAGTGCTACGTGTTTGAAGCGAAGGCGAACGATCATGTTACGGGACCCGGAGCACTTGTTATAGAGTGTAGAAGGTCTAGACCTTGAGCCTATTATCGGCTCAAAAGGACAAAACTTTATGAACAAACTGAAAGTCGCAGTCATCGGCGCCGGCTTCATGGGCAAGACCCACGTGGAAAACCTGCGCCGCCTCGGGTTTGTCGAGGTCGCCGCAGTAGCGGGTATCACCCAGGAGGAAGCGGACCGCTTCGCCGCCGCGTACTACATTCCGCGCGCCACGGGCAACTATAAGGAATTGCTGGCCGATCCGGAGATTGTCGGCGTTCACGTCTGTACGCCCAATGCGTTGCATGCGCCGGTCGCGAAAGACGCGCTGATGGCCGGCAAGCATGTGCTTTGCGAGAAGCCGCTGGCGATGTCTTCGAAGGAAGCGAAGGAGATGCTGGATCTGGCCGAGAAGAAGAAGCTCTGCCACGCGACCAATCACAACCTGCGCTACTACCCCGCCGTCCAGCAGGCCCGGGCGATGATCGCCAATGGCGACCTGGGCGAAATCCGCGTGGTGCAGGGCACCTACTCGCAGGACTGGCTGCTGTATGACACCGACTTCAACTGGCGTATCCTGCGGAAGCACAACGGCCCGCTGCGCGTGATGGGCGACATCGGGTCGCACTGGATGGACATGATCCAGCACGTGACCGGCCTGTCGATTACCGCCCTCTGCGCCGACCTCAAGATCGTTCACAAGACCCGCAAGCAGCCTAAGGTCGCCATTGAGACCTTCGCCGGCAAGACGCTGACGCCGGATGATTACAACGAAGTCAAGATCGATACGGAAGACTTCGGCATGGCGATGCTGCACCTGGGCGACAACTGCCGCGGCGCCTACACGGTGAGCCAGGTTTCGGCCGGCTGCAAGAACCGGTTCGAATGGCTGATTGCCGGCAGCAAGGCGAGCATCAGCTGGAATCAGGAGAAGCCGGACGAACTTTGGATCGGTGAACGAAACCAACCCAACCGGCTGTTGCTGAAAGATGGCAGCCTGTACTATCCGAAGGCCGCCAGCTATGCCGACTATCCCGGTGGACATAGTGAAGGGTACGACGATGCGCACAAGCAGCTTTACAAGCGGTTCTGGTCGCGCGTGATGGACCGCAGTCTGCCGGTGGAGTATCCGACGTTTGCGGACGGTCTGCGCGGCATGCAGCTGCTGGAAGCCGTGATCGAAAGCAACAAGAAGAAGGCGTGGGTGAAGTGCGCGCCGGGCAAGGGTAAAAAGTAGAATATTGTACGGTTTAGGGATCCAGGAAAGGCTCCGGGCAACCGGAGCCTTTCGTGTTTTTGATAACTTGACAACTTTGCCCCTGGCCGCCAAGATGAGTACCTATACGGCGGCCCCTTGGGCTGCCATTTCGGGGAAAATTCGCGGATGCAAGAAGTCAAGACGGAGGAACTTACTCAACTGCTGCACGAATGGAGAGGGGGCGACCAGCAGGCATTGAACCGGCTGGTGCCGCTGATCTATCCGGAGCTCAAGCGCATCGCGCATGCCCACCTGAAGCGCGAATTCGGACAGAAGCCGCTGAGCACGACGGAGCTGGTGAGTGAGGTGTATCTGAGGCTGGCCACCGGCAATGCGCCGGAGTGGGACAGTCGAACCCATTTCTATTCGATCGCGGCGCGGCTGACGCGCCAGATTCTGGTGGATGCCGCGCGGGAACAGCGGGCCCAGAAGCGCGGCTCGGGTGTGGCGCCGGTTTCACTCGAAGAGGCGCAGGACCTGCCGGGCGGCGGCTCAACCGGGGTGCTGGCGGTGCATGAGGCGCTGAGCCAACTGGCCCTGTTCGACGAGCGGAAGGCGCGGATTCTGGAACTGCGGTATTTCGCCGGGCTGGAAGGCTCGCAGATTGCGGCCGTGCTCGACCTGTCTGAGTCGACCGTGGCACGGGAAGTCCGGGCTGCCAAGGCCTGGCTTCGATCCTACCTGACACAATGACCGCCGAACGCTGGGGCCGCATTGAGGAGCTGTTCCATCAGGCGCTGGAAGTCCCTGCACAGCAGAGGCTTGCCTGGCTGGCGGAGCATGCCGACGACGACGAGATGCGCCAGGAAGTGGCCGGCATGCTGGCGCAGGACACCAGCGGCGAGACGAATCTGCGGGCCTCGATCGCGGAGGCAGCGGAATCGGCGGTGGAGTTGGCCGGCGCGGTGGATCCCGGCACCCGGATTGGACCTTATCGCGTGGAGCGGCTGCTGGGCCGGGGTGGCATGGGGGCGGTCTACCTGGCCCGCCGGGCCGACGACCAGTATGACAAGCAGGTGGCGATCAAGCTGCTGCGGCTGGGCGTCACGGGGGTGGAATCCCATGCCCTGTTCCTCCGGGAGCGGCAGATTCTCGCCCAGCTCGATCACCCCTCGGTGGCGCGGCTGCTGGATGGCGGGACGCTGGAGAACGGCCAGCCGTATCTGGTTCTCGATTATGTGGAAGGCGAGCCGCTGCTGGAATGGTGCCGGCAGCGCAATACGCCTCTGCGGACCCGGCTGGCGTTGTTCGTAAAGGTCTGCGAAGGGGTGGCCTACGCTCACCAGAACCTGATTGTCCACCGCGACCTGAAGCCGCAGAACATCCTGGTGACGGCCGACGGCGAGCCCAAGCTGCTGGACTTCGGCATCGCCAAACTGTTGACGACGGACTGGTCGGAGCAGACCCAGGTTCCGGCGGGCCTGATGACGCCGCAGTATGCGAGTCCGGAGCAGTTGACCGGCGCACCGATCACCACAGCCACGGATGTTTACTCGCTGGGTGTGATTCTGTACGAGCTTGTCTCCGGGGAACGGCCTTACGACACCGAAGGGTTGTCGATGACGGAGCTGGTGCGGCGGATCGTCGAGCTTCCGGTGCATCCGCCGAAGGCCCGGATCCCTTCGGATCTGAAGAACATCGTGCTGCAGTGTCTGGACAAGGAGCCGCCGCGGCGGTACGGTTCGGCGGACCAGCTGGCCGCGGATTTGCGGCGCTATTTGCAGGGCGATGCGGTGCTGGCGCGCGGTGACTCGGTTCTATACCGCGCTGGCAAGTTTGTCAGGCGGCACTGGGTGGGGGTGGGTGCGTCGGCCGCCATTGTGGGGAGTTTGGCACTGGTGGCGATCCAGGCGGACCGCAATGCGCGGGAGCAGGCACGGTTGCGGGCCGTTTCCGAGAGCCGGTTCCAGCAGGTGCGGCAATTGGCGAACCGGTTCCTCTTCGATTTTCACGACTCGATCCAGTATCTCCCCGGTTCGACTCCGGCGCGGCGGCTGGTGCTGAAGACCGCGCTGGAGTATCTGGACGGGCTGGCGTCGGACCGGCCTTCGGATCCCAAGCTGTTGAGCGAATTGAGTACGGCATACGAGCGGGTGGGTGACGGGCAGGGGAACTCGTATGTGCCGAATATCGGCGATATCGACGGGGCGGACCGGAGCTACCAGCGGGCGATGGAACTGCGGCTGCGGGTGCCTGTGGTTGCGCCCCAGGATCTGCACGATCTCGTAATGATCCATCTGAAGTTTGGGGACATGTACGACATGCGGGGCAAGACGCAGCAGGCGCGGGCTGAGTACGAAGCCGCGCTGAAGCTGGCGACGGAGACGAAGCTGACCGGGCGTCCGATTACGGTGGCCACGCTGCGCTGCCACATGCGGCTGGGCGACCTGGAAGAGAAGTCGAATCGCGTAGCTGTGGCGCTGAAGCACTACCAGTCCGGCCGGGATTGTATGCTGGCTCTGATTGCCGATAAGCCGGACACCCGCGGGCGGGCGGAGTTGAGTCTGGCCTACTACAAGATTGGCCGGATGTTGTCCTATACGGGCGATATTCCGGCCTCGATCGAGGCGCGCCGGAAGGGGATCCAGCAGGCGGCCGCGGCCACTGCCGAGGATCCTTCCAACCAGGTGTACCGGCGGTATGAGTTCCTGAACCATCTGGGCTTGAGCGACAACCTTTCGACGCCGCGGGCCGGGAAGCTGCGGAATCTGGACGAAGCGTTTGCGCACATGCAGAAGGCGCGGGTGATCACTGAGAGCCTGGCGGAGGCGGATCCGACTAACCTGCAGGCGCAGGTGGACGTTGGGGTGGTCTGGAATTACATCGGCGGCTGGTATGAAGACAAGGAACAATGGCCGAAGGCGGTGGAGGCGTTCCGGCATTGTGTGGCGATCACCGATGCGCTGGTGGTGAAGAATCCGGCCAGCCGGCAGTATCGCACGCACGCGGCGAGGAACCACAAGAGGTTAGGAGCGGCGCTGGCCGAGATTCCGCAGTTGGAGTTGAGCCTGAAGGAGATCCGCGGGGCGTTGGCGCAGTACGATGCGCTGGCCGTCGAGGATCCTAAAGACAAAGACATGCGGGTGGCGCAACTGGAGGCGTGGCGGGACATCGGGGAAGTTCTGCGGCTGATGGGACGGCCCCTGGAAGGGATCGAACCCAACCTGATCGCGATCAGGATGCTGAAGGAGCTGATTGCGGACGATCCGGCCAATAAGAACTGGCCGGACCATTTGTCGCCGATTTATCAGCAACTGGCAAAGTGTCATGCCGAGGCGGTTCCGAAGATTGCGGCGCCGGGCGAACAAACGACGCACTGGCGGGCGGCGCTGGAGAACTGGAAGCTGGCGGCGTCGGCGGGCGGGCCGGAGGCGACGCGACCCGAGATCAAAAAGGGTGTCGAGGCGGCGGAATCAGCCCTACTCAGGCTCAGGTAAACTGCTGAGCCGGATTAATTTAATCGTAGCTGGCAAAGCGATCGCCGGATTTTCGCATACGTAATTGTGAGGATCTCTTACGCGCTCTCGCTTTGCCTTTTGGCATTCGGGCCTCTGGCCCTTGGACAATCGATTACCGTGTACCCGGGACCGATGAATATCCCGGTGGGTACAACGCGAACCATCAATGTCTACGCACCGCTGTCTCCCTCGACGGTCAAATGGTCGATCAATGGAGTCGCGGGCGGCAACAGCACCTATGGCACCATCACGGCGGCCGGCATCTACACCGCTCCGGCGGTACCTCCGGCGGCGAATGTCATTACGGTGACCGCCACCAGCACCGCGTACCCCAATATCTCGGGCTCCGCCCCGCTGACCATCACCTATCCGCAGCCTTACATCTGGAGCAGTTATCCGTCGAAAGTGGCGGCTGGTCCCGTGTCGCTGACGCTGAACGGAGCGGGCTTCATCCCCACTTCCACAGCCAGCATCAACAACCAGCCGATGACGGCCACCTACTTCTCGTCGACGAAACTGGTGGTGAGTGGAACGATCCCGGCTTCCATGGTGGGTACGGCGCAATTGCGGGTGTCGCAACCGGCACCGGGCGCGGTGACCAGCGATCCTCTGAATCTGACGGTGACGCTGTCGAGCGTGACCGTGTCGGTATCGCCTTCGAGCGCCAGTGTGGGTTTGAATGCTACGCAGACGTTTGTCGCGACGGTTGGCGGTACGACGAATACCGCCGTCACCTGGAGCGCGACGGCGGGTACGATCTCCTCCGGTGGTGTGTACACGGCGCCGGCCACTCTGCCGAACCCGGCGGTGGCGACGGTGAAGGCGACCAGCGTGGCGGATCCTCTGGTCTCCGCCAGCGCCACGGTGACCCTCACGCAGCCAGTGACCACGGTAACGGTGACGCCGTCGACCGCAAGCGTTGCGACGGGCGCGACGCGGCAGTTCACGGCGGTGGTGGCGAACAATGCGAATCAGATGGTGACGTGGGCGGTGAACAACGTCGTGGGCGGCAATGCGACGGTGGGCACCATTTCGGCGGCAGGGCTCTATACAGCGCCCGCATCGGTGCCGAGTCCGGCGGCGGTCACTGTGAAGGCCGCCAGCATGGCGGTGCCGACCGCGACGGGGAGTGCCACCGTGACGGTGACCATACCCGCGACAACGGTAACGGTGACGCCCTCCACGGCGAGCGTGCCATCGGCGACGACGCGGCAGTTCACGGCCGTGGTCAATAACAACGCCAACCAGGCGGTGACCTGGACAGTGAACAATGTGGCGGGCGGTAACTCGACCGTCGGCACGATTTCGAGCACCGGGCTCTATACGGCGCCCGGCAACATTCCGAATCCGGCGAAGGTAACGGTGAAGGCGACCAGTGTCGCGGTGACCACGGCTTCGGCCAGCGCGACGGTGACGATCACTGTGACTGTGCCTGCGATCAACCTGACGACAGCCCGCTTCCTGGAGCAGGCCGCGTTCGGCCCTTCGGCGGTGGACACGCAGGCCGTGAACACGCTGGGGATCAACGGCTGGCTGGCGCAGCAATTGGCGCTGCCGGAGACGACGATCCCAATTACTGGCGACGTGACGCAGGATCAGGCGCAATTCCTGTGGCGCATGGTGCATGCTCCTGATCAGGTCCGGCAACGCACGATCAATGCCCTGGCGAAGATCATTGTGATCTCCACGAACAAGAACATCTACTCGAACGAGATTGCGCCCTACTGGCAGATCCTCAGCAGGAATGCACTCGGCAACTTCCGGCAACTGTTGTGGGACATCACGGTGAGCCCGCAGATGGGCAAGTATCTCGATCTGGCCAACTCCACCAAACCGGGCGCTGGGGGCGGAGCGAACGAGAACTATCCACGCGAGGTGATGCAGCTTTTCACCATCGGGCTGGTGATGTTGAATCCGGACGGGTCGACCAAGCTCGATGGCCAGGGGAACCCGATACCGACTTACGACCAGGCGACAGTGGCGCAGACGGCGCGGGCGTTCACCGGCTGGACGTTCCCGACCGCGCAGGGCATGCAGCCGCAGCAGATGAACTACGAGAACTTCTCCGCCGCTTCGATGGAAGTGCGGGAGGCGAATCACGACACCACGGCCAAGACGCTGGTGAATGGCTGCCAGATTCCGGCGGGACTGACGGTGGCGGTGGAGACGAACGCCGCGCTGGACTGTATCTTCCAGCATCCGAACGTCGGTCCGTTCCTGGCGACGCGGCTGATCCGGGACATGGTGACAAGCAACCCGAGTCCGGGTTATATCCAGCGAGTCGCGCAGGTCTTCAACGACAACGGATCCGGGGTGAGAGGCGATCTAAAGGCGGTGGTCCAGGCGATTCTCACCGATGCGGAGGCACGGCAGGACGTGGCCACGCCGACGCAAGGCCGGCTGAAGGATCCACATTTCCAGTTTGCGGAATTTATGCGGGCGTTGAACGGCAGCGTTTCCTCGACGAACACGTTCGCCTACGCGTTCGCCGACCAGAGCATGACTCCGCTCGGTCCGCCTTCGGTATTCGGGTTCTATCCGATGTTGTACCGGATCCCGAAGTCGGCGCTGTTCGGTCCGGAGTTCCAGATTTACGGTCCGACGGAATCGCTGGTCAGAGCCAACTTCTTCTACTTCCTGCTGACGGGGCAGTTCGGGTCGGAGGCGTCGGTCAACCTGACTCCGTTCCTGAATGCCGCGGGCGATATTCCGACTTTGATCGAAACCGTCAATAACACGCTGCTGTTCGGGCGAATGCCGCAGTCGATGAAGAACAGCCTGACGACGGCCATCACAGCGATGCCGGACAACAACCAGCGCATGATGACGGCGCTGTATCTGACGGCCCTAAGCGGGCAGTTTGCCGTGCAGTACTGAGGCGAAAGGGAACAAGAGAAATGAAGGCAAGAATGAATTCCTCACGGCGCAATTTCCTGCGGCTCTCCAGCGGCGGCGTCCTCTCGGCGGCTGGCATTGCCCGCTTCGGGATGATGAATGCCTATGCGCAGCAGGCTACGGACTACAAGGCGCTGGTGTGCATCTTCCTGTTCGGCGGCAACGACGGGCACAATACGGTGGTTCCGCAGGTGTCCGCGGAGTACAACGCGTACAAGAGTATTCGCGGCTCGCTGGCGCTGCCGGGTACCGATGCGAAGCTGCTGGCGGTGACGACGAAGAATGGGACGCCTTATGCCTTGAGCGACGGGTTGGCGTCGATTCATCCCCTGTGGGCCCAGCAGAAGCTGGCCGTGGTGGCCAATGTCGGCAACCTGGTGCAGCCCACGACGCGGGCGCAGTTCCTGGCGAATGCGGTGCCGCTGCCGAGCAATCTGTTCTCGCATTCCGATCAGGTGTTGCAGATGCAGACCGCGACACCCAGCGGATCGGGCGGGACGGGTTGGGCGGGACGAGTGGCGGATTCGGTGACGGCGATGAATGGAACGGCGACGTTCCCGGTCTCGATTTCCATGTCGGGGCCGCAGTTGTTCTGTGCCGGCAATGCGGTGCAGTCGGCGAGCATCATTCCTGGCTTTGATATGCAGCCCTATGGCATGGATATCTGGCCGGACACCGCGGCGGCGGCGCGACTGCAGGGCCTGCAGGAGGTGATCAGCATGGACAGCGGGCTGGCGGTGGTCCAGGCCGCCAACAAGGTGAGGCAGGATGCGATGGCGCTGTCGGCGATGCTGAAGAGCGCCAGCAGCACGAGTCCGCTGACGACGGTGTTTCCGGGCACGCAGCTTGGGGACCAGTTGAAGGAAGTGGCGAAGGTCATCAAACTGCGCACGCAGACCGGGCTGAAGCGGCAGGTGTTCTTCTGCTCGCTGGGCGGGTTTGACACGCACGGGTCGCAGAGCTGGCAGCACTGGGATCTGCTGAAGCAGGTGGGCTCGGCCATGAGCGCGTTCTATGCGGCGACACAGGAGCTGGGGGTGGCCGACCAGGTGACGACCTTCACCGAATCGGAGTTCGGGCGAACGCTGCAGCCCAGCGGGCAGGGTAGCGACCATGGCTGGGGCAGCCACTACCTGGTGCTGGGCGGCGCAGTGCAGGGGGGCGACCTGTACGGTCAATTCCCGGTGATGGCGCTGGGCGGACCGAATGACACGGGGTCGCGCGGGGCGCTGCTGCCGAGCACTTCGCTCGATCAGTATGGCGCGACGATGGCGCGCTGGTTCGGGCTCGACGACGCGGCGCTGGATGTGGTGTTTCCGAACCTGAAGAACTTCAGCTCACGCAATCTCGGCTTCCTGGGCTGAGGGGGCGTGGCTGGAGGTCGTGTCTTATGCAGGGAGCCGGGACGGCTGCGCGCGGAGGAGGGCGCGGCCGTTCCTGTCTATTGGGGTGGCTCGGGAATGGCGGCGCCGTCGGAACGCGGATCCGCCGCTGCCTGCTTGACCTTGGTTTTGCTGTTGTAGAGGACCACCGCGCCGCGGCCCATATTGGTGGAGTAGGCGCCGCGCATGACGAGTTTGTGACCCTTGCCGGTGAGCTGTTGAAGGGCGGCGGCCGGGACGCGATTCTCGATCTGGACGTCGCAGCCGGTAGGCCCGTCCTTGGTGAAACGCGGCGACTCCAACGCCATCTGGATGTTCATTCCCTCGTCCACGAGATTGGAGACGAACTGGGCGTGAGCCAGAGGTTGATTGGGTCCGCCCATGATGCCGAAGCCGATGTGGACGTCGTCCTTCTCCATGAAGGCGGGAATGATGGTGTGGAACGGGCGCTTGCGAGGCGCCAGCACGTTGGGGTGTTTGGGGTCGAGGACGAAGCCGCCGCCGCGATTCTGCAGCGGGAAGCCGAGACCTTCCATCACCACGCCGGAGCCCCAGCCGGAATAGATGCTCTGGATCCAGGAGGCGATGTTGCCGTCCTTGTCGACGACGGACAGGTAGGTGGTGTCGCTGCCAAAGGGCTGGCCGGAGACGGCGTTGCACTGTGCCTTGGCCGGGTCGATGAGTTTGGCGCGCTGCGCGGCGTAGGCTTTGTCGAGGAGCCCCTTGACAGGAATCTTCGAGAAGCGCGGATCGGCGTTGTAGGCCATCACGTCGGCGTAGGAGAACTTCATGGCTTCGATCTTGGTGTGCCAGTCGTGGCCGAGCACTTCCATGAGATTGAGCATAATCAACGCGGCCATGCCCTGGCCGTTGGGCGGCAGTTCGTAGACGCGCCAGCCGTGGTAGGTGGTGGAGATGGGCTCCACCCATTCGGCGGCGAATTCAGCGAGGTCGGCCTCGGTCATGGTGCCGCCGAGCTTGCGGGAGCCGGCCAGGAGCTTGCGGGCGATTTCACCCCTGTAGAACGCGTCGCGGCCCTGTTCGGCGATCAGTTTGAGCGCTTCGCCGAGTTCGGGATTCTTGAAGACCTCGCCGGCGGCCGGCGCGTGCCCGTTGGGGAGAAAGACGCGGGTGGCTTCCGGCGTGGTCTTCAGCCGGGCGTCGGACCAGACGGCGTGGATGACCTCATGGACGGGATGCCCGTCGGTGGCGTAGTGGATGGCGGCGGGAAACAGTTCCTTCCAGGCGAGCTTTCCGAAGCGGCCATGGGCCCTCGACCAGCCCTCCACGGCTCCGGGGACGGTAATCGTGTGGATGCCTGCCTTGGGCATCGTGGTGATGCCTTTCGAAGCGAGGAAGGCAGGGGAGAGGCCCTGCGGAGCCCAGCCGGAGGAGTTCAGTCCATACAACTTGCCGGTCTTTGCCTCCCAATAGAGCATGAAGAAATCGCCGCCGATTCCGCACATCATCGGTTCGACGACGCCCAGCACGGCGTTGGCGGCGATGGCGGCGTCCACCGCGTTGCCGCCCTTCGCGAGCACCTGGGCGCCGGCCTGGGAGGCGAGCACGTGGCTGGTGGAGACGATGCCTTGCTGCGAGTAGACGATGGAGCGGGATTGCGCGCGGTCGGCCGCGGCCAGGGGCAGGGAAGCAGAGAGCATGAGGAGGATGACGGAGCGCACGAGGTCCATTGAATCACACCCAGGGATTCGCACTGGAGTGAGAAATCCCTGTAGTGGAAATGCGGGATCGCGGGTCTTTGGAGGCGGACCGCCAATGAGCGGAGGAATCCGGTTTGTCTCGCCGGCGCGGGATGGCGAGGGGAACCGGAACGGCCGGCGCGCGTGCGATCGCTCCCCGACGCGCGCCCGAGGTCAGGCTTTGGCGGTCAGGAGGGCGGGCAGTTCCAGCATGGAATCCATGAGGTAGTCGGGTGGAGTTGCTTTGAGCGATTCGGGGCTGATGCCGTAGGTGACTCCGGCGCAGCGGACTCCGGCATTGCGGGCGGTGAGGATATCGGTGGAAGAGTCGCCGACCATCCAGGTGCCGGAGAGAGAGGCGCCGCATTCCCTGGCGAGAGTGTGGATGCCGATGGGATCGGGCTTCTTCTGTTCGAAGCTGTTGCCGCCGTAGACCTGAAAGAAGTACTTGCCGAAGCCGAGGCCGGTGCACATGTCGCGGGAGAAGCGTTCGGGCTTATTGGTGAGGACCGCCATGCGGGCGCCCTGTTTGTGGATTTGATCCAGGGCCTCGACGACGCCGGGATAGGGGCGGGTGTGGTCGAGCATGTGTTCCCGGTAGTAGCCGAGAAAGTACGCCAGCGCCTCTTCCACCTGGGCCTCGGAAGCGCCGGGCCCCATGGCTCGGCGGATGAGGACGGGCGCGCCGTTGCCCACATAGGAGGCCACGAGGTCGAGGGGCAGTTGCTCCATGCCCATGTAGGTACGGGTGGCGTTTACGGAGTTGCAGAGATCCTGAACGGAGTCGACGAGCGTACCGTCCAGGTCGAAGATCACCAGTTGCATGCGTCTGGTTCCAGTGTAGCCTGGACGGTCGACGGGGCTGCGCCCCTCAGCGGTTAGCCGGCAGCTATCAGCTATCAGCGGTCAGCTTTCAGCATCCCTGACGCGGCTTGGGGCCGCGATTCATTGAGCCGGAAACTTGAGGGGCACCTCGCCGTCCGTGTGTAATCACTACAGACTCAGGCGGCAAGCTATGGTCGGCGTTCGCTTGGTGCCTCTGTGCCCGTCTTTCAGCATGACTTCGACTGTTGCGATGTATTGATTGGTGGCTTGCCGCCAGCCTGTTCAAGGCCCGGCTCGACCCCGTTGGAGAGTCTGTGGTTCCCTGCGTCAGTCGAGCCGAGCCTGAGTCATTTTCAGACAGGACGATTTTCACATGGCTCCTCCTCGGAAATCTACTCCGGCCCGCTGGAACCGCCTCAACCGCCAGCAGCGCAGAACTCTGCGCGGCCAGTTGCGCTCCGCCGATCCAGGGCTCACCATTGTCCACCCTAATGCTGCCGGCATCGATATCGGCAATCAAAGCCACTTCGCCGCCGTGCCTGCCGACCGCGATCTGCAGCCCGTGCAGGAGTTCGGCTGCTGGACCTCGGAACTGCGCCGGCTGGCCGACTGGCTGCTATCGTGCCAGGTTGACACGGTGGCGGTGCAGGCCACCGGCGTCTATTGGTTCGCCCTGTACAACGTGCTCACCGCACGCGGATTGCGGGTCACGGTGGTCAATGCTGTACACACGAAGAACGTGCCCGGTCGCAAGACCGACGTGCAGGAATGCCAGTGGCTGATGAAGCTCCATGCGTACGGTCTGTTGAATGACTCCTTCCATACGCCGCGCGCGGTGGAGAAAGTACGCACCGTGTGGCGGGTCAGAGACCGGCACGTGAAGGAGGCCAGCCGGGCGATCCAGCATATGCAGAAAGCGCTGACGGCGATGAACGTACAGTTGAGTAACGCGCTGAGCGATCTGAGCGGCCTGAGCGGCCAGGCCATCATCCGGGCGATTCTGAGCGGAGAGAGGGATCCCTACCGGCTGGCCGATCTGTGCCATGCGCGCGTGCAGGCCACGCGGGAGGAAGTGGCGCGGAGCCTGGAAGGCAACTGGCGGGACGAAGTGTTGTTTGAACTACAGCAGGCCGTGGACAGCTACGACTTCACGCAGCGCCAGTTACATGCCTGCGATGAACAGTTGCAGCAATACCTGGCGGAATTGCCGACGCATCCGCTGGCTGCGCCCGGGGTGGGTTCGGCTGCTGGTGCCGAGCCCGGCAGCAAGCCGAAAGGGACGCGGGGCAGCGCGGGTCAGAAGAAGGCGCGGGGCAATGCACCGCGGTTCGATCTGCGTGCGGAGCTGACGCGGATTGCTGGAGTGGATCTGACGAGTATCGATGGGATCGAGGTGATGACGGCGCAGACGATTCTGGCGGAACTGGGCCCCGACTTGAGTGCGTTCCCGACGGAGGATCACTTTGCGTCCTGGCTGGGGCTGTGCCCGCGCAAGGACGTCAGTGGAGGAAGGGTGATTGGCACAGCGCGGACGAAGGTGCGCAATCGGGTGGCGATTGCCTTTCGCAATGCGGCGATGACGCTGAAGCAGAGCAAGTCGTTTTTGGGTGCGCGATACCGGCATCTGCAAATGAAGCTGCCGTCGAAAACGGCGGCGACGAAGGCGATGGGGCGGTATCTGGCGATATTGGTATACCGGTTGATGAGAAACGGGCAGGCGTGGGTGGATCGCGGGATGGAGCGCTTTGAAGCGAAGCGCGAAGAGCGTGAAATGGCGTCGCTGGCATCGAGAGCGAAAGCCAGAGGGTTTCAGCTCACACCGATCGCAACGAAGTAGGGCGTGACGCATCAGGCGCCCCTGACGGACGTCCCGGGATTCGTGTGCCGACGGAGCCCCGACACAGACGGTTGGGCACTTACGACAGTCAAATGGAGCCATCCAAGAGACGATCGCCTCCCTGTTCGAAGCCCTGAAGAGCACCAAAATCGGAACGCTTGGGGAGAAGTTTCTGGAGAGCTATCAGCTTTGAGCTTCCCCGCTTTGAGCTTCCTTGTTGGCGGGTGGGTTTCCGTGGCGGGGGCTTAGCGCCTATGCTGGTTAGCGGTGCGGAAAGTCCCTCGAGTTCGCTGCGGCCGGTTCGGGTTCCGGCGGCTGCTGGTTTGGTTTGTGTATGCCGTTCTGGCCTATTACGGATTTATCGTGGTCGCCCTGGCCGGTCTGCGGCTGATTGATCCGCCGTTTACCGGGGTCCATGTGCAGCGGCGGGTGGAGTCGTGGTTCAAGAAGGGCAAGTACCAGAAGAAGTACAGCTTCGTGCCTTTGGAGCGGATCTCGCCGAATTTCCAATGGGCTGTCATTGCGGCCGAGGACGGCCACTTCTACCAGCACCACGGGTTCGATTGGGAGCAGATCCGGGTGGCGGTGGAGGACGGGATGGAGGACAAGCGGATCCGGGGGGCTTCGACCATCTCACAACAATTGGTGAAGAATCTGTTTTTTACGACGGCGGGGTCGGCGATCCGGAAGGGGCTGGAGTTCACGATTACGCCGCTGGCCGAGCTGATTCTGGGGAAGAAGCGGATTCTGGAGCTGTATCTGAATGTGATCGAGTGGGGGCCAGGGGTGTTTGGCGCCGAGGCGGCGGCGCAGTATCACTATCACACGACGGCGGCGCGGATCGGGCGGGAGCAGGGGGCGCGGCTGGCGGCGATTCTGCCGAGCCCGCTGCGGCGGACACCGGCGCGGATGGACCACTATTCGGCGATCATTCTGACGCGGATGGGTCAGTTGGGCCGGTAGCGGCGAGCCGTGGGAGCTTGGGCACCACCTCGTCGATGGCGCGGGCGAGCGCTTCCAGGCTGACGGGTTTCGAGACGTAGGAGTCCATGCCGGCGGCGAGGCACTGCTCGCGGTAGCCGGACATGGCGTGGGCGGTCATGGCCACGATGGGGAGGCGGCGGCCGCTGCCGTTTTCCCAGCGGCGAATGGACTTGGAGGCCGCCCAGCCGTCCATTTCGGGCATTTCGATATCCATGAAGACGACGTCGAACTCTTCGGCGTGAACGCGGGCTACCGCCTGGAGCCCGTCTTCGACGACCTCGACGGAGTGGCCCAGACGGCCGAACAGGGCGGTGCCGACGCGCTGGTTGATGGGATTGTCCTCGGCCAGAAGGATGCGGAGGCGGCGCACGGGAACCTGCGGCTGGAAGTGGCCGGCGATGGCGGCCGAGGCGGGCTTTGGGGCGGTGCAGACGGCGTCGAGCAGGGCATCGAGCAGCGCGTACTTGGGGACGGGCTTGGTGAGCAGGGCGGACAGGCCGGAGGAGGGGCCGCGCCGGCGATCCTTCTGCTGGTAGCCGGAGGTGAGCATCACGACGGGCAGGTGTTTCAGCGCGGGGTCGGATTTGACGTTGTCGAGCAGGGTGAAGCCGTCCTGGCCGGGCATGTGGCAGTCGGTAACAACCAGGGATAGCGGCGGATGGAGGGGCTGTGCCGGTTGAAGGATGCCCATGGCGCTATCGACGCCGCTGGCCATTTCGGGCAGCATGCCCCAGCCGGTGAGGGTTTCGTGGAGGATCTGGCGGTTGGTGGCGTTGTCGTCGACGACGAGGACGCGCTTGCCGCGGAGGCAGGCCGGGTTTCTTGTGGCGGTGCGGCAGGAGGTGTCGGAGGGCTGCTGATAGCGGGCGGTGAAGTGGAAGGTGCTGCCTCGGCCGGGTTCGCTCTCGACCCACAGGCGGCCCTGCATCATCTGGACAAGGCGGGCGCAGATGGAGAGGCCGAGCCCGGTGCCGCCGTACTTGCGGGTGGTGGAAGTATCGGCCTGGCTGAAGGCGGAGAAGATGGCCTGCTGTTTGTCGAGCGGGACGCCGATGCCGGTGTCCTTGACGCGGAAGTGAAGGTCCCAGGAGCCGGAGGCTGCGGCCTCGACGGAGACCGAGACGGCGATTTCGCCGGTGGGCGTGAACTTGATGGCGTTGCCGACAAGGTTGGTGAGCAACTGGCGCAGACGGGTGGGGTCGCCCTGGACGTACTCGGGCACTCCGGGGGCCATGTGGCAGAGGAGTTCGAGTCCTTTTTCGTCGGCGCGCAGGGCGAGGGGCTGGAGGGCGTCGTGGATGGTCTCGCCGAGGGCGAAGTCGACGGAGTCGAGGTCGAGTTTGCCGGCTTCGATTTTGGAGAAGTCGAGGATGTCGTTGATGAGGGTGAGCAGCGAATCGGCCGAGCGTTTGACGATGTTGACGAACTCGCGCTGTTCGGGCTGGAGGTCCGAAGAGTAGAGCAGCTCCGTCATGCCGATGACGCCGTTCATGGGCGTGCGGATTTCGTGGCTCATGTTGGCCAGGAACTCGCTCTTGGCGCGGCTGGCGGCCTCGGCGGCTTCCTTGGCCTTTTCGAGTTCCTGCTGGACCTGGCGCAGGGCGGTGATGTCGTGGAGCAGCCAGACCTGGATGTCGTCGTCGGAGTAGCCGCTGAACTCGACGATGCGGCTGGAGCCGTCCTGGCGTTTGATGGTGGCGATGGAAGGCGGCTCCTCGCCCGGAGCGAGCTCGTCGAGGGGCATTTCCTGTTCGGCGGCGGCAAAGGCCTGGGCCACGGCTTCCATGTCCTCGGGGTCGTGGCCGAGCAGTCGCTTGGCGGCGCGATTCAACTGGAGGACGCCGGATTCGAAGTGGACGGCGCCGGCCGGCAGGCGGTCGATGAGGCGGCGGAGGCGCTGTTCGCTGCTTTCGAGGCGGAGCTGCGATTCCTTCTGGGCGGTGATGTCGAGGGAGACGCCCATGATGCGGCGTCCGGTTCCGTTGGCCGTGGGGACGGAGTGGCAGTGGCAGCTCAACCAGCGGACGGCCTGGCCGGGGATGAAGACGCGGTGCTCGTAGGTGGAGTTGCGGCCCTCGCGGATGGCGGCGCGGACGCCGCGGGTGACCACCGTGCGGTCAGCGGGCGGGACGAATTCGAGGGTCTGCTGGAAGGTGAGGATGCTGGAGGTCTGGCCGCAGAGGCGCATCATCTCGGGCGACATGTGGAACTCGCTGCGGTCGACGTCGACCTCCCAGGTGGCGATGCCGGTGGCGGCCTGGATGAGCCGGAGCTGCTCGGAGTTGGCGAGCAGTTCCTCGCGCAAGTGCTTCACCCTGGTGATGTCCTCGGCGATGAGGATGAAGTGGTCGGGCCGGCCTTCGGCGTCGAGCGCCATCGATGCCTTGGCGTGAACCCAGACGATCTCGCCGTCCTTGCGGATCCAGCGGCGTTCCGTTGTGATCTCAGAGATCTCGCCGTCCATCAGGCTGCGGTGCTGAGCGAAGGCGGTGGCGGCGTCGAGAGGGTGGATGAGGCTGCGTGGACTCAGGCCGGCGAGCTCTTCGGGGGAGAAGCCGGTGATGACGGACATCTGGCGGTTGGTGCGGAGGAACCGCTGGGTGTCGAGGCTGATGAGCGCGAAGCCGACGGCCGCCGCCTCGATGGATTCCCGCAGCCAGGCGGCGTTGGCGGAGCCGACCTGGCGCAACTGGTGGACCCAGGCGTCTTCCGGGGTCTGTTGGGCGGGTTCAGGTTCGTTCTGAGTTTTGTCGGCGTGCTGCATCAGCGAATTCAGCCTCGGATAAAGAGACGCACCAGCGTCTGGTTCAACAACAGGTTGGCGATTTCGCCATAGGTTACGGGTCCGGTGACGGCGCCGGCGGCGCGTCCTTCCAGGTGGCAGTAGAGGTAATTCAGGACGCAGTTGCAGGCGAAAGCGGGCGTCGCATGGTCTTCCAGAAAGCCATCGAAGGCGCTGCCGTAGCCGGGCAGAGGCGCTGCCAGCCTGTACTCCACTCCCTCGAAGACGGGCGCATAGAATTTCACGATGCCGGTCTGAGTGTCCAGGGATTCGATGCTGACATTGATGATGGAGCCGTTGTAATCGGCGGTGAGAGGCAGGCGCAGATCGGAATGGGTGCGCTCGAGGTATTGCGCAAAGGGCACGGATGAGCCATCGACGAGGCAGGTGCTCGCCTGAAAGCCGGTTTGCGGGAACTGCAGGGCGGCGCCGCCGCCGGGGCGGAAGACATTGACGATTTCGAGTTCGGCCAGTTTGCCGGCGGGCAGTTCGACGTGCATGGCGACCGCCTGCGTGCGGGAACACTCCCCGGTGGAGCCGTCGATGACTTTCGGGGTGAGTTTGGCGGCGCCTTCAAACGAGGCACCGGCGACCCAGCCGACCACGGGTTTCACGAACATCCCCGGGTAAAGAGCGGCGTCATGGGCATAAGCGGCGTGGATGGCGCTGCCGGCGGGCAGGATGAGCGCGGTGTAGCCGTTTTCGGGCGCGTCATCCAACAGATGGGGGAGCGATGCCGTGGAGTGGACCTGGATTCGAGCTCCGGAGGCGCAGGCGGGCAAATGGGTGGCAAAGATCCGGTCGCGGGAGCAGACGCCGCCCTCGCGGTCCATGAAGTAGACGGTGGTGCCGGCGATCCAGTTGCCCTGGGGCAGGGAGCGCAGGGCGATTTCGTTGCCGGCCAGCAGCAACGGAGTGCCTTGTCTGATTTCCTGTGCGACCTCTTCGATGGACTGCAGCATGGACTTTCCTCGATTCCCCAGAGCGGCCAGCTCGGAGGTGAGCAGCGATTCGAACTTCTCGCAGAACTGGCGGGCATGCTGGCCGAGCTCGCGCAGGTTTTCGCCGGAAGGATCGCTTTTGTAGCGAAGGCGGATGGTGAACAACAGCATGTTAAAAGACAGGTTATTGGAACGCAGATTCCGGGCGCCGGTGACGAGTTGGGTCCAACAGGGGTGCTCGGCTGGAGGGATCATCAATAATATCTCTGCTCTCCTGATCTATCGGCCAAAGCCACGGCAAAGAGTAGGGTTTTCCTACGGTCTTACCCATAGTTAAGGCACCGGAGAGCAGATGGATGGGCGGAGTAGGGGTCCGGCGGCGTAAGCCTTGCGAAACCTTAATTCCGGGAGGCGGTCTGGACCGGTTATTTCTTCGCCTCGGCTTCGACCAGCTCGTTCATGCGGGCCAGTTGTTTCTCGAGGAAAGCCATGTCGGTGAAGGGGTCGCCGCCGAGCCGGCCCCAATAAACACGCCCTTTTTTGTCAATTAAGAGAGTGGAATGCAGTTCCATGTCTTCGAAATCGTCATACGAATGAAAGCGCCGGGCGTTTTCGTGGTTGGAGTCGGAGAGGAGGCGAACGGCGAGCTCGCCGTACTCCTTGAGGCCGCCCTTGTTCTTTGACGGTTCGGCGCTACTGACGGCGAGGACTACGGTTTCGAGGCCTTCCCAATCGTCCTTCTTCCTGCCGAGGTCGCTGAGCTGCTTCATGCAGTGAGGGCATTCCTGGCCGAGGTAGTAGACGAGGATGACGTTTTTGCCTTTGAACTGGTCGAGGGAGACGTGTTTGCCAGAGGCGTCCTTCACGTCGAGGCGCGGAGCGGGGTAGGGTTCCCACTTGGCGGGGCCGTAGGACTCTAGGGGGAAGCGGGTGTATTCCCGCTGAGGGGCGGGGGAAGAGTCACGCGGCGTGGCGGTGATGCCGGTGGCTTTGGCCTGTTCGAGGAGTTTGAGGCCGGCGTCGCCGTGGCGGGTCTGGAAGAGGAGGCGGGCCATGGCGTCCTGGGCCTTGGCGGTGTCGCCTAGGGTAGAGTAGGCGCGGACGAGTCCGGAGAGGGCGAAGATGTCGTTGGCGACGAGGGTGAGGTCCTTTTCGAAAGCCTGAGCGGCGAGGATGGGGCTTTTGGCGGCAAGGTACGCCTCACCGAGGGTGTTGTAGGGGCTTCGGGGTAGAAGGGCGGGTCAGCGTATTCGCGCTGGAGGGCAAATTCGCGTTCGGCGGCATCGGCGAGGAGCCCGAGCCCGAAGATGGTTTCGCCTTTGGCGAGGGCGATGCGGGCGCGGAGTTCCAGGACGTGGGTGTCGAAGATGCGAAGGCGGAAGTTGTCCTTCTCGAATTCCTTGCGGAGGGGTGTGAGATCGGCCAGTTTCTTCTAGGCGTCGTCGAGCTTGCCTTTGCCGAGGTAGGCGCGGGCTTCGAAGTAGGCTTTGGAGGCTTTTTCGCGGGGGATGTCGCGCCAGGGGATGAGTTTGGGGTCGAGCAGTTCGTCCCAGCGCTCGAATTTGGTGAGGACGCGCGCGGCGGCCTGGAGGCCGTAGGAGTGGCTGCTGTTGGGGATCTCGTTGTTGTCGTTGGGATCGAGAGGGGCGTCGATCAACTGGCGGGCTCCGAAGAGGGCGGCCTCGGCCATGCCCATCTGTTCCTGGATGTAGGAGAGGTAGTTGCGGTTGTGGCCGTAGTTCCAGTTGTTGAAGGGGAAGGTGAGGCTGTCGCGCATGTACTGCTTTTCGACGCGGGTGGCGGAGTCCATCGAAATCGCGGCTTCATCCCACATGCCGACAATGCTGTAGATGTGGCCGGGCATGTGCTGGGCGTGGCCGATGGCGGGAACGGCGTCGGTGTAGGCGCGGCAGCTGACGAGGGCTTGGGCGGGCTCGTGATAGTCCCAGTTGTGGATGCGGTAGTGGTGGGCTCCGGGATGCATGGGCTGGCGGGCGAGGATCTCGCGGATGATCATCTCGGTGGCGTAGCGGGCGTCGCCGAGGGTGGCGAGGGCGAGGTAGGCCCGGGCTTCCATGTCGTCGGGGTACTTCACGGCCAGCGTTTCGAGCTTCTTGATGTGGGCGGCGCGTTGGGCCTGGTAGGCTCCGTCGTCGTCGGCTTTGGCGTCGGCGGAAGTATGGACGGGATCCGGCAGGAGGATGGCTTCCCAGGCTTCGATGTAGAGGCGCTCGCGTTCGGTGATGGAGTTTTTGCGTTTGGCGGCTTCGCGGATGAAATCGGCGGGGCGGTTGCCGCCTCCGGCGCGGCGGTCGGCGTTGGCGACGGCGAGACCCCAATAGGCCATGGCGTTGTCGGGTTCGAGCTTGAGGCACCAGCGGAAGGAGCGTTCGGCTTCATAGAACCAGAAGGAGTGGAGCAGGGCGTTGCCCTGGTCGAACCACTTCTGGACCTCGGGGTTCCTGGTGGTGATGGGGAAGTGCGCCGTACCGATGCCGGTCATGGGCCAGGGTTTCTGGCGGGGGCCGCTGTCGAAGGCCGCACCGTGGGCGGAGTGGCCGGATTTGTACGCGTCGGAAGGGCTGAGTGTCTGGGCTGAGGCCAAGGGGCAGAGCAGGGCCGCCACGATCCAAGCATCCCGGTAAGCCATATTGAATGACAGTATAAAGGCAGCGGGCGACGGTTGGGGTGTCAACCCTGGCTGCGTTTCGCGCCCGGGGCCGGGACGTTTCCGGACCGGCGGCTTCTTCGGCGGGGCGGCGGCGGCGCAGGCGGTGAGCGGGGCCCATTTGGTGGGGTTGACGGCGATGGCGTGGACGTAGAGGCTCCAATGGAGATGGGGGCCGTTGGCGCGGCCGGTCATGCCGACGTAGCCGAGGATGTCGCCGGCCTTCACGGAGTCGCCCTCGTGGGCGGCGATTTTCGACATGTGCAGGTAGAGGGTGACGACGCCCTGGCCGTGGTCGACGCCGACTACGTTGCCGTGCATGTTATAGGAGCGCACCATGCGGACCGTGCCGGCAGCGGCGGCGGCGATGGGTTTACCGGCGGGGCCGCGCTGGTCGACTCCGGCGTGATAGTTGCCGGTGGGCTTGCCGTTCTGATAGCGCTGGACGCCGAAGGGGGAGTTCATGCAGCCGGGGACGGGCGAGAGAAAGGGCTCTTCCCAGAGTTTGACGGGCGTTTCGAGTTTCTTGACGGCGTTGACGGTCTCCGTCTCGCCGGGGGAGGGTTTCAGTTCGACTACTTCCTTGGAGAGGGCGACGTTCTGGGTGAGGTAGTGGGCGTCGAGGACAGTGAGCGTGCGGGTTTCCAGGATTTTTCCGTCCTTGGACAGCAATTCCAGAGGGTAATCGCCGGGTTTGTCTATCACGGCGCTGGGGATGAGAGCGGTGCCGCCGTAAATGGGGAATTTGCGATCGAGGACATGGGCGAAGGCGGCGGTGGTGGAGAAACGGAGAACCTCGCCCTGGCGGACGGAGAGGGGCGATTGAGCGGGTGCGAGCCGCGGCAGAAAGAGGAGGACGAGGAGAATTAGGGCGGAGCGCGGAGAAGGCATTTCCAACATGGTACCGAGAATGCAGATTGTACCGGGGCATGGGGGCGGGTGCGTTAAAATGAAGGTCCGCACCGGTTAGACGCAATGGGTGAAACGCCTGAGGATCAGATTACTTTCCTGCTGCAGAGCATGCGGCAAGGGGATGTGGCGGCGCGTACCCGGCTGGCGGCCGCCGTTTATCCCGAATTGAAGCGAATTGCGTCGAAACAGATGCAGCACGAGCGGCTGGATCACACGCTGCAGCCGACGGCGCTGGTGCACGAGGTGTTCGTCAAGATGGCGGGCAACGGCGACTGGGCGATGCAGAACCGGGGGCATTTCTTCGCGGTGGCGTCGCAGGTGATGCGGCAGATTCTGGTGGATCATGCGCGGCAATACCGGTCGTTGAAGCGCGGTGGCGGCGGGGTGGCGGCGGAGATCCAGGAGTGGCATCTGGTAACGAGTGAGAAGCCGGATGTGGTGATCGAGGTCGACCGGCTGCTGAAGAAACTGGAGCAATTCGACGAGCGGCAGGCGCAGGTGGTGGTGATGCGCTATTTCGCGGGTTTCGACCTGGAAGAGATCGCGCAGTCGCTGGACCTGTCGGTGCGGACGGTGAAGCGGGACTGGAGCATGGCCCGCGCGTGGCTGCGCAAAGAGCTGGCGGCTTCATGAGCGCGGAGCGGTGGGCGGCGCTGAAGGATCTGTTCGAACAGGCCATGGAGCTGGACGACGAGCAGCGCGTGGCGTTTGTGGATGGCGCCTGCGCGGGCGACCCGTCGATGGAGCTTTCCCTGCTGCAATTGCTGGCGCATCACGATGCGGCGGCTTCCGTGCTGGCGGGTCCAGTGCTTTCGATGAAGCGGGCGACCGAGATCGTGGCGTTGGGGATGCGTACGTTTCTGCCTGGGCGAGGTGGTGGCGGAGCGGTTCCGGATTGAGCGGTTCCTGGCCGAAGGCGGAATGGGCGAGGTCTATGCCGCCTCGGATCTGGAACTGGGTGGGCAGGTGGCGCTGAAGACGATCCTGGCCGCTGCTGGTGCGCAGCGAGGAGATTCTGGCGCGCTTCAAGCAGGAGATCCAACTGTCGCGGCGGGTGACGACGCGCACGTGGCGCGGGTCTATGACCTGTTCCGGCATGAGGTGGATCTGGACGGGCGGCGGCGGTCCGTGGTGTTCCTGTCGATGGAGCTGCTGGAGGGCGAGAATCTGGCGGAGCGGCTGCGGCGAGACGGCGCGTTGGAGCCGGAACACGCGCTGGTGGTGGCGCGGGCAACTGGTGGAGGCGCTGGATGCGGCGCATGCGGCCGGGGTGGTGCATCGCGATTTCAAGAGCGGCAACGTGGTGCTGGGGCGGAACCTCGACGGTAGCGAGCGGGCGGTGGTCATGGATTTCGGTCTGTCGGCGGCGGCGCGGCCGGAAGCGGACAGTCCGGTGAGCGAGTGGGATTCGGGGCGAATGGAGCGGGGTGCGATGGAAGGCACGCCGATGTACATGGCTCCGGAGCAGGTGGGTGGAGCGCCGGTGGGGCCGGCGGCCGACATCTACTCGTTTGGGATTGTGTTGTACGAGATGCTGACCGGGCAGACTCCGTTTCAGGGCACGACGGCCATGGAGACGGCGTGGCTGCGGATGACGCAGGATGCGGCTGCGATGCCGGGGGTGCCGCGGCGGTGGAACGAAGCGGTGCAGGCGTGTCTGACGAGGGATCCTGCGGGGCGTCCCACCAGTGCGGTGGCGGTGGTGCGCCGGATGGAAGGCCGGTTCACCTGGACGCCCGCGCGCAGGTGGTCGGCCGTGGCGCTGGCGGCGCTGATGCTGATCGCTGCCGCGGTGTGGGTAGCGCGGAGGCCGCATCAACCTGGGCCGGAAGCGCTGCTGGCGGCGGATGTGGCGCGGGTTAAGCAGAGCACGCAGACGAAGCAGGGGCACATCGAGGCGGTGGAGGGGTTCCGCAAGGCGACGGAGCTGGATCCGAAGTGGGCGCAGGCCTGGGCGGATCTGTCCTATGCCTATGCGACGGCGGCCAACGCGGCGTCACTGCCGGCGGCTGTGGCTTCGAAAGAGGCGCGGCGGGCGGCGGCGGAGGCGATCCGGCTGGATAGCGATTCCAGCAGGGCGTATGGCGCGCTGGGGTGGGTGCAGTCGCTGGACCTGGAGGAGTGGCGCGAAGGCGGAGCAGTCGTTCCAGCGGGCCGTGCAACTGGATGGGGACGACTGGCAACTGCACTACTGGTTTGGCGTGCATCTGCGCAAGAAGGGGCGTTACCGGGATGCGGAGACGCACGACCGGCTGGCACTGAGCCTGAGCCAGCAGAAGGAACCGATGGTCTGGAGCGAGCTGGCGTTTCTCTATTGGACGTCGGGGCGGCTGGACCGCATGGAGCAGCATCTGCGCGAGCAACTGGTGACGTTTCCGAACTTCGGATTGACGCGGTATCTGAATGCGCGGCTCTTGAAGCATCAGGGCCGGTTCGACGAGGCGCAGGAGGAGTTGGACTTCACGGCGAAGCTGCAGTACCCGGCGGTGACGGTGATGGCGGAGCGGGCGTCGCTGGAGGCGTTCCGGGGCCGGAAAGTCGAGGCGCGGCGGCTGCTGGCGCGGCTGGAGGAGATCTCGAAGTCGGGTTCCGTGGACGGGCTGCTGATTGCGGGCGTGTATGCGCAGTTGGGCGATGTAGACGCGGCGATGGCGTGGCTGGACCGGGCTTACCAGCGGCGGGACACGACACTGCTGTCGATTGCGACGAGTCCTGTGTTGAAGCCGCTGCATGGGGATGCGCGGTTTGTGACGCTGCTGCGGCGGCTGCACTTCGACGATCAGATCATGCAGCAGATGGGATTCAGTTCGTCTTCGTTCAGAGGGCCGGGCAGCCAGCCGAGACGCGGCGGGATGTCGTAGAGACGGCCGGGGGCGCGGCGGTTCCAGATATGGCGCAGGCCGGGCACGATGGCGCGGGCGGTGTGGAGCACAACGTCGGAGCGGCTGTGGTCGACGGCGTACGCGCGGAGCCCGGCTGACTGGAGTCTCTCCAGAATGACCTGGATTTGGCCGGCGGTGTCGAACCGCGGCGGTTCTGGCGGTGCGTCGATTTCTCCCCAAGGTTGCAGGTAAGGCTGCGTGGAGAGTGTTTCCCGCAGCAGCCACGGACGGAGCGAGTCCGGCAGGCGTCCTGTGGTTTGGGCAGTGGTCCAGACCTGGGCCACCTCGCTGGCTGCTTTCCAGGCAGCGACTCGGGGCGAGGGGTGGGCGGCCGAAGCGAAAAGGATCTCGGATCCATCGAGACGCGGGGCGACGGAGACATAGACGGGGATGCCGAAGTCCGTCGTGCAGTCGAGCAGGGAGAGACGGCGGCCGATGGAGTGCAGAGACTCGGCGGCGGCCAGGAGTTGCGGGTCGTCGAAGGACTCCAGCCTGACGGCGGGCCGGTGTGCCCGGTTGTACCACCAGAGCGCCATGGCGTCGCGTTCGATCCATTCCAGCAGAGCGTGGGCGAGGGCATCGTCGAAGGTACGGCCGCTGCCGCAGCCGATGGTGTCGGCGCTGGCGAAGCGGGGCTCGCCGGGTTGGAACTGATACCACATGAGGCAGTTGGCGGCGGGGACGTAGCGGGGCGGGCCGCCATGGAGGTCGCGGGCCTGGAGCCAGTCGACGGGGCGCTCTGGATCGAAGCGGTCCGGGATGTGGAAGATCTCGTCGGGCAGGGCGTTCCAGTGAGCACGCTGGGCATGTTGGGCGGCGCTGTAGAGCTGAATGGCGTCGGGGTGGAGGATTTCGAGATCGGAGGCTTTGGCCCGCGTGAGGGGTTCGTCGCCACGATGGACGAGGCTGTAGCGTTCCAGGGCTTCGCCGATGGCTCCATCGATCGCCTCGGCGGCGGTGCGGCCGCGGCCGTAGGAGGCCTGGCGGCGGAGCGGGGGACGGACGCTGCCGATGGGCAGGGGACTGTTCCAGACGGCATGGGCGCGAAAGGCTCCGGCGGAGGAGGAGGCGCTGACTTCGACGCGATCGACGATGCCGGTGACGGGACTGCAATGGACCTGCAGGGGGAGATCGCCGGAGGGGTGGCTGGCGCCGCAGGCCGGGCAGTCGCGGCGGGGGTAGACGTAGTGGTGCGTCACCTTGGAGGTGGAGTATTGCAGAACGGTGACGGTGCGGGCCGGCGGAGGGGCGCTCCGGGTGTAGGACTCGAGCAGGGATCCTATGGCTGGAATGGCGGCGGCGGGTGGAGTTTCGGAGGCGGACTGCCGATGGAACTGGGTAATCGCGAGCCAGTGAAGTAAGCAATGGCCGCAGGAACCCGTGCCGTGCAAGTGGGCTAGTACGGCGCAATCAGCGAGGGACAGAAGCAGGATTGACGGCTGCGGCAGTTCGGGCAGCAGCGATTTCAACTCGTGCAGGCCGAGGCAGAGGCAGAGGACGGCGCGTTCGGGCGCATGGGTCCAATACGGCGCGATCCCGTCGAGGAACGCGCGGGTGGGTCCGGTCAGGGGCGTGGAGCGGTAAATGGCGCCTGGCATGGATCCGTCGGTTGCGTGAGGTCAAGGCAGAAGGCTGGCGCGGGCCTGGTGGCCCGAGGGTCCGGCGATAGAGAGTAAGGCGAAGGGAGGAAGCGGTTCATGGGTGCAAGGATCGACAAGGGAACGACAGTCACCATTGATTTTAGAGAAAAGGACGGCAGCCAGAGCACGAAGCCGTCGATCTGTCACGGAGCACATCCAGCTTTTCGGTACGGACCGGTGCAATGTGCTGACGAAGGGTGGGTTGGATATCCCTGCCTATTCGGATCTCGGGAGCCAGGATTGGCTGACCGTGGTGGCCATCGCGGATTCGACCGAGAATCTCGTGCATCTCAAGACGTATCTGGGCGAACAGGACTATTGCCTGGAGCAGCCGCAGACGTCGGCGTCCAGCTATGGCGTGGCGATCGCGGAGTACAAGTCGGACGGCACGATCGAAGTGAGCGAAGGATGCGTCACGCTGGCGACCGGGAACGATGTGATTATTCCTCCGGAGGTGACTGGCGCATCCGCTGTGCTGTATGTGAACGTCAATCACATTTACGTGTTCCCGGCGGGCACCCGCATGAGCGCGGACAATCCGTTTGGACTGCCTTGGTCGGCGGTGGCGCCGACTGCTACGCCGTGAGACGGTAGTTTCCTATTGAGGCAATGGCGAGGATGGGCCCAACGCTCATCCTCGCCGTTCCAATCAGTCGCTTAGTCGGCCTTCCAGCCGTAAGCGGCCAGCATGATGCCGAAGAGGTCGGTGTTGACGAGGAAGCCCTTGACGCGGCCGGAGCCGGGTCCGGTGGCGGCGACCAGCACCTGCTCGCCCGAGTGTTTTCCCTGGATCACAACGCCTTTGTTGGAGACCGGCTTGCCGTCGGCGCCGGGGGTGAAGTAGGGCGTGCCCTTGGCGAGGCCGATGGTGCGGAGGTCGAAGGAGTGGTCCGCCGTGAAGAGCACCAGGGTGTTCGACTGGAGCTTGGTGGCGGTGCTTTCCACGAGCTTGTCGACCACGGGGATGCGGCCTAGGCCGCGGTCTATCTTGTCGGTGTGCAGGTCCGACTCCACCATGAGGAAGAAGCCCTTGGGATTCTTTGACAGGATCTCGATGGCGGCGTTGGTGGCGGAGGTGACGTCGAAGTCGGCGTCATCGGTCAGGACCACGGCGCGCTTCGTTCCGGCGGGCACATCCTTCAGCGCGGATCCATAGAAATAGCCTTTGTTCTTGAGCTCCGTCTCAATGTTCAGGCCCAGGGCGGTGGTAGCCGCGGTGATGCCTTTGCGGCCGGGTCCGAAGACGATGTCGACGCCGTCGCCGAAGCGCGGCTTCCAGACCTGAGCGAAGATCTCGCCGAGCATTTTGCGGCTGGGGGCATGGGCGTAGCAGGCGGCGGGCGTGGCGTCGGCCATGGAGCTGTTGGAGACGACTCCGGTGGAGAGGCCGTGCTGTTCGGCGTACTCCAGAATGGTCTTGAGGGCGGCGCCGCTGGCCTGGCCGGCGGCTGGCGGGGCTTCCGAGATGACGCCGTTGTTGGTCTTCTGGCCGGTGACGATCGCGGTCATGCCGGCGGCGGAATCGGTCACCCAGTTGTTGACGGCGGAGGTGTCGGAAAGGCCGATGTTGGGCATGCGCTGGATGAACAGGGCATTGGGTTTGCCATAGGCCTGGATGGAGCCGGCATGGAGAGTGGGGATGCCGCCGGCGTCGCCGAGGAACAGTACGATATTCTTTGCCTTTTTTTCTCCAGCGGTGACGAGGGTGGAGAAGGCCAGGGCGAGGGCCAATGAGGTACGAAGAATGCGCACGATGGTAAGGGACTCCTCTCTTTAGATTAGTGATTTCGAGGCCGCGAGTTTGGTCTGGCTCGTGCAAGTGAAGAGGCTGGACAGCTATGAGAATCGATCGTGCGGGCCAGTCTCTGGGTGAACTGCTTTCGGCCATGGGCCAGGGCAAAGGATTAAACAGCGCGCTGGAAAACAGCCTCAAGAGCAGCTTCAAGGAAGAGTTGCAGGCGACGAGCGAGCAAACGGCAGCGGACACTTCCGCCGATTCGACCGAACTGGGGATGACTCCGTTTCTGGCCGTGGCCCTGGCATCGAAGCAGGAAGCGTCAAGTTCCACGCAGGGGAGTCAGATTTCTGACGGCACGACGGCGACGAGTCCGTCGAGCGGATCGGCGACGGGCAGCACGGCGTCGAAGGATGACGGCTCGGCCGTGGCGATCACCTACAGCCTGGATGACACCGAACTGGATCCGAGTCCGGCGGCGCCCTGGAACATGACCCGGGTGAAGCCATCGGTTCCCTCGACGCTGGGTCCGGAGACGCAGACGGCGCTGAACGCGGCGCTGACCAAGGCGGGCGTGGATCCGTCCAGCGTGAAGGTCTCCTACTGGGAAGAACTGGTGCGGTATCCCGGCGGCAACTACATCAACAAGTCGATTACGGTGCAGACGCCGAACGGCCAGAAGATGGACTTCGACGCGGCGGCGACGCTACGCACGCCGGATGTGACCGTATCGTCGGTCCAGCAGATGATGCAGATGTCGGATGTGAACGCGTCGCAGACTGTCGTCAGCTAGTGGTGCGCGCCTTCGGCTTTCGGCTCTGACTTGGCCTCAGGCTTGGGGTCGGTGCCGAGATCGTCTTCAAAGCGGACGATGACGGAGACGCGTCGATTTGCGTCGGCTTCCGGTTCGTCTTTCTTACGCAGTCGCTGATCGGCGAAGCCTCGGACCTGGGCGATCTGGTGGTTTTCCACGCCGTGGGCGACCATGAGACGGCGGGCGGCATTGGCGCGATCGGCGGAGAGTTCCCAGTTGCCGTAGCCTTCCGGTGTTCCGAAGACCTTGGCGTCGGTGTGGCCCTCGATGACGAGTTTGTTCTTCAGGTGGGCCAACTGGGCGGCGAGCATCTCGATGACTTCCTTGCCATCGGCGGTGGGTTCGGGCCGGCCGCGTTCGAAGAATGTGCTCTTGGCGGACTCCATCAGTTCCACGCGCAGGCCTTCCTCGGTGATGGTGATCTCGACGAACTCGCGGAGCTTGTCGAAATCCTTGATCTCCTTCTTCATGGCGGCCTCGATGCGCTGCTTGAGTTCGGCCATCTCTTCCTTGCGGATGGACATGCCCTCGCCGCTGGCGGACTTGGTGCTGCCCACCATCTTGCCCTGGCCCTTGGGGTCGTTGAAATAGCCTCCGACGGCCTTCTGGATCTTCTGATTGGAGTTGAGGAGCCAGAGGACGATGAAGAGGGCCATCATGGCCGTGACGAAGTCGGCGTAGGCGACCTTCCAGGCTCCGCCGTGGTGGCCACCGTGGCTGATCTTCTTGACGACAATGATGGGCTGTTGGGAGTCGGCTGCCATGGGTTCGCTCTCTTAGCCGGCGGACTTACGGCAGGCCTGATCCATTTCCTTATAGGTGGGGCGGACGTGCGCGGGAATGGCGCGGCGGGCGGATTCGACGGCGATGAGCGGCGCGATGCCCTTGGTGAAGGCGGCGATGCCTTTGCGGAGCACCTGGTAGTAATGAGCCTCGGACTCGTTCATCTTGGCCATGTTGGCGGCCAGGGGTCCGACGAAGCCGTAGCACATGAGGATGCCCAGGAAGGTTCCGACGAGGGCGGCGGCGACCTTGTGGCCCACCTCTTCGGGCGGGCCTCCCAACGCGCCCATGGTGATGACGACACCCAGCACGGCGGCGACGATGCCCAGGCCGGGCAGGCTGTCGGCGACGGTGGAGAGCGAGGTGACCGGGACTTCGCGCTCGTGCTGCTGCACTTCCATGTCGGATTCCATCATCTGGTCGATGTCGAAGTGGCCGACGGTGCCGCTGGAGTAGGTGCGCAGCGTGTCGCAGACGAAGGCGAGGGCGTGATGATCGGCCAGCAGTTTGGGGAACTGCGAAAAGACCTGGCTGCTCTTGGGATCCTCGACGTCGGCTTCGGCGGCCGCGGGGCCGACCTTGCGGATGTAGACGAAGAGGTCGTAGAGCATTTTCAGGGTTTCGATGAAATAGGCTTTGCCGAACTTGCTGCCCTTGATGGTGCCGGGCAGGCCTTTGAGGATGCTCATGACGATATGCGTCGGATTGGCGATGAGCAGCGTACCCAGCGCGGCTCCACCAATGATGAGCAGCTCTGCGGGCTGCATGAGCACCAGCAGATTGCCCTTTTCGAGCAGATAGCCGCCGATAATCGCACCAATGACGACCAGGACTCCAGCGATAACCAACATGCGATTGACTCCTCCCTCTCTTTGCTAAACAGGCCGGGACTGCATGGCGGATTGTCCGGACCGGAGGCCGGCAATCTCTTCGATCTCTGCCCGGACCACGTCGCGCCGGAGGGGCTTCGACATGAAGACGTCCAGACCACTGGAAAGGAGCTGCTGTACCAGTTCCTCATTTGCGTTGTAAGACATCCCCACGAAGGGCAGAGCGCTGTAGCGGGCGTTGCCGCGAAGTTCAGAGACGAGTTGGGGGCCGCCCTCGAGATCGAGGTCGACGAAGATCATGTCGAACTGCTCCCCGGCCAGCAGGCGGTGGGCCGCCTCGGTTCCGCCGGCAATGAAGGACTGCCGGACGACGGAAGGATTGGCGCGGAGCGAGGATTCCACCACCCGGCGATCCGCGAATTACGTCCATGACAATGAGTGCCGATAAAGACATGCTTGGTTTTTCGATTCATTTCTCTATCGCAGGCAGATGGGAAGAGTTGAGCGAATCTGGACCAGGGCGCCGTCAGTACATCGAATTTCGCATGCGATGGACGTAGGCGAGCACTTCCGCCACGGCGCGATAGAGCGCGGGTGGAATTTCCTGGCTGATTTTTACGGCCTTATAGATGGTGCGGGCCAGAGGCGGATTTTCGACGATGGGGACACCGTGCTGACGGGCGATCTCCTTGATCTTCAAAGCCACGAATCCACGGCCTTTAGCGACCACGCGGGGGGCCGACGTCTTGCCATGCTCATAGAGCAGCGCGACGGCGTAGTGAGTGGGATTGACCACTACGGCCGTAGCAGTTTCGACGTCCTTCATCATGCGATTCCGGCGCAATTCCCGCTGAAGACGGCGGATTCGCATTTTGATGAGCGGATTGCCGTCGGTTTCCTTCATTTCGTCCTTTATTTCCTGCTTGCTCATCTTCAGGGACTGCATATGACGCTTGAACTGGCGGGCGAAATCAATCACCCCCATGACGAAGAGGATGGAGGCGCCTTTCCACAGGAGATCGAGCGACATCTTGGCCACGGAGTTGAGTCCGGTCTCGAAATCGGTCATGGAAAGGAGGATGACGGACTGCAGGCGCGTATTGACCAGCCAGTAGAGGGCCCCCATGAAGACCACGAGCAGAGCCAGCGCGCTGAGCGAGGACATGAAGGACTGGGAGTAGGTATCCTTCAGCTTTTTGAGGGGATTGAACTTGCTGGCGCTGGGCGTAAGGCGCTTGAAGCTGAAGCCCATGCCGGTGGAGGCCATGTGGAAGCCAACCGTGGCCAACACCATGGCGCCACCCATCACGAGCAGCGGTTTCACGTTGCGGGCGATGAGGAAGACGAAGATGTTCTGAACCGACTCAATGGTGATGGGACTGTTGGGCGACGCCCGAGATGCTGCTGGGCGAGGGTCTCCCGGCACTCGCGAAACGAAGACGGCCCCGTAGGCGCCGGTCATCATGAGAAACGCCACGAACTGCAGGCTGCTGACGAAGTCGCGGGAACTGACCCATTGGCCTTCCTCGCGGGCTTTCAGTTTTTCGCCCGCTCAGTGGGTTTCTCGGTTTGCTGGGATTATCCGCCATGGGTCACCGGAATCACATGCCACCGGGCAGAAGACGGTAGATGTGCGTCATGCAGCTATGGGCGAGGCGTTCGAAGACGCGGGGAGAACAGCACCAGCACCTGGGAGTAGATGAAGAGCGTGAGGAAGATCTTGGCCGGGAACCAGAGGCTGAAGAGCTGGAGTCCGGGATTGATGCGGCCGATAGCGAGAGGGCCATGTCGAGCATGAACAGGAAGGCCATGACGGGCAGGGCCAGGCGGAGTCCGGTGGAGAACATGGCGCCGGGGAGTACTGGAGGAGATCGACGAGCGTGGCCCGCTGGATGACGAAGCTGCCGGGCGGCAGAAGTTCCAGGCTGCGGGCCAGGGCCTGAATGATCTGGCGGTGGAGGCCGGTGGCGAAGAGCAGCAGGCCGGCGGTGAGATTCGCGGTGAGGGTCAGGGCGCCGGAATCGGCCAGCGAATTGGGATCGACGGAGGAGGCGTAGCTGAGGCCCGACTGCAGGCTGAGCACCTGGGCGGTGAGCAGGAAGACCTCCATCACGACAGCGAGGCAGAGGCCGACGGCGATGCCGAAGGCGGCTTCGGAGGATCGATCCAGCGAAGTAGACGCCGGTGTTGAGGGAGCCGGGGGGCAGTGCCGGCCAGAGCGGCATGAGGGCGAGCGTGAAGCTGAGGGCGAAGAAGGCCTTGATGGGCTCCGGCCCTTCCTTGAGTCCAGGCAGCGAAAGAAAGGTAAAGATGCCGCTGACGCGCACGAGCACGGCGAGGAAGCTGAGCAGAGTCGAAGTGCCGATGGCGAACTCAGCGGGCATACTTCGCCCAGGTCTCCGAAGATGGACGCGGCGTAGGTGATCATGCGGCTGAGCATCCAGGGGAGGATGACGAGAAAGGTGCCGAGGATTGCGGCGAGCCGCGGTACGGTGCCGACGGCGTTGTCCTGGATGGAGGTGGCGACCTGGAAGAGGCTGACGGCGGCGCCGACGACAAAGCCGACCAGCAGCAGAGGCGCGCCCAGCATGAGGGCGAGTAGGAGGGCCTCCCGAATGATGTTGACTACGGATTCTGGCGTCATGTTTTAGACCTGAAGACTTTTGAGAAGAGAGCCGATGACGAGGCTCCAGCCGTCCACCAAGACGAACAGCAGGAGCTTGAACGGTGCGGAGATCATCACCGGCGGCAGTTGCACCATGCCCAGGGAGAGCGTCACCGAGGAGACAAGCAGATCGATGACGAGGAAAGGCAGAAAAAGGACGGCGCCGATCTGGAAGGCGGCTTTGAGTTCGGAAAGGATATAGGCCGGGATGAGAATGCGCAGCTCGACGTCCTGGGGATTGCGCGGGCTGGGGGAATGAGTGGCGTCGAGAAAGAGGCGGACGTCGGCTTCGCGGACGAACTTGACGAGGAACTGTTTCAACGGCACCGAGCCGGCATCCATGGCCTGGCTGGTGGTGAGGCGGCCTTCTTCCATCGGCTGCCAGCCTTCCTTGTACATCTGGACGGCGACGGGCTGCATGACGAGCAGGGCGAGGAAGAGCGCGAGTCCGATGATGATCTGATTTGACGGAGTGGACTGGGTGCCCAGGGCCTGCCGCAGGAAGTGGAGGACGACGACGACGCGCAGAAAGGGCGTAACGGACATGATGAGCGCGGGCAGCAGGGTCATCAGCGTGAGCATGATGACGATCTGCATGGGTGTGCTCAGGGTGGCTCCGCCGGAGGCGTTCACACCAAAGGGAGCAAGGACGGGCGCGGCCGGAGCGGCGATGCAGGCCTGGCCTATGAGCATCCAGGGCAGAACTTGGAGGACTCTGCGCATCAGCGTTGCTCCCGCGGTTGGCCCGTGTAGGGCTGCAGATTGCTGCCGCCGGGGCTGAAGCTGAGCAGATATTGCTGCTCGTCGATGCGCACAATGCAGATGCCCTGCTGGGCGGAAATCATGAGACGTTCGAGCACTTCCATGCGCCTGCGTTTGGGCGAGCCGAGCGAAAGGTCGGGCATGCTGATGGCGCCGCGGCCGCGCAGCAGCTTCAGGGTGAGATAGAGCGCGGCGATGACGAGCAGGGCGAGGAAGAGCCGGATGGAGAGATCCATGGTTTAGCGTTTGCCCCGGATGTTGGCGTTATTGACGATGCGGACGGCGAACTTGCCGCCGCTTTGAGCGAGCTCGGCGGAGGCCAGCCGGCGGCCTCCGGAGCGCAGTTCGATGGAGTTGCGAGGACCGCTGGTGAGACGGAGCACGGAGCCGGGCGAAGAGCAGCGATCTCACGCAGACTCATGTCGCGGTGGGGCGCTGTGGCTTCCACTTCGATGGCTAGGGAATGCATCAGATGGGCCGGTGCCTGCTTTTCTTTATCCCGGGCTGTCATGGCTTACCTCTTCAGGCTCAGGATTTCCTGGCTGAGTTCATCTCCGGCGGTGACGACGCGGGCGTTGGCCTGGTAGCTGCGCTGGTAGATGATGATGTTCGTCAGTTCGCGGGCCATGTCCACGTTGGAGCTTTCCAGCGCGGCCGCGGTGATGCCGCCGCGGGTGCCTGTGCCGGCTTCGCCGTAGGCGACCGGGCCGGAGGCGGGCGTTGTGGCGTAGTTGTTGTTGCCGACGGCCGCCAGGGAGTCGGGGTTCTGGATGCTGGCGAGAGCGATCACCGCCACCAGCCGGCTGCTGCCGTTCGAGTACTTCGCCATCACCTTGCCGCCGTCGGCCATCACGACCTGCGTGAGCTGGGCGGCCGTGGAGCCGTCGCCGGAATTCGAATTCACGGCGGAGGCCTGGCCGTACTGCGTCAGTTGCGGAGTGCCGGCCGTGTCGAAGAACTCCCAGTTGACGGTTCGGCCGGCGGCGCCGTTGGTGAAGGCAGGGATGGTCACGGCGACATTGGCTGTCGGGGCGGTGAGCTTGCCGGCGGTGTCGAAGGTCAGGGTGCCTTTGCCCAGGGCAACCGGGGGTGCCGGCGGTGCCGCCCGTGACTTCGCCGCCGTCGATGGTGAGGTCGTAGGACCAGTTGTTGGCGGAGGTCTTGGTGAAGGTGGCCGTTACGGTGTGGCTGGCGCCGAGTAGAGTCGACAACCTGTACAGGAGCCGTGAACGAGCCTGTGGTGGCGCCGACGGTGCCCAGGGCGTTCAGGTTCATGTTGAGGCCGAAGAAGGTGGACGGAACGGGGGCGTTGGCTGAGCCGGGGGGAATGGTGATGTTGGTGGGTACGCCGCCGGGGGTCGCCACGCCGTTGGTCGCCATCCAGCCCTGAACGTTTTCGCCGGTCGCGGTGGTGAGGTTGCCGGACGAGTCGATCTTGAAGTTGCCGGCGCGCGTGTAGTAGGTGTTGCCGTCGGAGGCCTGTACCGTGAAGAAGCCGTTGCCGGAGATGGCGGCGTCGAGCAGACCGCCGGTGACCTGCACGGAACCCTGGCTGAACTGGCGCATGGTGATGGGGGCGCCGATGCCGTTGCCGTTGGCCGTGGCGGCGGAGTTGATGCCCAGGGTCTGGGTGACCATCTCCTCGAAGGACACCGTGCCGGCCTTGTAGCCGCTGGTGTTGAGGTTGGCCAGGTTGTGCCCGGTCACATCGATCGCCGTGTTGTTAGCGTTAAGCGCCGTAAGCGCGGTGTTGAACATGTTGAGCATGGTGGGTCCTCAATTTCCTGTCTTCGGTGGAGTCGCTGCCGGTGTAGGTGTCGCCGGAGGCCGAGGCCGAGGCGGTGGTTTCGAGCTGGGTGAGCTGGTCGTTGATCTGGGTCAACTGCTCAAGCTGGCTGAACTGGGCAAGCTGGCCCATGAATGCCGAGCTGTCCTGGGGTTCCAGAGGGTTCTGGTCTCGATCTGCGCCACCAGGAGTTGCAGAAATACGTTTTCGTTGGCGAGGTTTCCCGTGCTCGAGGATGAGTTGGAGGCCGAAGACGTGCTGTCGGCGCCCATTTGCGATGAGTAGGAATTGTTGACCTGCATTATCAGTTTCCCTCCTTGTTCTGTTTGCGGCCGTGCTGCAGCCATTGCCGCCATTCGTGCGCGGGCTGCCGTTTCTCGCGCCCTTGACCGTGCGCGGGTCCATCCTGCTGGCTGTTGCCCTGATCGAAGGAGCCGGTCTGGCGGTTGTCCGTCGATGCCGTGCGCGCCGGGGCCGAGGTTGCCGCGACGTGTACGGTGGGCTGGGGTTGAAATTCCGCCTTGAAGCCCGACTCTTCCAGGCCGCGCAGCAGTTGCGGCAGGTTGGCCTGCATCGTCTGGCTGAGCGCGGCGTCGGGCGTTTGAACCGGCAATCTGGACTCCGGAAGACTGCTGGACCAGCCGCAGCGTAGAGCTACCGGGTTCGATCTCCTGGCCGATGGGAATCGTGAAGGCGTGGACGGAGCCTCGGACCGCCGATTGCGCCGTCTGCACGGCGTCGATGCGCCGCGTCATCTCGACGCCCGGAGCGGGCCGGACGGCTTCCTGTTTCATGGCGGGCTCGGTGGTCTGCGAGCGGGTGCCTTCCGGGTGGGAGACCATCGACTTGGGTGAGTTCTGGGGCACGGCTTCCTCGGTACGCTCCTCGGTCCGGTGATTGGCGGGAGCGGATTCAGCGGATTTCAGTTCCGTGGCCGGGTTGGTCGCCGCCAGGGTCGCGGCTTCGGCCTGAGGCACGGCTTCCGGCAGGACGCCCGGCGGTGCGGGGTGCGCGCCGGCCGGGTCGAAGGCGCGCCGGGTGAGGGCGGCGGAGTCGGCTGTCCTGAGTAGGGAGTACGGCGGCGTCCGCGGCAGGGGCCGCGGCGGTGGTCTGCTGCTCGGGGACTTCGGCGGAGCGCAAGGTCAGCATGCCCTTCAGGGCGGTATGCATGGGACCCTGTGCCTGTTCCGGGTTGGTCACCTGGGCAGTGCGGGCGGCGGTGGCCGCCGCGGGTGTCGCCAGAAACCGGCCGGTCAGCGCGATTTGCGCGAGTTCGGGGATTCCGCGGGCTGTGAATCGGCCCGCGCGGTTTGGAGAGAAGCGGAGAACCCGGACGTGGACGCCGGATCCGCCATTTCAGAAACGGAGATCTCTTCAAGGGTCTGACTTTCGGATTTCTGGTTCGCCGGGCCGGCGGCGACGGCGGATGCCGCCAATCTGGAGATCCCAGGAGGCATCGAGGGCCGGCGCGGGCGGCTCGAACGGGAGCCGGAGGGACCACCACCAGGGCGGCCTGCATTAATAAGGTGTCGTTGTCCGCGGAATCGGATTCGGATTCGGTCTCGGCCGGAATTTCCGTTTCCTCCTGGCGGCAAATGTCATGGCGCCGCGGGTATTCGGCGCGGAATTGGCATCGGAATCTATCTGGATTGTTTCGTCTTTAGACGTCCGGCTCGAATCGAGGCGGCTGGCCGGCTGAGGGAGCTTGGCAGATGGGCATGCTGGATTCGGGGATCCGCTGGGAGTAGCCGGTGAAGGGTCTGGCGGCCGCAGCGGAGGTTCGCGGCTGGTTCGAGGCCGCGGGTGCATCCGTAAAGGAATCAATGGGATGCTGGTCGCCGAGGAATGAGGAAAAGGACGCGCGGCCGGGTGGTTCCTGGCCGGCGCGCACAACTGGAGCCTTCGCGGGTGACACGGCCTGTGTGTCGAGGATGCCGGAGGCCAGGTTGCAGTTCATTCCTGTCCAAGGATTGCACTTTGCGCGCCATCTCAAAAAGCCTTGAAAAATGGCGGATCCAGGCAGGAAGAGCGTCAGAGAACCGACGCTGACGACAGAATTCTGCCGTCAGGATTAAGCAGTGCTTATCGATTCAAGGCTGTTGTCGAGGGAATCGGGTGGGATTTGAGGAGAAATGCACTCCGTCGTTTGGCATGCGCCGTGCAGTATCCGGTTGCGTCATGGATAAGCTGTCAATCATGGCGGCCAGCGGGCTGCGCGGCCGGTTGGAGGCGTTGGACGTGTTGGCCAATAACCTGGCGAACGCGGCTACCAGCGGCTTCAAGTCGGATAACGAGCTGTACAGTACCTACGCCAGCGAGGCGGCGGAGTCCACGACGGGCGGCGTAATGTCGGCGCTGCCTGACATCAAAGGCCGGTGGACAAACTTTCAACAGGGCACTTTGGAATTGACCGGGAATCCCCAGGATGTCGCCATCTCTGGCCAGGGATTCTTTACAGTAAAGTCCCCCACCGGTCCGCTGTACACCCGCGACGGCCACATGAAGATCGGCAAGGACGGTCAGCTGACCAATGCCGACGGTTATCCGATTGTGGATGCGAGCGGGAAGGGCATCACCCTGGTGGCGTCGCAGGCCTTCGAAGTGAGCACCAATGGTCAGGTGCGGCAGGGCGGGCAGGCGGTAGGCCAGTTGGCGGTGGTCCAGTTCGATAAGCCGGATGCCCTGGAGAAGACGGGGTACTCCTACTTCAAGGCGAACGAAGCCAGCGGCAAGCCGCAGCCGGCGACGGACTCGGATGTGCACCAGGGCAAGATCGAGGCGTCGAATGTGGCTCCGGCGGAGTCGGCTGTCCGGCTGGTTTCGCTGATGCGGCAGGCGGAGTTCCTGCAGCGGGCCATCACGATGGGCGCCGATATGGGCAAGCGGGCGATTGAAGAGGTCGGCCGGGTAGGGAATTAGAGGAGGAGAGGAATGATCCGAGCACTTTTCAGCGCTGCCAGCGGGATGACCGCCCAGCAACTCAATGTGGACAACATCGCGCACAATCTGGCGAACGCCAATACGGCCGGGTACAAGACCCGGCGCGCGCAGTTTCAGGATCTTCTCTACCAGAGCATGATTCAGCCCGGCGCTTCGGCCAGCCAGCAGACGGCGATTCCGACAGGTCTTCAACTAGGCCTGGGCACACGCGCTTCCTCCAACGAAATCCTCTTTACCCAGGGCAACTTCGCGGCGACCGAGAATCCACTGGATGTGGTGATTCAGGGCCGCGGGTTTTTCCAGGTGCGGCAGTCGAACGGCGAACTGGCCTATACCCGCGCCGGCTCCTTCCACACCGACCGCGACGGCAATCTCGTTACTTCTGATGGAGATCCGCTGGAACCGCAGGTGACCATCCCTTCGGACGCGCAGTCGATTACGATTGCCCCGGACGGGACGGTGAGCTACAAGCAGCCGAACCAGACCGCGGCGCAGATCGCCGGCCAGATCCAGTTGGCTTTGTTTGCGAATCCGGCGGGCCTGGATGGGCTCGGCAAGAACCTTTATAAGCCGACGGATGCCTCGGGCGATCCGCAGGTGGGGCAGCCGGGCGGGCAGGAAGGCCTCGGTGCGCTGCTGCAGGGCTACACGGAACAGTCGAATGTGAGCGTGGTGGAAGAGTTCATCAACCTGATCGTCAGCCAGCGCGCGTACGAAGCCAATTCCAAGGTCGTCAAAGCCGCTGACGAGATGTACCAGCAGGTCAATAATCTTTCAACAAGATGATCGCCGCGTTCTTACTTAGTGTGGTGTTGGGCGCTCCGGAGAGCTGCGTCATTGTGGATGGCGACCGCATTGAAATGCGGCATCTCCGGAGTTTCCTTCAGGCGGGTGTGGAGATCCCCAATGAGACAGTCTTTGGGGCATCTCCGCAGCCTGGCGTGCGGCGATCGGTCAGCGCCGTGGAACTGATGCGGTGGGCGAAGGCGCACGGGTCGGAGAATCCGGTGGCCAAGGACGGCTGTTTCGAATGGGCTACGCGGCAAGTCACTGAAGAAGAAGCGACCGAAGCCATGCGGGCGAGCCTGGAGCCCGAAGCCGAGCTGCAGGTGCTGGAGTTGAGCCGGTTCCAGGTGCCGCTGGGCAAGGTGGTGTTTCCGCGCACCGGCCTGCGGGAGCCCAGCGTGCTGCTGCAGAGCCAACCTTCTATATGGTTCGGGTATGTGGAGTATTCGCGGAATCAGCGGGCCAAGATCTGGGCCAAGGTCATTCTTAGTATTTCTTCATCAAAAGTGACGGCAATACAGGAGCTAAAAGCAGGCGAGCCGATTCAGGCGGAACAAATTAGCCAAGAGAAGATTAAGACATTTCCATATTTGCGGCAGCGAGGGCTGACGGCTCAGGATTTCGTCGGCCGGACGGCCCGCCGGAGTGTCAGGGCGGGCACGGTTCTGGCGGAATCGGACGTCGTTGTGGACCCGGACGTGAAGAAGGGCGATGTGGTTGAAGTGGAGGCGCGCTTCGGGCGCAGTGTGTTGCGTACCCAGGCGGTGGCCGAGGCCTCGGCGCGCATCGGCGAGCGCCTGTTGTTGCGGAACGCGGACAGCGGAAAGATTCTGCAAGCGAAGCTGGTGAGCGGGAACAAAGCGGTGGTGATCCCCGGCCTGATGCCGGTGGGCACGAAAGGACCAAGTCGATGAGAATCGTGGTGGCCTGGGGTTTGGCGCTGGCGTTATTCGCGGCCGGCGCTCCGGCCAAGGACAAGAAGAAGGCGGTCGCTCCCTCGGTGGCGGAGATTGATAAGTACCGTGAGGAAGTGCAGCGTTCTCAGCGATCTATCGAGACTCAGCCGGGTTCGTTGTGGACGCCGACGGCGCGGCTGCTGGACGCAGGGGCGGATTTGCGGGCGTCGCGTACCGGCGACATTCTGACCATCGTTGTGCAGGAAGATGCCTCGGCCGTGGCGAAGGGCACCACGAAGACCTCGCGCAGCTCCGCCGTGAAGGCGGGCGTGAGTTCGGTGGCGGGCATCAGCACGCCGGCGTTGTCCGGCCTGGCCCAGGCGAGTGCGGATCACAGTTTGAATGGAGACGGCACGACCAGCCGGGAGAATTCACTGCGAGCCACCCTGACTGCCCGCGTGAGCGAGGTGCTGCCGAACGGCAACATGATCGTGGAGGGTTCTAAGACGATCACTGTGAACTCCGAAACGCAGGTGGTGACGTTGCGTGGAGTGGCGCGGCCGTTTGATATAAGCACGGGTAATATGATCGAGTCCAGCCGGTTGGGATTACTGGACATAAAAGTGAATGGAAAAGGTGTGGTGAACGATGTGATCCGGCGGCCGAACTTCATTTATCGGCTGCTGTTGGGGATCCTTCCTTTTTAGCCGAAGGATAGCTCAAACTTTTCAAAAACTCACATCGGGATCTACAGCCATACTCCCTCCCGTCGATATACCACTTGTACACCCGAATAGTCTTTGGTCAGGGCTGGGGGTACACGTATTCGACGGATGCCGTTTGGAGGATGAATGAGCAGAAGGCTGTTATGCCTCGGAGCCTGTCTGTTCGCGACGCTCGCCAATCCCATGTTGGCGGGGACGCGAATCAAGGACTTTGCGTCGATCGAAGGCGTGCGCGACAACCAGTTGATCGGCTACGGGGTTGTCGTTGGTTTGAATCAGACCGGTGACCGCCGTCAGACGGTCTTCTCCACCCAAACGCTGACCAACATGCTGCAGAAGATGGGTGTGCAGATCTCCCCCACCTCCATTCGAGTGAACAATACTGCCTCCGTGATGGTGACCGCGACGCTGCCGGCGTTTGCGCAGCCGGGCACCAAACTGGACCTGACGGTGGCCGCCATCGGCGATGCGTCGAACCTGCAGGGCGGCCTATTGCTCCTTACCAATCTTCGTAGTGCGGACGGCCAACCGTATGCGGTGGGCCAGGGTGCCGTTGTGACGGGCGGATTTGTGGCCGGCGGCGGCGCGACGAAGCAGACGACGAATCATCCGACGGTCGGCCGGGTGCCGAACGGGGCCACGGTCGAACGGACACCGCCTTCGGTGGCGCCGACGTCCGAGATCCGGCTGCAACTGCACCGCGGCGATTTCAGCAGCGCGAACCGCATGACCGAGGCGATCAACAAGAAGTTTGGTCCTGAGCCGGTGGCCATGCCCGAGAACGCGGCGCTCGTTAAGGTAAAGATTCCACAGGCGTTCGCCGGCAATCCGGTGGGTTTCATCGCCCAGCTCGAGTCGATCCAGGTGGATATGGATGCGGTTTCGAAAGTTGTGATCAATGAACGGACCGGCACGATCATCATGGGCAAGCAGGTGAAGGTGAGCCCGGTGGCCATCATGCACGGCAATCTCTCGATCCAGATCGAGACGACGCTGGAAGTGAGCCAGCCGGCTCCTTTCTCGCAGGGCCAGACGCAGGTGGTTCCGCAGGTGGGCGTGGGTGTGAAGGAAGAGAAAGCCCGCAACCTGGTGCTCAAGGATGGCGCCACGGTAGAGGAGCTGGTGAAGTCGCTGAGCTCCATCGGATCGACGGCGCGCGACATTATCGCTATCCTGCAGAGCCTGCAGGCGGCCGGCGCCCTAGAAGCGGAGATTGAGGTCATTTAATATGAACATCGGTTCACCTGGCCTCAACCTGGGAGCGCTGTCGGAATCCAACCAGACTTTGGACGGGCCGAGGAAAGCGGACGATCCGAAGAAGGTTCGGGATGCGGCGCAGCAGTTCGAATCGCTACTGATTGGACAGATTTTAAAAGAGGTATCCGCTTCGGCCCAGAACTCAGGACTGGGCGAGCAGGATTCCGCGTCCGGCTCGATGATGGACATGGCTCAGGAGCATCTCGCCCAGGCAATTGCTACCCGGGGCGGGTTTGGCTTGACGGCCATGGTGATGCGTGGACTGGAGGCGAAGCCCTCCACCGCTACAGAGTCCACGAACGGAGGGCCGGGGCCGCTTCCGGCTGCAGCAACATATGGTCAGCCGTAACGCTGTCGTAGTTGCAGGAGCTGGCAGTGGGGCGGGTGGCTTCGCGCCATGCGTCCAGCATGTTCTGGAGGATGCGCTCTACCTCCACCAGGTCGGCTTCGCTGCCGAAACGGTGGGCATCGGTCAGTTTGACGAGGGAGTAAACGTAGAGCCGCTGCAAATTCACCGCGATCTCGCCGCCATTCCGGGTGTCGAGGGCGTGGTTCAGTTCGTTGATGATCGCCTGCACTTTGGAGATGGCCTGCCCGCGTTCCACGATCGCGCCAGCGCGAAGGTGGAATTGCGCGGAGGCAATGTGCTCCAGCGCCTTCTCGTACAGGATCTCGATGAGGCCCGCTGGTGTCGCGGAGAGCACTCTGCTCTCGATGTATTCGCTATCGGTTCCGACGAAGTTTCTCACTGCGTATGCTTTGTCGACGATCCCGGCCTCCGTTTGAGGGCTTTTGTTCCTCGGCGCCGGAGATTACTCGAAATATCACAGGAGCACAGGCTCAATGGCTGGGAAGATGTATTGCGTGATCGACGAGCTCGCCCACGCCACCGATGACATGTTGCGCATGGTTCAGCCTGGAGATACGATCCAGCGGTTCCAGAGGCTGGAGGATGCCGTCAACACCGCAGTGCGTGAAGACGGGTCGCAGTTCCTCATTCATTGGCCTTACCTGGACTGGACCGAGTCCCGCCTGCGGGGCCAGCTGTTGAATCTTGCGCGTTCGATTCAAATCTCCATTTACGATCCTCACGAATTGATTACAGAACACGAGCAGTGGCAGGGCTGCAATATCCGCGTCTTCGGGCGGAGCGGCCAGACTCAGAGCGGCGTGCGTACCGCCGGCGACCCCTGGGCCGGATGGCGGCGGTGGCTGATCGGCGAAAGCGACACGATGCGCAAGATCGTCGAAATGATCCGCATTGTGGCCGACCGGCGGACCACGGTCCTTTTACTAGGTGAGACGGGCACGGGCAAAGAAGCGGCGGCACGCGCGATCCACGAAGCGAGCGGGCGCCGGGAGCAGGAATTCGTTCCGGTGAACTGCGCGGCGATTCCGGAATCGCTGATTGAAGCAGAACTGTTCGGTCACGCCAAGGGCGCCTATACCGGCGCGGTGACGGCGCGGGCGGGCTACTTCGAGCGGGCGCATCGCGGCACACTGCTGCTGGACGAGATCGGCGAAATGCCGCTGGCGTTGCAGGGCAAGCTGTTGCGGGTGCTGCAGGAGCGCGAGATTCAGCGGGTCGGCGGTGGCGAGACGGTGCCGGTGGATTGCCGCATCATCGCCGCGTCGAATGTGGATCTGGCCGAGGAAGCCCGGCTGAAGCGCTTCCGTTCGGACCTCTTTTACCGCCTGAGCGTGGTGGTTCTGCGGCTGCCCCCGCTGCGCGAACGCCGGGAAGACATTCCGGTGCTGGTGGATCACTTTATTGAGCGGATCTGCAAGGCCGAAGGCCTGGCGCGCTGCCGGGTGACTCCGGATGCGCTGCGGCGGCTGGCCGATTGCGACTGGCCGGGCAACGTCCGGCAACTGGAGCATGCGGTGGAATCGGCCGTGGTGATGTCGGATGGCCGTACGGTGTTGACGGCGTACGATTTCCCCATCGATGTGCCGGTGAATCATGCGGCTCCGGCGCCCCAGCAGGCGGCGGCTTTCCCGGTTCTGCCCGAAGCCGGGCTGGATATGGAAGAGACGGTGCGCCGTTTGGAGATGCACCTGCTCTCGGAAGCACTGGGCCGCGCGAACGGCAACAAAGCCCGGGCGGCGGACCTGTTGGGGCTGAAGCGGACCACCCTGCTGTATAAGGCCCGCAGCCTCGGCTTCGCGATTGCCTAGATCTGTGAACATTCATGGCTAACGACTCCACCAGTTCGGCCCTGGCGTCCACTCGCAGTCTGCTTCGCAATACGGACTGGACGGACATGGGAGTACCCGTCGCGGTACTGGCGATTGTCATCGCCCTGGTGACCCCTCTGCCTCCGGCGCTGCTGAACTCCTGCTGGTGCTGGACATCATGACGTCGGTCATCGTGCTGATGGTCGCGATGTACATCCGTAAGGCGGTGGAGTTTAGTATCTTTCCCAGCGCGCTCCTCTTATTGACGCTCTCCCGGCTGGCGCTGAACATCTCGGCCTCGCGGCTGATCCTGTTGAACGGCAATTCCGGGGCTTCGGCGGCGGGCCATGTGATTGAAGCATTTGGCACGTTTGTCGTGGGCGGGAACTACGTGATCGGCACCGTGATCTTCCTGGTGCTGATCGCCATTCAATACGTCGTGATCAACCACGGCGCGGTGCGTATTTCGGAAGTCACGGCTCGTTTCACGTTGGATGCCTTGCCGGGCAAGCAGATGTCGATCGACGCGGACATGAATGCCGGGCTGATCACGGAGCAGGAGGCCCGCACCCGCCGCAAGCAGTTATCGGCGGAAGCGGAGTTCTACGGCGCCATGGACGGCGCGTCGCGGTTCACGCAGCGCGACGCGGTGGCGAGCATCCTGATTACGGGCATCAATATCATTGCCGGGTTCCTGATCGGTGTCCTGCAGCACGGCATGGATCTGAAACGGGCGCTCGAGACCTACACCATCCTGACCATCGGGGAAGGTCTGGTCTCGGTGATCCCGGCGTTGATGATCTCAATTTCGGGCGGTTTGATCGTCACCCGTTCCAGTTCGGAGCAGCGGCTGGGCGCGGAAGTGCAGCAGCAGTTGTTCTCGAATGCACAACCGCTGCTGTTGTCGAGTGGAGTGCTGGCGGTATTGGGACTGTTTCCGGGCCTGCCGACGCTGCCATTTTTCGCGGCCAGCGCGGGCATCGGGTACGCCGGCTGGAGGATCCGTCAAAAAGCTGACGCTTCGGCGGCGATGGTGGCTCCGGTCAAGAAAGAAACTGCGCAAGTCAATGTAGAATCACTGCTTAAGGTTGAGCCGTTGGCGCTGGACGTTGGTCTGGGCCTGGTGCAACTGGTGGAGGGCGGAAACGAGTCGCCGCTGCTGTTGAGGATCACGGCGCTGCGCCGGCAACTGGCCGGGCAGAGCGGTTATCTGCTGCCGCCGCTGAAGGTGAGCGACAATCTATCGCTGCGTTCTCGCGAATACCGGGTGATGCTGCGTGGGGCGGAAATCGCGCGGTATGAGCTACTTGCGGGGCATTCGCTGGCGATTCCGGGGGTCAACGCGCAGCCTCTGCGCGAGGGTAAGCCGACGCGGGATCCGGCCTTTGGACAGACGGCGTTCTGGATCGCGGCGGGCCTGTCGGACCAGGCGAGGGCGGCCGGTTACACGGTGGTGGATGCGGTGAGCATCATCGGCGCGCATCTGGCGGAACTGATCCGGAAATACGCCTGCGAACTGTTCAGCCGGCAGGATGCGAAGAACTACTGCGACCGTGTGGCGCAGGACCACCCCAAGGTGGTCGAGGATTTGGTCCCCAAACTGCTATCCCTCTCTGTGATTCAGAAGGTTCTGCAGAATCTGTTGCGGGAGAGGGTCCCTGTCCGCGACTCGGTTCTCATTCTGGAAGCGATGAGCGAAGCCGCGGTGACAACGAAGAACCCGATTCTTTTGACCGAGTTTGTGCGGCAGGCGATCCGTCGTGTGCTGGTGGAGCCCTATCTGAATCACGACCGGGCGCTGGAGGTGTTCCTGCTGGCGCCTGAGACGGAGCACCTGATCGAGAAAGCGATTGAGCACCACGAGACGACGAGCAGCCTGGCGCTGGCGCCGACGCGGATCCGGGAAGTGGTGGAAGAGGTGCGGCGGCGAGTGGGAACGGGCGACAGCAGCGCGGTGCTGCTGACGTCGACGAGTGTGCGGTATTTTGTCCGGCAGATTCTAGAGCAGTACATGCCGGGGGTCGCGGTGCTGTCGCACGGCGAGATTCCGGCGGAGGTGAGAATCCATGTCAGCGGTCATCCCGGGGCAACTGCCCAGCTGGAAGCAAAGGCAGGAGCGTGAAGCGATGAAGTCGAAGTCGTTTTTTGCGGATAGGGTCCACGATGCGATGCTCGCGGCGCGGGCGGAACTCGGCTCGGATGCGGTGCTGCTGAGCAGCCATCGCACGGCCGCCGATGTCCGGCACCTGGGTGAGTTCGAAGTAATTTGCGGATATACGGAGAAGCCGGCCGCGATGGAGCTGAGCGCTCCGCCGGCGTCCCGGCGGCAGGTTGCGACATTGCAGGAGGCCCCGGCGGCGCAGGAGCGTACTTCGCCGCGGCCGGAGCGCCGGCGGGCGATGGCCACGCCGCTGGAACGCAACGGACGGATGGCGCTGGCCCAGCGGTCGCAGAAGATTGAGTGGCGTCGGATCCGGCGCAGCCTGACGGAGCAGGGATTCCCGGGCGCGGTGGCGACGGACATCACGCGGGCGGTCTACCGGCGGTTGACGGGCGACGAGGCTCCGGATGTCGAATTCGAGATGATGATCGATCCTGAGACAGCGCGGGCGCAGGCGCAGATGCACAGCGAGCTGGCCTCGATCCTGCCGCTGCTGGACCTGGAGTCGGTGGCGGTATTGCGGAACCGGGCGGAAGCCGCGGAAGACGCGATGGCCGAGATGGAAGAGCAGAGCGTGATGGAGGCTCCGGATGCGATGGCGGCCGAAGAGGCGCTGGCGCAGGAGCTGGCTCACCGGCTGCCGATGCTGCGGACGGGCGGGCAGAGTGTGGTGCCGAGCGGCAGGGTGGTGGCGCTGATCGGGCCGGCGGGAGCCGGCAAGTCGTTGACCGCTGCCAAGATTGCCATGTCGGCGCTGGCGGAAAAGGAACGGCCGGTACGGATTGTCAGCGTGAGCGGCCGGTCGGCCGGCGCGAGCGCGCGGCTGGCGGCACTGGCAGCGATCCTGGAAGTGCCGTTCCAAAGTATCGAATCGCCGGAGGAACTGGGCCCGGCGCTGGCCGAGCAGACGGCCGATGAGCTGGTAATCATTGATACGCCTGGGTTTTCGCGGCGCGAGGAAGAGTCGACGCGGCGTTGGGCGCGGGAGCTATCGTGCTCGGAGATCGCGCACATCAGCCTGGTCCTATCGGCGACGACGAAACCTGCCGATCTATTTGCCACGGCACGTCAATTTAGTTTGTTCCATCCGGATAGTTTGACGTTCACGCACGGCGACTGCACGGCGGAGGCGGGATCCTGCCTGGCTCTGGCCATTTCGGCCCGGATGCCGGTGGCTTACTGGAGCGAAGGCCAGGAGATTCCCGAGGACCTGGGTGTCCCCCAGGCGGAAGAGTTTGTGAGAAAGACTATGCCTGCTCTGTTGGCGGCGGTGTAGGTGAGTGGAGGCAAAGATGGCATCCTCTCAATTCGCGGCGTATGAGAGTGAGGTGGCTTCGGCTACTTCCTCGCGCGAGACATTGATTTTAGAGCACTTGCCTCTGGTGCGGTGGATCGCTCACCGCATTCACGAGCGGTTGCCGCGAGAGTTCGTACTGGACGACCTGATTTCGACGGGCATCCTGGGACTGATCGCGGCCATCGACAGTTACGACCCCATTCACAACGTCAAACTTTCGACCTTCGCCAGCTACCGGATCCGCGGCGCGATCATGGACAGCATTCGCGGCATCGACGGAATTGCTCCGCATCATCGCAAGGTTGTGAAGCAGATGCAGGCGGCGATTTCGAAGCTGGAGCAGAAGCTGCAGCGCCCGCCGAGTGAAGACGAGATCGCGGCCGAGCTGGGCATGGACCTGGAAGAGTACCAGCAGACCCTGGTGCAGACGCGGGGCGTCTCGATCGGGAGCCTGGATGCGGCGCCCGTGAACACCGATAAGATGACGTTTCTGTGCTTCTTCGCGGATCGCGAAGACCAGGAGCCGGGGCGGATTCTGGAGCGGGCGGAACTCAAGAAAGTGATTGCCGAGGGCATTTCGCGGATGCCGGTGGCGGAACGCCAGGTGCTGGCCCTGTACTACCAGGAAGGCCTGAACCTCAAAGAGATCGCGACCATCATGAATCTGCACTACAGCCGCATCTCGCAGCTCAAGACGCAGGCGATATTGAGGCTGAAGACGCTGATGGACAAGAAATGGCCGACGCCGCGAGGAGATATCTGACGTGGGTCCGACGGGCGAAGTTCGCGACGGAGAGATGACGCCGGCGGCGATGCCGGGACTTTGGGGGAACGAGGTGGAGCCTTTGCTGGACCTGGATTTGCCGGTGAGCGTGCGATTTGGAAAGGTTCGGATGCCGCTGTCGCAGGCGCTCGAACTGGGTGACGGCTCGATTGTGGAACTGGACTCGCGCGTAGACGATCCGGTGGAAGTGCTGGTGCACGGCAAGGTCGTGGCGCTGGGCCAGTTGGTGGTGGTGGACGGCTACTACGGTGTGGAAGTGACCTCCCTGGCGGGCAGTGCGGCGGCCCGCGTACCGCTGGAGAGCGTTCTGGCCTCGAAGACGGACGAAGCGGACGAGGCAGAGGAGATGGTGCAGGAATGACACGCTTTTTCGGTTTGGTGACGGTGCGCCGGAGACGGCGCGACACGGAAGAAGAAGTTGTGGAAAGCTGCCCGCCGCCGGTGGATGATGCGGCGCGGCCGTTGGGATTGAGCCTGGCGCCCGGGTTTCCGGCGCTGCCGGAGATCTCCCGTCTGGCGGCCGAGGAGTTGAAGCGGAAGACAGAAGGACAGGCGAAGCCGGAGCCGGCGATGGTTCGAGCGGCGCCCGTCGAGGCGGAAAAGCCGGTTCGTGTGGAGAAACCGGCGGGGCCCGAGACTCGTTGGGAGCGGGCGACGCGGCTGCGGGAGCTGGGCATGCGCGAGGAGCGGATCGCCGCGGATCTGGGTGTTTTGCCGTCGGATTTGCGGTTGCGATGGAAGCTGGAAAGCCTGCGCGCGGAGCGGACTGTGGCCGCCGGCGCAAGACCGCGAACGAATTATTAAAAGTGTCCTCAGAAATTGCGACAGTAGGAATGCACTTCACGAGAATTGGAAGGAGCATCAGATGAAAGTCGAAAACGGACCATTACAAAACACGAGCTCCGGCAAAGTGCAGACGTTGACGTCCTCCGGCAAATCTTTGACGGGAAGGACGGAATCTGGCGTTGAAACGACTGGAACGCAGGTAGACCAGATCAACGTTGGCGGACAGCAGGTCCTACTGGCGAAGGCGCGGGAAGCGGGCTCGTTGGCGTCGCCGGCACGGTTGCAGGAGCTGTCCGAACTGGTAGCGTCGGGCAAGTATTCCCCTGATCCAGAAGCCGTAAGTGAAGCTATTATCAACGACTTGGAGCAGGGTGGATGACCAAGCGGGAACGGAGTGCCGGTCTTGGCGAGACCACTGGGATCGAGCCTGCCCTGGAGGCGGAGGTAGGAGAGATTCGTAAGTTGCTGGTGGAGTCGTCGCTCGAGTCGCTGGGACTGGCCTCCGAATTGCTGGAAACCCTGACGAGGGAGATCCAGTACGCTGTGGACAACGGAATCATCTATCAGGAATCGGAATTGCGCGTCCTTTTGCAGGGATTGAACGGATTGCGCGAACTGACCGATCAGGGCGCGAATCTGACAGCCGGGTACCTTCAGTCGTTACTGGGGCCGGCCATGGACTGCTTCGGCGGCCAGGCTGACCTCGAATCACGCACCACACGCATCCAAGTCCAGGCCTAATCCGGAGCGGAGCCTCATGTCAGGATTGCTTTCCTCCCTGCAGACATCCGCGCAGGCGCTGCGCGTGCTGGATCGCCAGATGGCGACCACCCAGAACAACGTCAACAATGCGCAAACCCCCGGTTATGTGAAACAAACGGCAAGCACCGCGGCGATGCCCTTCGATTTGAGCGCGGGGCTGACGGGCGGCGTGATGAGCCTGCCGGAGCAGTCGAGCCGGAACCAGTTTGCCGAGCAGAGCGTACGGGGGTCGGTTTCCGACTCCGAATCCCAAGACATTCAAAGCCAAATGCTGTCCATGCTGGAAGGCGTGCTGCCGGCCGAT
>JASGIE010000079.1:0-175720 GCA_049841055.1 Paludibaculum sp. | reverse complement strand
TCCAGAAACTTCTCCCCAAGCGTTCCGATTTTGGTGCTCTTCAGGGCTTCGAACAGGGAGGCGATCGTCTCTTGGATGGCTCCATTTGACTGTCGTAAGTGCCCAACCGTCTGTGTCGGGGCTCCGTCGGCACACGAATCCCGGGACGTCCGTCAGGGGCGCCTGATGCGTCACGCCCTACTTCGTTGCGATCGGTGTGAGCTGAAACCCTCTGGCTTTCGCTCTCGATGCCAGCGACGCCATTTCACGCTCTTCGCGCTTCGCTTCAAAGCGCTCCATCCCGCGATCCACCCACGCCTGCCCGTTTCTCATCAACCGGTATACCAATATCGCCAGATACCGCCCCATCGCCTTCGTCGCCGCCGTTTTCGACGGCAGCTTCATTTGCAGATGCCGGTATCGCGCACCCAAAAACGACTTGCTCTGCTTCAGCGTCATCGCCGCATTGCGAAAGGCAATCGCCACCCGATTGCGCACCTTCGTCCGCGCTGTGCCAATCACCCTTCCTCCACTGACGTCCTTGCGCGGGCACAGCCCCAGCCAGGACGCAAAGTGATCCTCCGTCGGGAACGCACTCAAGTCGGGGCCCAGTTCCGCCAGAATCGTCTGCGCCGTCATCACCTCGATCCCATCGATACTCGTCAGATCCACTCCAGCAATCCGCGTCAGCTCCGCACGCAGATCGAACCGCGGTGCATTGCCCCGCGCCTTCTTCTGACCCGCGCTGCCCCGCGTCCCTTTCGGCTTGCTGCCGGGCTCGGCACCAGCAGCCGAACCCACCCCGGGCGCAGCCAGCGGATGCGTCGGCAATTCCGCCAGGTATTGCTGCAACTGTTCATCGCAGGCATGTAACTGGCGCTGCGTGAAGTCGTAGCTGTCCACGGCCTGCTGTAGTTCAAACAACACTTCGTCCCGCCAGTTGCCTTCCAGGCTCCGCGCCACTTCCTCCCGCGTGGCCTGCACGCGCGCATGGCACAGATCGGCCAGCCGGTAGGGATCCCTCTCTCCGCTCAGAATCGCCCGGATGATGGCCTGGCCGCTCAGGCCGCTCAGATCGCTCAGCGCGTTACTCAACTGTACGTTCATCGCCGTCAGCGCTTTCTGCATATGCTGGATCGCCCGGCTGGCCTCCTTCACGTGCCGGTCTCTGACCCGCCACACGGTGCGTACTTTCTCCACCGCGCGCGGCGTATGGAAGGAGTCATTCAACAGACCGTACGCATGGAGCTTCATCAGCCACTGGCATTCCTGCACGTCGGTCTTGCGACCGGGCACGTTCTTCGTGTGTACAGCATTGACCACCGTGACCCGCAATCCGCGTGCGGTGAGCACGTTGTACAGGGCGAACCAATAGACGCCGGTGGCCTGCACCGCCACCGTGTCAACCTGGCACGATAGCAGCCAGTCGGCCAGCCGGCGCAGTTCCGAGGTCCAGCAGCCGAACTCCTGCACGGGCTGCAGATCGCGGTCGGCAGGCACGGCGGCGAAGTGGCTTTGATTGCCGATATCGATGCCGGCAGCATTAGGGTGGACAATGGTGAGCCCTGGATCGGCGGAGCGCAACTGGCCGCGCAGAGTTCTGCGCTGCTGGCGGTTGAGGCGGTTCCAGCGGGCCGGAGTAGATTTCCGAGGAGGAGCCATGTGAAAATCGTCCTGTCTGAAAATGACTCAGGCTCGGCTCGACTGACGCAGGGAACCACAGACTCTCCAACGGGGTCGAGCCGGGCCTTGAACAGGCTGGCGGCAAGCCACCAATCAATACATCGCAACAGTCGAAGTCATGCTGAAAGACGGGCACAGAGGCACCAAGCGAACGCCGACCATAGCTTGCCGCCTGAGTCTGTAGTGATTACACACGGACGGCGAGGTGCCCCTCAAGTTTCCGGCTCAATGAATCGCGGCCCCAAGCCGCGTCAGGGATGCTGAAAGCTGATTGCTGAAGGCTGATCGCTGTCCGCTCTCAGCATCACTTCGCGGCCTGGCGGAGCGCCTCGATCTTCGGGATGCGGCTCTTGGGGCTGTCGAGACTGAACGACCGGGCGTCGCCGAGTTGGGTGCGGACGTAGTCTTCCGTCCTCGCCACGGCCTTTTCCAGTTCCTTGTTCCTGGGAATGAAAGAGACCCAGGCGATGGATTCGGTGGAAGGATCGTACTCCCAGAGGCCGACCAGGCGGCCGCGATCGAAGATGGCGTGGTTTGGGAGGTCGAGGAGCGATTGGCCGCGGCCCGTGCTCTGGAGCAGTGGGTTGGCGGCGTCAGCGGGGTCGAGGAGACTCTGGAGGTCGCGGCGCAACAGGCTGAGGCCATCAATCGAGCTGGTGAGGACGTAGTGCGCCTGTTTGGGGACCTGGAAGGATTCGAACGCGTCGCGGTCCTCGGCCAGGATCAGTTTGTCGCCTTCGAGCTTCTCGAGTTTCAGGGCGGCGAGAGAGGCTTTGGTGTCCCTGCCGTTGAGGGCGGTAAACCACTGCAGCTCGGCTTGGGTAGCCGGGCCGATCCACTGGAAATAGCGGCGAGCCAGCTCGGTGTGGATCTCTTCCGTCGTCATCTTGCACTTGGCGAGAGGATTGGGACGCCAGAGAGTGTAGCGATAGCGCTGCTGGTCGAGGCGGCCATTGGTGGGGATGCGGCGGATGTCGCCAGTGGTCTGGAGCTTACCGAGGGCCAGGGGCAGCGTGGTGGTGAGTCCCTTCTTCTTGCCTTCCTCGCCGAGGCTGCGGGAGGCATTGCCGGTCGCGGCGCGGATCTCGTCCGGCTCCATCGGCCCCTTGGCCAGAGCGTCGATCACGGCGGCACAGAGTTTGTCGATCTCTTTTTCCGTCACGCCGAGTTTCAGGGCCACTTTCATGTCGCCGCTGCCGAAGGCCGCTCCGGCTTTGAGCGCAAAGGCAAAGTCGGAAGCAGGAACGACGTAGGTGCAGCCGCGGGCGCAGGGCAGTTCGTGGATCTCGAGCCGGGTGACGCCCTGATCAGCGGCTTCGCGGGTGGTACCAGCACGGGACAGAAGGGTCAGGTAGGGACCCACTCCGCCGACGGAGCGGGCCCATCCGGTCTGGGCCAGGACGTCGGCGGGGGCGGCGTTGGCCATGCGGCCATCGAGGGCCTGACGGTGCGACCACCAGGCCCGCAGTTTCTCATTTAGAGGGGACTTCATAGGCTTCCTTGGGCTGGGTCATGCTGAACCAGTTGCCCGAATTGTCTTTGAGCAAGGCCTCGATGCCGTAGAACCGTTCGGTGGGCGGCTGCATGAATTCGACGCCTTTGGCTTTCAGCTCCTCGTAGGTCTGCTGGCAGTTGGCGGTCTTGAAGACGCCGGCGCCGAGCACGCCTTTCTTCACCAGAGACCTCAGTGTATCCGAAGTCTCCTTGTCCATCATGGGCGTGGGCATGGTGGGCATGAGGACAATCTGGAGCTCCGGCTGGCCCTTGGGGCCGACGGTGAGCCAGCGGAAGCCGTTGTCCATTTTGGCGTCCATGCGGACCTCAAAGCCGAGCTTGTTGATGTAGAAATCGTAGGCCTCGTCCTGATCGAGAACGTAGATGGTGACGTGCGAAAGCCGTTGAATCATGGATGTTGTCTCCCGAAGCATAGAGTGCCACGGGTGCAGGCGGAATGCTTCTCGGATCTTGCGATTGTGGCGTGGACTCAGCGGGCGGCCGGACCCGGCTGATTGCCGGATGTGCTCGCCAGGGCGGCGGTAAGCTGGTCGATCTGAAGCTGGACCCACTTCTGCTGGCCTCGGTTGTAACCCTCCCAATCAGAGCGATTGCCATACTTCACAAAGGACGCGATGTTGCCGTTAAAGACCCGGATTGCCGACTCCTGCAGGCTATGGACCGGCGCGCCCGCAGGGATTTCGGGCAGGTTTGACGCGTAGCGGGCCGCGTCGCCGAGAAACGGGATCGTCTCGAGGATCGACTTTATGCGGAGATAGCCGTCGAGAAGGCTGCGCCGGTCGGAGACGAGGCTGGCGAGCTCGCGGCGATCCCCGAAGGTGGACCCATCCGCGAAGATGGCCGCATGGAGATAGGCTGCGCTGAGAGACTCGACGGGCACGTTGGCCGGCATCCGGCGGCTAAACGAGGAGGAGGGCTTCACCAGGGCCTGGCCTTCCGGTCCCAATTGCAGGGCGGAATCGAAGCGGATCTGACTCGCGAGGACGGTAGCGGAATCCTGCTGACCCGGGATGTTGATCACAAAGGCCGTGAGGCCCTGGGCGCAATCGTTCTTCAGGAGGAAATCGAAAGTGACAGGTTCCGGGCGGGTAGGACCGCTGCGGGATGCAGCCTCCGCAGCGGCACGGGAATCGGCCGGCTTCTGCACGGGGGTGAGGCTCAGGCTGATGCAGGCGGGTGGATCGGGAACTGGACGGGGCTGGTCCTGGAGGAGCAGACCGGGCGCATAAAGCAGGGCAGCCTGGAAGATGGAGACGGGCAAAGCCATGGCCAAATCCTCTGCAGCCGGAAATTTACTGTCAGCTCATTATGGGCGCAAACCGGCTGGCGGCGACGGCAGAGTGAAGCTGTTCGCTGCCTGAGGGTTGCGGGCTCAATAAGACTCGAAGACGCCGGAAGCGTTCAACAAAGGCGGAAGGCATCCCGGGACCGCGCGCCGTTGCGATGTGATTGAAATCGACGCTTTGTTATTTGACTCCGGGGCAAAACGGACGAGATAATCTGATTACGACTGGCCGGCTGGCGTCAACACCCAGCCGCGTAAGAGGGAACCCGGTGAGATTCCGGGACTGCCCCGCAGCGGTAAGTGAGAACGAGCTCCGCAGACTGGCACTGAGCGCCCTTGGGCACTTGGGAAGCCGCGGATCGTAGGAAAACCCGGAATCCTCCGGGACGCGCTCACAAGTCCGAAGACCTGCCGTCGGGCCGGAAAAGTTTCCGGCATCTCCAGGTAGCTCTCGAGGGAGGAGCGCATGATTCGCGTTCTTACATATTCCTTTCTGACGGCGTTGTGTGTCTTCGCGCAGACGCCTCGTACTCAATCCTTGTCGGGCCGCGTGCTCGATCCATCCGCCGCGGCCGTGCCCGGCGCCACCGTCCGGCTGTATAACCGCGATAGTTCGTTTCTTCGAACGGCGGTCGCCGACGGGCAGGGAGCCTTCCGGATGGAAGATGTCCCGGCCGGGGAGTTCCTGCTGGAAGGCCGGACCAGCGGTCTGGACCAGGCCAGTGCGGTGAATGTTACGGTCGAACAGGGCAAGGATCTAACGATCGACGTGAAGCTGGAAATCCGCGGTCTGGCGTCGCGTGTCCTGGTGACGGCGACGGCGAATCCGGTGGCGACCTCGGAATCGGGCAAAGCGATGGATGTGGTGGATTCCGGCGAGATGGCACGGCGGCAGGTGATCACATTCCCCGAAGCCATCAAGCTGACGGCCGGGTTGCGCGTACAGCAACTGGGCGGCCCGGGTTCGTTTACCCGCATCCTGACCCGGGGCCTGCGCGCCACGGATACCGGCGTTCTAGTGGACGGCATGCGGCTGCGCGACGCGGCCAGCGTGCAGGGTGACGCGACGGCGTTTCTCGGCGATCTGCAGTTGATCGGCACCGACCGGATTGAAGTGCTGCGCGGGCTGGGGTCGTCTCTTTATGGGACGAACGCCACGGCCGGCGTCATCAACCTGGTGACCGATCAGGGCGGCGGCGCGCTGCGCGGCGAGGTGACGGGTGAAGGCGGCGGCCTGGGCCTGTTTCGCGGGATGGCGCGGGTCGCGGGCGGCCTGAAGAATGACAAGTTCCAATACAGCGCCGGGCTGGCGGAGTTGAACGTGAACGGCGGTGTGGACGGTATCGAGAACGTCCGCAATACGAGCGGAATGGGGTATGCGCTGTGGCGGCCATCGGCCAGCACTTCTCTTTCCGGACGCGTCTGGGGCACGTCGGCGAATGTGGGTATCAATTCGAGCCCGCAGGCTGCGCCGGCGGCGAACCTGCCGTCTTCGGTTGTGATCCCGGCGATTCCGCTGGCGGCCGATCAGGCGAGATTGGCGGATCAGGGCAAGCCGTTCTCCTGGGGCAACGCGACCTTTGCTCCGAACCTGTATGACCCCGACAGCCGGCGCGTGGGTCTGGTCGTTTCCTCGCTGCTGAGCTGGAACCAGCAGGTTTCGCCGCGATTCAACTACCGGGTGAATTACCAGGCGGTGAACTCGAGCCGCGACAACCGGAATGGTCCGGCGGGTTCGGGGTACCAGTCGGCTTACAATGCCTCGAGCATCTTTGCCGGGCGGCTGGATACGATTCAGGCGCGAGCCAACTGGGTGCTGGCCAAGTGGAATGTGCTGAGTGCCGGCTACGAGTGGGAGCGCGAATTCTATGAGAACCCGTCGACGGACCAGAATCCGGATCCGGCGCAGCGCGTGAACGCAAAAGCCTCAGCCACGCAGCGCAGCCATTCCGCCTTTTTCACCGACCAGATCAGGATGCTGGGCGAGCGGCTGCAGGTGAACCTGAGCGGCCGGTTTCAAGGCTTCCAGTTGTCGCAGCCGGTGTTCTCCGGCGGTACTCCGTTGTATCAGGGCGTGACTTTCCCGACGCCGCGGAATGCTTACACGGGCGATGTGGCGGTGAGCTACTTCCTGCCGTCGAGTTCCACCAAGCTGCGGGCGCATGCGGGCAACGGCTTCCGGACGCCGACGCTGTATGAACGGCTGGGCTCGTCGTTCTACTTCGGTTCGTTCAGCGCGCTGGGTGATCCGCGTCTGCGGCCGGAGAGAACGGTGTCGGCCGACTTCGGCCTGGATCAGTATTTCGCCAATTCGAAATACCGGGTGAGCGCTTCCTACTTCTACACTCGGCTGCAGGAGGTGATCGGGTACGCGGGCCTGACGAACGATCCATATGGGCGGTTCGGCGGCTATGTGAACCTGGGCGGCGGGCTGGCTCGGGGTGTGGAACTGTCGGGCGAAGCGCGGCCGTATCGCAGCCTGACGCTGTCGTCGTCGTATACCTACACAAACGCGGACGAGCGGAACAGCGGCCTGATCGGCGGTTCGCTGCGGTCGATCCGGGTATTCCCGCAGATGTTCACGGCGGTGGCGACGCAGCAGGTGTCCAAGAGAACGCAGGTGACGCTGAGCTTCCTCGGTGCGAGCGACTACATTTCGGGTTCGTTCTTCGTGGGCAGCGGCAACCGGCCGTATCAGTTCGACGGGCCGCGGAAGCTGGACCTGGCGGTCAGCTACACGCTGCCGCTGGGCGAGCGGACCTCTCTGCGATTCTTCACGCGGGCCGAGAACCTGACCAACCAGCGCTACTTCGAGGATGGATTCCGGACTCCGGGTATCTGGGCCACGGGCGGCCTGAAGCTGGCGTTCTAGCAACGAAAAGGGAGCGTGCCGAGGAGCCCGGTACGCTCCCTTTTTTTGAAGAGGGTCAGATCTCCCAGTGGAAGCGCGCCACGATCTCGCCCGTAGAGCCTTGCGCTTGAACGCGGCCGCCTTCAAAGAAGGCCGCCTGGGGACAAAGAGCTTTGGCAAAAGCCGTATCGTGCGTCACCACGAGCTTGGCTTGCGGCAGGGATTGCAGCAGTTCCAGCAACAGGCGGCGGGCCGGCGGATCCAGGTGAGTGGTGGGTTCATCCAGGATGAGGATCTCGGGTTCCACCGCCAGAATTCCGGCCAATGCGACGCGTTGTTTCTCGCCGCCGCTGAGATGGTAAGGCGGGCGCTCCCAGCCGGTGAGGATGCCCACCTGTTCCAGTATGCGCCGGGCGCGGGCTTCCGCTTCGGCCTGGGTCATGCCGGATTGGAGCGGTCCGAAGCAGACGTCTTCCAGGATGCTGGGGAGGAAGAGTTGATCTTCCGGATCCTGGAAGAGGAAACCGACTTTGCGTCGGATGGCGACGTAATGGCGCGGTTCCACCGGGAGTCCGCAGACGTGGAGTTCACCCTCGCCCTGGAGAACTCCGTTGAGGTGCAGCAGGAACGTTGTCTTGCCGGAGCCGTTGGGACCGAGTAGCGCCACGCTCTGGCCCGGATCCAGGCGGAAGTCGACGCCACAGAGGGCCTGGAAACCGCTGTCGTAGCAGAAGCGCAAATTGCGCGCCTCGATGACGGGGGTCATCGGGTGGCTCCGGCGGCTCCGCGAGAGAGCATGGCGCGATGGATGCGTTCAGCCCGGGTGTAGGAGCTGGCAAAAAGGACAGCCAGGCTGGCTGCCGAGACCTGGAAGGATTTCTCCCCACCGCGCGCCAGAGCCGCTGTGCGCATGCGCCAGGCTTGCGCGGAGATCACCGCGATATAGCGCCAGGTGAAGTGCATAACATCGACCAGCAGGCGCGGAACACCCAGCCGGGCCGCGGCTTCCAGCAGGCGTTCCAATGGGGTGGAAGCCATGAGCAGGCAGACCCAGAGCGCGGAGAGATAGCTTTTCCACAGCAGCGCCACGGCGCGTGGAGTGTCGCCCATCCAGGCCGTGAAGCCGGCGAACACGAGAGTGAAGGGGAGAACCACGGCGGCGCGGATCGCGAGCGGCAGCAGTGGCAGGCGGGCGGCAAGGATTAGGATCAGCGCGAGCGCGGCCAGGGTCCAGGCCAGAGGCCAGGTGCCGGTGACGATGAGAAGGGACAGGCAGGCGAGGATCTTGGCACGAGGATCGAGCGTGTGAAGGGGGCTTTTGCGACGGCTCCACTCATCGAAGGCAAAGATTTCGGGTGCTATGCGTTGCGCCACCGGACGATCCACCGACCGACAAGATAGCAGGCCAGGAAGGTGGCCGTGAGTCCGCCGAGTCCGAGAGCGGCCTGGCGGAGCCAGGGTTCCGCGACGGCGGCCGTTTCCTTGCCGCCGAGCCCGGCCAGGCCCGCGACGCGTTCCAGACCGTCGGGCAGGGCGGAAGCAGCGAGGAAGCCGGCGGAGACGAGAACGAGCGCGAAGAGGCCCAGCAGGATGAGAGCAGGCCGGCCTTCTGTCTCCGGCGCGCGCAGCCAGCGCGGATTCATTTTCTCCAAGGAACCCAGCACGGCGAGGGTGATGGCACCTTCCAGGAGTCCGGTGATGCAGAAGACGATGAGGCCGATGCCGAGGGCGTGATTGGGGATGCGGACTCCGGAGAGGAAGAGTTCTCCGAGGCAGAGGATGGCGGAGACAAAGACGCTGAGGAAGCCGCCGAGGGCAATCCCGAACTTGCGCCCGCGGGTACGGGCCAGCAGGCGGTATGGCCAGTAACCGGCGAGGACTCCGGCGATCGCCATATTGAACACGTTGGCCCCGAGGGCGAGCAGGCCACCGTCCTGAAAGACGAGCGCCTGGATGATGAGAATCGCCGTCATGACGATGGCGGCCGGCGCGGGTCCGAGAGTTGCCGCGAGCAGGGCACCGCCGACGAGATGGCCGCTGGTGCCGATGCCGACGGGGAAGTTGATCATCTGGGCGGCGAAGACAAAGGCGCCCATGACACCCATGAGGGGCAGGCGGGAGTCCTGCAATCCGGCCTGGGCACGACGGGCCAGCATGCCGATGGAGGGCACGCTGACAGTCGCGAGTCCGGCCCACACGGGTGTGGACAGGAAGCCATCCGGGATATGCATGATCGATTTCACAGTAGCAAAAACGCGTGAGAGTTGCTACGGATTGGCTAAGGGCTCAAGGGTTTCGGGACAGACGGGAAGATGCCCGGTTACGATAGAGGACTGTGCGGCATAGTGCGATTCTGCTGATCAACTGTCCGGATGCGAAGGGGCTGGTGGCCTCGGTATCGGGCTTTCTCTACGAACACGGGGCGAATATTCTGTCGGCCGACGAGCATCGGGATGACGCGTCCGAGCGGTTCTTCATGCGGATTGAGTGGGATGTGGCGGATTTCCGGCTCGATCCGGCGGCGTTCCCGGCGGCTTTCGAGAGCCAGGTGGCGCGGCGATTCGCGATGGACTGGCGGGTGGAATACTCGCAGCGGCCGATGCGGGTGGCAGTGTTCGTTTCGAAGTATCTGCACTGCCTGGCGGACCTGCTCTACCGGCATCAGACGGGCGAACTGGCGGCGGACATCCGGCTGATTGTCAGCAATCACGAGGATGCACGGCGTCATGCCGAGTTTCACGGGATCCCGTTTGAGTACGTGCCGGTGGGGCCGGGTGGCAAGGCGGAGGCCGAGGCCCGGGCGCTGAGGCTACTGGAGGAGCAGGAGATCGACCTGGTGGTGCTGGCGCGGTACATGCAGGTGTTGTCGCCTGAGTTTGTGGCGCGGTATGAGGGCCGGGTGATCAACGTGCATCACTCGTTCCTGCCGGCTTTCAGCGGGGCGAAGCCGTATCATGCGGCCTTTGAGCGTGGGGTGAAGCTGATTGGGGCCACGGCGCATTATGTGACGGAGATCCTGGACGACGGGCCGATCATCGACCAGGAGGTGATCCGGGTGTCGCACCGTGACCAATTGGAGGAGTTGATCCAGAAGGGCCGGGATGCGGAGCGGATGGTGCTGTCGAGGGCGGTGCGGTGGCACCTGGAGCACCGGGTTTTGTTGTGCGGGCGGAAGACGGTGGTGTTTGAGTGAGGGGCGCGCGCAGTGGGCGGACGGGGTATTCTATTCCACATGGAGCTCATCTTCGAGGTTCGTGACGCAGAAGAGGGCGGATACTGTGCACGCGCGCTTGGGCATTCGATCTTTACACAAGCGGATTCGTGGGACGAACTGCGAATCAGTGTGCTGGAAGCCACGACATTGCACTTCGAAGACCGCGACGAGCAACCGCGGTTAGTGCAACTCCATTACGTGAAAGACGAGCTCATCCCCGTCGTTGCGGCATGAAGTTCCCCCGAGAAGTTTCCGGTGATCGCTTGATTGGCGTGCTTGTCGCTCTCGGATACGAAATCGTTCGACAGAAGGGAAGTCATGTCCGGTTGAGACATGAAGGGCCGCCGTCTCACTCGATCACAGTGCCTCGGCACAGCCACCTCAAAGCAGGTACGTTGCACGGTATCGTCAGTGAGATCGCGACGGCGCGTGCGATTGAACTGAAGTCGATTCTTGCGATGTTCTAGATTCCCGGCGACATAGACCACTCAGCTGAATCGGCGTGAGTGTGTCTGGCTTTACTTAATCGTCAGGCCCAGCAGGCGCGCCAAGTCCATGGCCTGCGGTGCGCTGACTGAGGCGCCTCGCACATCTTCCGGGAAGACGGTGATCCCTTCGATGTCCGATAGGCTCAGGTCGACACCCTTCAGGATGGAGCGGCTGAGGTCGGATTTCTGAAGCGAAACGTTGTCCAGGATCGCGCCTTCGAGATTGGCTGAGCGGAGGTCGGCCTCGGCCAGGTTGCTTGTCCGGAATTCACAGGTGGCGGTTTGCCCGCTGTTCAGCCGGAGATAGCGGGCCTCGCAGCGATCGAGCAGCACGTCTTTCCAATGGCACTCCACGGCGCCCATGCCCATGAGGCGGCAGTCGATGAACTCGACGCGGATGGCTTCGAACCCGCGCCAGTCGGCGTTGGAGAGGTCGCAGTTGAGGAAGCGCACGTCTCGTAGCCGGGGGGCTCGGATGGTGGTTCCGGAGAAGTTGACGCCCTGAAAGACGACAGAGCTTCCGACCAGCCGGGAGAGGTTGCGTCCTGCGAGATCGAGATCCCGGAAGAGGGCCTCCTCCAGGTCTTCGCCCTCGAGGAGGTCATCGAGGGAAAGGAGTGTCAGGTCGTCGAGGCTGGCAGGCAAGTCAGCAGGTGAGCGGCGGGGCGCGGTTTCCTTGCGGCGTTTCAGGGCCATCCTGGACAGAGTAGCCTGAACAAAGGTCGAAGGGTTTGTGCTAGCGCTTGGCCTTGGCGCGGGAGGTCTTGCGAACGGCCAGGAAAGCTTCCTTGACCTGCCGTTGTTCCTTGCGGTACTCGCCGATTTTCTTGTTTGTCTCGAGCCACTTCTGGACCAGCTCAGCGGCTTGGCGTATTTCCGGCGTTACTTCGTTCTCCGGCAACTTGCCCAGCATGAATTTGCCGAGTTTCTGCGCTTCCGGGGAGGTAGACGAAAGCCAGCCGAGACGCTGCTCCAGAGGGAAAGTCCTGTAGAGGAGCGCGTCGCCGAGAACGGCTGAATCCTTGGGGGACAGGGCAATCATGTGTGATCCGCCTCACCTTCAGTATACCGTTTGACGCAATGCACCCCAGAAAGGATGGGATAAAGCGCATTGCGGCCATCGGACCGGCCGTCGGCGGTCCACTCCTCTACACGCCGCATGGCCAGTGAGAGGATGACGCCGTCGCAGCCATCGTCCAGCTCAATCTCATAAGGGCCGCCGGTCTTGGCGTCCTTCCAGAGGGCAACGACCCGGTTGCGGCTCCTGCCGTCGCGCGGCCGGCTGAGACGGGACATCCCGAGGCTCGTGATGGACAGGACAGAACACCCCGGATCGTCCGCCAGAACCGTCGCATAGCGGGCGGCCCAACGCTCCTTGAGCTGCGGGCCATCCATCAGGAGGGCGATGACGAGGTTCGGTCCGACGGCGCGGACGAGATCGCCCACGGGGTCGGGCCGGGCCAGATCTTCACAAATGAGGACGGAGAGAACGATCTCCGCAGAGGTGTAGGCGAAGTAGAACTGGCGATCCTCGATGCCGATGTGCTCCCACCATTCGGATTCGGGATCGAGGATGCTGCCCAGGCCGTACTGTGTGATCTGGCCGGCGTCGAGTTTCCAGCGGTGGTGCTTGGCCTGCATCAGCGGTTCGCTCAGGGGCAGGTCCAGACAGACGCGGTTGAGACCCGCCTCGCGACCGGTTGGCGCGGCGCCCAGGCCGCTCACCAGGACGGCGCCGTTCGAGAGCGCAAACTGGCGCAGCGGTGCGTGATCGCTCTCGGCGATGGCGCACTCCGGCAGGATGATGGCGTCGACGCGACCGATCTTGTCAATCGCCGCACGATGCAAGCCGACGACGTGTTCCATGAGGCTTGACCTGCCAGCGCCGTCTGGCGCCCTGTGGTCATAGGTGAAGAGCTGGAACCGCTCGGGCATGTTGGCTGACTCGCCGGGCAGCGGAGTCGATGGCCGGAACTGGACAGGGTGGATCTCGGGCGGCCAGGGCACCACGAGCAGGTTCAGGCTCGTCTGGTCGATGCTGAGGACCGGCCGGACCCACATGGGCCGGACCTCCCCAGGCGTGCAGAGGGCGAGATAGAGCGACAGTGAACGGATTGTGATTCCGTTCTGCGGCGTGTGCATCTTCGGTAGAACGCGTACGCGCGAGGGGCTCACCTGGAGACAGACGCTGGAGCCTGTCTGGTTGGGTTGAAGCAACTCGGAGGCGTACTGGAGGAATATCTCATCGATTTTGGCTTCGACGTCCTCCGCGCTTGGTTGTCCATCGCTGCTTTCGCCATGTTCGTCTCCGGACGGCACCACGGGACTGCCCACGCTCTCGCAGGCCTCATCGGCGATGGCCAGCAACTGCATGGCCGCCTGCCAGAGTGGGAGATCCTCGTTGAGGTCCCCCACTGGCCGGGCAGCCGCGGCCGGATTGGCGAGAGCAGTCCAGAGTCGGCGGACTGCCGCTGGTGCGGTCCTGTGGCGAACCCATTGGGCGCGCCAGGACCGCCCATAGCGGCTGGCGGCCCGGGCCCAGGCTTCCTTATCGTCCCGGCGGCGGTAGGCGCGGGGCGGCCAGTCGGTGAGGATTCGCGCATACGATCCGGATTTGAGCAGGAGCGAGGCACAGCACGCAAAGACGTCCGGCGGCCAGGCAGGGCAGGGCTGGAGGTTGCGGCGTCCCAGAAGGAAGCGCAGGTACTCGCCGATGGTGAGATCGCCAGGCATCGCGCGGATTGGTGGCTATTGTAGCCGAACGCGCGCGCCGGGACTAGAGTTCCAACAGATGCCCGAAGCGTTTCTTCTTTGTTTTCAGATAACGGGCGCTGTGCCGGCTGCGGACCGCATTGCAGGGGACCCGCTCCGTGACCTGGATGCCCACGTTTTCCATCGCGGCAATCTTCTCGGGGTTGTTGGTCATCAGGCGGACCGCTTTGATGCCGAAGGAGCGGAGGATGGCGCCGGGCATCTCGTAGCCGCGCAAATCCGCCTCAAAGCCAAGCTGTTCATTGGCTTCGACGGTATCGGCGCCGGCGTCCTGGAGTTCGTAAGCACGCAGTTTGTTCAGCAGGCCGATGCCGCGGCCTTCCTTGGCTTCGTAGATGACCATGCCGCGGCCTTCGGCGCTGATGGTCTCCAGCGCCAGTTCAAGTTGCGCGCGGCAGTCGCAGCGCAGGGAATGGAAGACGTCGCCTGTAAGGCACTGGGAGTGGATCCGGACAAGCAGCGGCTCGGGCGATTTCAGGTCGCCCATGGCCACGGCGACGGAGTCCTCGGTATAGTCTCCGCGCCTTCCGGCAAAGCCGTAGATGCGGAAATGGCCGTACTCCGTGGGGAAGTCCGCCTCGGCGACCTTGCGGACCTCAATAGGGTTGGGATCTGACATGGAAACGGTGGTTTCTGTCTTTATTTTAGTATGGTCGGGTACAGCGGGTTTGGGCCGGAATGGAAAAGCAGTTCATCATCCTGTTGATCAAGCTGGCGGCATCGGCGTCGATCGCCAGCATTCTGGCGCGTTCATCGAAGTTCCTCAACCTGCTTCTGCGGGAGCGGCGGACGATGCTGGAACAACTGCAGCTCAGCCTGGCGATCTCCGGCTTCTGCGGCGCTGGCTCCATCGTCAGAATCTACACGCAGAGCTACGCCGCGGCCGATATGTGCCTGGAAGGCAGCCTCTTAGCGGGATTGATCGGGGGCTATATCTCGGGTCTGCTCACCGGAGTCATCTGCTCGATTCCGGCACTGCTGCATGGCGAATATCTGGCGATGCCGCTGTATGCGGCGGTGGGCGTGGTAGGCGGACTGCTGCGCGATCTTGCTTACGACCAAGAGGAAGTCTGGCGCATCTCGCCGTTCTTTGACCTGAGCGTGTACCGGCTGATCCGGTATCCCGAAGCGCGGCGGCGCAGCCTGTTCCAGATCGTGGGTCTGTTCACGATCGTGCTGGCGGAACTGATGCGCTATACAGTCGTGCGGCTGTTTGGCGAGCGCATGATCTTCGCGTTCTACCTGCCCCAGGGCGGATGGGCCAATACGCCGGTATTCATCTCGACGATCTTCACGGTAGCGCTGCCGCTGAAGATCTGGGTGAGCGCGCGCAATGAGCGCCTGCTGGAGAACAAGGAGCGCCTGCTGGTGGAGGCGCGACTGAGCGCCTTGAGCGCGCAGATCAATCCGCATTTCCTGTTCAACACGCTGAACACGGTGAGCTCGCTGATCCGCACGAATCCGGACAAGGCGCGGCAGGTGGTCTACAAGCTGTCGAACATTCTGCGCAGGCTGCTGCGGAAGACCGACAACTTCGCCCCCCTGCGCGAGGAACTGGCGTTCATCAACGATTACCTGGCCATCGAGATGACGCGGTTCGGTGAGAAGCTGCGCTTTGTGAAGGACGTCGAGCCGGGCACGCTGGACTGCCAGATTCCGGCGATGCTGCTGCAGCCGCTGGTGGAGAACAGCATCAAGCACGGTCTGGCGCGAAAGGTCGACGGCGGCACCATCCGGCTGGAGAGCCGCTTTGAACGGCGGCCCGAAGGGCTGCGCCTTTTGATGACGGTGGCCGATGACGGGGTGGGCATCGAGGAAGAGCGGCTCGAGTCGATTCTCGAACAGCCCGGCATCGGCGTGTCGAATGTAAACGAGCGGCTACTGGTTTTGTTCGGCGCCAATTACCGGCTGAGTGTGACCTCGCAAAGCGGCGAAGGCACCAAGACGGTGATCGAGATTCCTGCCTGACAGGTACAGCATTAGGCGTGCCAAAAATCGGCGAAGATGGAGTGCAACCCGTTGCACAAAGATAGCGTCACTGGATCTGTAAAGAAGTTTAAGGAGGCAGTTGTGATCCGGCAATTCACGATTTTGGCGATGGCGGCCACGTTGGCCGCGCCGGCAATTTGGGCTCAGCGCGGTGAGCGGAAGACTGTCGACTTGTCCCGGATTGGGAGCAAGATCAGCTCGGAAGGATCGAGTGGCGCGGCGGAGGCGTCGAGGATGCGCTCGGCGTTGACGCGCGAACGAAAGGGAGGCGCGACGGACGCCGCGGCGCTGGGGTCCGCGGGCCAGGCCGATGCAACGGCTCTCGCGCAGGCTCCGGGCGTGCTGCAGATGAATCTGTTTGAGGGCTACAAGTCGGGCCGCGAGACCTATTTCGTGGCTACGCGGACGATTCCCAGCGGTAGCGTGTTCCAGCAGTTCATCTACCTGCCGGACAATCAGCAACTGGCGCTCAGCGCGGTGCGGTTCAACTACGACGTGGCTCCGGGCGAGTCCCTGACTCTGACGAATATCAAGGACTTTGGATTCTTCTGGGAATATGGCCTGACCGCCTATGCGATCAAAATCACATTGCCGGATGGTTCCGAGACCTGGACCGGCACTGATTTTGGGACGGCCGATTGGCAGGGGCAATATTACCGGAAGTTTGCCGATCTTCCTTTCGTGATCCCGGGCCTGACCGGGGCGCGGGAATATCTCGAGAACGGCGCGACCATGGTGGAGATCAAGGGCCGGTTCCGAACCGATCTGCCGGTGCATGTCGTTTTCGAGGACCTGGTGATCCCCAGCGGTTCCGTGCAGGTGTTGGACGCGACCACCGTCGTGGTGAACCTCAGCGCGGCCTATGGCTATTACTACGACAGCGGCGTGGGCGACCTGGTGGAGCAGACGTTCGATCCCACCCGCGTCAAAGGCTACCTGCTGACGGTGGGCCAGGGCGGATTTACGGATACATTGCCGTTCCGCCACACCCCACTTCAGTAATCCCAGGAAAACAAATATTCATGAAGAAGCCCCAGGGCAACCTGGGGCTTTTCCTGTCTTCCGCACGGGGACGCTGGTTTCGGCCGCCGGAATTTCCGATAGATTAGTAGACAGAGGAATCCGAGCCACGCGGTTCTGGCGGATCCCGCTTTGGTGAGCAATTTCGAATGCGATTTCTTTTAGCGCTTTTGCTGGCCGGCACCGCCTTCGGTCAGAGCTTCGTTCCGGGGCGGTTTCTCGTGGAGTTGACCGGAGAACCGGCCATGAAAGCCCAGGACATGGGTGCGAGGCGTGGCGCCATCGAAGCGGAGCAGGCCACAGTCGAAGGCGCTCTGAGGTCGCGGCGGGCGATTGTCGTGGGCCGGGTTAACACGGTGGCCAATGTGCTGGTGGTGCAGGCAGCCAGCGCCCAGCAACTGGCTGGACTGCCGGGTGTGAAGCGGGTGGAGCCGGTGGAACGGTTCGACCTGTTCCTCATGAACGCCCTGCCCATCCACAAGGTTCCGGAGGCGTGGGCCGCGACGGGCGGCATGGCGAACGCCGGCAAGGGTATCAAGCTCGCGATCCTAGACACGGGCATCGACATGACGCATCCGGGGTTTGCCGCCGGTGAGATGACGGCTCCGGAAGGCTTCCCGCAGGCGAGCAGCGAGGAGAACCTGGCGCTGACCAACGGCAAGGTGATTGTCGCGCGCAGCTTCGACGCGGCTCCTGTGTCGGATTTTGAAGGACATGGAACCGCCGTGGCGATGACCGCGGCGGGCGTGCAGCATGAGAGCCCGCGCGGCACGATCTCCGGGGTGGCTCCGGCCGCCTGGATCGGCGCTTACCGCGTAGCCGACTTTGCGGACGGCGGCATCTACAGCGATACCGTACTGCAAGCATTGGATTGGGTGGTCCGCGACGGCATGGATGTCGTCAACATGAGCTTCGGCTCGCTGGGCCGGTTCGGTTCTTCCCATACGATCTACGGCGACGCAGTGCGCGGCCTGACGGAGCGGGGCATTATCGTGGTGCGGGCGGCGGGCAATACGGCTGGTCCGATGACGGTGGACGACACAGCATCCATCGACAGCGTGATTGCCGTGGGTGCCAACAGTGCCACGGTTTCGACCGTCACTCAGGTGGTTCCCTCGGCCGGTCCGGCCATTGACGGAACGGCATCGACGAACATCTCTGAGCACGCCCCGGTGAGCGGGCCGATGGTCGACATCTCGGGCTTTGACCCCTCGGGCCTGGCCTGTGACGCCAGCCTGTTCCTGCCGGAGAGCCTGACGGGCAGCATCGCCCTGCTGGAACGCGGCGGGTGCGACTTCGAGTCCAAGCTGGCCCACGTGGCGGCAGCCGGTGCGTTGGGCGCGGTGGTGTTTAATACCGGCGACTCGTCCTATGACAAGTCCGGCGAGGCACTGGTCACCATGATTGTCGACAATCCCGACCAGATTCCCGGCATCTTTGTGCCGCGCAGCAAGGGTCTGGATTTGAAAAACCTGGCCGCCACCGTGGAGGATCTGCAAGTCCAACTGCGCTTCCCGTTCGGCAAGGGGGCGCCCCGTTCCCTGGCGACCTTCTCGAGCCTGGGGCCGAGCGTCGAACTGCTGATCAAGCCCGACCTGGTGGCGACTGGTCAACCCATCTACACGGCGGCGCTCAAGGAAGCCTATGACCCGGACTATTGTCCGGTGTGCGACCCCAGCGGATACATCTCGACGCAGGGCACCAGTTTCTCCTCTCCGCTGGTGGCCGGGGCGGCTGCCGTGCTGAAGAGCGCCCGTCCCGGATTGTCGGTGAACGACTACCGCTCCCTGCTGATCGACAGCGCTTCGCCGTTCGTTTTCCTGGACAACACGACGGCGCCCGTCACCTCGGCCGGCGCCGGGTATCTGAACCTGAACAACGCCGTGACTTCGACCATCGCCGCGGCCCCGGTCTCGTTGTCGTTCGGCTCCGGCGGCGGCACCGTGGATCTGACCAGGGACATCACCGTCAAGAACCTGGGCGCGTCGACGGCGACGTACAGTTTGAGTCTGGATTCGGCGGACACCATCCAGCCTGTGCTTTCAGCCAGCGAACTGACGCTGGAGCCCGGCTCCACCGCCGCCGTTCACGTCAGCCTGACCAATGGCGCCGCCGATGCCGGCGCCTACCAGGGCTTCATCAAAGTGACGGACACCACCTCCGGCGCCGTCGCGCGGGTGCCTTACTGGTATGCCGTGAACGGGAGTCCGGCAACCTCCATGACGATTCTGGACTACTCGCCCACCTCTCCCAGAATCAACAGCACGGTCTCGATCTATTTGAGAGTCCACGACAAAGCGGGACTCGCGCTGGGTTCGAAGCAGCCCCTGGTGGTGCCGGTGTCCGGCGGTGTCACGGTGCTTGGCGTTCGGTCCGCCACCGGGCTTTTCCCCAACTCGTGGCTGATCCAACTCCAGATGGGGCCCCAGCCGGGCGCCAATGTCTTCCGGTTCGAAGTGGACGACCTCAAACGCACCTACTCCATCACGATCCCGTAGCAGCGGGACTTCGCTGACAAACCCCCAATTTGGGTTGACGAATTCGTGATTTCGTATAAACTATCAATAGATAGCTATCTCGAGACGTACTCGCGGTCGCCTCTCCACCAGACTCGGGGGCGGCCGCATTTTTTTGGTCCAACGGATCTCGAGCTGAGCGAGTCTGGGGCCGGACCGTGGAATGAGCGCCCGGCCGTCGTGCGTGGTCTATAATCGGAATCTGGGAGCTTGTTGCACACGCGATGGAGGATTTAATCAAGAAACTGCAGGCAGAGATTACGGCGCTCGAGTATGAGCTCCGGAATGAACTGCCCGAGGAGATTCTCAAGGCGCGCGCGCACGGCGATTTGAAAGAAAACGCTGAGTTTCATGCGGCCAAGGAGCGCCAGCGGTACGTCAACGCCCGGCTGGCTCAACTGAAGAAGCGGCTGATGGACTTCTCCCTGATCGATATGACGAAGATTCCACACGACCGGGTGGGCCTGGGCTCGACCGTCGTAGTGCTGGATCTTGATAAGGACGAAGAGGTTACCTACAAAATTGTGGCCAGTGAGGAGTCTGACGCGGCCAAGCGGATGATTTCCACCAGCTCGCCCATCGGGCGCGGGCTGCTGGGCAAACAGGTGGGTGATGAAGTGGCGATTCCGAGCCCTGGCGGGGTGAGGAAGATGGAAATCCTGCAACTGACAACGATTCACGACGCAGTTGATTAGGATGGATTGAGAAGGCAAAGCTCATGACGTATACCCGTGCGATCGGCATTGGGGCGGGGAAAATTCTCTTCTGGATTGTGCGCATGCTCGCGCTGTCGCGCATCCACCCGAATGTCCTGACGTTCATCGGGTTGCTGATCAATATCTACGCGGCGGTGCTGCTCGCCTCGGGCAAGTTCTTCTATGCCGGCCTGGTGATCATCGGCGCCGGCCTGTTCGATATGGTCGACGGCCGGGTGGCGCGTGAAACGAAGCAGGTGACGCGCTTTGGGGCCTTCTTCGATTCCGTCGTGGACCGCTATTCCGACCTGGCGCTGCTGATGGGTCTGCTGGTCTACTACGCGAACATCAACCGCAACTTCTACGTCGTGCTGACCGCCGTGGTCATGACCGCCTCAGTGATGATCAGCTACACGCGGTCGCGGGCGGAAAACGTGATTCCCTCCTGCAAAGCGGGATTCCTGGAGCGCCCGGAGCGGATTGTGCTCCTCATCATCGGGGCGCTGTTCGACCGCATGGCTCCGGTACTGTGGGTGATCGCGGTGCTGGGCAACATCACGGTGATTCACCGCATGATGCACACCTGGGACGTGACCAAAGCAATGGACCTGGCCGCCGAGCAGGCCGCCGCCGGACAACCCAAAGAGATGACGGCCACCTCGGCCGGCCGCTGACCCGCTCCTTAGTCCTCCAGGATCAGGAACGCCTGACCATACTGCTTGGTATGGGTTAGGGACAGATGGGCGTGCTTGACGCCCATCCGCTCCGCGATCTGTTTCGCCACTCCATGAAAGGTGATTGTGGGCCGGCCCGAGGGCAGGTTGGTGACCTCGAAATCCTGCCACGTGATGCCGTGCCGCCAGCCGGTGCCGATGGCCTTCATGCCGGCTTCCTTGGCGGCAAACCGGGCGGCGTAGCGTTCATACTTGTTGGCCTTGCGGGCCACGTAGGCCCGCTCCTTCTCCGTATAGATCCGGTGGAGGAAGCGATCGCCATAGCGCTCAATCGACGCCTGGATGCGATCGACTTCCGCCAGATCGATACCGGTGCCTAGGATCATTGCTGGTTCTCCTGCTCGTGCTGGGCCCCGCCGCGTCCGCCTCCGCCGGTGTAGCGGAACACCGCATTGAGGAACGCCACATTCAGACCGTCCATGTAGGCCCGGAAGTTGGGATCGGAGGTGAAGCCGACCACCACCCCGCGGCCTTCGCCCTGCGTGGTGAGGAACGGCTTGTAGGCGAGCTGCTTGCGGTTCTCCTCCCAGAGGTAGCCCGAGGCAACCAGCTCGTTGGGCCCGGCGTAGAGGATGGGGTTGGCTCCGCGGTCGATTTTCGCTGGCGAGTAGATGGCTCGGCCATCTACCAGGACGTAGAGGGTTTCCGGCAGCCCGGCGGTGATCCAGGTTTCGGGATCCACTTTGGCGCGGACCAGGACACCGGCGACGGAATCGGGCAGTTCCCGATCGGCGCGAATGGCCTTTTCGTAGTCCTGGAGGCTGGTGAAGATCTTGCCCGGCGCCGGACCGGCCGGGGCAGCGGGCCCCGCGGCGGGTGGTGCGCCGGCGGCGGGAGCGGTGGCCGTGGGGGCCGTGCCACCCGCGGCAGGCTTGGCGGCCTCCGCGGGCCGGCCGTTGTCCTGCGCGAGGCCTTCCTGGGTCACGCCCAGCAGGCCCACCTGCGGGCTGGAAAGATACGACACCGCGGCGCCGATGCCGACGAGCACGCCACCTTCGCGCACCCAGTTCTTCAGCTTGTCCGTGGCCGCCGGCGAGAGCGCCCCGGCATAGCCGCCGCTGGGCAGGATGAGCACCTGGAACTTATCCAGATCCAGCGCGCCGAAGCTGGAGGTACGCACGACGGTGACGGGATAGCCATACTGCCGCTCCAGCACAAAACGGGTCTGGCCGGCCGAGGCGGACGAAGTGGGCGAGTCCCACAACATGGCGATGGCGGGTTTCTTCACCGCGCCCACGTAGGCGCTGCCGAAGTTGACGCCGTCTTCCACCCAGCCGGTGTTGGTGGCGACGACCTCGGCTCCGCTTGCGCCGGCGATGGCGGCCACCTTGTCATGCACGCCCGTCGGATTCTGCTTGACCATCACGATGAGAGTGCCGGAAGGATACTTCCGGCCGGATTGCGTGAACGCCTTGTTGGCGGTGAGGACGCGCAGGTCGGCGCGGAGGGCGGCGGTGAGGAATCGCCCGGCCGCCTGCGTCCCCCAGGGAACCAGGTAAGCGACTTCCGCGCGGCCTGAAACGGCGCCGTGCGGCAGATAGCCTCCGGTGACAGGCTCGAAGGAACCCTGCGAGACCTCGGCGGTGCCGGCGCACTCCACGTTGAACGACATGGGCAGGTTCCAGCCGGTGACGTCGTAGATCTGGTCTGCGAGTTTCTTCTTGCGGCGGCGCTCCTGCTCCTTCAGGAAGTCGGGCTCCATGGGCGTGTTGGGGTCCAACAGCGCGCGGATGAAGCGCTTGCGGGGCTGAGCAAGGACGATGGAATACGAGCCGGCGGGATACTCCTTGCCGCTGTTGCGGAAGGCGGCCTTCGCCTGGCGGACCTCGATCCCGTGCTCGGCCAGGATGTGGGCGAGTTTGTCGACGGCTCCTGTGTCGCCCGTGCGGGGCAGGAGGAACTCCTTCACCGGCTCCTTCTGGCCTTCTTCAATCGCGGTGACCTGGTAGCGGTAGAAACTGTCGAGGAGCTTCTCGCGGTAATCGAGCGCCGTTTCACAGGTAGCGATGGAGCCGACGAAATGCTTCTTCACGCTCTCCTGGAAGGTGTAGAGCGTCTCGTCGGAACGGCGCAGAACCAGGCCGCGCACCGAGGCGTTCTCGTAGGTCATGCCCATGCCGCCGTAGAACCAGGGCCAGGAGGCGCCATAGCCGGGATAGAACTCGTCGTAGACTTCCCGAGTGAAGTAGGGCCAGCCGAACTTGTCGAACCACTTGGCATCGTTCTTGCCGAACCAGTTCATCTGGTCCTTCTGATCCTGAGTCAGATTCGGGTTGTAGGGCAGGGAGCCGGGCGTGAAGAAGTAGCTGGAATTGCCGCCCATCTCATGGAGGTCGACCTGAACCAGCGGCAGGAACTGGCGGAGATACTGGATGCGGCCACGCGTTTCGGGCTGCGTGATGGCGTGCCAGTCGCGGTTCATGTCGAAGAAGTAGTGGTTGGTGCGGCCGCCGGGCCAGGGTTCGGCGCGCTCCGCCGCAACGGGACTCTCGTCGGGCAGGAGTCCTTCATTGACGCGGAAATTGTGGACAAAGCGCTCGCGCCCATCGGGGTTCTGGATGGGATCAATGAGGACCACCACGTTTTTGCGGACATTGTCGATCATCTGGTCGCCGCGCGCCGCCAGCAGGTGGTAAGCGGTCATCATGGCGGCATCCGGCGAGGAGATCTCATTGCCGTGCACGCCGTAGGAGAGGCTCAGGATGGAGGGCATCGTGGCCATCAGCTTCTTCGCCTCGGCCGCGGGCGTCTTGCGCGGATCGGCCAGCTTGAGCTGGGTAGCCTTGATCTGCTCCAGGTTGCGGATGTTCTCCTCTCCGGAGATGACCGCGTAAATCAGCCGCCGGCCTTCCCACGTCCTGGCATATTCGTGGATCTGGATGCGCGTGGGCGCCGCCGCGGCCAGCGCTTCAAAATACCGGACAACGTCCGCCGGCGGCGTGATGCGGGTGCCGGGTTCAAAGCCGAGCACCTGCTGGATGGTCGGAATGGCGGGATCGTATTGCGCACCGGGCCAGAATTCGGCCTTCTGCGCATGGAGAGAAAGGGCAAGGAGAGGGAGCGAGACCAATAGCTTCCGCATGACTGTACTTCACAGGATAGCGTTGAGCGGGTGGCGCGGTCTCCAGCGGTGGGCCGGTCCGGCGACCCGCCCCACTGCCTGCAGGCAGGAGAGAGGATCACTGGACCGGAGACGAGCAGGCAATTATTCGGGAACATGCCGGGCCAGTTGAGGACCGGGATCGTGGAAAAGGCGTGCTGCGGGTTGAACCGGAAGCCGAGTCCGGACATGCGCGTGGTGCTGCTTTCAAACAGGATGGATCCGATTTTGCCTTGGGTGGTGGGAAATTTGTCCGCAATCGAGAAGGCAGTCTGAGCACCCTTCGGCAATGAGATGGAGTCCGTGCCGACCGTGTTGCCTTCATTGTCAAGCAACGTAACGAACACAGTGCTGTCGAGATTGGCGCCCGGATTCACCAGCGCCATCGAGGTGACGAAGCCGTTCGTGTTGTCGTAGGGCATGATGAAGATGTAGTCGTCATAGGCGCTGAGCGGGACCAGGGCCTCAAAGTCCGGCGAACCGGCGATGCTCTGTTTGAAGATCGCGTAGCCGCCGATGCGCGCGTTGCTCGAGTCGTAAGTAATTGCGGACCACCCGGTCTTCAATCCGGTGCCCTGATCGAGCAGCTTAATATTGAAACTCGCGCCGGGATTCAGCGTGCCCTGGGCCGAACTCGTCGTCATTTGCTGTCCGCCGGGAATGGACTGGAACGTGACCTGCATGGGCTGGCCGGCCGTGTCGTAGAAGGCCTGCGAAAACGTAATGGCTGTGTTGGACAGATTCACCAGAACGAGTGTGGTCTCCCAACCGCCGCCCACCGCGAGGTGCGGGAAGATCATGTCGGTATTGAGAACATAGGTGAATTTGCCCGGATTCGAGGTTCCCGAGGCGGCACGGAGGCCGGTGGGTGTTCTAGGTGATGCGGTGATCGTGTTTTCCGAAGAAGGCAGCGCCTTCAAGTCCCGGGCTTGGCCAGCCGCGCCAAGGGGGGTGAGTACCGCAACAAAAATGAGTGTGAGAACGTCATGCCGTTGCATGCGTTGAATATATAACAGCCTGCAGGCGACAGGGAGACGAAGGATATTCCGGTCCTTCACGGTGGAATAAATATCGAAATTCGGGTCCTTTGGAATTGTGTTGACAGACTGCGCCGCTGGCCGTATAACTAGTACAAAATCTGTACTACTATGCCGAAGCCAAAATCAGTCGATCCCGCCGAGTTCCTGCCGCTGTCTCCGCTGGCCTTCCACATCCTGTTGTGCCTGGGTCCGGGGGAGCGGCACGGGTATGCGCTGAAGAGAGAGATTGTGGCCAGGACCGAGGGACGCCTGAACCCGGGCGCCGGCTCGCTGTACGGAACTATCCAGAAGCTCGTGGAGCAGGGGCTCATCGAGGAGTCGGGGGAGCGTCCGGATCCGCACCTGGATGATGAACGGCGGCGCTACTTTCGCCTGTCGGACCTCGGCCTGGCGGTGGCACAAGCCGAAGCCGCGCGGATGCGGGCCCTGGTGGAGCTGTCGGCGGCGCGGTTTGGGTTGGGGGATCCGGCATGAGCGGCGAGAACCTGTACCGGGCGCTGTTGAAACTGTACCCGGCGCGGTTCCGGGAAGAGTATGAGCGCGAACTGCAGCGATCCTTTCGTGAAGAGCGGCTGGACGGAACTCCGGCGCCGCGGTTGTGGGTCAGAACGTTGTGGGATCTGGCGGCCACCGTACCCGCGCGGTTGATGGAAGAAGCCTCTCAGGATCTGCGCCACAGCCTTCGTGTCCACGCGCGGCGTCCCTTCGTGGCCTTGTTCGCGATCGCGGCGCTGGCGCTAGGCATCGGTGTGGCGACAGGACTGTTCGGCGTGCTGGACGCGATGCTTTGGCGAAAGCTCCCTTACTCCGCACCGGAGCGGTTGGCATATCTCCACATGCTGCCGGGCTCGATGAGGTTGACGGAGTCGCCGGCGGCATTGCAGGACTGGGCGCGTCAAAGCCCGTACCTCCAGGCAGCCGCGATTTACTCCAGCGACGAGCTGAATGTAGCCGGAGGCCCGCGGACCGTGCGCGTGCGGGTGTGCGAAACATCGGCGAATCTGTTCACCCTGATGGGGACCCCCATGGCGTGGGGCCGCGGGTTTCTGCCCGAAGAGGAGACTCGCGGGCGGAACGATGCCGCGGTGATCAGCCATGCGCTGTGGGACCAGGAGTTTGGCGGAGATGCCGGAGTGCTGGGACGGACCCTCCGGATCAGCGGCACGCCCTTCCGGATTGTGGGAGTGGCTCCGGCGGGCTTCGACTATCCCTCGGGCTCGCAGGTGTGGACGCCCACCGTGTTCGAGTTCGACCGGATCCCGAAAGAAGGTGTCATTTTCTGGCAGGTGCTGGGCCGGTTGAAGGACGGACTGCCGCTGGAGAGGGCTCAGGAGTTGTACCTGGCCGAAGCGGCCCGCCTGAACCCCAAACGCATGCTGGAGGACGAGGCGAACCGCCCGGCGCTGCAGACTCTGCAAGTGCAGTTGGCCGGTGCTTCGCGCAAGCCTTCGCTGGTGCTGTTTGGCGCCGTGCTGTGCGTACTGCTGATCGCATGCGGCAATGTCGCGAATCTGCTGCTGACGCGGGTGCTGGACCGTCGGCGGGAACTGCAGATCCGGGCGGCGTTGGGGGCTTCGCGGGCAAGGCTGTTCCAACAGCTCCTGTTCGAGAGTCTCGCTCTGGCGCTCGTGGCAGGCGCGACGGGATTGATGGTGGCCCAGGCCGTGGCCCGAATGGCGGCGTCATTGCAACCCGGCCAGGCCGAGGCGCGGGTCGATTGGCGCATGCTGGCTTTTGCCGTGGGCCTGTCACTGCTCACCGGGCTGGTGTTCGGGGTGCTGCCGGCCTGGCACGTGAGCCGTCTACAGACATCGAACGAAGCGTTGCGGGCGGGCACCGCCCGGGTGCCGGTGGCCCGCATCCGCATCGCGCTCACAGCCTTGCAGGTGATGCTGACCATCTTGCTGCTGGCTGGCGGAGTGAGCCTGGCACGAACGTTCCTGGCGATGATGAGCACGGATACCGGGTACCGGACAGCCGGGGTGGCGACTCTGCGGGTCTCGTTGACAGGGACGCCCAGGGAGGGCGCCGCCGGCCACGGTGCTTACTATCGCGAAGCATTGGAGCGGCTGAGGGCGTTGCCGGGTGTGGAATCGGCCGGAGCCGTCAACCGGCTGCCGCTCTCGCTGCAGCCCATCGGCATGGGGCCGTGGCTGCGCGAGGATGGACGCAAGCTGGAAACCGCCATGAGCGTCGTGGCGACGGACGGTTATTTCGCGGCCTTGACGATTCCGATCGTGGCGGGGCGGGATTTCCAACTGTCCGACACTGCCGCCGCCGGGCCGGTGGCGGTGATCGATGAGACCATGGCACGCGGGCTGGGCGGGCCGCAGGCTGCTGTGGGCCGGTGGATCCGAGCCTCGGTACAAGGCAAGCCGCGGCAGGTTGTCGGCGTCGTGAAGGCGACGCTGCACTTTGGTCCGGGCTCCCAGCCGCTGGCGGAAGTATTCCTTCCCTTAGGCCAGTCAGAAACAGCGAACCTCACGTTTGTATTGAAGACGAGAGGCAGCCTGGAGACAGTGATGGCCGCCGCGCGCGCCGCGCTGGCTGGCGTGGATCCGCAGGTTCCCGTCTTCGCGGCGCAGAGCATGGACGCCTATCTGGCCGAGCGAACCGCGAAGCCGAGGCTCTATACGGGCACCCTGGTGTTCTTCGGTTTGTTTGCCGGATTCCTGGCGGTGCTAGGCCTGTATGCAACGGTTTCCTACTCGGTCTCGCAGCGAACCCACGAGATGGGCGTGCGGCTGGCATTGGGCGGAACGCCGGGCCGGTTGCGCGCGCTGGTCCTGCGTCAATCCATGCCGGTGGTGCTGGCCGCACTAGGCATAGGTTCGGGGCTGGTGCTGGCGCTGGGCCGCGTTCTGACGGCATTGCTCTACCAGGCGAAGGAGGTCGCCTGGCTGGACTGCGCGGCCGCCGCGGTGAGTCTCATCGTGATCACTGGCCTGGCCGTGCTGGTCGCCGCGCGCCGCATTGGCCGGTTGAACCCGGCGGAAGTGTTGCGGCCGGAGTAGGCTTCGCGGTTACACTGTCTGACGTGACGCATCCGCTTATCTATACCGCTCCGCTCAGGCTGGGGCCGGCGGTGCAGGATGAACTCTTCCGGCGGTTGGTGCGATCTCGCGACTATCTGGCGGGCGGGTTTGGAGAGCCTCTGCGTCTCCGCGATGCCGCGCGGGAAGCGTGTCTGTCGCCTTATCACTACCAGCGGATGTTCCGGCGGACCTTTGGCGAATCGCCGCACGAGTTTCTCACCAGGCTGCGGATGGACGAGGCGAAGCGCCTGCTGGCCCGGGATCAGGCAGCCGTCACTGACGTCTGCTTCGCAGTGGGCTACGAGAGCCTGGGTTCGTTCAGCTCCAGATTCCGGAGCCTGGTGGGGCAGTCGCCGTCGGAGTACCAGCGTTCGCTGCGGCGCGTGTTCCCGGTGCCGGGCCTGGCCGTGCATCGTCTGGTGCCTGCCTGTTTCCTGCAGTTCTGGGGCGCCCGGCTCTTCTAGCGGTTATTCATTTCTCAAGGCGACCTGAGGGTCGATCAGGGCAGCCCGGCGGGCCGGCAGAAAGCTGGCGGCGGCTCCGACGAGAATCAGCAGCGATAAGGCGGCAGCCAGACTGAGCGGGTCACCCGGTTTCACGCCGTACACCTGGTGTTCCACCAGCCGCGAGGCCGTAAGCGCGGCCGGCAGGCCGACGATGGCCCCGCCGCCGATGAGCAGCAGCGATTCGCGCAGGACCATCCATAGTACGTGGCCGCGAGGTGCGCCCAGCGCCATGCGGATTCCGATTTCGTTCGTGCGGCGGGTGACCGTATAGGCCAGGGTGCCGTAGAGACCGACCGCGACCAGGATCATTGCCAGTCCACTGAAGACGCTGCACAGAACGGCGAAGAGGCGCTCTTCCCCGAGACCTTCACGGAGCATCTCGGTCTGTGTCTTGGGGTCGACCAGCGGGACCGCGGGATCGATGCCTCTCAGCGCGGTGCGGATGGCGGCGAGAACCGCGGCCGGATCGCCCGCCGTGCGCACTTCGTAGTGCATCTTGCTCACGGACTCCGGAATGGCGGTGTAGCTGATGTAGGCCGTGGGGTCCACCTTGCCGCGCAGGGTGGCGTATTTGGCATCTCCGACGACACCAATGATTTCGATCGCCTCGGCGGGGTTGTACTCCTCGCTCATCGAAAAGTGGTGGCCCACCGGGTTCTGATTCGGGAAGAACTGACGGGCCAGCGTTGAATTGACCACGGCGACCTTGCGGGCCATCCGGATGTCGGTCCAGTCGAGATCGCGGCCTTGAGTCAGATTCATGCCCATGGTGCGGAAGAAGTTGGGTCCAACGGTGTTCCAGCTCACGGTAGTGGAGGCTTTCGCGCCGGTGGATGGAATTGCGGAGTCCGTGGCGACGTCGGAGTTGTTCATCCAACCCGAGAGGAGCGCCAGACCGGAGGAGGAGGCTGACTCCACGCCCGGCAGCGGCTGGATGGTCTCCAGCGCGCGGTGATACAGCTCGACCCGACGGTCTCCGGTGTATGCGGTACGCGGCGGATTCAGGGAGAAGACGAGCAGATTCTCGCTGCGGAAACCCAGATCCTGCGATTCGAGGTTGCCGAGGGTCCGCAGGAACAGGCCGGCCCCCAGGAGCAGCAGCACGGAGAGAGCAACCTGGCCCGCGACCAGCGCCGATCCCAGGCTCAGGCGGCGGACGTGCATGGTGACGCCTTCCTGGATGCGCGTGGAGACGTTGGTACGGGTCGCCCGGAACGCGGGGGTGAGTCCGAAGAGAATCCCGGTGAGGAGCGACAGACCCAGGCAGAAGGCAAGAACGGTGCCATCCGGTTGGACGTCCAGCGACAGGGCGCGGGTGTCCCGATCGAGCAGGACCAGTCCGTAGCTGCCCCAGTAGGCGACAAGGACACCCAGACCGCCGCCGACCAGCGCGAGCAGTACCGACTCGGTGAGATATTGACGGATCAAACGGCCACGCCTGGCGCCCAGCGCGAGACGGACACTGGTTTCCTTCTGGCGCGCCGTGGCGCGGGCCAGCAGCAAAGTGGCCACATTGGCGCAGGCGATGAGCAGCACGAGACCGGTGGCGGCCAGCAGAAGCTGCAGGGGCCGGGAGAGGCGGCTGCGCAGGTTGTCGAGGCCCTTGCCGGCGTCGGCGAGTTCCAGGCGCGGCAGGACCTCCGGTTTGAAGTTGGCCGGAGCCGCGGAAGCGAGGATCTGCCGGAACCGGGCATCCAGTTGAGGCTGCGCCTGCTGCGCCGTGACACCCGGCTTGAGGCGGCCCATCAGCATGCACCACCACCAGGCGCGGTCGCTGAACATCTGGCCGGCCTTGGGGGAACTGTTGCCCCAGGGCGCCAGGCCCGGCAGGTCGCGCAGCGGAATCCAGAACTCGGGCGGCAGAGCCGCATTCACTCCAAAGAATTCCTGCGGCGCCACGCCGATGATGACAAAAGGTTGTCCATTCAGAGAGATGCGGTGGCCGATCACGCCGCGGTCGCCGCCGAAGAGACGCGTCCAGTAGCCGTGGCTGAGAACCACGACATTGGGCGCGCCGGGCTTCAGGTCTTCTTCCGAAATGGCGCGCCCGATCGCAGGCGCGACGCCGAGTCCGCGGAAGTAATTGGCGGAAACCATCTCGCCACCGGCGGTGGAGGGCACTCCGTCGATGTTGACGGTCACGCCGTGCCGGTCGAAATTCATGGGAACGAAGGCAAACAGTTCGGAGATTCCACTCTGGCCGTTCTGCAGCTCCTGCAGCATGTAGTGCGGAAACGAAGAGCGGTTGAAGCCGGAGTTGCTGCGGCGGACGGTTTTGGGCAGTTTGCCTTCGCCGCGGAAGCGAAGCTGGACCAATTGCTCCGGATGAGTGACCGGCAACCGGCGAATCAGGACGGCGTTGAGCACGCTGAAGAGGGCGGTGGTGGCTCCAATGCCTAATGCGAGACAGGCCACGGCGGTGAGGGTGAAGCCGGGCCGGCGGCGCATGCCGCGGAAGGCATAGCGCAGATCGTGGAGAAGCGCTTCGACGGCGGGCAGGCCACGCTGGTCGCGATAGGACTCCTTGACGGACTCCAGGCCGCCCAGTTTCAGGACAGCGGCGCGGCGCGCGTCGGCTGGCGTCATCCCGCGCTGGATATTGTCCTGGGTGAGGAGGTCGATGTGGGATTCGAGTTCATCGGCCAGTTCCTGGTCGCGCCGGTGGGCCGCAAAGAACCCCTTCAGGCGGCTCCAGGAGCGGCGGAAGGCCTTTCGATTCATTGATTTGCTCCCGGTGCAGAGAGGAAGCGGGCCATGATGGAGGTGGTGGTCTCCCAGTGCAGTTGCTCGGTGCGGAGCTCCTGGCGTCCTTCCTCGGTCAGGCGGTAGAAGCGGGCCTTGCGATTGTTTTCGGAGAGCCCCCAGTCGGAGGCGATGGAGCCTTCCTGTTCCAGTTTGAGAAGCACGGGATAGAGGGTTCCATGGTTGACGGAGAGGAGGTCGTCGCTGATCTGCTCGATGCGCCGGGCGATGCCATAGCCGTGCTGCGGGCCCATCATGTCGAGTGTTTTCATCACCATCAGGGCGAGTGTGCCCTGCCAGACGTCGTTCTTGTCTTTCATCCGTATCTCCGCTGGGAATCCCACAAGAAGAATACGAGGCTTCTTGTGGGAAAGCAATAGGAGAGTGAAGAGATGGAGGTTAATTTTTGGAGATACTCCCGGTGGGCGATTCACTAGTTACACTAGAAAGCGCGCTTCTTGACAAGCGCTGCTATACTGTAAGAGTTTTCACTAGTCACCAAAGGAGGCCCCCGGAAGGCCATGGCTCTCGAAGAGAAAGAAAAACAGCGGCTGCTGAGTGTCACGCTTGGCAATATTGAAAAGCAGTTCGGTAAGGGCACCATCCAGCGGCTGGGCTCGCACGAAGCCATCGTTCCCGTCGGCGTCATCTCTTCCGGGTCGGTCTCCGTGGACTATGCGCTGGGCGTAGGTGGATTCCCGAAGGGACGCATTATCGAGGTATACGGGCCGGAATCGTCCGGCAAGACCACGCTGGCCCTGCAGGCTGTCGCTCAGGCGCAGAAGGCGGGCGGCATGGCGGCGTTTGTCGACGTCGAGCACGCGCTGGACCCGATCTACGCACGCAAACTCGGCGTGGATGTGGACAATCTGCTGGTGTCGCAGCCGGATTACGCGGAGCAGGCGTTGGAGATCACCTCGGCGCTGATCAGTTCGAACGCAATCGACATCATCATCGTCGACTCGGTGGCGGCCCTGGTGCCCAAGGCCGAACTCGATGGCGAAATGGGCGACTCGTTCATGGGTGTGCAGGCGCGGCTGATGTCGCAGGCCATGCGCAAACTGACGGGCAATGTCTCCAAGTCCAACACCTGCCTGATCTTCATCAACCAGATCCGCGAGAAGATCGGCGTGATGTTCGGCAACCCGGAAACGACCACCGGCGGCCGCGCGCTGAAGTTCTACTCCAGCGTCCGCATCGACATCCGGCGCATTGCGGCGATCAAGGATGGCGAGAACGTGGTGGGCAACCGGACTAAGGTCAAGGTGGTAAAGAACAAGCTGGCTCCGCCGTTCCGCGAAGCCGAATTCGACATCATGTACGGCGAGGGCATCAGCCTGATCGGCGACCTGATCGACATCGGCGTGGAGCACAACATCGTCGAGAAGAGCGGCTCGTGGTACAGCTTCTCGAGCGAGCGGATCGGCCAGGGCAGGGAGAATGCCAAGCAGTTCCTGCGCGACCATCCGGAGACCCTCATGAAACTGGACCGCATGGTGCGCGAGACGCTCGGTATGGCCAAGCTTCCGGAGGCGGCCGAACCGGCTGTGACGCCGGAGCCGGTGGCAGCCGGCAAGACGGGCCGCGGCTCGAAGAGCTAAATCAACAGGTTAGGACCCAAAAACAACAGCTGTCGTTTTAGCGCGCGGACGGAAAGGCGCTAAGACGACAGCTGTTGTTTTAGTAGCCGTGATGGTGCCGGGCACCAGGCGGCAGGCCCGGCCATCGGTGAAACTTAAGGGTTCGTGACGTCGGTGGTGATGGAGCGTTCCCTGACGTTCATGTAGACTTTCTCCCACGCGCGGTGAGCGGGATGGTCGGCGTAGGATTGGAACGCGGCTTCGTTTTCGAATTCGATGACAAAGGCATCGGTGACCGGCCGTAGCTTGATGCTGCCGTCGGTCTGCTTGTAGGGGTAGTTGCCCTGGACGCTAGTGCCCTTCAGCCACACAGTGCGGATGCCGGGGATCTCCGCCGCCATGCGTTCGATGCCATCGAGTACTTCTTTTTCTGCTCATCCGTGGTGCCGTCCTTATAGAGCAGCGTGACGATGTGCAGAACCGATTTGGGTTTGTTGTACTTGTTGGCGGCCACACCGATTGCGGCGCCGAGCAGCACCACGAAGAGCGTGGCGCCGATCATTTTCTTCCAGTCACTCGACAATTGCATCCTGACTTTCCCTTTTGACAGTGAGTCCTGACCAATCTTCGCAGATCACGATCGAATTGGCAGGGTTTCTCGGATCATACTTCACACCGACGGGACCAATCAACCGATCGGGGAAGAGAGGAAGAAGCGTGCGGATGGAGGAAACGTCCTGCGAGGCGAAGTACATCACGCCCCGCAGTTCGTATTGATAGTGAATGAGATCCTCGCCGGCCTCGGTGATCACGCCCTCGATCGTCCGGCGGCTGCGGTTGACGAAGACGCGCCGACGGCGCTCCTTCTCCACCGGCGTAAGGCGCCGCTGAAAGATGATATAGACGGCCAACCCCAGGAGGACGGCCGTCGCGACGAGTCCGATCAAATAGCGAGGATCTCGAATATTCACTCTTTATCTTCCGGCCGGCGCCTCCTGGAACGCTTTGGCGTAATCTTTGAGGAACTGATCCAGGCCCTTATCGGTCAGCGGGTGGTTGAACATCTGATCGAGCACCTTGAAGGGCATGCGTTCCGATATCGGATCCGGCTTTCGGCCGCTTGCGACGACGTGCAGACGGGGAGCGAAGCGAAGCGGCGAGCACCTGCGTCTTGTAGCCGTAATTGGCGTAAATCTTGACAGATGTCGCGGATGAGTTCATGCCGTTCGAGTCCGATGTCATCCAGGCGCCCGACGAACGGGCTGATGATTATGCTCCGGCTTTGGCGGCCAGGATGGCCTGGCTGGGCGTAAAGCAAAGAGTGACGTTGACGCGGATGCCTTCCTTGTCGAGCACCGACGTGGAGCAGGCTTGGATGCCAGTCGCGGGTCAAAGGGCACTTCACAACGACGTTCTTGTGCAGTTTGGCCACTTCGCGGCCTTCCCGCAACATGCCATCGACTCCGTGGAGATGACCTCCGCGCTGATAGGCCATCGACAATTTCACAGATCTTCGAATCTGTTCTTGTATGTGAACGCCTTCCTTCGCGATCAGCGACGGATTGGTCGTGACTCCATCGACGACGCCCCAGGCGGCAGCTTTTTTCAATTCATCGAGATTAGCTGTATCCAGAAAAAATTTCATTCTGAGTCTTGCGTTCTCGGCCACGATGGAATTTTCGAGGATCGCCAATTCCAGGCAACTTCCACTTGGATGGTCGAGCCCGGTGTGACGGGCCGACGCCGGGCGGGCGTGCCAGTCGCGATCAAATCACCCGGCTCCAGCGTCATAAAGTCCGTTACGAAGGCTGTAGAATAGCACCCACGGAAAAAATCATATCCGTGACCGGCGCGTCCTGTTGACGGACGCTCCCCGACCACGCGTGTTGTAACACGAAGTTTATGAAATCAACTCTGCGCGAGACCATCCAGGGCCCGACGGCGCAGAAGGTATCGAACCCCTTTCCGCGGGTCCACTGGCCATCTTTCTTCTGGAGATCACGCGCCGTCATGTCGTTGACGAGGTGTAGCCGGCGATGTAATCATCGGCTTCTTCTGTTTGATGCGGCGTGCGCGCCTTCCGATGATGATTCCGACCTCGCCTTCGAACGAAACCAACTGCGAGATCTCGGGATACACCACTGGTCGCCCCGGAGGCGATTCAGCGAAGACGGAGGCTTCATGAAGATAAGCGGCTCAGTCGGCACCTCGTTGCCCAGTTCCTTGGCATGCTCCGCATAGTTGCGCCCGACGCAAACGATCTTGGTGGGTGATGGGGGAGCGCCGGGCCTGGGCCAGCGGCGGGCGGCTCGGGAGAAGATCTGATCGTCCTGACCGACTTCGCGTATGACTTCGGGGGGGTCCGGGCGCCTGGGCACGGCGGGCTCGCGGGCAATGCGAACATAACGCGTCATTAGAGAGATGTGCGACTTCAGGCTGGTTCGTCACCCGTCTTCGGGCAGGGAACGGTGATCTCGACGGCGCGCAGGGTCGCTGGTGTTCCATGTCGACAGACGAGCCACCGCATAGCGATACTTCTTTTGGCTTCGACCGCCTTGTCGTTGTAGATCGGCGTGTCGACGTTTTCGACAGGCTGAACGAAGGCCCCGCCCTTAACCGCGCGGTAAATGATGTACCCGACGGAAGTCGGATTCTGGTTACGCTCCCACGAGAGCTCGACCGATTCCGGCGACGGCGGTGAGGCCCGCGGGATTGCGGGCGAAACTATCCTTGGGCGTCAGAGAGACGGTGGCGGCAGACTTCGCTCTCGGCGTCACTTGCTCTTCGATCGCCCTTTGCAGCGTGTAACTATAGCGCTGTACCGTAACTCGGTGGTAGAGTCGACACGAAGGGCCGCCGGCGTTGCCGAGAACGGGCGGATCCTTTTCCCCTTCGGTCAGCCGCGCAGACGCGCCATTCCGACCGGCGGAGGTGTGTTCGGTAATTTCCACTCGAGCTAGACGCCTTTGGCCGTGCCGACCACGGCAGGCCGGTGGGCATGAGCGGTGGGGACGATGGCAGGTGGCGAGGTTCGACCAGGCTCCGGCGCGGCCTTTAGGTCCTATAGCGCGGGCGGCGATGACGACTTCCTTGCCGACGAATTCGCGGGCCGGGATTCTTCGAAACGTCGCCGGGCTTGCGGATTTCGGCATCGACGCGCTTGGCCTTCGGAGCCCAGCGGTCGACGTTGAGTCGGGCTCGGTGGGTCCGATGCGGAGTTCGACGCCTTGCAGGTCGCGCAGACCGAGACCTTCGGTGCTGGTTCCGGGCGCGGTGAATTCGATGACGAGGTTGACGCCGTATTCGAGAACGCGCAGGTCTTTGATCGCGACGGGAATATTCAGAGCGGGCGGCAGCGGTTCGCCGACGTAGCCGCATCCGGAGCAGAGTGAATGCCGCCAGTGCGGCCGCGATCCGGGTACGCATTACAGAATGTACCGGCTGAGGTCCTCGTCGGCGACGATGTCGGCCAGTTGCGGCGCACGAACGCCGCGTCCACCTTGACTTTCTTCTTCTTCAGATCGGGGCCATCGAAGCGATCTCTTCGAGCAGTTTCTCCAGGATGGTGTGAAGGCGGCGCGCGCCGATATTCTCGCTGGATTCATTCACCTGGGTGGCGAAGCCGGCGATGGCGCGGATGGCATCCTCCCCGAACTCCAGTTGTATGCCTTCGGTTTCCAGCAGGGCGGTGTACTGCTTGATGAGGGCGTTCTTGGGTTCGGTCAGGATGCGGACGAAGTCGTCCTCGTTGAGAGACTTGAGCTCGACGCGAATTGGGAAGCGGCCCTGGAGCTCCGGAATCATGTCGGCCGGTTTGGAGACATGGAAGGCTCCGGCGGCAATGAAGAGAATGTGATCGGTGCGGACGAAGCCGTAGCGTGTGTTGACGGTGGTCCCTTCCACGATGGGAAGGATGTCGCGCTGGACGCCTTCGCGGGAGACATCCGGCCCGTGGCCGCCCTCGCGGCCGGCGATCTTGTCGATTTCGTCGAGAAAGAGAATGCCGTTGCGCTCGACGCGTTCGATCGCGGTGCGGGTGACCTGGTCCATGTCCACCAGGCGGCCTTCCTCTTCCTGAGTGAGGTACTCGAAGGCTTCGGCCACGCGCAATTTGCGTTTCGTGGTGCGGCCGCCGAACAACTGGGGCAGGAATTCCCGAAGGTTCATGTCCATGTCTTCGTTGCCGGTGTTGGAGAAGACTTCGAAGGCAGGGCCCCTGTCCTTGACATCGATCTCGACGATCTTCTCGTCGAGGCGGCCGGCGCGCAGCTTTTCGCGCATCTTCTCGCGTGTCTTTTCGGCGGTCTCACTGGGCTCGGGCGTGGGCGGCAGGAGGATGTCGAGCAGGCGTTCCTCGGCGGCCTCTTCGGCGCGATCGGCCACTTCCTCGAGTTTCTCTTCCCGCACCATGTCGATGGCGACCTCGACGAGATCGCGGATCATGGATTCGACGTCACGGCCGACATAGCCGACTTCGGTGAATTTGCTGGCCTCCACCTTGAGGAAAGGCGAGTTGGAGAGCTTGGCGAGGCGGCGGGCGAGTTCCGTTTTGCCGACGCCGGTGGTGCCGATCATGAGGATGTTCTTCGGCATCACCTCTTCCGCCATCTCGGGGTCGAGTTTCTGGCGGCGGATGCGATTGCGGAGGGCGACCGCGATCGCGCGTTTGGCGTCGGCCTGACCGATGACGTATTTATCGAGGGCGGCCACGATCTGGCGCGGAGTGAGTTCGTCGAGCAGGGGCTCGTCGCGATTGGCGTCGCCGGGGAGGTAGATGACCATGCTTAGCCGAGCTCCTGGTAGCTGATATTGCCGTTGGTGTAGATGCAGGTGTCGGCGGCGATGATCATGGCCTTTTCGACGATCTCGCGGGCGGTGAGCTTTGTGTTTTCCAGCAGGGCGCGGGCGGCGGCCTGGGCGAAGGGCCCTCCGCTCCCGATGGCCATGCAGTCGCTATCGGGCTCAATCACATCGCCGTTGCCGCTGAGGATGTAGATATTGTTGGCGTCGGCTACCAGGAGAAGAGCTTCCAGGTGCCTTAGCGCCTTGTCGGTCCGCCAGTCCTTGGCGAGTTCGACGGCGCTGCGCGGCAGATTGCCGTTGTGCTGTTCGAGTTTGGCTTCGAAGCGGGCGAAGAGGGAGAAGGCGTCAGCCGTGGATCCGGCGAATCCAGCCACGATCTTATCCTTGTGCAGTCGGCGCAGTTTATTGGCTTTCGCCTTTAATACCTCGCTGCCCAGGGTCACCTGTCCGTCTCCGGCCATCACGACTTTGCCGTTGCGGCGGACCACCAGAATAGTGGTCCCGTGGATGCTATTCGTCATCAGGTCTCAACCATCTCCAGTGTAGCGCGGAGGGTTGTATACTTCTGTTCGCATGGCTATCGGGTTTATTGGCACGGGGAAAATGGGCGCAATGCTGGTTCGCGCACTGCTGCGAGCCGAGCGTCCGGTGGACGAAGAGATTTGGGCGAGCAACCGGTCACAGGAGAAGCTCGAGGAGCTGCAACTGCACTATCCGCGGCTGCGAACGGGCACCAACGCGGAGCTGGGCCAGGTCTGCGACACGCTGTTCCTTTGCGTCAGGCCCGGCGATACCGCCCAGGTGCTGGAAGAGGTGAAGCCGGTGCTGACCCGGCAGCAGTTGCTGGTCAGTATTTCCAACGTTGTGGAACTCGACCGGTTGGCTGCGACGACCCCGTGCAGGACGGCGAAGGTGATTCCGTCGTTCACGCAGTTCGTGCACGGAGGGGTGAGCCTGCTGATTCCGGGTCCGCGGAGTACGGAGAAAGATCTGGCGTATCTGCGGGATCTGCTGGAGCGGGTCAGCCGGACGGAGCAGATTGAGGAGTCGCAGAGCAGGGCGGCCACGAACGTGGTGAGTTGCGGTCCGGCGTTTCTGGCACGATTCTGTACGGAATGGGCCGCGGCGGCTCATGAAATGCAGCCGGGAGATTCCACTGACTCAATGGGAATCGATGGTCTGGGATACGGTGCGGGCGGCGGCCGACCTGCCGAAGGCCGGGATCGACGGCCGGGAGATGCTGGAAGAGGTCAGCACGCCGGGCGGGATGACGTATGAGGGGCTGCTGGCGATGGATGCGGTGCTGCCGGAGATGTGGCGGGCGGTGATGCGCCGGACGATGGAGCGGGAGAAGGTGTTGAAGGCGGCGCTGACATTCTGAGGCCCTGTATTGGTATAACCCGGGTTATACTGAAGACGTGAAGACCGCCATATCATTGCCAGACGAGCTGTTCCGGCAGGCGGAAGCTGCCGCGGGCCGGCTCCGGATTTCGCGGAGTGAGTTATACGCAAAGGCGATTGAGTCGTTTTTGCGGCAACAAACTGCTGCCTCGATTACAGAGCGCCTCAATGACGTGTACTCGACGAACCCGGCCGCAGTGGACCGGGGTTTGCATCGCGCCCAGTTGGGGTCCCTGGAAAGCGAAGAGTGGTAGCTGTACCCGGAGTTCAACGCGGAGAGATCTGGTGGGCAGATCTTGAAGAGCCCAGGCTCTCTGAGCCGGGCTACCGACGCCCCGTGCTCGTCGTGCAGTCCGACCCCTTCAATCAAAGCCGAATCCAAACTGTGGTGGTCGCTGTGATCACCTCCAATCTGAAACGGGCGGAAGCCCCGGGCAATGTCCTGCTGCCGGCTGGCACCGTTGGACTGAGCCGCGATTCAGTTGTGAACGTATCGCAGATTCTGACTTTGGATCGGAGTCTGCTGACAGAACATGCAGGCACCCTGACCGGCCGCTTTCAGCGGGCGGTTGACGATGGTCTGAGGTTGGTCCTGCAGCTTTAGCGGATCGATTTGTCCCGGGCCTTACCTTGGCCGGATGCGGGTGCGCCAGAGTTCGCCGAAGAGTCGGAAGGCCGCCGGGACGCGGTGGCCGGCAATGCAGCGGACCACTTCCACGGCGAACCAGACGAAGTAGATCGCGGTCACGATCCAATGGATGTGGCCGGCAATCATGCCCCACGCAGTGGGACCGGGCTGGACCGGCGAGAGGATGAACTGGATGAACCAGAGCCCCAACAGTGCGCCGGCTTCCCACCACGTCAGCATCATGTTCACCAGAAAGATCATGCCCACCAGCGACTGGCCGATGGTCATCAGGAGTTCAAGCTCCTGCTGCGAGTCGAAGGTGATGGGCGTCGGCGCGCCTCGGCTGATCGAGTAGATGACCGGCAGCATGGCGGCCAGGAGAGTCCACTGGTTGATGTTGGAACTCACCATGTTCATGAGGGCCATGGGGGCGCGGTCGATAGTGCGGGCCCAGTAGAAGGCCGAGACCTTCTCAGGGAACTCGCTCACAAACGGTGCGACCCACTGAACGAAGACAAAGCTGGGAATGCCAAGCACCGCGGAGAGTGCCAGGAGGCTGCCGAGGAACGGTTCGGCGCAGAAATAGATGAGCGCGCCGCCGGCGGCAAACAGGCCAACAATCAGGAACGTGCGGACGCCGGGGCTGGATTCGACCACGGCGCGGGGGATGCGGTCGAGCTCCTCGATCCCCTCGGCTTCCTGCGGCGGCATCTTGGACAGAATCACCAGGTAAGCCACGTAGATGGCGATGAGGACGGCGGCATCGAACAGGTTCAGGGAAGACTTGGCCCAGATGATGGTGACGTAGACCAGCGGGACCAGCAGGCCGACAACCTCGACGCAATGCTCGTCGGCGAGATGAATGGCATTCAGAGGCTTCTTGTACTTGATCCGGTGGAAGGCCGCGGCTGTGAAATAGATGAGGGGCCAGCCAAGACCGGTGAGCAGGCGCAGCGCGCCCGTGAGGTTGGCGAGCAGTAACGGAACCTGCTGTTTCCAGGCGAGAACCGCTTCGACGGCGAACTCGGGGAGTGTCTGCAGCCAGGCGAGAATGGCGAGGGCGAAACCCTGGGCGATGTAGAACTGAGCCGATTCGGCCGCCCAGGCAATCAACATGGCGGCGAGCAGAATGGCGGGAGCAGCCCAGAGGGCGGTGCCGGGCCCCACCTGCATGATTTCAAGCGACGCCAGGAGAAGAAAGGCGCAAGCCGGAGCAGCGGCGGTACCGCGTTTATTCAAATGTCACCTCGCGCTGGCTGATCCGGATCCGGGAGTGTTTTTCAAAAGACTCCACTCTCTTAGGATAGTCGGATCGGCGGTGCGCGCCGCGACTTCTTCGCGGGCGCGAGCACAGCGCGCGATTAACTGCGTGAGGGTGTGGATGTTAGCGACTTCGATATCGGCGCGGGAAACCTGGCGCTTGCGGGCGGCGGGCATCCCGCCCAGGATGGTCAGTGCGGTGGTGAGGCCGTCGCCGCTGCGAATGATCCCACAGAAGTCGGTGGCAATCCGGCGAACGATCGCCTCCTTGGTCTGAGGGATTTCCAGGGGCTCAAAGCGGACGCCACGCAGCCGGGCTGTGGAGTTGGAGTCAACAATGGACCGGCCGGCCCGGGCCCCGAAAACAACACCTTCAAGTAGAGAATTAGAAGCCAGGCGATTGGCGCCGTGGACGCCGGTGCAGGCGACTTCGCCAGCGGCCCAGAGTCCGGGGCAGGAGGTCCGGCCGTCGAGGTCGGTCCAGACACCACCCATGGAGTAGTGGGCGGCCGGGTGGACAGGGGCGGGTTCCTTGTCCAGGTCGATGCCGTACTCGAGGCAGGTGGAGTAGATGCGGGGGAACCGGTTCCTGACAAAGTCGGGGCCACGGCCGGAGAGATCCAGAAAGACGTGCGGCGCCTTTTCGCGGCGCATCTCCTCCACCATACTGCGTGAAACGACATCGCGGGGCGCCAGTTCGGCCATCTCGTGGTAGCGACGCATGAAGCGTTCGCCCTTTGAATTCAGCAGATAGGCGCCCTCGCCGCGCAGCGCTTCGGAGAGAAGAAAGCGAGGCGCGCCTTCGATGTGGAGCGCGGTGGGATGGAACTGGATGAACTCGATGTCGGAGATGGTGGCTCCGGCCCGCCAGCCCATGGCAACCCCGTCACCGGTGGCGACATCGGGATTGGTCGTGTCCGTGAAGACGCGGCCGAGTCCGCCGGTTGCGAGGAGGACGGCCCTGGCGGAGATCGGGATCGAGCGAACCTGAGTTCTCATCGAGGGCGACGGCGCCGACCACGACACCATCCTGGACCATGAGGTCCACTACCGCGGAGAAGCTGCGAAAGGAGACGTTTTCGAGGGAGGCCGCCTTGTGATAGAGGGTGCGGGCGATCTCCTTGCCGGTGGAGTCTCCATGCGAATGGAGGACGCGGCTGCGGGAGTGGGCTCCTTCGCGGGCGAAGACGAGGCGTCCGCCTTCCTTGTCGAATTCGGCGCCCCAATCCATCAACTGCTGAATGGCCGCCGGACCTTCCTCCACCAAAACGTGGACGGCTTCCCGGTTGCAGAGACCGTCACCAGCGGCAAGAGTGTCGGATTCGTGCAGGTCGACTTCGTCGTCGTCGCTGAGCGCGACGGCGATGCCGCCCTGGGCGTATTCCGAGGAGGACTCGCGGAGGCTATCCTTGGCGACGACGAGCACGCGGCCGGCCGGGGCGAGTGCGATGGCTGCGCGCAGCCCGGCCACACCGGCGCCTACCACCAGGAAGTCAGTCTGAATCAAGTCTGAGATGGCGCTGATAACTCCCATGGTACAACGAAGATATGCCTGCCTTTGCCGTAACAACTACGGCGCACCGATATGAAGCAATCGTAGAGCGGGGAGTGTTGCGGCGGTTGCGCGATTTCCTGCCGGCCAAGCACGGGAAAGTGTTCGTGGTGGCCACGGATGACGTGTGGGCGCTGCATGGTCCGGCGGTGGAAACCGGCCTGGAGGGGAAGGATTGGCACCGGCTGGTTTTTCCTGGTGGCGAAGAACGCAAGCGGCTGTCCTCCGTCGAGGCGATGGCGGATAGCATGGTGCAGCTCGGCGGCGACCGGTCGAGCCTGGTGGTGGCGTTCGGCGGCGGTATCGTCAACGATCTGGGCGGGTTTCTGGCCGCGATCTACATGCGGGGCATTCCGGTGATCCAGATTCCGACGACGCTGCTGTCGCAGGTGGACGCGGCGGTGGGCGGCAAAACCGGGGCGAACCTGGTGGGCGGGAAGAACCTGATCGGTTCGTTCCACCAGCCGCTGGCCGTTTTGACGGATCCGGATGTGCTGATGACCCTGCCGGAGCGGGAGTACCGGGCCGGGCTGTTTGAAGTGATCAAGCATGGGGTGATTGCGTGCGAACCGCTGTTCCGGCTGATGCAGAATGAGCAGCCCCGAGTGATGGCGCGGGAAGCTGGCGCCGTGGAGCAGATGGTGGCCGAAAGCGTCCGGATTAAATGCGAAGTGGTGACGGCCGACGAGAAGGAGATGGGGCTCCGCAAGATTCTCAACTTCGGTCACACTGTGGGGCATGCTATGGAGGCGGAAACGAAGTACGCCCACTTCCTGCATGGAGAGGCTGTAGGGTTGGGTATGATTGCGGCGACCCACCTGTCGCGACTGGCCGGCCGGCTGACCGACGCACTCTCGCGGGAAATCATTGATGTAGTGAACGCATATGGACCATTTCCCTCCACGGAACCGCTGCGCACCGAGAATCTGATGCCGAGACTGGTGAAAGACAAGAAGGCGATTCAGGGAACGGTTCACTTTGTGCTGGCGACGGGGATCGGGTCGACGGAAGTAGTGCCGGGGCTGCCCGCGGAGATGGTCCGCGAGGCGATTGAGTTGACGCTCGCATGACCGCACCGAGAGGAACGACTCCGCAAGGGACCGCAACGGAAGAGCAGGCGGCGCGGTATGTGCGCGGCATGTTTGGGCAGGTGGCCGGGAAGTACGACCTGCTGAATCACCTGCTGTCGTTCCAGGTGGACCGCTACTGGCGGAGTACGACGGTGCGGCGGGTGGAGCACATCCTGCGCCGCCCGGGGATGAGGGTCATGGATCTGTGCTGCGGCACAGGGGATCTGCTTCTGGCGCTGGAAGAGCGAGCCACGAAGGAAACGTTGGTGCTGGGGAGCGATTTCTGCCACCCGATGCTGGTGGGTGCGGCGGCGAAGGCCCATCAGCGGAGGGCCATTACCCCGCTGTTTGAAGGGGATGCGCTCCAATTGCCGCTGGCCGATAAGTCACTCGACCTGGTGACTGTCGCTTTTGGCTTCCGCAACTTTGCGAACTACCGGAAGGGGCTGAAGGAGCTGAGGCGCGTTTTGAAGCCGGGCGGGATGCTGGCGATTCTGGAGTTCTCTACTCCGCCTAATGCATTGATTCGCGGAGTGTACGGGCTGTATTCACGTCGGATCCTGCCGACGATTGGAGGACTGGTGTCGGGCTCGAAAGAGGCGTACACCTATCTGCCGGAATCCGTCAGGAAGTTTCCTGGCGCGGAATCGCTGGCGGCGGAGATGGAAGGGGCCGGATACACGCGGGTGAAGTTTGAGCGGATGACGTTCGGGGTCGTGGCGCTGCACACGGGACTGTCGGGCTGACGATCCGGGCGGGTGTCGTTGAAATCGAAACTGGCGGGTCTTTGTAGCGGGGAGCCTGTGCCGTCGTATGTCCTGCGGCGGTCCGCGGCTTGCTGATGAGACTAAAGACCCTTCCGATCGCGCTCTTTGTTTTCCTGGCCCCCTCCGCGATGGGCCAGCGCTTCTCGCTCGCGGCGGGAGGCGGTGCCGGGCCGGCTCCCGGGAATGCGCAGACCCAACCCAACGGACAGAGCGCGCAGAAGGAGACTAACGGGACGCTCCTCCTGGATGCGGGCTTCGAGGTGTTTCGAATCGGGAGTACCTCTATTTCGGTGGATGTCCCGGTGACTTTGTATGGATCGCGCAGTTCGGATGTCTACGCCAGCGGGCTCTATTCCGGTTTTTATACAGAAAGGATCACGGCTGCTGTCACTCCGGGGGTTCGCGCGCGATTTGCGACGCAACGCCGGTTATCCCCATGGCTGTCCTTTGGAGCCGGTGCGGCTTCAATTCACCGGACCGGAGTCGATTTTCAGTCCGGCCAGCAGATCGCGGCGCAGACAGATTCGAACCTCGTAGCGATGCTTGCTCCTGGTGCGGGCGCGGATCTGCGATTGAACTCGCGTTGGTTTGTTCGCGGGGAAGTCCGCAATTACCTCTTCCGGACTCCGGCCACCGGATTCGTCTCCTCGTTTCCCTACTGGAACCGCTGGAATCATCACCTGCTGGTTGCAGCCGGCGTGGGTTTCCGGTTCCACTGAGCGGCCGGCCTCTACCAGCGAGTGGCGTCGCGGATTACTCCTGCCATGCGTTTCGACACGATGGCTTCGAGGCCGTTCGACATCTTCAACAACCAGCGTTTCGACGTGAGCGGGGAAATCTTGCGGATGTGGTCCGTATTGATGATGGTGCCGCGGTGGATTCGGCGGAACTGCGGAGGCGGGAGTTTGGCTTCGAGAGTCCGCAAGGAGTGGTCGGCGTAGTATCGGCCCTGGGCTGTGATGATCTGGACGGTGTCGCCGTCCGCCTGGAATGCGATGACATCACCCGGGTTGAGCATGTGGAGATCGGTGCCGATGCGGCCCAGGATGCGGCGGAGCGGTTCCGCTAGCGGGGGTGGCGGCGGTGGCTCCGATTTGAGGCCGGCGAGCTGTGTTCGGGCCTTTTCGAGGGCAGCCGTGAGCCGCTCCTTGCGGACGGGCTTCAGCAGATAGTCGACTGCGCCTGTATCGAAAGCCTGCAAGGCGTGTGTTTCGAAGGCGGTGACGAAAATGACGATGGGCAGCGACTCGCCGCGCAAGGTGCGGGCCACGGAGAAGCCATCAAGGCCGGGCATCTGAAGATCGAGCAGGACGAGGTCGGGATGGAGCCGGGCGATCTGCTCCACGGCTTCGAGACCGGTCGCCGCCTCACCGGCGAGGGTGACGCCGGGGAGGTCTTCGAGCAGCTCGCGCAGGATCTGGCGGGCGATGGGCTCGTCGTCGACGATGAGAATGTTCATCCGGCTCACCATGTTAGGGGCGCATGGAAGCCGACGACGGTTTCCTGCTGCTGCCTTCCGATTTCCAGCCTGGCGACCTGCCCGTAGCGGAGTTGCAGCCGTTGGCGCACATTGTCGAGCCCGACACCGGCTCCGGAGCCGGTCGACTGGGTGAAGCCCGGACCTGTATCCAGGACGGTGACGCAGAGCATGCCGTCGTCGACGCGAGCCCGGATCCGGACGGTGCCGCCTTCCGGGAGTGGCGCGATGCCATGTTTCACGGCGTTCTCGACCAGGGGCTGGACACTGAGTACGGGAATCGGCGCGGTTTTCGTTTCGGGGGCGATGTCGAATTCAATCTTCAGTTTGGGGCCCAGGCGGAGGCTTTCGATCTCCAGGTAGGCGCGGATGATTTCGAGCTCCTGCTCGAGGGCGATTGTCTGACGGTCGCTGCGCAGGAAGTAGCGAAAGATGTCGGAGAGATTGAGGACAGTGCGGCGGGCGCCAGCGGCCTCCTTGGGAATGATGCCGTAGAGAGTATTGAGGGCGTTGAAGAGGAAGTGAGGGTGGATCTGGGCCTGAAGGGCACGGAGTTCCGCCTGCGAGAGCAGGCGTTTGCGTTCGCTCTCGCGGTACTGTTCAAGGCGTTCGGCGGTTTGAGCCTCGAGACGCGCGAGGATGGCGAGGTCTTCACTCAGATAGGGACGGCCCCCGGCACGGCGGCCGGGGCCTTCGGGCAGACGCTCGGCTTCCATGAAACGGGCGATTTCGTTCTGTGCCCATTCCTGATAGGCCTGTTCGGATTCGATAGGCTCCTTGCGGAGGCGATCGAGGAGCTGGTCCGGGTCGCCGCGGCGGAAGACGAGCCGGGTGAGCATGGCCTGGGCGGCGCCGCGGGCGGCGGAGAAGGCGATGAGAGCGCCGCAGGTGCCCAGGACCATGAGGGCAATCTGGCGGACTGGCATCTGGTCGTAGCGGACCCACCCGGCGCGGTGGGCCACCTCGGCGGCGCCCCAGGTAAAGAGTCCGGCCAGCAGCATATTGGCCAGGAACCGGAGAAAGGCGTCGAGCAGAAGGAAGCGGTAGTCCTGCATGAGGACGAAGACCGCCAGAGGGATGCCGGCGTGATGGACAGCGAGTTCGGCGGGCCAGGCGTGCTCGGTTCCTTCGTTATGAAAGTGAGCAAAGGAGAGGGCGAACAAGAAGAGCGCCATGGCTGGAATGGCGCGCCGGGCGGCAGGTGCCTTGCGCAGCAGGAATGCGGCGCTGATGGCGGTGAGAATGGCGAAGCCGATGGCGGTCCCGGCCAGAGTCCGGCGATGCATCTCGGAGACCGGGACAGACAGCCACTGCTCGCTGGCATGCAGCAGCATGGAGAGGCCACTGAAGACATAACCGGCCCAGGCGACCGGCCGAAGACGGCCGTCGAGCAGCAGATCCAGGAGGAGCGCGGGCAGAAGGCTGAGGGAGCAGGTGGTGACAACGAGCAGGAAGAAGGAGTCAGTGAACAGGAGCGCGAGCGAGCCGGCATTCCAGATGAGGGCCATGGCGGCGGCAGCGAGGGAAAGGCGGCTGGTGCGGAGGCGCTGGCCGGCGCGATCGAGGGTAAGGAGGACGAAGAAGATGGCGAAGATGAGGGTGCCGGCGGAATAGCCGAGGAGGTTGGCGAGAAGGGGCTCGTGCGGCGTATTCATCGCTCTGGCGACGCGGCGCGGCGTAAGCGGTCGCGGATGCCGGACCACGCGGAATCCAAAGGTAACTCTTCGACGGCCAGCCAGTCCAGCCCCTGTTCGTCGAGTTGGTGGAGGGTGGAGTAGAGGACGGCGGCGTATTCCCTGGGTTCGGCGGGCATGTTGACGCCGGGCTGGAGAAAGACACCGCGCCCGGATGGGGGTAATTCGCCATTGCGGACGAGGAGCAGCGGGGTGCGGGGGCTGTAGTGGCGGGCGTGCATCCCGGGAGAGGCATGGGCGCCGGCGCCGGGGTCCGTGGCCAGTTCGACGGGTCCGATGAGTTCTTCGATTTCGTCGCGGCCAATCATGCCCGGACGGAGCAGGATGGGGCGATCTGTCGCGAGAGAAAGTACCGTGGATTCGATGCCGACTGGGGTGGAACCGCCGTCCAGGACCAGGTCGACCGCGTCGCCGAGGCTTTTGCGAACATGGGCGGCGGAGGTGGGCGAAAGGCTCATGAAGCGGTTGGCGCTGGGTGCGGCGATGGGGCAACCGCTGCGACGGATGAGTTCGAGAGCCACGGGGTGAGCGGGCATGCGGAGACCGACGCTGGGGAGTCCGGCGGTGACTTCGCCGGGGATCCTGGAAGATTTCGGGAGAACGAGGGTCAGGGGTCCGGGCCAGTGGCGAGCGGTGAGGAGTTCGGCGGAGTCAGGCCAGGCGGTGCAGTAGAGCCGGGCCATTTCGGGGGAGTCGACGTGGACGATGAGGGGGCTGGTGGAAGGCCGGCCCTTGGCGGCGAAGATCCGCCGGACGGCGGCGGGGTCGAGGGCATTGGCCCCGAGGCCGTAGACAGTCTCGGTGGGAAAGGCGACGAGGCGGCCGGCCCGGATGAGCGAGGCCGCCTGTTCCAACAAAGCGTCGTCCATGTTGAAGTTAATCGGCGAGGTCGTCCTTGCCGGCTTCGCCGAAGGTCTTGCCGGTTTTCTTCCAGACGAGATAGGCGTGCACCATGTCTTCGAGGTCGCCGTCCAAGAGGCGATCGACATCGCCCACGGAATAGCGGGAACGGAGATCCTTCACCATGCGGTAAGGCGCCAGGACATAGGATCGGATCTGGCTGCCGAAGTTGATGTCGGCTTTGGCGTCTTCCAGCTTCTTTTCGGCGGCGCGGCGCTTGTCCATCTCGAACTCATAGAGACGGGCGCGCAGTTGCTTGAGGGCGGCGGCGCGATTTTTGTGCTGGCTGCGCTCGTTCTGGCACTGAACCACAATCCCGGTGGGGATGTGGGTGAAGCGGACGGCGGATTCGGTGCGGTTGACGTGCTGGCCTCCGGCTCCGCTGGCGCGAAAGACGTCGATGCGGAGATCTTCCGTCTTGATGTCGATTTTGACGTCGTCATCAATGAGGGGAATCACGAAGACGCTGGCGAAGGAGGTGTGTCGGCGGGCATTGGCGTCGAAGGGCGAAATGCGGACGAGGCGGTGGACGCCGATCTCGCTCTGGAGGAGGCCGAAGACGTTCTCACCGTCGATCTCGACGGTGGCGGACTTGATGCCGGCGCCTTCACCCTCCAACCGGTCGGTGACGGCGGCGGTGAAACCGTTGCGTTCGGCCCAGCGCAGGTACATGCGCAGGAGCATTTCCGCCCAGTCCTGACTTTCGGTGCCGCCGGCTCCGGGATGGATGGTGACGATGGCGCCGCAGTGGTCGTTTTCGCCCGAGAGCAGCATGTTGGTCTCGAGGTGCTCGACGAGCTTTCTCAGTTTGTCGAACTCCTTCGCGAGTTCGGCGCCGACGTCCTCTCCTTCACGGCCCAGTTCGAAGAGAGTGTCGATGTCGCTGACGAGGGTGGAGACCGAACGGTCCTGCGAGACAAAGGCCTCGAGCCGTTTTCGCTCCTGCATCACCTTCTGGCTAGCTTCCTGGTTGTTCCAGAAACCGGGATCGGCAATGGTCTCTTCGATGGCGGACAGTTGTTTGTTTTTTGAGGGAATGTCAAAGATAGCTCCGCACAGCTTCCGATTGCTGGCGGAGCGCTAGGTATTCCCGCTCGAGTTCAACGAGGGTCATATCCTCTATCCTACCAACGCCGGACGGATTTCCCATTCGGGCGGTAAGTTGTGTAGACTTGGGGGGGTTTGGAGAAGGATTAGGACTTGCGTACTGTTCTCTACAGTCTGATCCTTGTGCTGCTGCCCATGCTGATTACGGTGGGCGGCTCGGCATTGGGCGCGACGGGCAAAAAAGCGGTGTCCAAGGGCAAGCGGGCTACGGCCAAGCCGGCCATCAGCAAGCGCGGCCATACGACACACCGCCGGGCTGTCACGCGCAAAGGAACTGCAAAGAGCAGCAGCCGGACCATGGGTCCGCTGATCGAGCCTGTCAGTGTGATGCCTAACGGGCTGGCTTCGTTGCCGATTCTTTCTCTAAATGTTCCTTCCTACCCTCCTCCGCCGCCAATTCCGGGCACCTGTACGAACTGCACCCGGCCGTTGCTGGCAACCGCCTATTCGCTGATTGGGACACCGTACCGCTGGGGCGGGAACAGCCCGGCTTACGGTTTCGATTGCAGCGGCTTCGTGCGGTATGTCTACCAGTCGAACTTCTCGCTGGCGTTGCCCACTTCCGCTCCTGCTCAATTCCATGTTGGGGTGCCGGTGCAAAAAGCGGAACTGATGCCGGGGGACCTGGTGTTCTTCCATCACCGGCGGAGAGGCTGGCACGTGGGGATGTATGTCGGAGGCGGATCGTTTATCCACGCCCCGAACCGGCGGAAGACGGTGATGGTTACGCCGTTGTCGGATCCTTACTTCAGTGTGACGTACGTAGGGGCACGCCGGATTCCGCTGGCTGATCTGGAAGCGGTGGGATCGATGGACGTGGAGACGAATAACTAGGCGCCTGCTACGCGCAATCCCAGGTGTTTCGAGAAGGGCTCAAAGTCCCGATCATTGTGAAGCAACTCCAGGTTGTTCTCAATGCAATGGGTGGCAATGATGGTGTCGATCGTCTTGCGGACGGTGATGCCCAACCCTCGAAGGACCCGGAAGTTCCGGGCCGCCTGAAGAGCGACTGCCGCGCCGCCCAATTCCACAACTTCCAGCGTAGTGAGCAGCCTGCTGGCGATTTGAAAGTCGCGCTCATCGGAGAAACCCTGGAGAACTTCGGTGAGGATCAGATCGCCTACAGCGAGGGGTTCCTGGCCGAGGAGTGTGTCCAATCGTTCCGTCTGCGGGGTGCTGACTCCGTTGAAGTAGTCGATCCAGACGCTGGAGTCCACAAGGATCAACGATCGGTCCTCATTGCACTGAGGTCACCCTGCCAGCTCAGTTTCCCGCGAAACTTGCGAATTTCGGCCTGCCGGCTGAGCCGAAGCAAGGTGCGCAGTCCCTGTTCAACAGCTTCGCGTTTGGTTTTCAGGCCGGTCGCGCGGAGGGTTTCGCGCATGAGTTGGTCGTCAATAACGATGTTTGTGCGCATGGATGTGTACTCCTTCTCACAATTATACACATGCGCTAGTTGAGGTGATTCAGTCTGGCAATTCCAGCAGATACCCCTGCTTGCCGACGTTTCGGGCTCGGGTGGCTCCGAGAGTGGTTTCGCGGCCGGCGGCTTCGTGAATGTGGCCGCAGAAGAACCAGACGGGCTGCACCTGGCGGATGAAATCGCGAACAGACTGACTGCCGAAGTGCTTGCCGGGCGAAGCTTCGTCGAGGTCGGTGCCGAGAGGCGGACAGTGGCAGATGAGGATTTCGGGGTGCGGGTCGGCCAGAGGAGCGAGGCGCTGCGCCATCTCGGTTTCCGAGTATTCGCCGGGCGTATTGAAGGGGGTCGGGCTGGAGTGACCGAGCCCCGCCACGACGTAGCGTCCTGCCCGGAAGTGCCTGCCGTGAAGGGGGTTGAGGCCAAATTGCTGGCAGAACTCCTCGATCTGCGCGGCATTCTCGTGATTGCCGGGCAGGACGTAAACTCTGGGCGCCTTCGCCTGGAGCAAGGGGCCGACGGTATCGAGGCCACGCGCCCAGTTCACCAGATCGCCGGCGGCGATGTAGTAGTCGGCCTGCATCTCCATGAGACGGCGCAAGGTAGCGAGGTCGTGGTGGATGTCGGAAAAGACTAGAAGTTTCATTCCCCTAGGTACACATTGTAAGCGGAAGGGGGCGAGGCGCTTCCAGGAACCCGGGAGGGGGGTCCGCGCATCTGTGGAAAAGGGAGTTATCCTGAAAACAAGACTGGGCCCAGTCTGGGCGTACCTCGCCGTAACCACACCATGTCCTCAGAACCGCGACAGCGAATCACGATCAACTCTTGGCTGGAAGAAGAGCTGTATCAAGAATTTGTTAATAACAGCCGCAATGTAGACGAGAGCTGGAAAGAGAAGTTTGAGACCGAACCGGTCGAGGAGGCGGATGAGCCCCCGACTGCCGCGGTAGCGACCGCGCCCCCCGCGGTCGAGGCCGCGGTTCCGGCGCCGGCTCCGCCGCAAACCGTGCAGGTCCGGCCGGCAGCCCCGGCTCTTCCTCCGGTGGCGTTGAGCCCCGCCGATCAACTGGTGCCCTTGAAGGGCGCGCCGATGCGGATCGCGGAGAACATGACCCTGAGCCTGACGGTGCCGACAGCGACCTCTCAGCGGACGATCCCCGTGAAAGTGATCGACGAGAACCGTCGATTGTTGAACCACTGGCGCGACCTGCATGGGAAGAGCAAGATCAGCTATACGCACCTGATCGCGTGGGCGATGGTGAAGGCGATCCAGAAGGTTCCGGCGATTAACGACGCCTATGCGGAGATCGACGGGCAGGCGCATCGCGTGGTGCGGCCCGAGATCAATATCGGGATTGCAGTGGATGTGGCGGGCAAGGATGGCCACCGCTCGCTGGTGGTACCCAGCATCAAGAACGCGGGAGCCAAGGGCTTCTATGAGTTCCTGACTGCGTTCGATGAGATTGTGGCGAAGTCGCGGACCGGCAAGCTGACGGTGGACGACTTCAAGGGAACGACCGTATCGCTGACGAATCCCGGGACGGTGGGCACGCTAGGCAGCGTGCCGAGGCTGATGCCCGGGCAGGGCGCGATCATCGCCACCGGCAGCATTGATTTTCCGGCTGAGTTCCAGGGCGTAAGTGAAGAACTGCGTGCTACTTTGGGCGTGTGCAAGGTGATGACGATGTCGTGCACGTACGACCATCGGATCATCCAGGGCGCCGAGTCCGGCCTGTTCCTGGGCAAACTGCAGTCGCTGCTGGAAGGCAGCGAAGGCTTCTACGACGAGATTTTCGAGCAGACCCGGATGCCCTACCAGCCGTTCCGCTGGCAGGTGGACCGGAAAGCGGCGAGTTCAGCCTTCCGCGATGAAAAGCGGATGGAGGAGATCGCCAAGCAGGCGGCGGTGCTGCAGTTGATCAACGCGTACCGTGTGCGCGGCCACCTGATCGCCGACCTGAATCCTCTTGGCGTGCAGCCGAGCTACCACCCGGAGTTGGATCCGACGACCTACGGCTTGAGCATCTGGGACTTTGACCGGGAATTCATCATCGGCAACCTGGCGACCAGCGGGAAGCAGACGATCGCGACGCTGCGGACGATTCTCGAGACTCTGCGGCAAACATACTGCGGGCGGCTGGGCTGTGAGTACATGCACATCCAGCATCCCGAGGAGAAGCGCTGGCTGCAGGAGCGGATGGAGCCGCAGGCCAACAACTGGCCGCTGGAAGAAACCGCCAAGCGGCGCGTGCTGTTGAAGCTGCTGCAGGCGGAAAGCTTCGAGAATTTCCTGCATACGCGTTTCGTCGGCCAGAAGCGGTTCTCGCTGGAAGGCGGCGAGAGCGCGATGGTGGTGCTGGACGAGTGCCTGGACCGCGGCGCGGACAGCGGCGTGCAGGAAGTCATGGTGGGCATGGCACACCGTGGGCGCCTGACCGTACTGTCCAACCTGATCGGCAAGTCGATGTCGCAGGTGTTCGGTGAGTTTGAAGGCAACGTGGATCCGGAAGCGACGCAGGGTTCGGGCGACGTGAAGTATCACCTGGGCGCGAGCGGGATCCAGCGGACGGCGTCCGGCAAGGAGATCAAGGTCTCGCTGGCGCCGAATCCGAGCCACCTGGAAGCAGTGGATCCGGTGGTGGAGGGCATTGTCCGGGCCAAACAGACCTGGATGGGCGACTCCAAGCGTGAGAAGGTGATGCCGATTCTGGTTCACGGCGATGCGGCGTTCGCCGGCCAGGGCGTGGTCGTTGAAACGCTGAATATGTCGCAGTTGAACGGCTACCGGACGGGCGGCACGATCCACCTGGTGATCAACAACCAGATCGGATTCACATCGACCCCGGACGAGAGCCGGTCGTCGACCTATTGCACCGACGTGGCGCGCACGGTGCAGGCTCCGATCCTGCATGTGAATGGCGACGATCCGGAAGCGTGTGTGCGGGCGACGCAGATCGCGATCGACTACCGGATGCGGTTCAAGAAGGATGTCGTCATCGACATGATCTGCTACCGCCGGTACGGCCATAACGAAGCCGACGATCCGAGCTACACCCAGCCGCTGATGTACAAGATCATCAAGGCGAAGAAGCCGATTGGAACACAGTATTCCGAGAGGTTGACGAAGGAAGGTACGGTCACGAAAGAGGCGGTGGAACGGATCCGCCGGCAGATCCAGGACGCCCTGAACGCGGCTCACGAAGAGGCGCAGTCGAAGGGCGAGAAGTGGGAACTGCAGGAAGTGACGACCTTCGAAGAGACAACGGTACCGCTGGTTTGCCCGAGAACGGCGGTGGACGAGTCCCTCATCGCCCGGGTGGTGGAAGGCATGACGACCTTCCCCGACACCTTCACGCTGCATCCGAAGCTGAAGGGTTTCATCGAGAAGCGGAAAGAGATCCTGCACGGCGGGACGGCGGACTGGGCGGCGGGCGAGGCCCTGGCGTTCGGCACGCTGGCACTGGAGGGCACTCCGGTGCGGTTGAGCGGGCAGGACAGCGGCCGCGGCACTTTCTCGCAACGGCATCTGGAGTACTTCGACTACAACACCGGACACGTGCACACGCCGCTGATGCACATCGACCCGCAGCAGGCGCGGTTTGAGGTATTCGACAGCTCGCTGTCGGAGTACGGCGTGATGGGCTTCGAGTTCGGCTATTCGCTGGGCGATCCGCTGACGCTGACCTTGTGGGAAGCGCAATTCGGCGATTTCGCGAACGGCGCGCAGATCATGATCGACCAGTTTGTGTCGTCGTGCGAAGCGAAATGGGGCCAGCCGAGCGGGTTGGTGCTACTGCTGCCGCATGGGTACGAGGGGCAGGGTCCGGAGCATTCCAGCGCGCGGCTGGAGCGCTTCCTGCAGCTTTGCGCCGAGAACAACATGCAGGTTTGCAATGTGACGACGCCGGCACAGTACTTCCACCTGCTGAGGCGCCAGATGTACGGCGGCCAGGACCGCCGCGGGTTGCGCAAGCCGCTGGTGCTGATGACGCCGAAGAGCCTGTTGCGGCACCCGAAGGCGGTGAGCACGCTGGCGGACTTTACGCACGGACACTTCGAACCGGTGATTGGCGACTCCGGCGCGGCGGCCCCGGATCGCGTGTCGAGAGTGATCTTCTGCACCGGCAAGGTCTACTACGAGCTGATGGCGGAGCGCGAAAAACGCGCGCTGAACAACGTGGCGATCCTGCGGCTGGAGCAGATGTATCCGTGGCCGGCGGAGGAGATCGAAACGATGCTGTGGCGGTACCCGTCGACAGCAGAGGTCGTCTGGGCGCAGGAAGAACCGCGCAACCAGGGCGCGTTCCTGTTCGTGCGGGACAAACTGGAGCCGATGCTGGCGGCGACGCGGCGGACGCTGCGGTATGCGGGGCGGCCGGAAGCGGCGGCACCGTCCACGGGATCGAGCAAGCGCCACGCGCAGGAACATGCGGCCGTCATGGAGGACGCCTTCAGCGCCGGACCTGTGCGGCAGCGCCGCTACCGGGTGGTTGCCAAGGCTCAAAAGGAACTGGTGCCAGGCAAGGCCTGATTCTCAGCCATCGTCGAATAGAAGAGGCCGGGCCTTCGGGTTCCGGCCTTTTCGTTTATGAATCGTAGTGAGGGGGGACTCCCGCTTCAGCGGGCAGAGGCCGCGCGATTGGGCGACCAGAGGGTCTCGGGCAGGCCCTGCACATGATTCGCCCAGCGGCTCCAGACAAAGAGGGCGTCGCTGAGGCGGTTCAGGTAGCGGAGATTCACAGTGTCGATGGGGAGTTGCCGCGCGGCGGAGACGAGCAGACGTTCGGCCCGGCGGCACACCGTACGAGCGATGTGAAGATCCGTGTTGACGCGGGAGCCACCTGGAAGAACGAAACTGCGCAGGGGCGGGAGTTCTCCGTTCATCGCGTCGATTTCCGCTTCCAGTTGGGCCACGTCGGCGTCGGTGATGCGCGCTTGTTTCGGGTGCGCAAGCTCCGGGGTGGTGGCCAGAATCGAGCCGAGGTTGAAAAGCTCGTGCTGGACGCGAATCAGAATCTCGACGAGGGGCGAGAGCGTGGCCTCGGTGGACGCACTGACGACGGCGGCTCCGACAAAGGAGTTGAGCTCATCCACGCAGCCGTAGCATTCGAGGCGTGGAGAATCTTTCGCTACGCGTTCGCCGCTGGCGAGGTGAGTGTCGCCCTGATCACCAGTCTTGGTGTAGATGCGGTTGAGGGCGAGGCGGGGTTCGTTGAAGGATTTTTCTTCCATGGGGCGGACTAAATTTCATTGTAGGTGGAATATAATGACAGTGAGGGCCCAACCCTCGCACGCATGCGCAGCTAAACCAAATTCCCGAGTCTTCTTGAGACCTTGCCGCCGGATGAGGCGCAAAGGGGGATTGGTTCATGCTGCGAATCCACGAGATTTGCTACGAGATCCATTGCGGGGCGCCGTTGTTTGCGCACGCCTGCATCGAAATCAACAGAGGCGACCGGATCGGCCTGGTTGGGCCTAACGGCGCCGGGAAGTCGACACTGATGCGTTTGGTGGCAGGGGAACTGGCACCGAGCGCGGGCAGTGTCGTCCGTCGAGCTGGACTGCGTGTGGCCTATCTGGCTCAGGAAGCGCCGAGGGGTACGGGCCAGACTCTGTTCGATCGCGTGATGGAGGCCGATGAGGAACTGGCCCGGCTTCGTCGGGATCCCGACTGGTTCGGCGAGTATGTCGCGCTGGGCGGTCCGGGCTTTGAGGCACGGGTGGAGCGGGCCCTGAACCGGTTGGGCTTCCCCGAGGAGAGCTGGGACCTGGCTACTGAGAGGCTTTCCTCCGGCCAGAGGATGCGGGCGGAGCTGGCGCGCTGCCTCCTTTCGAGTCCGGAGGTGTTGTTGCTGGACGAGCCCACGAACCATCTGGACTCCTCGGCGCGGTCGTGGCTCGAGGGTGAACTGCGGCGGCTGGATGCGGCCGTGATGCTGGTATCGCACGATCGCGCTTTTCTGAACCGGGTGACCAACCGGACTGTCCTGATGGAGAGAGGCGTGGTGCAATGCTTCGAGGGGAACTACGAGAAGTTCATTGAGCAGCGATCGTTGAAAGAACGGCAGGCGTGGCAGCAGTACGAAGCCCGAGAGCGGCAGGCCGCCGCGGAACGTGCCGCCGCGGAAAAGCGAATGGCCCTGGCGCGCAAAGTGGCAAAGGCGCCCGAAGGGCAGCGGGATGCGAGAGCCTGCGGACCACATTATGCAAAGAAGGCAGCCAAGGTGGCGCGTACCGCTCGGATCATCCGGGAGCGGCAGTCGATGCTGGACGCTGTTGAGAAGCCTTGGGAAGAGCAAGGCATCCCGGAACTCGACTTCAGCGCCGTGGAGCGGGGTGATGAAATCGCGGTGCGGGTCGAGGGGATGAGTAAGCGCTTTGGGGAGCGCGTGTTGTTTGAAGAGATGGACCTGCACATTGCACGTGGTGAACGATGGGTCCTTTCCGGGCCGAATGGATCCGGAAAGAGCACTCTCCTTCGGATGGTGGCTGGCCGGGAGCAGCCGGATTGCGGAGAGGTGCGGCTCGGTGGCCGGGTGCGCGCCGGCTATCTCGCACAGGAGGGAGAGAACCTGCGGATGGAGCAGACTCCGCTGGAACTTTGCCTGGGCGTTTGCGCGGATGAGACTCGGGTGCGCACCATGCTGGCGTGCCTGAAACTGCGGGCGGAGCAGATCCTGCGGCCCCTGTCTACGTTGAGCGCGGGCGAGCGGACGAAGGCCGGAATGGCGATGCTGCTGCTTTCAGGAGCCAACCTGCTGCTGCTGGACGAGCCCACGAATCATCTGGAGATGGAGGCCCGGGCGGCGCTGGAAGAGGCGTTGGCGAGATACCCCGGTACGGTGGTGCTCTCGACGCACGATGAGTGGCTGGCGGAGAGGGTAGCGGACCATGTGTTGGATTTGGGGGCTACAATCGAGGCATGAAGAGGGGCGCATCCGAGACGGCGCAGCCGCGCACGCTCAGCGGGATTCCGCTGGAGAGCCACTATGGCTCGCCGGCTCCGGGCGAGTATCCATACACACGCGGAATCCATGCGGCGATGTACAGGGCCAAGCTCTGGACGATGCGCCAGTTCTCGGGCTTCGCGACTCCGGAGGAGACGAACGCCCGCTACCGGTACCTGCTGGCGCAGGGGCAGTCGGGGTTGTCGGTTGCCTTTGATCTTCCAACTCTCATGGGCTGCGACCCGGACGACGCGGCCGCCCTGGGGGAAGTAGGGAAGTGCGGTGTGTCGATCGCTTCGCTGGCCGACATGGAGACCTTGTTCGAAGGAATCCCGTTGGACCGGGTGAGTGTCTCGATGACGATCAACTCGCCGGCGCCGGTGCTGTTCGCGATGTACCTGGCGGTAGCGGAGAAGCAGGGTGTTTCGTTCGACAAGCTGAACGGCACCTTGCAGAACGACATCCTGAAGGAGTACATCGCGCAGAAGGAGTTCCTGTATCCGCCGCGTCCTTCGATGCGGTTGGTGACGGATGTGGTGGAGTACTCGACGCGTCATGTGCCGAAGTACAACCCGATTTCGGTGAGCGGGTATCACATCCGGGAAGCGGGCTCGACCGCGGTGCAGGAGTTGGCGTTCACGCTGCGGGATGGGATTGAGTATGTCGAATGGGCCTTGCAGCGCGGCCTGGGAGTGGATGAGTTCGCCCCGCGGCTGAGCTTCTTCTTCAATGCGCATAGCGATTTCTTTGAGGAGATCGCGAAGTACCGGGCGGCCCGGCGGATCTGGGCGCGGGTGATGCGGGAGCGGTTTGGCGCCCAGGAGGAGAAGAGCTGGAAACTGCGGTTCCACACTCAGACGGCCGGGTGTTCGCTGACGTGGCAGCAGCCGTACAACAATGTGGTGCGGACTACGCTGCAGGCGCTGGCCGGCGTGATGGGCGGCACACAGTCTCTGCACACGAATTCGCTGGACGAGGCGTATGCGCTGCCGAGCGAACAGGCGGTGACTCTGGCATTGCGAACCCAGCAGATCATCGCGCACGAGAGCTGCGTCGGCGCGGTGGCGGATCCGCTGGGCGGTTCGCACTACGTCGAGGCCCTGACGGATGAAGTGGAGCGGCAGGCGCTGGAATACATCCGGCGCATCGATGAGATGGGCGGGATGATTCCGGCCATCGAACGCAACTTCCCGCAGAGCGAGATTGCCGACGCCAGCTATCAGTATCAGAAGCGCGTGGAAAGCGGCGAGCAGGTGATTGTTGGCGTCAATCGTTTCACTCAGGAGAGCGAGCAGCGTCTGGAGATCCTGAAGATTGACGATCGTGCGGAGAAGGCGCAGGTGGAGAAGGTGAGGCGTCTGCGGTCGGAGCGGGATCAGAACAAGGCGGAGGCCAGTCTGCTGGCACTGCGCCACGGCGCGGAAGGCGAGCTGAATACGATGCCGCTTCTGCTGGATGCCGTGCGCGCGTACGCAACAACCGGCGAGATCTGCCGGACCCTGGGCGGGGTGTTCGGGGGGTGGCAAGAGAGAAGTGTTTTGTAGGGATATACTTAAGGGGACCAAGTGCAGATGGATCCAAAGATCCGAGTACTGGTTGCCAAGCCAGGCCTCGACGGACACGACCGCGGAGCGAAGGTGATCGCGCGGGCGTTACGCGATGCCGGGATGGAAGTTATCTACACAGGACTGCGGCAAACGCCGGAAATGATCGTGAATGCGGCTCTGCAGGAAGATGTTCAAGTCATTGGTCTGAGCATCCTGTCGGGCGCGCATAACGCGATTGTGCCCCGGGTGATGGCAATGTTGCGTGAGAGGGAAATGGACGACGTTGTGGTCGTCGTAGGCGGCACCGTCCCGGATGACGACGCCGTAAGACTGAAGGAACTGGGGGTTGCGGCTGTGTTTCAGCCCGGCGCCGCGCTGGATGAGATTGTGACGTTCGTCAAAACGTCCGTTCGCGCGGCTGTCTGACGGGCCAAGGGGTACGAGGCCGGCCTCCACAACATTTTGCTAGGATTTTGTTACAACACATGCAAGACCGACTCAACATCGCCGTGTTTGTCGACTACGACAACATTGAAATCGGCGTGAAAAGCACACTTCGACGGGAGTTTGAAGTGTCGCTGGTGCTGGACGCTCTGAAGGAGCGCGGGGACATTGTCGCCAAGTTCGCGTACGCGAACTGGAGCCGCCAGGAAGGCGCCACGCGGCAAATGGCGGAAAACGCGGTGCAGATGGTGCAGCGCATTCCTTCGCCGCGCGGGGATAAGAATGGCGCGGACATCAATCTGGCGCTGGATGCGCTGGAGATGGCGTTCACGCATGACCACGTGAATGCCTTCGCGGTGGTCAGCGGCGACTCCGACTTCATTCCGCTGGTGAACAAGCTGAAGGAATATGGCAAGACGGTATTCGTGGTGGGCGGCAAAGCGTTCACCTCGACCATCCTGCAGCAGAACTGCCATGAGTTCATCAGCTTTGAATCGCTGCTGAATACGGACTCGATTCCGCTGCCGCCTCCGCCGTCGCAGTCGCAGCAGGCCCAGGCCGGCGGCCAGGGCGGCGACCGCGAGCGGGAACCCTATCGCGAATCTTACAGAGACCGCAAGGAAAAGCGCTTCCGCGAGCGCGAAGAGCGCCGCCGGGAACGCGAACAGCGTGACGGCGCGATGCAGGGCGGCGGAGCCCCGGGCTCTCAGGGAATGGGCCAGGGACCGAAAGACCAGCCGCAGCAGGGACGCCCCGCTCCGCTTAACCTGGCGCTGGCCATGCCTCTGGTGGAGCGCGCGCTTCAGGTTTTGGAGCGCCGCAACGTCCAGCCGCAGCTTGGACTGCTGAAGTCCACCATGCTGCAGCTGGATTCCGCGTTCAACGAGAGCGCCTATGGCGCGCGCAGCTTCTCCGATTTCGTCGAGAAGCTGAAGCGGGCCGAACTGGTCTATGTGAAGGGTACCGGCGGACGCTACTTCATCGAGCGCAAGCACAACTATCAGGAAAAGGCGCTGCCTCGTCCGGAAGAGGCGCTGCCGCAATTGCGCGAAGTGCTGGAGATCCACCGGTTGGAGTTCGAGGAGAGCGGCCAGACAGCCGAAGATCTAGCGGCCTGGATGAAGGAGGAATATCCCAACTTCGACCACGCCAATTACGGATTCCAGGGCTTCGCGGAGTTTCTGAATTTCGCGCAGGACAAGACGGTGGTCCGCCTGCAGCATCGCCAGGAAGGCGGGCTGCTGGTAAGCCTGGGTTCCGAGTTCTATCCGCAGGCGCCGCCGAAGCAGGAAGTGAAGGAAGAGGACCTGCTCACCGAGCACGACTTCAAGCAGCCGATTGTGAAGGGCCAACCGACGGCCACCGGCGAAATTCCGCCGGACGACGAGCCGCCCAAGGCGACCAAGAAGCGCGTGACTCGCAAGAAGGCGGACACCAGCAGCCAGGACAAGCCGGTGCGCCGCACACGCCGGAAGGCCTCGGAGTAACCGGCCATGGGCGACATCCAACGTATCTTTCCGAAGGATACGCCGACGCCGCGAGGTCCTTACTCGCCGGCGATCCGCGCGGGCGACTTCATCTTCGTGTCGGGTCAGGGTCCGGTGGACCCCGCCACCGACACGATGTCGTATGGCGACATCCAGCACGAAACGCGGATCACGCTGAACAACGTGAAGCGGATCCTGGAAGCCGCCGGCGCGGCGATGACCGATGTGGTGAAGTGCAGCGTCTTTCTGCGGGACGGTAAGGACTTTGCGGCGATGAACGAGATCTACCGCGAGTTCTTCGGGGAACAGCGGCCCACGCGCACCACGGTGGCCGTGGCGTTCGCCGATCCGACAATGAAAGTCGAGATCGACTGCATCGCCTACAAGCCCTAGCGGGCCTCCGGTTCGCAGGTTGATTTGAGAAACGCCGCGGGATCGACATCGATTCCGCGGCGTTGTACATTATGGGGCGATGAAGCGATCCCTCACCTTCGCGGTATTGGGTTTGGCCGGCCTCATCGCACTGTGGCTGGCAGGTTTTCCGGAAGGGCTCCCCGGCTCGCTGACGCGGGTGTTGCACGTGCTGGGGGTCTTTGCCCTGATGGGTCTGGTCAATCTCGTCGTCGGCTACCTTTGTGGTCTGCTGGCGCTGAAGAGACACTGGAGCCCGTTCCAGGCCCGCCTGATCGGGTTGCCGCTGTTTCTTGCCGGCGCGGCCGGACTCTTCCCCGCCATGCAGTACCGGCCAAATCCCTGGTTCTTCGGTCTGATGGCCGGTTCCACACTTGCCGGCCTCATCTGCCGGAAGGTCTCCCACCCCGAGTTGGCCTGGCTGGAGAGCGATCCGCCGGCGCACACCGAGCACCGGCGCTGACCTGACACTATTTTTCGGGCTGCTTCTCGAACAGGAGCTTCTGGTCCTGAGGACCCCCGGGCCCTTCGAAGTGCCGGTAGATCATCACGGCCTTGCCGTCGGACTGGCTCTCCCACTTGTCGATGAGTTTGATCTCGTTCGGCCCGAATTTACCCCACGTCTCGACGACGAGAACCGCAGCTTCCCAGCGCGCCTTGTACTTCAGCGGATTGCCCTGCGCCGACACCTCGCCTTCCTGGCCGTTGATGACGTACCTGAGCTTGCCGGCGCTGGTGCCGGGCGCTGCGTCGTGGAAGACTTCATATTCGAGCTCGGGGTCCTTGTGCACGATGGCGAATCGAACGGCCCGGGAGGGCTGTTTGGCGAAATCGCTTTTGGCGACGTTCAATTCCCAGTGGCCGGTGAAGTTGGGCTTGTCCTGGGCGAAGCCCAGCAGAGCCGTGAACAGAAGGAGCGCGAGGGTTCTCATAGACAGAATCCAGGATAACTCCGCATTTCCTCCACAAAGCAAGGATCGGAGTTTTTCCTGGCTCCGCCACGCGTATTGTCAATGCATGGACAGGTTGCCGGACGCGACCTGAAAGGAGCAAAGACGATGACTGGGATGCGCTTTTCCACTACACAATGTTCGCTGGGCTGGGTTCTGCTGGCGGCCCGCGAGGATGGGGTTTGCGCGATTCTGCTGGGAGACGGGCCGGAGGAGCTCGCCGTGGAGCTCCGCAAGCGGTTCCCCCGGGAAGCCCCGTATCCGGACTCGGAGGGGCTCAGCTCGTGGATGGAGCAGGCAGTCGAGGCGATCGAACGTCCGGGCAAGGCATTGACGCTGCCCTGGGCGGAACAGGGGACGCGATTCCAACAGAAGGTCTGGCGTGAGTTGAGAGCGGTGCCCGCGGGCTGCACAACCAGCTACCGAGAGCTGGCGGCGCGCGTCGGCAATCCCAAAGCGGTGCGTGCGGTAGCGAGGGCGTGCGCCGCGAACCCGTTAGCCGTGGCGGTGCCCTGCCACCGGGTGCTGCGCGTCGATGGAGAATTGGCGGGTTATCGCTGGGGACTGGACCGCAAACGCGCACTGCTGGAGCGGGAGGCGCTGGCATGGGCGTGACGCTCGGAGAGCGCATCGCATCTCTCGACTGGGAGCACCTGTCCCGCGAGTTGAACGCCCATGGATGTGCGATCGTCGAAAGTCTCCTCAGTCCGGCTGATTGTTTGGAGGCAGCGGCCTGGTACGCGGATCCCTCGCTGTTCCGCAGCCGTGTGGTGATGAGCCGGCACGGGTTTGGGCGAGGTGAATATCAGTACTTCGCCGCTCCAATGCCGGCGATGGTGGCGGCCCTGCGGACGGGCTTCTATGGCCACCTGGCGCGCATTGCCAATGAGTGGAACACCGCTCTGCACATGACGGAGGCCGGGTTTCCGGAATCTCATGAGGAGTTTCTGAGACGCTGCCACAACGCCGGTCAGGTACGTCCAACACCGCTGCTGCTGCGCTATGGTCCGGGCGACTACAACTGTCTGCACCAGGACCTCTACGGAGAGCATGTGTTCCCACTACAGGTGGCCTTTCTCCTCAGCGAGCCAGGGCGGGATTTCACTGGAGGAGAATTCGTCCTGACCGAGCAGCGGCCACGCATGCAGTCGCGTGTGGAAGTCGTGCCCCTCAGACAGGGTGATGGTGTGATCTTCCCGGTTCACCATCGTCCGGTGGAGGGATCGAAAGGCGTCTACCGGGTCCAGATGCGCCATGGCGTCAGCCGCCTGCGTTCCGGCGCGCGGCACACACTCGGTGTCATCTTCCACGATGCACAGTGAGCGCTACGCCAGCGGCGGATGCCCGGGAGGTCATCGCCGCTTCGCCGGAGCAGCGGGGGTAATGAACCACAGCGGCGTCAGCATATAGATGACAAACGCCGTTTCAATACTGAACCAGGCACTGGCCACACCGGCCAGATAGGACAGCGGCCCCACGAATGACTTCGCGAAGATGTGGGGATCCTCGGTGCCCTTCAATTCGGGCTTCATCAGGTTCCGCAGGATATAGCGGTGCATCATCATGAATAGCAGGGTGTTCACGGCCATCACACAGCCGAAGACACTCACAGCCAGCGGATTCCTTGGATACTCGCCAATGAGCGCGGTCGGGAAGGGGATGAACGACTGAGCCATCAGGAAAAGAGAGTTCATCCACACCAACCCGTAGTTGGCATGCCGCGCCAGCGAGAGACGTGGTGATGGTTCAGCCAGAACTTGCAGACGATGATGAAGCTGATGAGCCAGCTCAGGAACTTCGGCGCCAGGTCGAACAGGCTGTTGCGAAGCTCGGCCACTCCGGCGTGCTGCGGCAGAGTGGGGACCTTCAACTCCAGTACCAGCAATGTGACGATGATCGCGAACACACCGTCGCTGAAGGCTTCAATGCGGTTGAGATGGAGTTCGCCCCGCGTGAAACGCTGAGACACGAATGGATGCCCCCTCTGTGACTCAGAGGTGATTGTCCCACGCGCTAGACGGCGGAGGGAGCGGGCAGCGCCCAAGGCGCCCGATACTGCTTCGTCAGCTGTAGCGATGCTTCCCGGTCTCCGGCAATCTCCTCCGTCCGCGAATCCCAGCGGATGGTGCGCCCGGTGCGGTACGCAATATTGCCGAGATGGCAGGAACGATGGAGGTATGTCCGACCTCCACATCGGCGAACGGCCGCTTACGGCTCTTCACGGCGTCGAGGAAGTTCTGGACGTGGACGATCTGGATTTCCGGATCGAGGGAAAGTCCCGTGACTTCGATGGGCTCGCACAGCGGAGGTGCCGCCGCGGCCGGCCCACGCGGCCTCTTCTCGCCGGTCAGCTCCCGTTTGCGCGAAGCGAGCATATCCTCCACCTGGTCGACATCGGAGCGCACGATCGCCGAGAACTTGGATGGAATCACCTGGTACCCTTTGCGGTCGACAAAGAGCGTGCCTTTCGTCCCATAGAAAATTGTGCCGGCGTAGCGATCCATGCGCATGCCCACCTGGCTGTTCACGAACCGGACCGTAAAACCGGGGTACTCAAACGTCGCCAGAAACGAGTCCGGCGTGTCGCGGTTGTCCTGCAGCATGCGGGCGCCCGTGGCCGAGACGCTCTTCGGCGCGGTGACGTTCATGATCTGGTGAATGCTGTCGATGTGGTGGGCGCCCCAGTCGGTCATATTTCCGCCGGAGTAGTCCAGAACCATCGCCAGTTCCAGATATAGCGGTTGCGATTGTACGGCGTCCTGGGCGCGGGGCCCAGTACCGGTCCCAGTCCAGGCCCGCGGGCGGCTCGGAGTCCGGAACACGGCCGAAGCCCTGCGGGTATTCGTTGGACACGATCCAGCAATCGATGTCGGAGACTGCGCCGTATATAGCCGCTCTGCACCAGCTCCGCGCATTTCGCAAAATGCGGGGCCGAGCGCTGCTGGCTGCCCACCTGGAAAATGCGGTTGTGCTTCCGCGCCGCCTGCACCATACGCCGGCCTTCCTCGACCGTGTGCGACAGCGGCTTCTCGCAATAGACGTCCTTGCCCGCCTGGCAGGCCATGATCGAAATAGGCGCATGCCAGTGATCCGGCGTCGACACAAAGACGGCATCGATGTCCTTGCGCTCCAGCACTCGCCGGAAGTCCGTGTAAGCTTCCGTCTTGCCGCCCACCTTCTGCCTGGTCATGTCCGCCAGCGGCTGGAACACGTCGCAGACGGCCGCCAGATCGACGCCGGAGTTCCGGGCGGTGATGGTGGTCTCGTAATAACCACGGCTGCCGAGCCCGATCTGGCCGACAGTTATGCGATCGTTGGCGCCCAGCACCCGGCCCAGGAACGGACCGGCGGAAGCGGCTTTCACGAAATCTCTACGTTCCATGGCTATGCTCCACGCAGGTTCAGTTGCTGCATCATGCGATCGGTTTCACGATACGCCTCGCGCACCCACTCCACAATCTGCGATGGGTCGGGCGAATACTCGAGTTCAATGCTGATGGTGCCGTCAAAGCCGACGGACTTCAGGTTCTCGAGGTAGGGCAGGAACGGTACCACGCCGCGGCCGGGCGGCAGGTCGCCGTGCTTCTGCCCGTCGCAATCCGAGAGATGCACATGCCCGATGCGGCCGCTCAGTTCAGCCAACGACTTCGGATCGGAGTGCGAGAAAGTTCCAGATGCGAGATGTCGGCATTGGCCAGCACCGACGCGTGATCGACATCCGCCAGGAACCGTACCATTTTCGGCAGGGTATTCACGATGGAGAGGTGGAAGGGCTCCAGCTCGATGGCGATCTCCTGCCCAAGACCGCCCGCGTGCTCGCCCAACTCGCGCACTGACTCGACTGCCCACTTCCATTGATCTTCCGGCGTGATCACTTCCTGCTGCCAGATATACTCGCCGAGCACCAGCAGAAGAGTTGCGCCTTGAACTCATAGCCCAGATCGAGATGCCGTTTCGCGCGATCGATGTGGAATCGCCGCACAGTCTGGTTGAAGTCGGCGATGCCGAGGGCGCAGCAAACCACCGAAACAATGGGCAGGCCGGCGTCGCTCGCGGTGTCCCGAATCAGGCGCCACTCCCGGGCGTCGATTTCCAGTGGATCGGCAAAGATATCAATGGAATCGAAGCCGATCTCTCTTGTCAGCCGGATGCCCTGTTCGGTGCCGACAGGCGACCCGAACCACGCCGAATTGATCAATCCGAGTTGCACCGACAGGTTGCACTCCTGGAAGCCAGAGGCTTGGGTTCGCCTCGTGAAATCATTTCATGAACGTTCACCAACTGGAAAAGACGAATGCCTATCATCCTTTTTTTGTCGGAGCCGGATACTCGCCATGGAACTGAACCTCCGAGATCGATCACCTGCCAGGCCCGCCACTCCGCAGCGACTTCGGCATCGGCGCCGTGGGTGCCGGGTTCATCATGCGCGACATTCAGTTGGTCGCCTACCGGAACGCGGGCTTCGATGTGCACGGGATCACCTCTCGAACACCGGAAATTGCCCGGGAAGTGGCGGAGTTGCGCGGCATTCCGAGGGTCTATGCCAACGTCGTGGAGATGCTCGACGATCCGGCGGTGAAGATCGTCGATGTGGCGGTGCCGCCCGATCAGCAACTGGGGATCATCCGGCAGATCGTCAACGGCCGGCACAAGCCGCAGGGGATTCTGGCGCAGAAGCCGCTGGCGATGAACTACGCGGAGGCGCGCGAGACTGTCGAGTTGTGCCGTCGGGCGGGCATCCGGTTGGCCGTGAACCAGAACATGCGGTACGACCACTCGATCCGAGCGGCCAAGTCGATTCTCCAGCGCGGTTATCTGGGCGAACCGGGCTTCGGCGAGCATCGAGATGAGGGCCGTTCCCCACTGGCAGAGATGGCTGCCGGACTATGCCCGCCTGACCTTGTTGAACATGAGCGTGCACCACCTGGACGCGTTCCGCTTGCCTGTTCGGCAATCCGGACGCCGTCTATTGCAGCACTAGGACCGATCCGCGCACGAAGTTCGCCCACGAGGATGGGATCTGCCTCTACATCCTGGAGTACGACAGCGGCTTCCGCGCCTCGGCGTGGGATGACATCTGGGCCGGGCCGCTCACGCCGGAAAAGCATCTCGATCCGTACATCAAGTGGAGGATCGAAGGGACCGAAGGTATCGCCGAGGGCATGCTGGGATGGCCCAGGTATCCGGATCATCAGCCCAGCACGGTACGCTTCAGTTCCGCGCGTTATCCGGGCCTCTGGATCACGCCCCGTTGGAGCGAAGCCTGGTTTCCCGACGCCTTCGAAGGTCCAATGGCCGCCCTGATGGATTCCATCGCCCGTGATGTCGAGCCGGAGAACAGCGGTTCGGACAATCTCAAAACGATGGCCCTGATTGAAGCCTGCTACCGGTCGATCCGGGAGAAGCGCTCGGTCCGCGTCGCGCAGATCGAAGAAGAGCACGAGGCCGCCGCCGGCGCGAGATAAACCATGGCTCGCCGACCCGCCAATACACCGACCATCAAGGACGTCGCGGAGCGTGCCGCGGTCTCCATCGGTACGGTGTCGCGGGTGCTGAATGATTTCCCCGACGTGGCGGAGCCTCTGCGCCAGCGCGTGCAAGCAGCGATTCGCGACCTCGGCTATCGGACCGGAGCCAGGCAGGAGCCGGATCGCAGCCACACCAAAGCCATCGGCTTCCTACTGTGCAATGGGATGGGCATCAACACCGTGCACGCTCACCTGTTGGTGGGCATCGAGGAGTACTGCTCCAGCCAGGGCTACTACACGATCTTCACCAGGCACGCACACGCGGCGGAAGCGGAGCCGGACCGGTTGGAGATCCCTGAGATCTTCACCAGCCGTCAACTGGCCGACTGCACGATAGTGGCCGGTACGGCGCACGGAAACTTTCTCGAGGCGCTGGAGGCTCGCCAGGCCCGCTATGTCCTGTTGGCCAACCACGCAGCCACCGCCGCGGCCGCGGAGAGGGCCTCTCACCGGGTTCGCTACGACGATTTCCGTGGATTCGAAGAGGCGACGGCCTACCTCGCTCAACTGGGCCACCGCAATATCTGGTATATCGGAGATACAGCCCGTCCGTGGTTTCGCAGCAGGCACGAGGGATATCTCAGCGGAATGCGGCAGCATGGATTGGAGCCACGGGCGCACACATTCGCGATCGCCGATGATCCGTTCGAAAACGGACAGGCGATTGTTTGTATCTACTGGAACAGAAGTCGCCATTGTCGGCGCTTCTGTGCGGATCAGAGGAGTTGGCGCTGGGAGCGCGCGAGGCCTTGCGGCAGCATGGGCGCGACGTGCCGAGGCATGCAAGCATCATCGGATTTCAACATCAGATCGAGCATGCCCGCGCATCCACACTCACCGCCGTGTGTGTGGATACCGTCGAAGTGGGAAGGCAATTGGCCCGGATGGCGATTGCGCTGGTTGAGTCCACGGGAATCGGACAGACTGAAACCGTGGTTCCATCCGCACTGGTGAAGCGCAGCACCTGCAGACCATTGCGTAGCGATGACGCGATGGTGTTGTAGAACCGATCTTTGGTGGGCAGAAACCGTCACGAAAGGATGAGCCTGAACAAGGCCAAGGTACCGATTATGGCAAGTGGTCCCCTGACAGCATCACAGGTATCGGAATATCACGAGAAGGGCTATGTTCTCGCCCGCGGCATGTTCAGTGAAGCGGAGATCGATCTGCTGGGACGCGCGGCGAAGGAAGACCGCGAACTCGATGCGCGAGCTTTCGGCCGCAATGATGGCGAGGGACATGTCGTTCGGCTCTCGCTCTGGAACCACCCCGGCGACGCGCTCTACGGTATGTTCGCCCGCTGCAGCTCCATCGTCGATTCGGCCGAGAGGCTGCTCAACGACGAGGTTTATCACTATCACTCGAAGATGATCATGAAGGACGCCCGGCGTAGGCGGCGCCTGGGCGTGGCATCAGGATTACGGCTACTGGTATCAGAACGGAGTGCTGTCTCCCCGATCTGTGCAGCGCCTCCATCGCTGTCGATCGGGCTACCCGCGAGAATGGCTGCCTGCAGGTAGTGCCCGGCTCACACAAACTGGGCCGCATCGATCACGTGTTAACCGGTGATCAGGCCGGCGCCGATCGCGAGCGTGTGGATGCCATCCTCCAGCGTTTCCCGCTCGTCCATGTCGAGATGGAACGCGGCGATGTGCTCTTCTTCCACAGCAACCTGCTGCACCGCTCCGATGAGAACCGCTCAGAGCATCCGCGCTGGTCGATGATCTGCTGCTACAATGCGGCAAAGAACGATCCCTACAAGGAAGCGCATCACCCGCGATATACGCCGCTGAACAAAGTTCCGGACACGGCTATCCTGGAGGCCGGACTGCGGCGGTTCGCGGACTCCAGCGCCGATGTCGCGTGGCTGGAGTCCGCTCGGGACAAGAGCGCCACCAGCCTGGATCAGCAGAAGTAGATGGGATCCGCCGTGACGCATCCCTCCGGCGCCGAAAGGCCCGTCCTGCGCAGCCTCATGAGCTGGCTCGCGTTGGAAGATATGATGCGGTTTGAGGGCGTTCGAGACGACTCGGACGCCCTCCTGCAAAAGAGACTCGAAGACATTGTGGAGGCCGGCTACGACGGCGTTCAGCTCGATGTCGAATTCAACGGCGAGCAAATCACTCAATGTCGCCGAAGGGAACTGAGTATCGCAGCGTCGGGCCGCGTGAACCATCCGGAAGAAGCGGCCGTCCTGGCCCGAAAGCTCGCTGATGCGGGATTCTCTTGCGCGACACTGCATGTGGGTTGGGGCCTGGAGAGTCCGGACGAAGCCGCCCGCTTGATCGAGGCGGTCCTCGCTGCCTCCGAGCAGTCCCGGATCCCGCTCTACCTCGAGACGCACCGCGCCACCATCTTTCAGGACATTGTGAGCGCGCACAGTGGACTTTCTTTCGCGCTACCCGCAAGTTCTCATCGAGTGACGGCGACTCTCGCACCTGGTACACCGGACTGGAGTTCGTCTACGGCGGCTTCGAGAACAAACTCCGTTTCATCGAACCTGTGCTGGAGCGCGTCCGCTTTCTGCATGGCCGCATCGGCAATCCCGGCTGTATGCAGGTTGATATCGGAGACGCGGACGAGACCGCTCATCCCTACGTGGCGCACTTCCGCATGCTTTGGACCCGGGCGATGGAGTACTTCCTCCGCCAGGCGGAACCAGGCGCGTGCCTCTACTTCGTGCCGGAACTGCTCTCACCGAGTATCTACTACGGCCGCACCTACCGCGATCCCGACGGCATGGTACGCGAAGAATGCGATCGATGGCAGCAATCGCTGCTATTGTGCGAACTGGCGCGGCGCTGCTTTGCCGATGCAGAACGGATGGGCACGGGGTGAGTGCCGTCCCGGTAGCTTGTGGCTCTCCGGTTATCGGCGCATTGCTTCGAACACCATGGTCTCGTACTGGTTCATGTCCCGCCACTTGGAGCGGGGGCGCGCCTCCAACCCGGCAAGGGCGGGATCATCACCCTGCCCAGCTTGGAATTCCGTCACATTTTCGAACCCTGCCCGCGTCAGGGCAGCTCGCAGCATCGCCGGCGAATAGACAAACTGATGGCCCCACGTGCGCATTTCCATGTTGAGAATGTACGCCGCGGGGTCGGGTGTATTCGGCCAGCGATGCGCCGCAATCTTGCGCCGGATGTATTCCGTCACCTCGGCCGGCGGGTGTTCGGCGAACAAGGCCATCAATTTCGTGAGGTCCGGCGTTGCAATTCGAATACGGCCGCCGGGTGCGAGAACGCGATAGCATTCTTTAAACATGACGTCCGCCTTTTCGTAGGGAATGTGCTCCACGACATGTTCGCTGAAGACGTAGCGAAACGATGAATCCGGCAGTGGAAACGGCACCGAAGCATCCAGATATGCCTGGCTGGCAGTCGGCTCGATGTCGGTATTCAGCCAGTCGGCTAGATTGTTCGTGCCGGCACCAATCTGCAACTTCCGCACGCTATGGCTGGCCAGATAGCCCCTGATCAGCCTGGGGTTCGCTACCCGCATCTGGTATTGATTGCGGACCGTATCCAAAATATCGTGGGGCGCGCCCAGGAGGATTGCAATGAACACCAATAACGCAGCGAACGAGATGCCGACTTTGCTCCAAAATTCATTTCTGCGCGGGAGCGATTGAGTTTCCATATGCCGAATAGATCGGACTTTGCGGGTTTAACCGCTAGATTGAATTCGAAAATAGATGGCGTCGGGCGCGACTCAACGGGGTTCGCGGAGTATGAGGGCGCCGATAGGCACGTAGAAGACCCGGTAGCGCTTGCCGTCGGAGAAGAGTTGTCCCGCCATGTCCTCCACTAAAACCGTGACACGCTTCGTGACGCGATTCACTCGCCCCTGATAGGATCGCCCCTCAAAGGTGAACCCAACCATGGAGCCGACCCGGATTCCTACCTCGGCCGCCTGCTCCCGCCGCGTGATGAGATTGTGCGTATGCGCGGTGTGGCGGAAATAGCGCGCCGTGATGCCCTGGAATCGCGCGGCCGAGCAATCGCTCTCGCCCCAACACAGCATCTCGATGAGATGCGTGAGTTCGTGTTCAAAAACGCGCTGCAGGCCGGCGAACCGGTTGGCGCAATCGATGCCGCAAACTGTGACCGACCGCGAGTCTTTCTCAAACGAGTCGAACAACATGCTCACGGCGATGGAGATTTCATAGCTGACAACGCCGGCGCGGCTGGTAAACCGTGTTGTCTTCCCGCCGGCTTTCGTCATGCGGGATGAGAGGCGGAAGCTGAGACTCTGCCTGCCCAGCGCGTGGCTGCACAACCCTTCGAAGAAGAACCTGTCGTACGCCTCAAAGAGTAAGTGGAGGTCGCGCGGGTGCACGACATGAAAGTCTTCCCGATTGAGATGCCGCGATTGCCCCAGCACATACTCCCGCACCTGCCGCATGCGATGAGCCACCAGATCGTCGGACCAGTGGAATAGCAGGACATTTTCGGCGAGCAATCCGCGCGCCGGCGCTGGAGAGGGAGACGCCATCTAGTCGAGCCAGCGCACGCTGACGGGCTCGCCGTGCGTGCATTGCTGAGTTTCGGTCACACCCGCTGCAATCAGTGCGCAAGCCGTATCCGTTGCCGTACGCAGCGCAGCTTCCCTGGTTTCACCCGAGGCCACCTTGCAGGAGTTCCGTCCCTGATAGGTCATGCACACTTCGACACGGTTCTTGCGATTGCCCAGCATGAGGTACGTCGTCGCTCCAAGAAATACAAGGAACGCCACCACGCCCATCAGGATGATCTTGCCTTTGCTCAATCGTCGCTACTCCGTGAAAAAGCTGCCCATCTGCCGGAATTTCCGGTACCGCTGCTCCACCAGTTGCTCCGGACTCATCGGCGATAACTCATCGATCGCCGCCACCAGCGTCTGTTGCATGTATTGCGCGGCGCGATCGTAATCGTCCTGGGCGCCGCCGGGCGGTTCGGGAATGATGCCGTCGATCAATCCCAGCCGCGCCAGGTCGCTCGCCGTGATCTTCAGCGCCGCTGAAGCCAGCGCGCCCTTCGTCGAGTCGCGATAGATAATGGCCGCGCAACTTTCCGGCGAGATCACGCTGTAAACGGAATTCTCCAGCATGAACACCTTGTTGCCGACGCCCAGCGCCAGCGCGCCGCCGCTGCCGCCTTCACCGATCACTACCACAATGAGAGGCGATTGCAGCCTTGTCATCTCGCGCAGGTTGTAAGCAATCGCTTCGGCCTGGCCGCGTTCCTCGGCATCGATCCCTGGATAGGCCCCCGGGGTATCAAGAAAGGTGATGATCGGCCTTCCGAACTTCGACGCCATCTCCATCGCGCGCATCGCCTTGCGGTAGCCTTCCGGCTTGGGCATGCCGAAGTTGCGAATCAGCTTCTGCTTCGTGTCCCGGCCCTTCTGCAATCCGACCATCATGACCGAATGGCCGCCCAGCATCGTGCCGAAACCAGCCACGATGGCCGCATCCTCTCCGTAAAACCGGTCGCCGTGAATCTCAGTGAAATCGGGCACCAGTCTCTGGATGTAATCCAGCGCATGGGGCCGCTTGGGATGACGAGCCAGTTGGACACGCTGCCAGGCCAGGTTGACGCCCTGTTCCCCGCGCAGCGCTTTCAGTTCCGCTTCGAGATCGGCCAGCTGCGCCTGCGCACCGGTTGAGGTGAGCTGGAGCTGCGAGATCTCGCGCTCGATTTCGCCGATGCGGGCTTGCGAAGAATCGCTCATAAAAGATGCTTCCTACGAGGCTATCACCTCAAGCGCTTCCGGTCCGCAAATGCGCTCGATTTCGGCCTTGAACTCCTTATCCGGACGGATGCGCGCCGTCACATCCAGAGTCACCGCAAAGTCTCTCGGCTTCTCCAGCTTCAGCCGCACCGACGTTTCGCCAGGCTTCGTGGTGAACAGCCGCTGCAGCGCCTCGGCCTTCTCATTGCCCGCGGCGGAGAGCCGGACTCGGATGGATACCAACGAAGGGAAGTTGACGCGAGCCAGCTCCAGGGGAATGATCTCCTGAATGTTCAGCTTGATCGTCCCGTCTTCCTCCGGCATCGCCTTGCCGCGCACCAGCACGGCCTTGTCCTCTTCAATCTCTTTCTGCAGGTGCTCGTAGCGCGTTGCGAAACACAGCGCTTCGACGGATCCGTTCCAGTCCTCGAGCTGCGTAATCGCCCAGGGCTTCTGCTCTTTGTTGCGGCGCCTCTGCACGCTGCGCAGAATGCCGCAGACCCCGCCACTTCCGTGCCCTTCTCAAGCCCCGTCAGATTCTCAGTCGTATACGGCGTCAGCTCCGTCACCTTCCAACGGAACTCATCCAGAGGATGGCCGCTGACGTAGAACCCGATTGTCTCCTTCTCACCGCGCAGCTTCTCCGCCTGGCTCCAATCGTTCAGCTTGGGCAGTGCGCGCGAGGAGGTCGGCGAATCGTCGGCCAGCAGTTCCCCGAACAGACCGGTCTGCCCGCTGAGCTTGTCTTTCTGCGCTCGCTGGCCCGACTCGATGCAGTCTTCAATAATCGCGAACAACTGCGAACGGTAGCCCTTCAGGCTGTCCATCGCACCGGCTTTGATCAGGCTCTCCATCACACGCCGGTTCACCGCCGAAAGATCGACGCGCTCGCAGAAATCGTCCAGCGACTTGAAAACGCCGCCTTCGTCGCGAGCTTTGACGATGGCCTCCACCGCGCCCACGCCGACGTTCTTCACGGCGCCAAGACCAAAGCGGATCTTGTCGCGGCCGACAGGCGTGAAGTTCAGGTCCGACTGATTCACATCGGGCTGCAGCACCTCGATGCCTAGGGAGCGGCATTCGTTGATGTACTTGACGACCTTATCGGTGTTGCCGGTTTCCGACGTCAGCAACGCCGCCAGGAACTCCACCGTGTAGTGCGCCTTCAGGTAGCCCGTGAGATACGCGAGATACCCGTACGCGGCCGAGTGCGACTTGTTGAACCCATACTCGGCGAACTTAGCCAGCAGGTCGAACAGGCTCTCTGCCTTCTTGGGCGGATGGCCGTTTTTCCGTGCGCCATCGAGGAAACGGACACGCTGCTTGTCCATCTCCTCCTTCTTCTTCTTGCCCATCGCGCGACGCAGCAGATCGGCTTCGCCCAGCGAGTAGCCCGCGATGCGCTGGGCCACCTGCATCACCTGCTCCTGATAGATGACCAGACCCGTAAGTCTCTTCCAGCATCGACTTCAGTTGCGGCAGATCATACGTGACCGCCTTGCGTCCCAGCTTTCGATCGATGATAGTCGTCGACGAAGCCGTTCTGAATCGGGCCCGGGCGATACAGCGCGTTGAGAGCGATGAGATCTTCGATTCGTTCCGGATGCGTAGCGCCGCAGCACATCCTTCATGCCTGACGATTCGAACTGGAACACGCCGCTCGGTCAGTCCCTGCGCAAAGATGCGTTCGTAGGCGTCCTTGTCGTCCAGAGGCAGGTCTTCCAGCACCAGCGTCTCGCCGCGAGTCTTCTTGATGAGCGTCAACGCCTCATGAATAATCGTCAGCGTTGTGAGACCCAGGAAGTCCATCTTGAGCAGCCCGAGCTTCTCGAGCATGGACATTTCAAACTGGGTGACAATTTCCTCCTTGTTCGTGCGGTACAGAGGAACGATCTCAGCGAGCGGAACGGGCGAGATGACAACACCCGCGGCATGCACGCCGGAGTTGCGCGCCATGCCCTCCAGGCGTTGCGCGATGTCGAGAACTTCTTTGACGCGCGGATCCTTTTCGGCGGTCTCGAGGATGGCCGGTTCCTCTTCCAACGCCTTCTTCAGCGTCATCTTCGGATTCGCCGGCACCAGCTTCGAGAGTTTGTCCACCTCTCCGAAACTGATATCCAGCACGCGGCCCACGTCCTTGATGGCCGCCTTCGGAGCCAATGTGCCGAAGGTGATGATCTGCGCCACCTGCTCGCGCCCGTACTTTTCCGTGACGTACTGGATGACTTCGCCGCGGCGGTTCGTACAGAAGTCGACGTCGATATCAGGCATGCTGACGCGTTCCGGGTTCAGGAAGCGCTCAAACAGCAGGCCATAGTGCAGGGGATCGACGTCCGTGATACCCATGCAATAACCCACCAGAGAACCGGCGGCCGAACCGCGGCCCGGTCCTACCGGCACACCGGTCGATTTCGCGTAGCGGATGAAGTCCCAGACGATCAGGAAGTAGCCCGAGAACTTCATCTGCTGGATCAGCTTGATCTCGCGATCCAACCGCTCGATGTACTCCGCCATGTCGTGGCGTAGCAGCCCTTGCGCGGCCATCTCTTCGAGCCGACCGCGCCGTTTCTCAAAGCCCTGGCGCGCGACGAATTCGAAGTAGCTGTCGATGGTCTGCCGGTCGGGACATCGAACTTCGGGAAGGGTTCCTTCACCTTTTCGAGCTTCACCTGGCAGCGCTGTGCGATGTCCCAGGTGCTGTCCAGTGCATGCTTCCACTTCGGCGAAATGCTGCATCATCTCATCGCGAGATTTCAGGTAAGAAACCGTTGGGTGAAGCTCATCCGGTTGGAATCGCTCATCGTCTTGCCGGACTGGATACAGAGTGAGGATCTCGTGCGCGCGGGCGTCGGAAGCGCGCAGATAATGCGCGTCGTTGGTGGCGACCAGAGGGATTCCGGTGTCGCGCGAGAGCCGGTTGACACCGCGGCATGACGATGCGGTCTTCTTCGAGGCCGTGCTCCTGGATCTTCAAGGAAGAAATTCCCTTGCCGAAGATGTCGCGGATACTCGTCGGCGAGACTGCGGGCTTCGTCGTACTTGTCAGCGATGAGCGTTTCGTTGACGTCGCCGCGTCAGGCACGCCGACAGGGCGATGAGACCCTTGGAGTGCTGTGCCAGAAGGTCTTTGTCGATGCGGGGTTTGTAATAGAAGCCGTCGAGATACCCCGTGGAGACCAGCTTCATCAGATTGCGGTAGCCTTCCTGGTTTTCGCACAGCAGGACGAGATGGTTGTAGCGGTTCGATTCGGACTTGATTCGTGTGGCCCTTCTGGGCGACGTAGACTTCACAACCGATGACGGGGTGGATCGCCTTTGTCCTTCGCTTTGAAGTAAAACTCCGCCGCGCCGAACAGATTGCCGTGGTCCGTCAACGCCACCGCCGGCTGGTTCTGCTTCGCGGCAAGCTTCATCAGCTTGCCGATCTCGCACGCGCCGTCCAGCAGCGAGTAGTCGGTATGGCAGTGTAGATGGACGAACGGCTTGTCGGACATCGGTGAATTCGAGCAGAAATGGTAGGGACGGGCAGATTCGAACTGCCGACCTTCCGCTTAGGAGGCGGACGCTCTATCCAGCTGAGCTACGTCCCCAAATCTTCTAACTATTCTACAGCCCGCCGGAGGTCATCGTCTGTGCGCCCCAGCGCTTCAGACCCTTGGCTCCGATGTCGCGCCGGATCTGTAGCCCGTCGAACCGGATCGGCTGGCACGCCGCATACACGTTGTCGATCGCTTCCTGCAATGTCGCGCCGCTGTGCGTCACGCCCAGCACGCGGCCGCCCGCCGTCACCAACCGGCCATCCACCAGCTTCGTGCCCGCGTGAAATACCGTCGCCCCGGTTGCTTCCGCCGCCTCGATCCCGGTGATCTCATCGCCGGTACGGACTTTGCCCGGGTATCCGTGCGCCGCAAGCACCACGCAAACCGACGGATCCTGTTTGAACTTCAACAACTCGGGCCGGACCTGGCCGCTGGCTGCCGCGTGCAGGACGGCGCCGAAATCGCAATCCATGCGGTGAAGCAGCGCCTGTGTCTCGGGATCGCCCAGTCGTACATTGAACTCCAGCACCATCGCCCCACGTGCCGTCATCATGAGGCCGGCATACAGGAAACCGCGAAACGGGTTACCTTCGGCCTTCATCTGTTGCACAGTGCGCTCCATCACATCGCGCATCACTTCGTCGCGCTGAGCCTGGGGCAGGATCCGGGAATCCGAGTAGGCGCCCATCCCGCCGGTGTTCGGCCCCTGGTCACCTTCGTAAATGGTCTTGTGGTCCTGCGACGGCTCAAGCGGCAGCACTCGCTCACCGTCGCTGAGCCCGATGAAACTCACCTCTTCACCGCTCAGAAACTCCTCGATCACCACCTTGCCGCCGGCCGCGCCCACCAGGGCACCGCTGAACATGCCATCCAGCGTCTCTTCGGCATGACGCCGGTCCGGGCTGATCACCACACCCTTGCCGGCCGCCAGGCCATCCGCCTTGATCACCACTGGGTAGTCGAATTGATCCAGCGACTTGCGGGCTTCCACCGGGTCGGAGGTCGACACGAAACGGGCCGTGGGAATGCCCGCCCGCTCCATGAACCGCTTCGAGAAGATCTTGCTGCCTTCCAGTTGAGCTGCCGCCTGGGCCGGTCCAAAGATGAGCCGGCCTTTGGATTCAAACAGTATCCACTACTCCATCCACGAGAGGTGCTTCCGGCCCCACCACGGTGAGGTCGGCGTCGATGGATTCCGCCAATTGTAGTAAATCTACAGGCGTAGTGGATTGCGGCTTCAGACAGGTTGCGACGGACTCGCAGCCGGGGTTGCCAGGAGCCACATAAACCTTTGATACAGAAGGACTTCTCTTCAACCGCCAGGCGATGGCGTGCTCGCGGCCGCCGCTGCCCAGAACCAGAACTTTCACAGCGTAACTCCTCTCGCTACAATTAACTAGGATATCTGGGAAGCCCCTCCACTGCCAATGCGACAGCTCAACTACGACGTGGTGATCATCGGAGCCGGCCATGCCGGCTGCGAGGCCGCCCGCGCCTGCTCCCGAATGGGCTTGCGCACCGCGATGGTCACTATGAACATCGACCTCATTGCGCAGATGTCCTGCAACCCGGCCATTGGCGGGATTGCCAAAGGACACCTCGTTCGCGAAGTCGACGCGCTGGGCGGAGTGATGGCGGAAGTGGCGGATCAGATCGGGATCCAGTTCCGTCTCCTGAACACCAGCCGGGGTCCGGCCGTCGGAGCCCCCGCGCCCAGATGGATAAGAAGCAGTACCGCTTCAAGATGCGTGAGACCCTGGAGGCCGAACCGAATCTCCGCATCCTCCAGGCCGAGGTTGCCGAGATCGAGTACGATACACTGCCGGACAGCCGCCGCAAGGTACGCTCCGTCCGTTTGTCGGATGGCCGGGCCTTGCAGACCCGTACGGTCGTGGTCACGACTGGAACTTTCCTCAATGGCCTGGCACACGTCGGCGAATCCAAGTCCAACTGCGGCCGGAGCGGGGAAGCGCCCTCCAACCTGCTAGGCCACCATCTCCGCAGCCTCGGACTTCAGTGGACCCGTCTCAAGACCGGCACCCCGCCGCGTCTCGACGGGCGCACCATCGAGTGGGGCCGCTTCGAACCCCAACCCGGCGATCCGGTGCCCACTCCGTTCTCCTTCCTCACCGCGAAGATCGACCGTCCCCAGATCGAGTGCCACATCGCCTACACCACGGACGAGACCCATCGCATCCTCCAGCAGGCGATTCCGCGTTCCCCCCTCTACAGCGGCCAGATCGAAGGCATTGGCCCGCGCTACTGCCCTTCCATCGAAGACAAGATCGTCAAATTCCCCGACAAGACCCGCCATCAGCTCTTCCTCGAGCCCGAGGGCCTGGACACTTACGAAATCTACGTCAACGGCATGTCCACCAGCATGCCGATCGATGTGCAGGAGGCGATGGTCGCCTCCATCCCTGGTTTGGAGAACGCGGAGATGATCCGCCCGGGTTATGCCATCGAATATGATGCGATCGACCCCCGAGAACTGAACCACGCCCTGGAAGTGAAGAAGATCGAGGGCCTGTTCCTCGCCGGGCAGATCAACGGCACCTCCGGCTATGAGGAGGCCGCCTGCCAGGGTCTTCTAGCCGGAATCAACGCCGGATGCCAGGTAAAAGGCATCAATCCAATCGTTTTGCGGCGCAACGAGGCCTATGCGGGCATTCTGGTCGACGATCTGGTGACCAAAGGCGCCGACGAACCCTATCGCATGTTCACCTCGCGAGCCGAGTTCCGCCTGTTTCTGCGTATCGACAACGCGGACGAACGCCTCACCGCGGAAGGGCGCCGCGTGGGTCTGGTCACGGACGAGCGTTGGACCGTCTATGAGAAGAAGCTGTCCCAGAAGGCGCAAGTGCTCCGTCTTCTGGAGACAAACCGGGTCACACCGGAGAACTTCTCCCATTTGGGCCTCCCGGCGGACGAACGACCCCTTTTGCAGGTCTGGCTGCGCCGTCCGGACGCTAAGATCGAGCAGATCCGCCCCTGGCTGGAGCAGCAACTGGGAGAACCGGCTGTCGCTGCCGTTTTGACCACCGTCGAGACAGAAGTGAAGTACGAGGGCTACCTCCACCAGCAGGAACGGCAGATTCAGCGTCTCAAGGACGCCGAAGGGCGCCAGATCCCGCCGGATTCGCCTTTCGGGGGATTCCCGGCCTCAGCCGTGAAATCTGCGACAAGTTGGAGCGGGTTGAACCCGAAACCCTGGGCCAGGCCGCCCGTATTCCCGGCGTGACCCCCGCTGCGGTAGCCGTTCTGGACTGCTACCTAAGTCTGAACCGCCAGGCCTAGCAATGTTCCACGTGGAACGTCGCTTACCCATCTTTTCCCACCCCAAGCACCCCATCAAGCCTATGTTCCACGTGGAACATCCTCAATTCTGCCTGTTCGTGTTCCACGTGGAACGTACGTGGTAGGATAGCGGTTTCGGCGACACTCCGGAGCTGTCCCTCGCGTCAGCATCTCTCCTCAGAATTCACCCGGATTGCCGCTGGCACGCCATTCTACTGGATAGATAAGGACGCCCCATGGGCAAAGTCATCGCAATCGCAAACCAAAAAGGCGGAGTAGGGAAAACCACCACCGCCATCAACCTCGCGGCTTCTCTGGCCTCGAATGATCTCAGAATCCTCCTCATCGATATGGATCCCCAGGGGAATTGCACCACTGGGGTCGGCATCTCCAAGGAACCGGGCATGCCTACCATCTACGACGCACTCATGGGCGCCCATTCCATCGCCGAGACCATCGTGAATACCGAGTTCGATGGCCTTCAGCTCGTGCCAGCCGACAAGAACCTCGTCGCCGGCAACCTGGACCTCGTCGACATGGAACGCCGCGAGTTCCGCCTCCGCGATGCCCTCGATGCCGTCAAAGCCGATTTCCATTACATCCTCATTGATTGTCCGCCCGCTCTCGACCTCCTGACCGTCAACTCCATGGTCGCGGCCGACTCCGTCCTCGTCCCCATCCAGTGCGAATTCTTCGCTCTCGAAGGCATTTCCCAGTTGATCGATACCGTGGAGCGCCTCAAAGAGTCCCTCCAGCCCAACCTCAGGCTCGAAGGCGTCCTGTTGACCATGTACGACGAGCGAACCAACCTCACTCGCCAGGTCGCCAAGGATCTCCGTGACTTCTTTAAGGATGAGGTCTTCCAGACCGTCATCCCCCGCAGCATCCGGCTTGCGGAAGCGCCCAGCTTCGGCAAACCCATCCTGAGCTACGATGTCAGCTCCCGCGGGAGCTGAAAGCTATATCAAACTCGCCAAGGAGATCCTTGCTCATGAGCAACCAACCGGATCAGCCGCGTAAGGCCCTGGGCAAGGGACTCTCGTCCCTACTCCCCTCCAACCGGTCCAGTGCGCCCGCCCCCGCACCCGCGGCACCTCCGCCGCCGGCGCCCGCGCCCGCCAGTGGTCCCCTTCAGGTGGAAATCGACCTGATCGATGCCAATCCGCTGCAGCCGCGCACTGTCTTCCAGGAAGAACGCCTGGCTGAACTCTCTCAGTCGATCAAGGAGAACGGAATCATCCAGCCCCTGGTCGTCCGCAAGTCCGGTACCCGCTATCAGTTGATCGCCGGGGAACGCCGTCTGCGCGCCTCCAAACTGGCCGGACTCGCCAAGGTCCCCGTCGTCGTCCAGGATTTCGCCGACGATCGCCTGATGGAGATCACTCTCATCGAGAACATCCAGCGCGAGGATCTCAACCCCATCGAAGTGGCCCACGCCTTCGAGCGCCTCGCCAGGGAGTTCAACCTTTCCCACGAGCAGATCGCGCAACGCACCGGCAAGGAGCGCAGCACCATCTCCAACATGCTGCGCCTGCTCCGTCTTCCGGACCCGGTCCAGGTCCTCCTCGCCGAACAACGTCTCTCCATGGGCCATGCCCGCGCCATCGTTGGGTTGACCAGCACCGACGCTCAGGTCGAGATCGCCAACAAGACAGTTTCCGAAGGACTGTCCGTCCGCCAGGTCGAGAAGCTCGTCCAGAAAGCCTCCGCCCCGCACGTCGACAAGGAGGAGGAAAAGAAGGAGGAGGTGCGGATCGACCCGAACATCAAGGCCGCTCTCCAGGAGCTCGAACGCACCCTTGGGACCCGGGTCCGCCTCGTCCAGCGCGATGAGAACCGGGGCCGCCTCGAGATCGAATACTATTCGATGGACGACCTCACCCGCATCTACGAAAGCATCGTCGGCAACTAGACACCGGAAGGGGCCGCAAGACCGGCCCCGCTTCTCCAGCGTTGACGTCAGAACACACTCAACTCAAATCATTAGTAGGGGATACCTGTGGGTCCACAGGCCAAAAGGAAGTGGTGCCGGCGGGAGGATTTGAACCTCCGACCTACGGATTATGAGACCGTCGCTCTAACCCCTGAGCTACACCGGCAGCTCCAGCTACCAGAGTAGGAAAGCTGACCCCATTCTGTCAAATTCAGATACTAGACTCTTAAATACTGGAAGAGGTACCGTACAGTATTTGGGGTATTGACACAAACGACATACAGGTCCATATTGTAGCCAGAGATTCGGTCTCGGGACGGAATTTCCGCCAGAGGCTGACCGGCTGAAGGCCAGTCGCCGTGGCATCTGCCTGGTGTGAGAACCAGGCTCATCGAGGAGGTTGACCCATAGAGATAGACCACCTCACAGGGCGGCTACCGATTACCTGATCCGCTCGTGTGCGCGCCTCCAGCGTCCATCCGGCCTCTCCTAGGCCCAGACGCGCGGACTATTGCACCGCTGACAAGAGGCTCCCCGCATCACGGACCAAATCTGAGTCTAAAGAGACGAAGATTGCGGTATGGGATCGGCGGTCGCCCTGTTGCTCATTTATCCCCTGAATTGACACCCACTTATGCGGTTCTGTAGAGTCGAATTAGGATCCGGCCGCTGCTCGGCCGGGCGCTCGATCGATTTCTGCCAGACCGTGACACCGCCGTGAGCCTGATCCAATTCCAGGCCGTCTCCAAGAGTTACCCCATCTATAGCTCTCCGAGCGACCGCCTCAAAGAGCTTCTCACCTTCAATCGCCGCAAGTTCCATCAGGACTTCTGGGCGCTGCGTGACGTGTCCTTCGAGGTGCCCCGCGGCGAAACCTTCTGCATTGTTGGGGAAAACGGCTCCGGCAAAAGCACCCTCCTCCAGATCGTCGCCGGCATTCTGGCGCCCTCTTCCGGCAGCGCCGCCGTGAATGGCCGCGTCTCCGCCCTTCTCGAACTGGGCTCCGGTTTCAATCCCGAGTTCTCCGGTCGCGACAACGTCTACCTGAACGCGGCAATTCTAGGCTTCTCCTCTGCTCAGATCGACAAAGTCTACCGCCAGATCGAGGAGTTCGCCGAAATCGGCGACTTCATCAACCAGCCAGTCAAGACTTACTCCAGCGGCATGGTGGTCCGCCTCGCCTTTGCCGTCGCCATCCACGTCGACCCCGAGATCCTCATCGTTGACGAAGCTCTGGCCGTCGGAGACATCTACTTCCGCCAGCGCTGCCTGCGCAAAGTTCACGAGATGCGCGCCCGCGGCGTCACCATCCTTTTTGTGTCTCACGCTGCCGGCGACGTGAAAGCCCTCGGCGACCGCACGATGTGGCTCGACAAGGGCAGGGTCCGCGAACTCGGCAATACCGACATGGTCGTCGCCAAGTATCTTGCGGCCATGGTCGAGAAAGATACCGGCTACCTCGAACTCAAGCACCGCGAACCCATCGATCGCAGTGGCCCCGTGCATGCCCCCGAGGTCGTCACCGAGATTCCCAATATCGACCACCGCTACGGCGACAATCGCGCCGAAATCATTGGCGTTGCGGTGCTCGACCCGTACGGCCGGAAACTGGCCCTTCTCGAACCCCGCAGCGACATCGTGGTCCGCATCAGCATCCGCGCCAAAGCCTCCCTCCAGTTGCCGAATGTTGGCTTCATGGTGCGGAATCATCTCGGCGTCGACTTCGCCGGAACCAATACCACCCGGGAAGATATCGAACTCCCGCCCATGGAGGCCGGCGATGTCTACACGGTGGACTTCCACCTCGAGATGCCCGACCTGTACCCCGGGTCGTTCTCCTTCTCGCCCGCCGTTGCCGATGGCACGCTCATCAACTATCAGATGTGCGACTGGATCGACAACGCCGTATCGCTCCAGATGGCTCCGGGCAACGGGCAGGTCTATGGATTCATGCACTTACCGTGCAAAGTCGAGGTAAATGCCCGGCTCGACGACAATCGGAAAGTGGCGGAGGCGCAACTTGGTTGAGTTCACCGGTGAGCGGTTGGTCCCGGGGCAGGTCGATCAGGACCTGCTGAATGAGCACTTGTCGCGCTACGCCTTCGCGGCGCGCCTGGCCAGGAACAAGCGGGTGCTGGACATCGCCTGCGGCATGGGCTACGGCTCGTTCGAGTTGTCGAAACACGCCGCCCGGGTCGTCGGGCTCGACGTCTCCGACGAAGCCGTTCACGCGGCCGGCGAGCGTTATCAGGCGCCCAACCTCGAGTTCCTCGCCGCGCCCGCCCAGAAGATCCCGTTCGACGACCACACCTTCGACCTCATCGTGGCCTTCGAAGTCATCGAACATCTCTCCGATTGGGAAGCGCTCCTGGCGGAGGCGAAACGGCTGCTGGCCCCCGGAGGCCAGTTCATCGTCTCCACGCCCAACAAGATCTTCTACGCCGAAACCCGCCGCCTGGCTGGACCTAACCCCTTTCATGTCCATGAGTTCGAGTTCGCCGAGTTCCATTCCGAGCTCACTCGCTTCTTCCCCTCGGTGACGATGTTCCTGCAGAATCATGTGCAGGCCATCTCGTTCCACCCCACACCTGGCGGTTCCGGACTGGTGGCCGAACTCGAAGCGGGCAGCAAGCCGGCTCAACCGGAGACCAGCCACTTCTTCCTCGCCGTCTGCGCCCTGGCGCCCCAAACCGGATCACCTGTCTATCTCTATCTCCCGACTTCCTCTAATCTCCTGCGCGAACGGGAAAAGCACATCGCCCTGCTCGAATCCGAGCTCGCCAGCAAGAACGCCTGGCTCGAAGAGTTGCAGGACGACCACGCCCGGCTCAACACCCTGCATGAAGAGCTGCGGGTCGAATCGGACCGGAAGGCCAGTTGGGCCCTCACCCTCGAACAGGATTTGAGCACCGCCCAGCAGCGCATCGTCCAGGTTCAGGACGAACTGACCTCGGAACAGGAAGCCGCCGTGAAAGTCGTCGCCGCCTACGAGGCAAAGATCGGGGAACTTCACGCCGAAATGCAGACCAACGCGGAAGAGACTCAGCGCGTGCTGGACCATGCCGAGGCGGCCATGCAGGAAAAGGGCGCCGACCTCGCCCGATGCATCGAACTTCTCGACAAAGCCGAAGAAACCGTCAAGGAACGAACACTTTGGGCGCAGGGCCTGCAGGCCCGGGTAGAGCAGTTGGAACAGTTGCTCGCCCTGGCACAGTCCTCCCGTTGGGTACGCCTCGGACGCCGCATCGGCATCGGCCCGGATCTTCATAACTCCTAAATGTCAGCCTTGTTACGCCGAATCGCCTGGCAACTGCCGCTCGCCTTGCTCTCGCCGCTCTTTGTCCTGGTGGCGCTGCCGGCCCTATGGCTCACCGACCTTTTCTGGAAAATGTTCGGCGCCCGGCGCACCCCGAAGGACATTCGGCCGGATGCCACCGCCGCCAGCGTCGTGATTCCGAACTGGAACGGCAAGCATCTCCTCGAACAGTATCTGCCCAGTGTTGTGGCCGCCATGAGCGGCAACCCGCGTAACGAAGTCATCGTGGTCGACAACGGCTCAGCCGACGGCAGTGCCGAGTTTCTTCGCCAGAACTTCCCCACGGTCCGCTGCATCGCCCTGCCGAGCAATCTGGGCTTTGGCGGTGGTTCCAACCTCGGTTTCCGGGAGGCCCGCAATGACATTGTCGTCCTGTTGAACAGCGATATGCGCGTCGATCCGGGCTTCCTCCAGCCCCTGCTCGACGGTTTCACCGATGAGAAGGTCTTCGCCGTTTCGTGCCAGATCTTCTTCAGCGATCCCGGCAAACGGCGCGAAGAGACCGGGCTGACCCAGGGATGGTGGAAAGAAGGGGCCCTCCGGGTCCGGCACTATGATGACCCGCAGGTCGACCGCCCCTTCCCGTGCTTCTACGGCGGTGGCGGCTCCAGTGCATTCGATCGCCGGAAGTTCCTGGAGATCGGCGGCTTCGATCATGTCCTCAAACCCTTTTATCTGGAGGATACCGATCTCGGTTTCATGGCCTGGAAGCGCGGCTGGAAGGTTCTTTACCAGCCGCATAGTAAGGTTTGGCACGAACACCAGGGCACCATCGGTAAGAAGTTCTCCCGCCAGTACATTGAAAACGTCGTTAACAAAAACTTCCTCCTCTTCGCCTGGAAGAATATTCACGAGCCTGTCAAGTTAACAGGTCATTTCTTCCATGCCTGGACCGGAGCCCTGCTTAGTCTCTTCGCCGGAGATTCGCGGGAACGCACCAGCATCGGCGGTCTCACCCGGGCATTTCTTCAACTTCCGGGCGCCATGGCCGCCCGCTGGAATGCGCGCAGCCTCGCCGTCGTCGACGATTCCGAAGCCTTCCGCCGCCCGATGGGTGGCTACTTCCGCGACCGCTTCGAGACTGTCGGGAAGACCCCCGACCGCCTCAACGTCCTCTTCCTTTCCCCCTACGCCATCTGTCCGCCCATCCATGGGGGCGGCGTTTTCATGTATGAGACGGTCCGGCAATTGGGCTTGCGGACGAATCTCCATCTCATCGTCATGCTCGACGACCCGAAGGAGCGCCAGGCTCATGCCGTGCTTACCCCCACGACGCGGTCGATCGAGTTCAGCATCCGGCAGGAGGGACACCCCAAGGGAGTCGGAGCCATCACGCCCTACGCAGTCCGGGAATTCTACGATCAGGAATTCGAATGGATGGTCCACCGCCAGATCCTGCTGAAACAGATCGATGTCGTCCAGGTGGAGTACACGAACATGGGGCAGTACGCCGGGCCTTACCGTCAGATCGCGTGGACTCTGTTCGAGCACGACGTCTACTTCCAGTCCATCGGCCGCACGATGAAGAGCTTCGGGCCCGGCGGCCAGGTGAAAGCCTTCATGGAATATCTCCGGGCCATCCGCTACGAGCTGCGCATGCTCACAACGATGGATGAAGTGCAGACCTGCACCCAGGAGAACACGGACTACCTGCTCTCCTTTCTGCCGGAATTGAAAGGCCGCGTCCACCACCATCTGCGCGCCGGAATCGATACGACCGACTACGATTTCCGCCCCGACGGACGCCAGCCGAAGACCATGCTCTTCCTGGGCAGTTTCCGCCATCTGCCGAATCAGGCCGCTCTCCGCTGGTTTCTGAACGAGGTGATGCCCCATGTTCTGGAGCAGGAGCCGGAAGCCCGCCTCAAGGTGATCGGCTCGGATCCACCGGCCACTCACACCATTCCCAACTTCGACGGCGCGGTGGAACTGGTTGGTTTTGTGGAGAACATCCGCCAGCCGCTCAGCGAGTACGCGGTCTTCATCTGCCCCATCCTCAGCGGGTCCGGTGTACGCGTTAAGTTGTTGGAAGCATTCGCCTCCGGCATCCCGACCGTATCGACGCGGATCGGGGCGGAAGGCCTGGGTGGAGAAGACGGACTCTACTGCTCGCTGGCGGACGATCCGCGAGAGTTCGCATTGAAGATCGTCCAGCTATTCAACGATCCTGAGGGAGCAGCCGACATGGCCAGGCGGGCCAGGGAATTCGTGACGGAGCAGCGCGATATCAGCCGGATGACGGAATCGCTGGAAGCTACTTACCGCGCGGTGCTGGCCGCCAAGAACCGGAACTAGTTACCAGGGACGCCAGCCCTTCTTGCCGGTCGCCACTTTTCCCTCGTTCTTCAGCGCCGACCCCAGCCGTTCCACGACATCCTTCGCCGTTTCATTCAGGGCATCGGCCTGGGTGGTGCGGCTGCGCTCGTAGGTGGACCACATCACATTGCGAGTCGCCCGGTTCACCAGGAAGTAGGTGCCACGGCCGCGGCTGCCACCGCCGCCCAGACGGTCCTGCGGAGCGATGGGAATCTTCACCGTCATGTCGGATGGAGACGTATTGGGGTCTTCCTCTTCCGGCTTTGGGGTATGTTCCACCTGCATCTCCGGTTTCGGGGCAGGATAGAGCTCATCCAGTTTGTTCTCGAAGGTCTTGCCCAACCGGTCAGTAAAGATCGCATCCGCCTTGGCGGGATCGGTGACCACCTGGTATAAGCCGCTGCGTGTCAGATGGTTAGCCAGATACTGATCGAACGAATAGCTCATCGGCAGGAAATACACATACTTCACCTGCAGCAGTTCGCTCGAATGCACCGGGGCCGGCGCGGGGGCAGCCGACGGAGCTGACGGAGCCGCGGGCGGCGCAGCCGGAGCGTGCGGCGCGGCAGGCGCTTGCATGATCAAAAAAAGAAACGCGGAAGTCAGCATGTCGACACCTCAATCATATCCCGGCACACATACAATAGACGTTTTGGGCCGCTCGAAAGACGAACCGCTGCGTGTATAAGAATCTGAGTATCACCGTTGTCATCCCGTGCCTGAATGAAGAGCAGGGAATCGAGCAAGTTCTGAGCCGTATGCCGGAGTTCGTCGATGAAGTCATTGTCGTCGACAACGGCTCGACCGACCGGACAGCGGAGGTGGCCCGCGGTTTCGGGGCCCAGGTGATCCGCGAGGATGTCCGGGGTTACGGCCGCAGCTACAAAAAGGGATTCTCCCTGGCCTCCGGCGACGTCATCGTCACGCTCGATGGGGACCACAGCTATCCACCAGACGCCATCAGCTACCTGCTGGAGGCCTACCTGCACCTGGAAGCCGACTTCCTGAACGCCTCGCGCTTCCCGGTGCGCGACCGACGCGCCATGAGCTTCAAACACAAGTTCGGCAACCTGGTGCTGTCAGTCATGATGTCGCTGCTGTTTTTTCGCTGGATCCACGACTCGCAAAGCGGCATGTGGGTGTTCAGCCGTAAGATTCTAAAGGACATGATCCTCGAATCCGACGGCATGGCCTTCTCCGAGGAGATCAAGATCGAGGCCCTGCTGCATCCCACCGCCCGATTTGAGGAAATCTCCATCATGTATACCTCCCGGTTGGGCGAGATCAAGCTGAACCCCTGGCGCGACGGCTTCCAGAATCTGTTCTTCCTTCTCAAGAAACGTTTTGCGAGACGATGACCTAGGAACATGCCTTCCGATGTATCGATTGTGATTCCCAACTGGAATGGCGCCGGCCGTCTCACACGGGCCATCCGGTCAGCGCAATCGCAATCCATTGCTCCCAAGGAAGTTGTCGTGGTGGACAATGGTTCGACCGACGGTTCCCACCAGGAGGCCAGCGACGCTGGGGCACTCGTCCTGCGGTTTGACCACAACACCGGTTTCAGCCGCGCGGTGAACGCCGGAGTCGGCGAATGCTTCACCCATTGGGTCGCTATCGTGAACAACAACGTCGTGCTGGAACCCGACTGGCTGGAGAACCTCCTGGCCGGCTGTGGACCCGAAACCGCCTACGCCTCGGGAAAGATTCTCAATGCGAAGGAACCGGCACTGATCGACGGCACTTATGACCTTCTGTCCTGGTCCGGTTGCGCCTGGCGGGCCGGCCATGGCGCGGCCGCCACCGAATTCGACGAGGCTCGCAAGGTCCACTTTGTGCCCCTGACCGCGGCCCTGGTGCAGCGCGACCTCTTTCTGCGCATGGGCGGATTGGACGTCCGCTTCGAGTCCTACCTCGAGGACATCGATTTCTGCCTCACCTGCGCCGCCGCCGGCCTGGAGGGCCGCTATGTCCCGCAAGCCGTTGCCTACCATGAGGGCAGCGCCACTCTCGGCGCCTGGAGCCCTCGCATGGTGGAACTGCTGGCCAGAAACCAGCTCTATCTCGTCGCCAAGCATTTTCCCAAACGCCTGACCCGGGCCGTGTTAGCCGGGCAACTGCTCTGGGGACTGCTGGCCTGGAAGCGCGGAACCGGCGCCGCCTGGCTCAAAGGTAAGTGGAAGGGTCTGACTTCGTTGAAGGGCATGCGCCGGTCCAGGATTGATGCCGCGCTCTTCCAGACAATCGTGCAGGAATCGGAGGATGAGATCCGGAAGCTCCAAACGAAACAGAACGACACATTCTGGGAGCAGTATTTCCGCTGGAGGGGCCAGTGAGATTAGGCGCGGTCCTCGTCGCCTACAACTCCGCCGATCATATCGAGAATTGTATAGATTCCTGTCTTCGGTTCCAGTCTGAGTTCGAAGCCGGAATCGTTGTCATCGACAACGCGTCCACCGACGAAACCGCTTCGCTCTGCCGGTCTCGTGACGGTATTGTCACGGTGCAAAACTCCACGAATCGTGGTTTTGCTGGCGCCGTCAATCAGGGCATCGGCTTGCTGAGCTCCGCTGATGCGATTCTGATCCTCAATCCTGACGTAATCATCTTGGATTCCCCGTCCAGACTTGCCGCCGAGTTCGCCGATCCAAAAGTCGCCGCTGCCAGCGGCCGGCTGCTCGATGCAAGCGGCAACACACAGGCCGGTTTTCAGGTACGGCGGTTTCCACCGCCACCACACTGGTGTTCGAAAACCTGGGGCTCAACAAACTCTGGCCCGGGAATCCGGTGAACCGGCACTATCGCTGTCTCGACCAGGAGACGGAAAAGAACAGTGATGTGGAACAGCCCGCGGGTGCCTGCCTATTGCTGCGGAGAACAGCCTGGGCCGCGGTGCGAGGGATGGACGAAGGCTTCTTCCCCGTATGGTTCGAGGACGTGGATCTGCTGCGGCGGCTGGCTTCCGCGGGCTGGAAGGCACGCTATGTGGCTTCGTTTTCAGCCCGCCACGAGGGAGGTCATTCCGTCAACGCCGTGGAGTGGGGCAACCGGCAGCTATACTGGTGTGGTAGCCTGCTGAGGTATGCAGCAATCCACTGTTCCACGTTTGGGTTGTGGGCAGTTGGGTTTTCTGTGTTGTTGGGTTGGATTCCGCGAGCGGTAACGGGGATGTTTCTGCAGCGGTCTTTCCGGCATTTGACGGAGTATGTAAAACTGTTTAGGCTTGTGAGTGCCTATCTTTTGGTGGGACGTTCGGAGGCGCGCCTACCCTAGAAGGCCTTACTAGCCAGATCAGGGGACTGTGGGCCTAACGGTTCTTGGAAGGGAACCCATAGGCAGGATGCCAAAACTGCATGGCAAGTAACTACTTAGTCTCGGTCACGTTAGTGACCTACAACAGCGGCCGATATATTAAGCGGTGCCTGGAATCAGTACTGGCCCAAAAGGGACCTCAGATCGAGATTGTCGTGGTCGACAATAACTCGACGGACGGCACACGCGACATTCTCGAACAATACGAGGACCGCTGCCACATTCTGTACAACTCCAGTAATTCTGGGTTTGCAGCTGCACAGAATCAGGCAATCCAACTTTCCCGCGGCGATTGGGTTCTCACCCTGAACCCAGATGTCTTGTTGATGCCTTCCTTTATCCAGGCTCTGCTCGAAGCAGGGCGCCTTGATAATCGTATCGGCACAGTCTGCGGAAAACTGTTGACCATGAGCCCGGATTTCGACATCGACGCCAGACCCCGCGTCGATTCCACCGGGATCTACTTCACCCCCAACCTGCGGCACCTGGATCGCGGCAGCCTGGAGATCGACAACGGCCACTACCTGAAGCGGGAGTATGTCTTCGGGGCCACGGCGGCCGCCGCTCTCTACCGGCGTACCATGATCGAGGACATCTCCATCGGCGGCGAATTCTTCGATACGGATTTCTTTGTTTACCGCGAAGATGCCGACGTCGCCTGGCGGGCCCAGTTGCTGGGTTGGCGGTGCCTTTACACGCCCTATGCGCGGGGCTACCATGTGCGCGCCGTCCTGCCGGGCAACCGGCGGGCTTTGCCGAAGCAGATCAATATGCATTCGGTGAAGAACCGGTTCCTCATGCGCATCAAGAACATGACCGGCGATCTGTACCGCAAGCACTGGTTGTCGATCACCGCGCGGGATATGGTGGTCGTGACCTGCTGCCTGGTCTACGAGCACTATTCGCTGCGGGCCTTTGGAAAGGTGCTGCAGTCGTGGCGCCGGGTCTGGTCCAAGCGCGGCGAAATCATGGCGCGGCGTCGCGTCACGGATGAATACATGGCGGGCTGGTTCCACTACAATCCAGTCAGCCGTCCGGCCCCAAGGAAAAGTTCTGCCGCCATGGCGCCGGCCCGTTCTGATACCCAGGTAGCGGAGAGTTGATCGCGGACTGGTGGACAGCACTCCTCAATCCGGTTCTCTCCGCATAGCTCTGCTGGGAACACGCGGCATTCCCGCCCGTTACGGCGGGTTTGAGACGTTCGCCGAAGAACTCTCCAGCCGTCTCGTACAACGAGGCCACGAAGTAACCGTATACTGCCGGGAAGAACATTCGCAGGCGCAATACCGTGGGGTGCGCCTGCGCTACATTCCTCCAATCCGGCACAAGTACCTGGAAACACTGGTTCACACCTTCTTTTCCACGCTCGATCTGGTGCGCCACCCCCAGCAGGTGGCCCTCTATTGCAACGGCGCCAACGCCATTTTCACTCCGCTCGCGCGCATGGCGGGCATGCCCGTCGCCCTCAATGTGGACGGTCTGGAACGGAAACGGAAGAAGTGGAATTCGCTGGCGCGTGCCTGGTATCAGATGTCGGAGGCCCTTTCGACTTTCTGCCCCACGGAGATCGTCACCGACGCGTTGCAGATTCGCGACTACTACCGGTCCACGTATGGCGCGGATTCCACCTTTATCCCGTACGGGGCTCCGACGGGCGCGGTGGAGACCGACGCGATCCTGAAACAGCTCGATCTGAAGCGCCGCCGGTATTTCCTCTACGTCACCCGGTTTGAACCCGAGAACAACCCGTTGATGGTGCGGCGCGCCTTCGAGCGGGTGGAAACGGACCTGAAGCTTGCTTTGGTGGGCGACGCGCCCTACGCGGCCGGGTACATCCGGCAGGTCCGGGACACCAAGGATCCGCGCATCATCATACCGGGCATGATCTTCGGTGAGGCCTACCACGAGCTGCAGTCGCACAGCTTTGCCTACATTCATGCTACTGAGGTAGGTGGAACCCATCCGGCGCTCATCGAGGCCATGGGCCGCGGCGCTCTGGTCCTCTATCTCATGACCCCGGAGAACCATGAAGTGGCCGGGGGGGCTGGGATTCCGTTCCGCAATGAAGAAGAACTCTCTGACCTCATCCGGGCCGTATTGCGAATGCCGGAAGAGGAGCGCGAGCGGCGCCGGGCAGCTTCACTCAAACGAGTGAAAGAGCAATACTGTTGGGATGCGGTCACCGATGCCTATGAGGATCTGTTCCGCCGCCTGCTGGCGCGTTAGCCATGTACCGCATCTGGGTTGAAATCTCGCTCGACCAACTGGCAGCCAACTACCACGCGGTACAACGAGTGGTGGGTCCCGGAGTGGCGGTCGCCCCGGTGCTGAAGGCCGATGCCTACCGGCACGGTTCGGTGGAAGTGGCTCACAGGCTGCAGCAGGAAGGCGCGCACTGGATCGCGGTGAGCAACGCCGAAGAGGGTGTGGTTCTGCGCGAATCCGGAATCCGCCTGCGCATCTTGGTCATGGGCGATTTTCTGCCTTACGAACGTGACGCTTTGGTCGAGTATTCCCTGACGCCGGTTCTCCACTCGCTGGAGCGCCTGCGGGAGTACGATCACATGGCCGAAAGTCTCGGCCGGCTCCTGCCGTGCCACCTCAAGTTCGATACGGGAATGGGCCGGTTGGGTGTCCGCGCCACACCCGCGGAGACCGCCGAAGCCGTGACATCGGCGCGGCATCTGCACCTGGAAGGCCTGATGACGCACTTCGCCTCGGCCGCTGACTTCAGCGGGTCGCAGACGGCCGACCAGATCGCACTTTTCGAGAGGGTCGTTCAAGCGCTTCAACAGGCGGGCCTCCGGCCTGAGTTGCTCCACCTCGGCAGCAGCGCCACGGTGGCCTACGGAATCCGGCGAGCTTTCGGTACGATGGTTCGGCCTGGGCTGGCGATCTACGGCTATATTGCTCCCAGCAAAGGAGATGCGCCGCCCGTCGATCTCGCTGTTCAGCCTGCGCTGACCTGGAAAAGCCGCCTGGTGGAGATCAAGGATATTCCCGTTGGCGCCTATGTCGGCTACGGCGCGACCTGGCAGGCATCCCGCCGGACCCGGTTGGGTATCGTAGCCGCCGGCTATGCGGACGGGATTCCCCACGCCCTGTCAAACCGGGGTCAGGTGATTGTGGACGGTTATCTGGCGCCGATTGTGGGCGCGGTTTCCATGGATCTGGTCACGGTGGACCTGACGGACGTTCCACCGGCGCGGGTGGGCGATTCCGTCACCCTGCTGGGCCGCTCGAATGGCGTGAAGTGGGACGCGGACGACATTGCCGCCGCCGCCGGAACCATCAGCTATACCGTCTTGTGCGGAATTGGCAACCGGGTGAAGCGGGTTTACGTTTAGCGCCTGGGTTTCAGGCCTTGCGATCGCGGTCCGGCACCCAGCGCTCCAATACCGCCGCCAGCCCGGCCATCTGTATCGGCTTGGCCAGATAGTCGGACATGCCGGCCTGCAGGCACTGCTCACGATCGCCGTGCATGGCATTGGCGGTCAGAGCGACAATGGGCACCTGCTGGTCCTCGAGCAGCTTCTCCCGAAGAAGTCTTGTGGTTTCAAGACCATCCATGCCGGGCAGCCGCCAGTCCATCAGGATCAGGTCGAAGGTGAACGACTGGACTTTGCGGATCGCCTCGTGGCCGTCACCGGCCACATCCACTTCACACCCGAGCCGTTCGAGCATCCGTTGCACCAGCCGCTGGTTCACCGTGTTGTCCTCCACGACCAGCACGCGCGCCATGGACGAACCGGTCGCCTCGGCCGGCTTCGTGCCCACGTTTTCCTCGATGCTCTTGTCCGCCGGCCGGAGGGGCAAGCTGAGCGAGAAGCGCGACCCCTCGCCCGGCTTGGAAGTCACCTCAATCGTCCCACCCATCAGGGCGGCGAGTTTGCGCGAGATCACCAGGCCCAAGCCCGTTCCGTCGTGCCGGCGGGAAGGTGTGGAATCCAGTTGGATGAAACTCTGGAACAGCAGTGGCAGCTTGGAGGCCGGGATGCCGGCGCCGGTGTCGGAGACCTGAATACTCAGATCCACGAGGTCCTTGGCGCAGGGGACCACTTCGACCCGGACCGTGACGCTGCCGCGGTCGGTAAACTTGACGGCGTTGCCCACCAGGTTGGCCACGATCTGGCGGATCCTGAGCGCGTCACCGACCAGAACCGGCGACCGGGCCGGGATTTCGAGCTCCAGGGAGATGCCCTTGTGCAGCGCCTTGGGGCGGAACAGGCGCACAACCTCCTGGCAGACTTCCGCTATCTGGAAGGGAGCCGCCTGAACCTGCAGCTTGCCCGATTCCACTTTGGCGAGATCCAGGATGTCGTTGATCAGATCGAGCAAGCGCCGGCCGGAGACATCGATGGTCTCGGCATACTCGCGCTGCTCGGCGGTGAGCGGTGTTCGAAGCAGCAGTTCGGCCATGCCCAGCACTCCATTCATCGGCGTGCGGATTTCGTGGCTCATGTTTGCGAGGAAGGCCGATTTGGCCCGGCTGGCCTCTTCGGCCGCCCGTTTCGAAGCGAATAGCCGGCGTTCTTCCCAGATGAGGATCAGGACGCTGAAGAGCAGGATGCCCAGGCACCATTTCAGGAGTGAGGTTTGCCGCTTCAGGTCCTGCAGGGCGAACAGGGCCACGCTCTGACCGCTGGCTAAGGTATTCCAGTTCAGCACGATGGAGGCGAAGGTTCCATCCGTGACCATCTTGCCGATTTCGTCATGGAAGGCGTCAGCCACTTGCTGAGCAGCGCGGTCGTCCCTGCGGGCACCGACGCCGTAGTAGCCGGCGGCCTGCTCCAGATGATGCAGCCGGACGCGGACGTCGCTGCAGGCATTGCGCTTCAGTTCGAGCACGGAGTCGCCCAGACCGTCGCCGACCAGGGCGACATCCACCTGGCCCCGGCACATGGCCTGCATCACGGCGGTCTGGTCCGGCGGACGGATGATCTGACCGCCGGGCGCCAGCCGTTCAATGACACCATCGATCACCACACCGGCGCGGGCGGCTACCTTTTTCCCTGCGAAGTTGCCATCGAATGGCACTCCATCGCGAGTGATCGCCCAGAAAGTGATCTTGATGTAAGGAGCGCTTAGGTAGTAGAGCTTGCGGGTCTCCGGGAAATCCCCAACCAGCGGCCAGATGTCCAGATTGTGCCGATTGACGGGATCACGCGGTCCTTCGGGAGCGAAGACCCATTCCAATTGGATGCCCCGGCGTTGGGCGGCTACGGTGATGGTCTCCACGATCGAGCCGTGGGGTTTCCCGTCCGGACCTTGTTTGGACCCAGGCGGCCAGTTCCCATAACCGACGCGAAAAGTCCGGCTGTGGGTCTGGTCGCGGAGATGCCAGACTCCGGCGGCGCCTGACAAGCACGCGAGGGCCAGCGATACTCGCCAATAGCGCCGAACAGATCTCACCTACAGATTTTATCGACAGAACCCGACAAAACCTATACAACCAGTACAGTATGACTTAGACGTCGAGGTTGCGAACGTCCAAAGCATTGTCCTCGATGAACTTACGGCGTGCTTCGACGTTCTCGCCCATCAGCGTAGTGAAGATCTCTTCGCACTCGACGGCATCTTCGAGCTTCACTTCGAGAAGGGTTCTCAAGTCCGCGTTCATGGTCGTACCCCAGAGCTGATCCGGGTTCATTTCGCCCAGACCCTTGTAGCGCTGGACGGCGCAATCGCGAGTTCCTTCGTTCTTCAGGTACGCGATGAGTTCGCGCCAGTTGGTGATGGTCTCGCGCCGGGCTTCCTTCACGACGATGAAGGGCGGTTGATTGAACTTCTGCGTCTGCTTGGCCAGCACGCGCAGCCGCTTGTACTCCGGCATGGACGCAAGTTCGATACCGACGGTGCGGTCGCCGTGGGAGTCGTCATGGTAGATGATCTTGAAAGCCGAGTGTTCTTCGTCCGGTTCGACCCGCGCCTTCAGGCGAGGACCCTGGAGGATGGCCGCCACCTTGCGCAGCTCTTCCTCGTTGGCGAAGTCGGTTTTGCTATCCAGGGCGAAATCGGGATTGGCAAGGGCCTCCACCACCACGGTTTCCCGCAGGCGGCGTTCGAGGCGTGTGAACAGGATCTGGAACTCGTCCAATGCCATCAGGAAGTTGCGGAGTTCTCCGCCTTCCAGGCGCAGTTCGCCTTCCGGACCGGACAGTACATGGACGTTCTCGGTCGCCCGGCGCAGGATCTCGCGGACGAACTCCTCGTCGTTCTTGATGTACTTCTCGCTCTTGCCCTTCTTGATGCGGTAGAGCGGCGGCTGAGCGACGTACACGTGGCCGCGGGTGATCAATTCCTGCATGTGACGGAAGAAGAAGGTCAACAGCAGGGTACGGATGTGGCTGCCGTCGACGTCGGCGTCCGTCATCAGAATGATCTTGTGGTAGCGGAGCTTCGAGACGTCGAAGTCTTCCTTGCCGATGCCCGTGCCGATGGCGGTGATCATGGCACGGATTTCGTCGTGGCCCAGCATCTTGTCGTAGCGAGCCTTTTCGACGTTGAGAATCTTACCCTTCAAGGGCAGGATGGCCTGGTACTTACGGTCACGGCCGGTTTTGGCGGTGCCGCCTGCCGATTCGCCCTCGACCAGGAACAGTTCGCAACGGGCGGGGTCCTTCTCCTGGCAGTCGGCCAGTTTTCCGGGAAGGCCGCCGGAATCGAGCGCACCTTTGCGCCGCGTGAGTTCGCGGGCTTTGCGGGCGGCTTCGCGGGCGCGGGCCGCTTCCACGGCCTTGCCGATGATCTTCTTCATCACCGCCGGGTTCTTATCGAAGAACTCGGTGAGCTTCTCGTTGACCAGCGCCTGCACCAGGCCGCCGATGTCGGAGTTCAACTTGCCTTTGGTCTGGCCTTCGAACTGAGGCTGGGGGAGCTTGACGCTGACGACGGCCGTGATGCCTTCCAGGACATCGTCGCCGGAGAGGTTGGCGTCCTTGATCTCTTTGAAGAGCCCCGCCTGGCGGGCGCAGAAGTTCAGCGTACGGGTCAGGGCGGTGCGGAAGCCGGTGAGGTGGGTCCCGCCGTCCTTCGTGTTGATGTTGTTCGCGTACGAGAAGATCTGGTCGGAGTAGCTGTCGTTCCACTGCATCGCGATATCGATGCCGAGGACGCCGCCGTTGGGGAGTTCGCGCTCACCCTCGATGCTGATGGGCTTCTCGTGGAGGACGTTCTTGCCGCGATTGAGGTGCTTGATAAACTCGGCGATGCCGCCGGAGTAGAAGAACTCGTGCGCTTTGACGGGCTCGACGCGTTCGTCGGTGAGCGTAATCTTGAGGCCGCGGTTCAGGAAGGCGGTTTCTCGCAGGCGGGTGGCCAGGGTATCGAAGTTGAACTTCGTCACCTCCATGATGGTCCCGTCGGCTTTGAACGTGATTTTCGTGCCTGTTTTGTTCGCTTTACCGGTACGCGTGAGGGGCCCTTTGGGCAGGCCGCGCTCGTAATCCTGTTCCCAGGTGGCCTTTTCGCGCCAGATTTCGAGATGCAGGGCCTCGGACAGGGCGTTCACGCAGCTTACGCCGACGCCGTGGAGGCCGCCCGAGACTTTGTAGGTGTTGGCGTCAAACTTGCCCCCGGCGTGGAGTTTCGTCATGACGATCTCCGCCGCGGACACGCCGAACTCTTCCTTGATGCCGACAGGGATTCCGCGGCCGTTGTCGACGATCGTGATGGAATCGTCGATGTGGATTGTCACCTGAATCTCGGTGCAATAGCCGGCCATGGCCTCGTCGACGGAGTTATCAACAACTTCGTAGACAAGGTGATGCAGCCCCATCTCACTGGTGGAGCCGATATACATGGCGGGGCGGAGGCGCACGGCCTCCAGACCCTCCAGAACCTTAATGCTGCTGGAATCGTAGTTGCCAGGAGTGCTCAAAACTGTCTAATCCTTGTTTCCACCGCTCGCATCACGGTCAGATGCGCATGGGCATCACGACATAGCGGTACTTGTAGTCAACGCCTTCGCCGGACGGGGTCAACTCGCCGGCGCTTTGCGCGTCCTTGAAGTGGAAGGCCACCTTGGCCTCGGGTACGGCGCGCAGGAACTCAAGCAGGTACTGGGCATTGAAACCGATCTCGACCGTGGGGCCGCCGTATTCCACTGCCAGGCTCTCTTCCGATTCGCCGCTCTCCGAGAGCGAGGAATGAATGGTGGCTTCGTTGTCGGCGAAGCGCACTTTGATGGCGCGAGAGCGCTCATCGGAAAACTGGGCCACACGCTCAATCGAAGCGCGAAGCTCGTCGCGCTCGATGGCGACGGTGTGGCTGTGAGACTTGGGCAAAACGCGTTCGAAATCCGGGAAGTTGCCGGTAAGTTTGCGGCTGATCAGCAGGCGGTCGCCAACCTGGAAGAACAGGTGGTTGTCATCGCCCGAGAAATCGACCGCGGCATCCTTCGTTTCGGAATCCGACGCGAGTTTGAGGATTTCAGCCATTGCCTTGCGGGGCAGCAGAGCTTTGTAGTTCGTCTCGCTCTGCATGGGATTCTCGCACTCGACCAGGGAGAGGCGATGGCCGTCCGTCGCGACCATGGTGATCGTCTTGCCTTTCACCTGGAGAAGAGCGCCGTTCAGGGTGAAACGGGATTCCTCGGCAGAAATGGCGAAGATCGTCTTGGAGATCATGCTGCTGAGCAGCGCGAGAGGAAGCTGGGCGAGCGCCTCGGGCATTTCGGGCAGCTCGGGGTAGCTTTCCCTCGACATGCCGGCGATGCGCGTCTTGGAGCGGCCGCAGGTGAGGCTGGCCCAGTGATTGTCGCTGAACTTGACGGCGACATCGGCATCGGGCAAGAGGCGGACGTAGTCCAGAAGCTTCTTGGCGGGAATGGTGCCGGCTCCGGCCGACTTCACCTTGGCGGGCGTCGAACAGCGGATGCCCAGTTCCAGGTCCGTGGCGGTCAACGTGAGCCGCTCACCGGAGAGCTCCAGCAGGACATTCGAAAGGATTGGAATGGTGGTTTTCTTCTCGACCACGCCTTGCGACAGATTCAGCTCGCGAACGAGATCGGCTTTGCTGACGGTGAACTCCATGGAACCGTTTCCCCTTCTGGTCGGACCCTACGCCTACTGCTATCTCTCTCTCTCATTGAACAGATCCTATTGCTTCTAGGATTCGTAGGACCTGTGGAAATGTAGATTTCTCTCTAAATTATACAAAACTCTGAGCCTTGACGGATCCGCGAAGTGTGAAAAGTCACGTTGGAAGCGCGGGATCTTCCGGCTGGCCCGACGATCCTCACAAGCGTGCAGAGGGTCTGTGGAGGCGCAGCTGTGGAAATCTGTGGAAATCTAATTGAATGAATCGGATACGCTGTGGATCAGCCTGTTCAAATCGGGGTCGGACTGGCGCAGCTCCTCCACCTTCCGGATGGAATGGAGGACGGTTGTATGGTGCTTACCCCCAAAGTGGCGTCCGATCTCGGGCAGGGAAGCGGGCGTGAGCTCTTTGCAGATGTACATGGCGACCTGGCGCGGGCGGGCGATCTCGTGGGCGTTCGTCTTCTGTTTGAGCTGGGACGGCTGCAGGTTGTAGCGTTCCGCCACGGCGCGGACGACGGCGTCGATGGTGATGCGGCGTTCGGGTCCAGGGAGGAGCTGCTTCAGCGCCTGCTGGGCCATCGGCAGATTGATCGGGATGTTGGTCACCGAGGAGTACGCCAGCAGCTTGGTCCAGGCGCCTTCCAATTCGCGCACGCTCGACTTCGTCTTGGTGGCGATGTAGATGCGGACGTCCTCGGGCAGGCGGATGCCTTCCATCTCGGCCTTCTTATCCAGAATGGCCATCTTGGTCTCGAGGTCAGGCGGCTGGACATCCACCATGAGACCCCATTCGAAGCGCGAGCGGAGCCGCTCGACCAGGCCCGGGGTGTTCTTGGGCATCTGGTCGCTGCTGATCACGATCTGCTTCTGGTGGTCGTAGAGCTCATTGAAGGTGTGGAAGAACTCTTCCTGCGTGCGTTCCTTGCCGGCCAGCGAATGGATGTCGTCGATCAGCAGGGCATCGGCGGTGCGATAGTGCTGATGGAAGGCGGCCATGCGATCGGTGCGGATGCAATGAATCATCTCGTTCATGAACCGTTCGCCTGAGGTGTAGACCAGGCGCAGGGCGCCATGATGGTCGATGAGAGCGCGGCCGATGGCATGGATGAGGTGAGTTTTCCCCATTCCGCTGCCGCCGTAAATGAACAGAGGATTGTAGCTTCGGGAAGGCGAGTTGGCGACAGCGAGGGCGGCCGCATGGGCAAACTGGTTGCAGGAGCCCACCACAAAGGACGAGAACGTCAGGCGCGGGTTCAACTGGCTGTTGACGGCCGGGAACTCCGGCGCGGGTGCGGCAGCCGCGGCCCCATTCACGGGGCGGGGTGCGGAGCGGTCGGCCTGCTGCGCAGACAGCGGCGCGAGCTCGTAGTGGATTTCAGCGATCGGAAGCTGTAGTTCGCGGATGGCCGTGGCCACCTTCGGTGCGTATTCGCTCTCCAGCCAGATCTTTGTCACTTCGTCCGGTACAGCCACACGCAACCTTGCTCCGTCCAGTTCCAGGAACTCTGTGCGAGAAACCCAGTTCTGGTACGCCTCCGAGGTTAACTTGTGGTGGAGCTGTTCTTTGATGGCTTCCCATGTATTTTTTTCCAACATCGAGTCACAATACTCCCACGGAATTTCCACAGGGTGGAAAGGTCGACAGAAACAGATTTGTGGATTGGCTGGAGGCGACCGTTCTGTCTGGCGTCGTTGATCGGGAGTGTCCTCCCGCAGCGTACGCCGCCGCCCAAGCGAAGATCAGAATAGCACAATTCACAGGGCATCAAGCACCGCCTCTCACATATTTGTAACCGTTTAAAAACAAAGGATTATCTACGTTTGCAGGGGTTGTGGAAATCGCTCGCATTTCCGGCGGAATTTGTTCTGGGGAAGCTGCAACCGGCTGAACGGATTGGTACTACCCGAGCCTTCGGTTACAGCGGCGCGACGGCCGGATTTGACAGATTGAGGGTGGTCGAGCAACAATTAAAAAGTCACGGCGAGCGGGAGTAACTCAGCTGGTAGAGTGCGACCTTGCCAAGGTCGATGTCGCCGGTTCGAATCCGGTCTCCCGCTCCAATACGACCTTCTCTTCCCCCCTCAATCCTAACTAATCCATCAATTCGTCCTGCCGCCGAAAAACTGCCTGTCAACCTGATCTGTACATTCGTCGTCACTATCGGTGTATGCGACGACTCCTGTTCCTTCTGGCCGTCCCGCTGGTTGCGGCAGCTCCGCATCTGACGGAAGAGCAACGCATGGAACACCTGCTGGCACGCGCGACGTTTGGGGCGCGGCCAGGGGATGTAGAGAAAGTCCAGCAGCTTGGCTGGAAGAAGTGGCTGGATCTGCAGCTCCATCCAGGACGAATCCCGGAGGATTCGCAACTGGAGGAGCGCCTGCGGCCGCTGGAGTCGCTGCGCATGTCGAGCGAGGAGCTCGCACGGACCTATCCAAGACCCAAACCCCAAAAAAATTTTTCGGCGGCGGACGCTGCGCGTCCGCCCCGGCCTGAGCGGCCGGGCTTCCGCATGGCGGAAGCAACCACACAGCAGCGTCGCGACTTCCTGATGCAAACCGCGCCACCCCGCGTGATCGCCTACGATCTATCCGAGGCGAAGGTCCTCCGGGCGGTCTATTCCAATCGTCAGCTGGAGGAAGTCCTGACGGACTTCTGGTTCAACCACTTCAATGTATTTTTCGAAAAGGGAGCCGACCGCTATCTCGTCACCTCCTACGAACGCGACGCCATCCGTCCCAACGTTCTCGGCAAATTCAGGGATCTGCTGACTGCGACCGCCAAGCACCCGGCGATGCTCTTTTATCTGGACAACTGGCAGTCCGTTGCGCCGGGCTCGCAGCCTCGTCAGAAGCAGCGTGGTTTGAATGAGAATTATGCCCGCGAGCTCATGGAGCTTCACACCCTGGGGGCGGATGGGGGCTATTCCCAGCAGGATATCGTCGAGGTGGCGCGCTGCTTCACGGGCTGGACGATTCGCCAGCCTCAACAGGGCGGTGGCTTCTATTTCGCGCCGAGGCTGCACGATCGGGGCGCCAAAACCGTACTCGGCGTCAAGATTTCCGCGGGTGGCGGCCAGGAGGATGGCTTCAAGGTCCTCGAACCTTCTTGCCAAACATCCCTCCACAGCGCGGTTTGTCAGTCGCGAACTGGCCCTGCGGTTCGTCAGCGACGATCCGCCGGCAGCCTTGGTCGACCGCATGGCGAAAGAGTTCCTCAAGACCGATGGCGACCTGCGCTCGGTGGTCAAGACCATGTTCGAGTCGAAGGAATTCTGGTCGGCGGAAGCCTACCAGAGCGAAAATAAAATCGCCTTTGGAATTCGTCGCCAGCGCTGTTCGCGCTGGCGAAGGAAACATCACCTTTGGTTTCGGCCTCGCCCAGGTGGTGGACCGGCTGGGGCAGCCGTTGTACCGGAAGGCCGAGCCTACGGGCTACTCGAACAAATCGGAAGAGTGGGTCAACTCATCGGGGCTGGTGGCGCGCCTGAACTTTGCCAGCGCGCTGGCTGCGAATCGAGTGCCGGGGATCCAGGTGGATTCCGCCAAAGTACAAAGACGCCGGCGCCGTCTGGGGTTCGCCGGAGTTTCAGAAACGTTGAAAGGAGCACGGGCGATGGCGACACGACGGGTATTCCTCAAGAACTCCGCGCTGGCTCTATTTGGCGTGGGGGCGGCTCCGCAATGGCTGGCTCGGGCGGCGGCGGGGCCGGAACGCAAGAAGATTATCGTGGCGGTGCTGCAGCGCGGGGCGGCCGACGGCCTGAACATCGTGGTGCCTCACGGCGACAAGCGGTATTCGGAGCTTCGGCCCACCATCGGCATTGCACGCGAAAGAGTGATCGACCTCGATGGTTTCTTCGGCCTGCATCCGCAGTTGGAACCGTTGAAGCCGTTGTACGACTCGAAGCAGCTTGCCATTGTGCAGGCAACCGGGTCGCCTGATTCGACCAGGTCGCATTTCGATGCGCAGGACTACATGGAGAGCGGAACTCCGGGTTTGAAGTCGACCAGCGACGGCTGGATGAACCGCGCACTGGTGCGCGAAACGAACCCCTCGCCGCTGCGCGCCGTGAGCGCCAGCGGGGAATCTTGGCGAAGACGTTGCGAGGCCCGCAGTCGGCAGTTGCCATCGGCAACGTGAATGATTTCCAGGTGCGCGACCGGAAGATGGCCGGCGACTACCAGTCCATGTACGAAACGTCCAGCGACCCACGTCTGCAGACGGCAGGCAAGGAAACCTTCGAAGCCATGCGGATGCTGGAATCGGTCCGCCGCGCGAATCCAACACCGGACAACGGAGCAGTGTATCCGCGCGGCCGGCTGGGCCAGAGTCTGCGCCAGGTGGCACAGCTTGTGAAGGGCAACGTCGGCCTGGAGGCGGCGTTTGCCGACATGGGTGGTTCGGGACCATCACACCAACGAGGTTCCGCAAATGGAGAATCAGCTGCGGGAGTTCGGGCAGGCGCTAGCGGCTTTCCATCGGGATCTGGGCGACCGGATGGAAGACATCGTGTTAGTGACGATGTCGGAGTTTGGCCGGACCGCGCGGGAGAACGGAACGCGCGGTACCGATCATGGCCATGCCAATGTGATGTTCGCGATGGGCGGCGGCATTCACGGCGGGCGCGTCGCCGGGCGTTGGCCCGGGCTCGAGACCGAACAGCTCTATGAAGGCCGCGATCTCGCCGTGACCACGGATTTCCGCGGTGTACTCAGCGAGATCGTGACGGCACACGTGGGGCGCACGGATCTTCAAACCGTATTCCCGGGCTTTCGTCCCGGCGCCGCACCTGGGTTGTTTCAGGGTTGAGTGAGATTACGCGGCACGGCCCAAGGGCGGTTGTCCTGCCGGCTGAGCTGTCACACGAACTGGCAGCGGGGTGACCGAGTGAACTGGCTTACGCTGTTCCTCCCAGGGAACGGCGTAGGTGCGGAGGCATTCCGGGCAGCGGTATTGACCGTTGACCGGCCACATGGGCGCGGGATGCATGACCCGGCACCAGGTTGTGGCCGCTTTTTCCCAAAGACTGGAAGACCGATTGTTCCAGGAGTGGAACATGAAGGCCCCTCCCTTCATTCCTATTGATGAGAGATCAACCTTCGGGGTTTCATCGTCGTTGGATAACCCGGTGGCCCACGCAGCGGCATATGATAGACGCATGCGACGCCGAAGCCTGTTTGCTCTGCCTGCTCTCCTGCCTGCCGCGATGGCGGCTCCGGAAGACTCCGCCTCTGGCCGAGAAGATCAGTGCATTCGGGCTCGAGTGGGATGTGATCGCGGCCGCCGATTGGAAGATCAGTGCTTCCGAACTGGAACTGGTGGTGCCGCGGCCGCAGGAAGCAAATCCGCGCCGGCCCGTCCAGTTCGCACTGGCGCAAACAGAGCCGATTGCGAAATTCACGCTCGAAGTGGAAGTGAAGCGGAAGCCCGCCAAGGGTTCTCTGGTGCTGTTGTACGCCTGGCAGAAGGATGGATATTTCAACTATGTCCATCTCTCCAACGACTCGCCGGAAAAGGTGGAAGTGCACAACGGAATCTTCCACTGCTTCAATGGCGATCGCGTGCGCATCAGTCCCACCAAGGGTCCGGGCACGCTGTTGACCGAGGAGTGGCAGAAGGTCAAGATCACCTACGACGCGTCGAAGGGTCTTGTCGAATGCTGGGTGAACGGCCAGACATCGCCCGCGCTGAAGGGCATCGACCTGAGTCTGGGCGCCGGCCGCATTGGGCTGGGCAGCTTCTTCGACACAGGGGCGTTCCGCAATTTCAAACTGACCAAGGGCTGAGGGCGATTACCACGTCACCTGCTCGCCGCCCGTGAAGACGAACATGAGAATGCCGCCTCCGGCCTGGCTGAGGTCGACGGGTACGAGTTTGCCTTCATAGGGCTTGCTGATCTTCAGGCTCGCGAGTACGGTCTTGGGATCGCGGATACCGGCGGTACGCAACAGGTCGCCGAGACTGCCGCCGACCGGCACGTAGAGGCTGCGGTTGTTGGTCTGCACGAGAAGTTCAGGCCCGATGACCGTATCCTTGGGAACGCCCACGCAAGCGATGCCACGACTAGCCGCGGTGGAGCAGAACGCCTCTGGATTTTCGTTGAACTCCGCGGTGGCGGATTCGATGGCGGATTGGGATGCGGCGGCGAGAACGGCGATGCGGCGGTCGGACTGCGTGCTCCACGAACGGAAGAAGAGGCGGAGGAATGTTGCGCCGGCCGGCAGGTGCAGCAGCTCAGAATCGACCGCGGCGGCGGATGTGATGGTGCCGCCGGTATTGCTGTCGGAGGTGCCGGCGGAGACTTCGACTCCTCCGCGGGCGGCGGGCTTCAACAGATAGTAGGAGGTCCGATAGCCCGTGACCTGGCCGTTCGTGCGGATGGGCTCGACTCCCGTCAGGCGGAACTTCGCGTCCACATCGATGTAGCCGTTCATGGCGAATTCGCCGTAGCGCAGGCGATACGCAGTGGCGGTGGGGATGGCTAAGTTGTCGATGACGCGCTGCGCGAGTTGAGGGATCTCGGTCGGGGCGATACAGCCTGCGGTCTGCTGTTTGCCCAGGTTGGGCAGGAAGTCCTCACGGAACCAGTTCCGGGCCAGCACGGTCTCGCTCGAAAGGCCTTGCGGACCCTTGCTGCCTTCGGCCGCGACCAGCGATCCGGGCGTGGCCACCAGGGAATCGGGCGTGGCGCGGACCGCGGCGTTCCGACCCTTCCACTGGAAGGAGACTTCGCTCGTTTCCAGGCGGCAGGCGGCGGATTTGGTTTTGGCTGCCCGCGCGTTCCTGAGAGTGAAGGCGGGGCCGGCGGGGCGTGGGGGATTCAAGGTCAAGGTGCGGCCCGTGCCGACGAGCCGCCACGTCTTCGCGGCAGGCTGGCGCGCGGAACAGCCGGCCAGGAAAAGGACGCTCAATGCGGCGCCGGACGCCAGACACAGACCAGGTAGCCTGCAAGGGACCATTGCGGAGGAAGCCATGCTGAGGAATTGGACACCGCTTATGGTGTTCCGGGTTTCCAGGAGTCGCGCCCAATCGCGGAGAGTCTGCTACCACCGGACGGTGGACCCAGGGGCAGGGCGGGGGCCCGTTTCCCGGCGAAATGGAATTTGTGCGTGTTCGGCGTCCGCCGGCAGGCGCATGTTCCTGCCGGTAGGGCACTGCTATCCTGGTAGTTTCCCTGGCATGTTCCTCAAAATACTGTCGCACCCAGTCTTTGTCCAACTGAACTTTCATATGCCGATGGTGGTGGATCTGACGCATCCGCTCGTTCTGCTCACCGGTGAGAACGGCTGCGGCAAGTCGACGCTATTGCACTCCATCTACTACGCACTGCAAGGCGAACAGATTGACGGCTTTGTCTGCCGCTTCGAGAATCAGGTGGAAGCGCCGAAGATCTTCCTGTTTGATGCGGAGCAGCACAATCCCCGCATGCACCCCGAACTGTTTGCCGGCAACCCGCAGATGCAGGAGTTCATTCAGGCTGCCAGCCACGGGCAGGTGATGCTGTCGATGTTCCGGGAGACGTTTCCCTCGCTGCCGGAAGGCACCATTCTCTTATTGGACGAGCCCGAGATGGCGCTATCGGTGTCGAACCAGCGCCGCATTCTCAAGATGCTGATGGAGCTGGTCCAGGAGAAGAAATTCCGGATCATCTGCGCGACGCATTCTCCCACGCTGATCGACGCTCCGGAGACCTATGTGATCAACCTGGACAACCACATCAACAAGAATGTGGCCAATACCGACATGGGGATTCAGGGGTCCAGCACGATCCAGTAAGGTTGGCAGTGCATGGTGCGTGAAACGCTGCTGGACTACTTCCGCACGGTCGCGGAGCTGGAAGGCGAATATCTCGTTTACGACGACGGCTTCCGGCCGCGGGCCTATAGCTATGCCGGGCTGGCGCGCGCGGCTCGCAATTTCGCGGCAAAGCTGCAGGCTGCGGGCATTGGCAGCGGCGACCGCATCATTCTGTGGAGCGAAAACCGGCCTGCCTGGGTGGCGGCCTTCTGGGGCTGCGTCCTGCGCGGCGTGGCGGTTGCGCCCATCGACGAGCACCATTCGGCGGAGTTTCTGGAACGCGTGTTGCGCATCACTTCGGCGAAGGCAATTGCCGCCGGTGATGAGGTGAAGGTGCCGGCGCTCGAAGGCGCCCCGCCGGTCTGGCGGTTGTCCGATCTCGACTGGAAGAGTGACGACGCGCGGTTTGAGGAAGTGGCGGCGAAGCCCGACGACATCGCCGAGATCCTGTTCACGTCCGGCGCGACGGCGGAGCCGAAAGGCGTCATCATCACGCACCGCAACATCCTGGCCAATATCGTGCCCGTGGAACGGGAGGTGCTGAAGTACCGCAAATACGCTGGGCCCTTCTCGCCCATCCGGTTCCTCAACCTGCTGCCCCTGAGCCACATGTTCGGCCAGGCCATGGCGATCTTCATTCCGCCGATGATCTCGGGCACCGTGATCTTCCAGCGCAGCCAGGACCCGCGTGAGATTGTCCGGCAGATCAAGTCGCGCCGGATTTCGGTGCTGGTCTCGGTGCCAAAGATCCTGGATGTTCTGAAGGAGTATCTGAAGGGTGTCGCTCCGGAGACGGCGGAGAATGCTCCGGCCGGTGAGAAGTTCTGGTGGCGGTGGTGGCGGTACCGCCGCGCGCATCGTCTGTTCGGATACAAGTTCTGGAGCTTTGTGGTGGGTGGAGCGGCGCTCGATCCCGGGCTCGAGGAGTTCTGGGGGAATCTCGGCTGGGCGGTGATCCAAGGTTACGGCCTGACGGAAGCCGCGCCCATCGTCACGTTGAACCACCCGTTCCACTCCCGTCGAGGAACCGTCGGCAAGCCGATTGCGGGCGTCCAGATCCGCATCGCCGAGGACGGCGAGGTGCTGGTGCGCGGCGGCAACGTGACGTCCGGCTACTTCAACAATCCCGGCGCCACGGCCGAGGCCTTCGAAGATGGCTGGTTCCATACCGGCGACATTGGCGAACTGGACGACTCGGGCCGGCTGATGATCAAGGGCCGGAAGAAAGAGATGATCGTCCTGCCCGACGGCCGGAACGTCTTCCCCGAGGACGTCGAGAGGGTGCTGAACGGGATCGCCGGGGTCAGGGAGAGCGCCGTCATCGGACTGAAGGCTGACGGTGGAGAACGTGTTCATGCGGCGATCGTGCTGGAGCCCACGGTCCGTGCGGAACAGGTCATAGCTCTGGCGAACGGCACGCTGGAAGAGCATCAGAAGGTACGCAGCTACACAGTCTGGAGCGAGTCGGAGTTGCCGCGTACCGAGGGAACGCGCAAGCTGCGCCGGCGCGAGATTCGCGGCCGGTTGAGTGGGGAACTGCGGCCGGCGGGTCCGGCAAAAGACGCCACGGGCATGGAGGCGCTGCTGGGCAAGTGGACGACGGGCCGGGAGGTCAGTTCCGGGACGTCGCTGGACGACCTGGGCCTGTCGTCGCTCGATCGTGTGGAACTGCTGGTGGCGCTGGAGCGGGAACTGGGCGCGCCGGTGGACGAGAAGGCGTTCTCCAATGCGAAGACGATCGCGGATCTGGAGGCGCTGAAGACGGCGCCGGCCGGTGCAGCGGGCCCGGCCGAGGTGATGGATTTCCCCACCTGGAACCGGTCGAAGTGGGCCCTCTGGTCGCGGATCTTCCACCTGAATGTGTGGCTGCTGAACCTGGCCCGGATCTTTGCCTGGGTTCGAGTGGAGGGCCGCGAGAATCTGCAGGGCATCGACGGACCGGTGATCTTCGCTTCCAATCATCAGGGTTATTTCGATGCTCCGGTGCTCTTTATCGCAATGCCCTGGAAGTGGCGGCACAAACTGGCGCCCGCCATGCGCAAGGAGTTCTTCGATGCGCACTATTACCCGGAGCGGCACAGCCTGTTTTCCCGGCTCACGAGCAATCTCAACTACTACCTGTCGTGCCTGATGTTCAATGCTCTGCCGATCCCGCAAAGGGAAGCGGGGACGCGGCAGACGCTACGGTATATCGGGGAAATGGTGGAAGAGGGATGGTGCCCTTTGATCTTCCCCGAAGGCAAGCACAGCTACGACGATTCCGTGGGGCATTTCCAGCCTGGGGCGGCCATGATGGCGTCGCGGCTGAAGGTTCCGGTGGTGCCGGTGAGGATTCACGGGTCGAATCGCGTGCTTCACCCAACCTGGTCATTCCCGCGGCCTGGCATTGTGCGCGTGGTTATCGGAAAGCCACTGCGTTTAGAAGGCGATGATTATCTGGAACTTAGCAAACAACTTGAAGAACGCATTAAGTCCATGTAAGATGCTGGAAACATGAGGAGGAACACGCCCGCGACAATTGTGTTGGTACTAGGCGGGCTAATGTTTCCCCTGCACGGGCAGGCGGACCGGAGGGCGTCGGCGACTTTGTATGAGCGGGGCGTGCGCGCTGAAGCGGCAGGTCAAGTGGACGAAGCCGTCGACCGTTATACGGATGTTCTGAACGTAGACCCGCGATCTTCAGGGGCTCTTCGGCGCCGGGGGATCATCTACTTCAAGTCCGGCAAATTCCAGCAGGCCGCGGCGGATTTGAACCTCGCCTCGGAGATCACGCCCAGCGACACCGAGGTGCTGCGTTTCCTGGGGGATGCCTACCTGGCGCTGAAGCAGTATCCGGAAGCCGCGGCGGCCTTTCAGCGGATGCTGGACGTTCGACCGGGCGGCTCGAGTGTCTACCGCAGCCTGGCTGCGGCCTATATCGGCACCGGGGACGTTTCCAAGGCGGTAGAAGCCCTTTCCGAGTGCATCCGGTTGAAGCTGGACAATCCGGAGCCGTACCTGGAAAGAGGCCGCCTCTCCGCGAAGCAGGCAAAGTACCGCGATGCGCTCGAAGATTACGACCGCGCGATCGCTCTGAAGCCGGATTACACGGAAGCCTATTACGCCCGCGGACACGCTCAGGGCCAACTCGGCTATTTCGAGAAGGCGGCGGCGGACTTCACCCGGGCTCTGGAACTGCACCCGGAAGCGGAGTGGCCCGATCGCGCCACCGCGCTGATGTTTCGAGCGGCCGCTCGTGAATCCCTGGGCCGGACGGATGAAGCTCTGTCGGACTATGCGGCTTCGCTGCAATCCAACCCGGACAATGTTCGAGCGCTGCTGGCGCGGGCCGATCTGCTGGCCCGGTTGGGGCGCCCGAAGGAAGCTTTTGACGACCGGAACAAAGCCGTAGAACTGGAACCGGCCAACGCGATGGCGTACATCGGCAGAGGCAGCAGTTACCATTCGATGGGCGACCACCAGAAGGGGCTCGCCGATCGTACGAAGGCTATCGATCTCGACCCCAACAACGCGTTGGCCTGGTTCTCGCGGGGCAGTGCGCACTACCTGCTGCACGAATACCGCTCGGCTATCTCGGATCTCAGCATTGCGGAGCGCCTGGACCCGTCGAACACGGAATTTCACGAGGTGTCCGTGAAAGCACAGGCCGCATTGGAGCAGATGAATGCCGGCGAATCGGCCGCACAACGGGAGAAGCCCGTGGGGGCGGAGGCTCCGGCTGCGGTTGCGACTGCTCCGGTGTCCCGAGCTTCGGCGCCGGCTGTCCGGACAGAGCCGAAACCGGGTCCGGTGTCCACACCGGCGGCGAAGGTCCCGCTGGTTACCGATGCGGAGGCGCGGCGAGCGGCGAGCCTGAAGCTGCTGGCCAGCGCGGATTTGCTGATCCAGATGGGGCGCCCAAACGAAGCGTTGACCGAGCGCACGAAGGCCATCGAAGCCGACCCCACGAACGCGCAGGCCTACATCGCCCGGGGAGCCAGTTACCATTCCATGGGCGACCACCAAAAGGGGCTGGCTGACCGGTCGAAGGCGATTGAACTCGATCCGGGCAATGCGGAGTCCTGGTATTTGCGGGGCAGCGCCTATTTCCTGCTGCGGGAATACGAGAACGCCTTGTCGGATCTCAGCAACGCCGCAAAGCTCAGTCCGGGCAATGCCCAGTATAAGGACGCCGCCGAGAAGGCGCGTGTCGTGCTGCAGGCCGAGAGGAAGCGCGACGGCGGCGGGCTGCCGTCGAAACGGCAGGGCGCGGAACCGCTCCGCCAGACAGGAGCTGGGCCAGGCAGTGTGCCAACCGCGAAAGCGCAATCCGGAGGCACGGCCGAATCCCATCATCAGGCGGGCCGGGCTCTGCTGCAGAGCGGAAAGTTCCAGCCGGCGATTGAGGAACTGACTGCCGCGGTGGAGATGAACCCGAGGCTGGCGCTGGCCTGGAATGCGCGCGGGTACGCCTACATGCGGCTGGGGCAATGGCAGAAGGCGGTCGCGGACTTCGATCAGGCGCTGAGCATCGACCCCAAGTACGCCAACGCGCGGCAGAATCGCAATTCAGCCGCCTCGCAGCTTAAGAAGTAGCTCGTTTGTAGACTTCCATCGTGAAGCAGCCGGCCGCGCTGGCGCCTCCATCCAGGTGCAGCACCTGTCCGGTCATGTAAGCCGCGGCCGGCGACAGAAGGTAGAGCGCCAATTCGGCAACTTCGGACGCTTCGGCCATCCGCTGCATCGGAATGGTGCGGCAGCGTTCGGCCAGTTTCTCGGGGCCGTACAGGTGTTCCATCATGTCGTTCCAGACGGGGCCCGGAGCGATGCAATTGACGGCGATCCTGTGTTGGGCCAGTTCCACGGCCATGACGCGGGTGAGCGCTTCCACCCCGGCTTTCACCGGCGAGTAGGCAGCAAACCCGAACTGGCCGAACGAAGCCGCAATGGTCGATATATTGATGATGCGGCCGCCCCCGGCTTGCGCCATCCGTTTCGCGGCGGCCTGGGCGCAGTAAAATGCCCCGCTGAGGTGAACATCCACCAATCGTTGCCAGACGGCGGCCTCAAACTCGAGGAAGGGCTGCATCTTGACGATCCCGGCATTGTTGACCAGGATGTCGAGGCGGCCGAACCGCTGGACGGCGAAATCCATGAGAGCGGTCGCGGTGGGTTGGTTGGCGATATCGCCCAGGAATACCGCGGCTTCCGGTCCGCACGCCTGACGAACCTCCTCGGCTCGCTCGGCATCCATGCCGTGAACGACCACCCGGCAACCTTCGGCTGCCAGCCGAACTGCCATTTCCCGGCCGAGTCCCTTGGTGGAGCCGGTGATGACGGCCACCTGTTGATCCAGTCTCATGCTGTCTTGATATCACACCCGAGACTCTGTTTTGCGGAGCGCGTCCCGGCGAAGAAATCTGGAAGATACGGGCCGGTTGCCGAGGATCAACTGTGTTTAATGTGAAAAGGGCGTAACAATAGCCCACGAAAAGGTCATGTTTCGAGGAGGGAAGTTAGGGAGAGTAACGGAATCGAGGCGCAACTGTAACGCAACCGCACATTGTGTCTGCTATTCTCATAGATGTTGAGTCTTCAGGGAAGGAAAGCTCTGTTCGAACAAGGTCACGCGAACGGCTTGTTGTTCAGGCACCGGCGTGAACTGTCGTCTCTAGCTACGAGGACCGCCCGGGAAAACCTTGACGTTCCCCTCCAGGCGGAGTGCAATCCACCATCCACCGGCTGTAGTGCGCAGTTTACCTTACCCCGTTACAGCAATTGGGAGATTCCGATATGAAAATAAGAATACTTTTCCTCTCGGTCGTTCTGGTCCTGGCGGCAACCTCCGCCTGGGCGCAGGCCGTCGCGGGATTGGCTGGCGTTTCCGGCAGCGTACGCGACGAGTCGGGTTCCGCCGTTCCGGGCGCAAGTGTCATCGTTTCCAACGATTCGCTGGGTATCCGCCGCACGATGGACACGAATGAGTCGGGTGCCTTCAGCGCGCCCTCGCTTCCTCCGGCGACGGGCTACTCCGTTTCGGTCAAGAAACAGGGTTTTGCCGCGTGGGAAGTGAAGGACTTCCAGCTGCAAGTGGGTGCCACCCAGAGCTTTAACGTGACCCTGTCGGTTGCGTCGACGGCCACGACGGTGGAAGTCACCTCGGCTGCGCCGCTGGTTTCCGACACCAATGTGGGTGTATCGCAGGTGGTGGGCCAGTCGCAGATCGACAACCTGCCCATCAATGGCCGCCGCGTCGACTCCTTTGTATTGTTGACCCCCGCGGTTGTGAACGACGGCACATTCGGCCTGGTCGCTTTCCGTGGCATCGCCATGGGCAACGCCTTCCTGACGGACGGCAACGACACGACGAACAGTTTCTATAATGAGAACGCCGGCCGCACCCGCATCTCCACCCAGATCTCCCAGGATGCCGTGCAGGAATTCCAGGTGCTCTCGAATGGCTTCTCGGCCGAATTCGGCCGCGCCATGGGCGGTGTCATTAACACTGTCACGCGCAGTGGAACGAATGCCACGCACGGGACCGCCTACTGGTTCTTCCGCAACCGCACGCTGAATGCGACCGACCGCTATGCGAACGGTCTGAACGCTCCGGAATGGCGGCACCAGGCGGGCGCCAGCCTCGGTGGTTCTCTCAAGAAGGACAAACTGTTCTACTTCGGTAACTTTGAGACGGTGAAGCGGAACTTCCCCGGCCAGAACCGCATCGTCAACAACAACCTGACGGATCCGACTGGCAACTTCATCCCGGTGGCCAGCTGCACGGCGACAGCCGAGCAGTGCACGGCGGCGATCAACTTCATCCAGAAGCAGATGAACAAGCTGGTGCCCCGCACCGTGAGCTCGATCATGGGCTTCGCGAAACTGGACTACCGCCCCAATGATAAGGACTCGTTCAGCATCAGCCTGAACGCCATGCACTGGCGCTCGCCCTATGGCATTCAGACCCAGGCCGTTCTCACCAACGGCAACATGCTGGGCAACAACGGAAACTCCACGGTGGAGACCCGCTACGGCAAGGCTTCCTGGACGCGCATCATCACCCCGAATCTGGTCAATGAACTCCGCTATGGCTGGTTCAAGGATCGGCTCTCCGATCCGGGCGCTTCGGACCTGTGGCCCGAAACGGGCGGCCTGTACATCACGGTGGCCGGCTCCACCGTCGGCGCCGCCCAGGCCTATCCTCGTACCTACCCGAGCGAAATGCGCCACCAGCTTGTCGACAACCTGAGCTGGACCTATGGCAGCCACTCGTTGAAGTTCGGCCTCGACTTCCAGACCACCCAGGACTGGATGAACCAGCTCTTCAACGGCAACGGCGCATATAGCTACGCCAACATCACCGCGTTCGCCAGGGACTTCTCGGGCAACACGACGAATTCCAAGAACTACCAGACCTTCTCCCAGGCGTTCGGCAACCCGATTCACACCCTGCGGACCTCCGACATCAATGCCTACATCCAGGATGTCTGGAGACTGAACAAGAAGCTGACTCTCAGCTACGGCCTACGCTACGAGAAGACCTTCCTGCCCCAGCCGACGATGTCCAACCCGGCATGGCCTCAGACCGGGTATGTGCCCTCCTCTAATCTGAACTTTGCGCCGCGCTTCAGCCTGGCTTACAACGTGAACGAGAAGACGGTGGTCCGCGCCGGCTACGGCATCTTCTATGCCCGCATTCACGGCAACATGCTGGATACGCTCTTCCTGGGCAATGGTCTTTACCAGACTTCCATCTCCATCAACAACACGCAGACGGGCGCCCCGGTCTTCCGGAACACCCTGCCTAGCGCGGCCGGCTTGCCCGCCGGTTCTGTCCAGTTGGCTTTCGCCTCCACCGGACTCCACAATCCTTATTCGCAGCAGGCGAACGTCAGCATCGAGCGTCAGCTTGGCAAGGACCTCGGCCTGACCGCGAACTACATCTGGAGCCGCGGCATCGGCATCTTCACCCAGCGCGACCTGAATCTCGGCGCACCCGGACCGACGGTCACCTATCAGATCCAGGACGCCTCCGGGAACCAGGTGGGCCTGTTCCCGACCACAACCTACCTGTTCGCGAACCGCGTGGACAAGAACTTCAGCAAGATCCTCCAGGTGGAGAACGGCGGCCAGTCCTGGTACAACGCCCTGGCCTTGCAGTTGCAGAAGCGCATGTCCCACGGCCTGATCGCCCAGGTTTCCTATACCTGGTCGCATGCCATCGACAACGCCAATCAGCAGGGCGCGAGCTGGAACATCAGCTCCAGTTTCGTGAACTCCACCTATCCTGGCGGCTACGGCTTCGACAAGGGCACCTCTACGCTGGATCAGCGCCACCGCGCGGTGATCAACTGGCTCTGGGCCCCCACGTTCACCAAGAACGATTCGCTGTTTAACCGCTTCTTTGTCAACGGTTGGGAGCTTTCCTCCATCACGACGATGGCCTCTTCCCAGCCGGTGACCGGTACGGTTACGTTCTCCGGCAGCACTAGCAGCCAGTTCTCCGGCGTGAACCTGGCCTACACCACGTTGAACGGTTCCGGCGGCTGGAACCGTGTGCCCTTCCTGCCGACCGGCAATATCGACATCGATCGCGTGTTCCGCGTGGACGCGCGCATCGTACGCTCGCTGCCGTTCACCGAGCGGGTGAAGGCGAACCTGATGTTTGAAGCGTTCAACGCCTTCAACACCCAGTACAACACGGCGGTGAACACCTCCTCCTACACGGCGGCGGCGGGGGTCCTCAAGCCCATCGCCAACGTCGGCAACGGCACGCAGTCGCAAGGGTTCCCGGACGGAACCAATGCGCGCCGCATGCAGGTCGCGTTCCGCCTGAACTTCTAAGGCAGGCCGGATCGCGCTATACTGGACAATTGGCGAACCCGCGCTCCACTCGGGGCGCGGGTTCTTTTCTTTAGGAATACCCGAATGATTATCCTGTTCACCATCGTCCACGTGATCGTGTGTCTGTTCCTGGTCATCGTGGTCCTGCTGCAGAGCGGCAAGGCGGCCGACCTGGCCGGTGCGTTCGGCGGCATGGGTTCACAGACGGCGTTTGGCCCGCGCGGCGCGGCCACCGTCCTGTCGAAAGCCACCACGATTTCCGCGGGGCTGTTCATGGTCACTTCGCTGACGCTGTCGGTGCTGTACACGCGGGCCGGCGGCGGCTCGACCGGCACGTCGGTTCTGGAGAAGGCTCCGGTCACTCAGTCGGCCCCGGCACCGAAGCAGCCGACCCCGGCGGCTCCGGCGTCGCAGTCTCCGATCAAGGTCGATCTCTCCACCGATAACGGGAAGACCTCGACCACGCAGCAGGTTCCGCTGCCCAACGCGCCGAAGTCCGCGCCTGCGCAGACGCCCGCCGCGCCGAAGAAGTAGTCGCCTTCCCCGGGCAGTTCGGTTTATAATTGAGTTTTGCCAAAGGGTTTGAAAGGAATTTCGGACCCAGCAATGCGGTCGTGGCGGAATTGGCAGACGCACTAGCTTGAGGTGCTAGCGGGAGCAATCTCGTGGAGGTTCAAGTCCTCTCGACCGCACCATTTTCAGTGAGTTACCGCCAGCCTTAGTGGCGTGACACACGAGTTCGAATATCCTGGAACTGTCATGGGCGACCGGGACCTGCCAATTGCAGGTCCGGTCGCCCAACTTGCATCCGGGCTAGTTCCTGGCGCTCTTGTGACATCAAGAGGTGCCGGATTGCCTTCATCCGTGCAGGTGCGCAGGCTGGAGCAGGCGGTTGAAGCCCAACCGTTCGTGTCGAACCTGGGCTCAATTTTCCAGCAGCCGGCGAATCTTATCCCGATACTGTCGGCCGGTCTTGATCCGGCTGCCGCCCTGCAGCTCGATCTCATAGCCGCCGCCAAGCACTGTGTGTACTGTTGCAATCCGCCTTGAGTTGACGATGATCGAGCGATGCACCCTCAGGAACTTTGTCGGGTCGAGTTTCGCTTCGAGTGCGGTAAGGCTTTCTGAAAGCAAATGACTCTTTGGACCGCAGTGGAGCACCGCATAGTTGTTGGCTGATTCAATCCACTCGACGGCCGATACCGAGACAAAATCGAACCGGTCTTCACCGCGCACGACGAGCGTCTGAGCCCACTGCGGTTCGCGCGTCTGCAGCAGCGTTTCGAGGCCTTTCGCCAGAGCATGCACCGGTTCGTCGAACTTCTTCTTGACGCGATCGATCGCCGCGAAGAGCCGGCTCTGGTCAAAGGGCTTCAGTAGATAATCAACCGCGTTGACCTCGAATGCCTGAACCGCGTACCTGTCGTATGCGGTGACGAACACAACCACCGGCATGTTTTCGGGACCGACCATCCGGATCACGTCGAATCCAGTCCCGTCAGACATTTCGACGTCGAGTAACACGACGTCGGCATCATCGGAGCGAAGCGCGGCGACCGCGTCGGAAACCGATTCGCATTCGCCGACCACCACCACGTCGTCTCTGGTCGACAGACCGCTCCGGAGCCCCGCACGGATCAAGGGCTCGTCGTCAACGATTAAGAGCCGGAGTTTCGTCATGGACGCTGCTCTCGGGGATGGTCCTTACGAAGCGCAGAGGAATGGCGATTCGCACTTCTGTGCCTCCTTCTTCCTGCTTGCGAATGGAGAACTCGTGGTTGGTCCCATACATTCGGTCAAGGCGCTCACAAGTGGAGCCAAGGCCAACGCCGATCTTCATGCCCGCCGAGTCAGAGGGAGGCCCGACGCCATTGTCGACGACGGTGATCGCCAGTTGATCTCCCTCCGGCGTAGCTCGGACGACGATGATTCCGGTCTTTCGAACCCCGCGCAGGCCGTGAATGATGGCGTTCTCAATCAGGGGTTGCATCAGAAAACACGGGATCATCGCCTGTTCGGCTTTCGAAGCGATGTCGAAGCTCACGCTCAGCCGATCGGCGAACCGCATCTGCTCAAGCGTCACGTAGGAACGAGTCAGTTCGATCTCTTCGCGAAGCGTGCATTCCGGTTGCGAGTCGCGGCGCAGAACCGCGCGCAAGAGATCGCCGAGAACCATCAGCATGCGGCTTGTGGTTTGAGGGTCCTTGCCGGCGAGCACAGAAATATTCTGGAGACTGTTGAAAAGGAAATGAGGATTGAGCCGTGCGCGAAGGGTCTCGAGCTGCGACCGGTTGAGGCTCGCCTCGAGTTCGGATTTCTCGAGCGCCAACCGGGAAGCGCGCTTCTCCTGCTCGTGCAATTGGAACAGCGTGCGGAGGAAATATCCGCCCGCGACGCTACACCAGAAAATGGTTTGTCCGGTTGGCAAGCCGCCGAACCAGAAACCGGGCTGCGGCGGCCAGGCAAGAGGCGAGCCGAGCATCCGGTGCACGAGGGCGAAACATCCCATCATGAGCGGGGAGGCGATGAGGCACATCGGAATCGAAATGATCGCCAGAACCCCCAGGCTGCGGGGCCAGCCGGCCGATCCGACCGGGAACTTCCGTTCCAGCCGGAACACCAGCGGTGTCAAGACGGCCCACGGATAGAACCACACCGTGCAGCCGAGCAGGTCAGTCAAGCCATCCGCACTCAACCCGACATGTCCGAACGACAGGCGATAGCGAGCCGACGACAGGGCGCCCACGATCGTGTAGACGGCCAGCAGTTTTAGAACTCCGGGATACCGGACTCCATCGATGGCCTCGTCGGGATTCGGACTGCTCACACCCTCATTCTGACATGCGCCTCGATTCCGGACGGTCCGTTTCAGGCGAACGGCAGGCGCCGGGATGCAAACGACAGCGGCGAGGCGTTGAGCGTGGCGACGTTCGAGGCGCCCGTGCTGTCGTTTGCCCCAGCCGGCCGGCCGTTGGTCAAATCCACAGGACCCCGGCTGCTTTCCCGTCCGAGGATAGTTCAGGAGTTTCGTATCCGTTAATACATAGGCATTCAGGAGAGCACATGAACGAACAGCACAACCGTCGGGAGTTTCTCCAACTGGCTGGGGCGGCAATGGCCCTGGGCCCGGTCCACGCCGAATCGAAGATCCTCACCCGAACGCTCGGCAAGACGGGCATCACCCTGCCGGTGGTCAGCATGGGCGTGATGAATGCCGACGTGCCAGGGTTGGTGCGCCGGGCCTACGAAGTAGGAATGCGGCACTACGATACGGCAGCCTTCTACCAGGCGGGGCGCAATGAACAGATGGTAGGTTCGGTGATCAAGGAGATGGGCACCCGCGACAAAGTCGTGGTGGCCACCAAGGTCTATCTCCGAGGCAACGGGATTCCGGTGCGGTCTCCGCAGGCCAAGGACGCCTTCCGGAAAATCTTTGAGGGCAGCCTGAAGCGCCTTCAGATGGATCACGTCGATATCCTCTACTATCACGCCATCGATTCGGCGGAGGATGCCGGCGCCGAAGGGCCACTCCAAGCGCTGGCGGAATTGAAGAAGGAAGGCAAGACCAGATTCACCGGCATATCAACGCATCGCGGTTCGGTCGTGCTCCCCGAAGCCGTGCGTCTTGGTGTGTTCGACGTCGTGCTGGTGACCCTCAACTACACGATGGCCTCGGACAAAGCGCTGCTGGACTCCATCGACCAGGCGGCCAACTCGGGGTTAGGCGTTGTGGCGATGAAGACTCAGGCCGGTGGTCTGGCACGCCCCGACCCAAAGCTGCCGAAGGGCCTCCCTCCGCACAGCCAGACGGCGCTGCTCAAGTGGGTGCTTCACAATCGCTCCATCACGACGGCCATTCCGGGCGTCACCACATACGAGCAGATGGACCAGAATTTCACGGTTGCGTCGAATCTCGAATACACGGCCGACGAGAAGGCTTTTCTCGCCGACAAGACGTTCGCGGCCAGCGCGCAGTTCTGCCGTCAGTGTGGTGAGTGCCGTGCCGATTGTCCTTTGGGCGTGGACATTCCAACCCTGATGCGTTCCCACATGTACGCGATGCAGTACGCCAATCGTGGAATGGCGAAAGCAACGCTCGCCACCATCGAGTCCGGCCGAGGCTTGAGCGCCTGCAGGTCGTGCCGCGAATGCAAAGCATCGTGCCGGAATCAGGTCGACATCGGCGCCAAGATCGCAGGGTTGAAAACGTCGGGATTGGTGTTTCAGGGGTAGGCGGCGATGCGCGGAGGCGGACTTCCGATCATAGCCACGGCTGTAGTTGTCTGCGCTGCCTCCGGACAAGTGCGCCTCCCTCAGACGCTGGGCAGTTGGAAGGCTGCCGGGCCGGTACGCGTCGAGCCTAAGGGAATCTTCAACTACATGGACGGCGCCGGGGAACTCTATCTCGGCTACCGCTTCAAGTTCCTCGATGTCCAGGAATACAAGAGCCCGAGCGAAGACGACATTATCGTCGAACTCTATTGGATGGAGACATCCGACGATGCCTGGGGCTTGCTTTCCGGCGACTGGGGTGGCGAGTCTGTCGAACTGGATGCTGGTTCGAAGGCGCTCTATGGCGCGGGCCTCTTGCGGCTATCGTCCGGAAGCCTGTACGCGCGCGTCATGTCTTACAGGGAAACGGACGCTTCCAGGCAGGCTGTACTCGCGCTCGGGAAGGCAATTGTTGCCGGCCGCGAACCGACGAGGCCTCCTCGCCTGGTCGAGGTGATTCCCAGGACGGTCGACGGCGGTTTCTCAATGAGAGCGGATCGCACCGTCTTCCTCCGCTCGCACCTCGTATTGAACAACGTCTACTTTCTGGCCCAGGACAACCTTCTTGATCTCGGATTAGGTTGCGAGATGGTGGCAACCGTATACCGTCACCAGACGGCAAAGCCGGTGCGCCTTCTGTTTGTCCGATACGCCTCAATCGACGCCGCGCAGAAGGCCCTGGCGCACTTCGAACGCGTCTATCTGCGCGGCAAGACCATTCCGCCCGGCAATCGCGGCAGTGTGAAGATCGAGGACGGATGGGTGGGTTTCATTGTGTCGGGGCAAAGTCTTCGGACTCGTCTTCGAGGCTCCTGACGAGGCGACAACACGGCTGTTCCTCGACAGTCTGGAGGAATTGAAATGAACGATGACGGAGTAGTGACTAGGCGTGATTTCGTTCGCGGATCGATGGGCACGGCTGTATCGGCGTCACTGCTCGGCGGCACGCTCGAAGCGAGCGCCGCGCCGGCGGTGAAAAGCTGGGTGGCCGTGGTTCGAGACCAGTCCGCTCTGAATCCCGCCAATCAGGTGAACACAATTGCTCTTCGCGGAATGCTCACTGACGTTCTGAAGGCGGTGACAGGGAAGGCAGAACCGGCGACAGCGTGGCAGAGTCTCCTGAAGAAGGGGGATGTCGTCGGCCTGGTGCACACGGATCACCTGAACAAGACTCACTCCGAACTGGTGGATCTGGTAAGAGCCACGCTCAAAGATCCGGGGTCGAAGAAGAGAAGATCTGGATGGTGCAGGGAAGTGCGGAGAAAGTAGCGAAGTGCCAGGCGCTGATTTCGCTACCGGCGCTCAAAGCGCACTGGCTGACCGGCATCGGCACGGTGTTCAAGAACTACATCACCTTCACTGGATCTCCGTCGAGTTATCACGACGCCAACAACGCCAAACTGGGTGAGATTTGGCTAACGCCGCAGGTGAAGGGCAAGACCAAGCTCGTTCTCGTGGATGCCCTCCGGCCGCTGTGCGACAAGGGGCCCCAGCCCGATCCTCGCTACATGTGGCCGTACAGAGGTCTGATTGCGGGAACCGATCCGGTTGCGGTGGAGACTGTTTGCCTGAAGGTGCTGATGCAGAAGCGCCAGGCGATTCGCGGGGAGCCCTGGCCGCTTTCGCCGCCGCCTTTGGTGGTTGAGATAGCCGACAAGCGTTACGGTCTCGGAACAAGCAACCTGGATGAGATCGGCATCAACCGCATCGGCTGGACCGAGGATGTGCTGGTTTGAAGACGCTCACAACATTCTTCTTCCTCGCCGTGACCGCAATCCTGCCGGCGCAGGAGCAGGAAGCGCAGCCGAAGGCGCCGGGCTCCCTTGCGGTTGACGCCGCCGTCAAGCAGCGCCTGCTGGCGAAGCTCCCCTCTCCCCTTCCACGCGAGGGCAAGGGCGATACGCCGCCGTCATTCTACGTGTCGGCGAATCTCTACGAGTACATGGACGGCGGCGCCGACATCTACCTGCTCTACGACGTTGAGACGTTGCTGCATTGGGATCTGCACACGAGCGCGGGTGATCTGACCCTCGACATCTTCGACATGGGTACACCGGAAAGTGCGTTCGGGATGTTTTCCGCCGAGAGCGCGCCCACCTACGATTTCTTCTCCCTGGGCACAGCCGCTTATCGCAACGAGGGCATCGTGAACTTCGCCCAGGACCGTTATTACGTAAAGCTCGCGGCCTTCGGCGAGAGTTCCGCGACATTGCTGAACGAATATGCCAGGGCGATCTCCGTTCGCATCGGCGGTACAAGTGAACCGCCGGTGTTGATTCGTCGACTGCCCGCCAAGGGCCGCACGCAGCATAGCGAACAGTACATCCGGAAGGACCCGATGGGCCATCCGTTTCTTGCTCCGGTCTACCAGGCGCGCTACGGCGACAGCACGGTCATGATCTCAGTGGGCAAAGACGCAGCAGACGCCACTGCGCGTATGCGGCAGCTCGGCGAGCATTTTTCAAGGAGTGGTACCTGGGAACGAGCTGGCGATCGAGCGATGCGCGGCCGCAACAGCTATGAAGGTACGATCATCGCGAGCGTAAGCGGGCGCTTTGTGGTGATCCTCGTGAACCCGGCCGTAGGGAGCGAAAGCCTTCTTACGGAAACCTTGCAGGCAGTAGAATCCGGAGGCGCACAATGACACAAATCTCGCGCAGAGGGTTGCTGGAATCGGCAGCGGCGGCGGGTCTCAGGTTAGGATTCGGAGCGAGCGTCGTCTCGCCTGCTCTGATGTGGGCAGCCCCCGGCGGAGGTCCGTCGATGGCCATCAGCAAGTACAAATCGTCCCCCGCGGGCAAGGAAGCAGTCGCCGAAGAGGCCCGGCAGCTCACCACGCAAGTGGTGAACGCGATGGGTGGAATGAGCCGCTTCGTTGCCAAAGGTGACGTGGTGTGGGTAAAGCCGAATATCGGCTGGAACCGCGTGCCGGAGCAGGCCGCCACGACGAACCCGGATGTGGTCGCCACGGTTGTGTCGCTCTGCTACGCGGCCGGAGCGAAGAAGGTGATCGTCAGTGACAACTCGTGCAATCCGGCGCCCGCGTCGTTTGCCCGCAGTGGGATTCAGGCCGCGGCACAGAAGGCAGGCGCCGAGTCGCTCATCCTCGACGAGCGCAAGTTTCGCCGTACCGAACTTAAAGGGAAGGTGCTTTCATCCTGGGAGATCTACACCGACATACTGGGCGTCAACAAGTTCATCAACATTCCCATCGTGAAGCATCACAGCCTGTGCCGAGCCACCCTCGGCATGAAGAACCTGATGGGCGTGGCAGGGGGCGACCGCAACCGCTTCCACCAGGACTTGAGCAATACTCTCACCGATCTGGCCACATTTTTCAAACCGACGCTGGTGGTCATGGACGCAATTCGCGTCCTTACAGCGAACGGGCCCATCGGCGGCAACCTTGCCGACGTGAAGCGTCTCGATACGGTCGCGGCGAGCGTTGATCAGGTAGCGATCGACGCATGGGGTGCCTCACTGCTCGGGCTCAAGGCCGGCGACATCGGCTATATCGCCGAGGCGAGCAGCCGGAAGCTCGGCAACGCGGCCTGGGAATCGCTCAAGCCGGTGAGCGTTGCGGTGTAGCGGATGGGACGACGACGGACATCCTGGCAGGTGTGGCTGCGGCGGGCAAGCCAAACGGGTTTCACCCTGCTCTTCTTCTGGCTGTTCCTCGAGACAGTCTACAAACCCGTAAACGAGACCGGCCGCGGCATCAAGTTCTTCTTCCAGCTAGACCCTCTCATCCTCGTTTCCAGCTGGCTTGGTTTCTGGCAGGTGACGGCGGGGCTTACGCTCGGCCTGATTACGGCTGGTGTCACCTTCATCGCCGGCAGGTGGTTCTGCGGCTGGGTATGCCCGTTCGGCGCGATCCACAATCTGATCACCTCCTGGAGCGAGCGGCGGGCCAAGGCGCGCATCGATACGGGCGGCTACTCACGCTGGCAGAAGGCGAAGTATTACGTATTGATCGCGGTGCTTGTATCGGCGGCCTTGGGCCTCAATCTCGCCGGTTGGATCGACCCGTTTTCGTTCCTCTACCGCTCGATGGCGACAGCCGTCTATCCGGCCGCGAACGATGCCACCAAGGGCGTTTTCACTTTCCTCTACAACACCGATCCCGGCATTGGAAAGGCCCGCGTTACGGTGGTGTCGGAGCCGGTATACGGCGTGCTTCGGCAACACTTCATAGCGGCGGCACAGCCACACTTCGACGGCACAATCCTCATTGGCGTTCTATTTGTCGCGGTCATCGCTCTGAACTTCTACCGCGCTCGCTTCTGGTGCCGCTACATCTGTCCGGCCGGCGCGCTGCTGGGTGTCATCGGCAAAAACCCGCTGGTGCGGCTCGAGCGCAATGCGGATGCCTGCAACAATTGCGGCCTGTGTATTCGCGACTGCCAGGGCGGCGCGAACCCGGCCGGCCAGGATGGGTGGAAACCGTCCGAGTGCTTCTACTGCTGGAACTGTCACTCCGCGTGCAAGCACGAAGCGTTCACGTTCTCCATACTGCCTGCGAAAACTCCCAAGCCCGAGCATGAGGAGGTCGAGCGATGAGCATTTTCCTGGCGGACTGGGCTAAGCGTTTCGTCAAGCCTGCAAAACCCGAACGTCTCAATCTGGGGCGGCGGGGTCTGCTACTGGCCGGGGCGGCCGGCGCCGGAGTCAACCTGCTGGGCCGTGTGGCGCCGGAAGGAGAAGGCCACTCATTCAGTCCCAGTCTCATCCGACCACCCGGATCCGTGCCTGAGCCTGAGTTTCTCTCCAAGTGCGTGCGCTGCGGCGAGTGCATGAAGGTGTGCCCGACCAATGCCATCCAGCCAGCCATGCTCGAGGGCGGCCTGCCGGGCATGTGGACGCCGGTGCTCCATATGAACACCGGCTACTGCGAATATGAATGCACGCTGTGTGGTCAGGTGTGCCCGACGCAGGCCATCAAGCTGAATTCCGTCGACCAGAAGAAGAAGATTCACATCGGCACGGCGTTCTTCGACCGCAACCGCTGCTTGCCTTGGGCGTTCTCGCGCACTTGCATCGTTTGCGAAGAGCATTGCCCGACGCCGAAGAAAGCGATCTGGTTCGAAGAGGTGGCTGTGCGCACGGCCGCTGGTAGCACGATCACCGTGAAGCAGCCGCGCGTGGACCTCGACCTGTGCATCGGCTGTGGGATCTGCCAGAACAAGTGCCCGATCGCGGACGAACGCGGGGTGTACATTACCAGTGTGGGAGAGACCCGCAATCCGAGGAATCAGGTTCTGCTCACCAGCGGAGGCGGGTTTGGGTATTGAGTTCATCCGGAATCACCATGATCGATGTACAAGCGTTTCTGAAACTCGCAGTGGCCGTAAGCCTTGGGGCTAGCGCCCTGATGGGGCAACCGGTAGCGGCGAATCGTCCAGCGCCGCCGCCAAGGGTCAAGTCGCCCGACGTGCAGGCGGATGGCTCGGTCGTCTTCCGGCTTCGAGCGCCTGACGCCAAGGTGGTCAGAGTGGCGGGTGATTTCCTACCACCGGGTGAAACGCTCCCGGGCGTCAGGAACGAAGAGGGGGTGTTTGAAGCCAGGAGCGCGCCGCTCAGCTCGGACATGTACGTCTATACTTTTCTGGTCGACGGTGTCAGAGCGCTCGATCCTGTCAATCCCGCGGTTGTCCGTGATGGCTCTTACATCGAGAGCCACGTCATGATTCCGGGCGAGTTCGCGGCTGCGATCGACATTCAAGACGTCCCCCACGGTCGTGTGTCCGCTGTTTGGTATCCATCGCCGTCGATCGGCATGCCTCGACGATTGATGGTTTACACGCCGCCGGGCTACGACAAAGGCAGTGAGCGGTACCCGGTTCTTTATCTCCTGCATGGAGCCGGGGGCGACGAAGAGGCCTGGATCAACCGGGGCCGGGCAAACTATATCCTGGACAATCTCATCGCGGCGAAAAAAGCAAAACCGATGATCATCGTTGTCACAAATGGAATTGCTGCCGTGCCCTCTGCGCCCGATGACCGGCCGCTGAAGGTGCTCTCCACTCCCACAGCCAGCCCTGCGGCCATGGTGTCCGGCAAGTTCGAAGAGAGTCTGGTGAAAGACGTCATCCCATTCGTCGAAAGCAACTTCCGGGTGAAGCCCGATCCTGGCAATCGCGCCCTGGCGGGCTTGTCCATGGGTGGGTATCACACCCAGAAGATCAGCAACGCGAACCCCGGCATGTTCGCCTACATCGGCGTAATGAGCATGGGCCTGTTCAGCAATGCCGGCAATTACGACAGGAACCAGCACGTGGAACAACTCAAACGGCTGCAGGCCAGTCACCCCAAGCTGTATTCCGTGTTCTGCGGAAAGACAGACTTTCTCTACAAGAGCGTGATCGACCTGCGAGCGCTGTACGACGAAGTCGGATTGAAATATAGCTACCGCGAGAGCGAAGGCGGACACACCTGGAACAACTGGCGCCTTTACCTGTCGGAGTTCGCCCCGAAGTTATTCCAGTGAATGGGATTGCCTCGCGGGGTTAGGCCTTCAGCAGATCTTTCACATACGCGGGCCGCAGCGGCAGCCGCCGGGCCGGTTTGCCTGTTGCGTCGAAGAAGGCCGCCGCAATCGCGGGCGCGGCCAGTGCGTTGGCCGCTTCCGATCCCTGGCCGTAAGCGCCAACATCCGGCCGGTTCAGTAGCACCACCTTCACCTCCGGCATGTCGGCCATCTTCAGGATCGGGTACGAAATCCAGTCGCGCGACGTAATGCCGCTTTCGTTGAACTTCAACTCTTCGTAGAGTGCGTGGCTGACTCCCATCAGGCAACCGCCTTCCACCTGGCGTTTGAGTTGAAGCGGATTCACGACGATGCCCGGATCCACCACCATGGTGATCTTCTCCACCGCGATGGCGCCGGTAGAAGGCGTCACCAGGATTTGGCATGCGCACGCCCAGTAGCTGCCGGTCCGATACATCACCGATACACCCTGTCCCCGAAGTGCCGCCGTTCCGCCGGCGGAGGCCTTTGGGTTCGGCGAAGGCCGCACTTCCCATCCTGACTCGCCGCGCAGACGTTCGAGCGCGGTTCTGAGCCGCTCTTCCTTCACGTGGTCGATTCGGAACTGCAAGGGATCGGCGCCCGCGAGCGAAGCCGCTTCGCTGATCGCCACCTCGCGTGGAAAATTCTGCTGGAACTGCCCCGGCGTTCGCAGACTGTGATCGCGCAACCCGGCCACAATGGGCGACTCACGCTGGCCGATCTGCCAGGTCCCATGCGCCCGTTCCTCCAGATTGGAAACGGCGCCGTATACCCACTGATCAGAGTTGCCGTTAACCGTCGAGTTCAGCCTTGTGCCCTTGTCGCTCGGTGCCTCCATGGTCGGAAGTTCGGCCAGCACAGCCCCAATGGGACGATCGTCCTGCATGGCGGGCATATGGTGGTCGGCTTCATACGCCGCAATCCGGCCGTTGGCGTCGAGAGCGATGTTGATGTCCGAGTAGCCGGCCGACGATTGGGTGGACCAACGGAAGTCCTCGGCGCGCATCCACTGCACGCGCACTGGACGCCCCACTTCCTTGGACAGGATGACCGCCTCGTCCTCAGCGCCTGCGTTGCCACCATTCGAGCGGCCGTAATGTCCGGGGCCCGAGTACTCCTTCACCGTCACCTTGTCGGCGGAAATCCCCATCATGAGGGCAATCTGGCCGCGCAATGCCTGAGGATTCTGACTATGCGTGTGGACGACGATCGTGCCGTCTCCCCGGACGTCGGCGAGCGCCACGGGCGGACCAATCGGCGCGTGCTTCATGTAGGGCACGTCGTAGCTGGCCGAGTGCTTCTTCGCCGCCGCCGACATTGCCGATGGAACATCGCCCGCACTGCGCGGACTCCTACTCACACGTGCTGTCTTCCAATCGGCATCCTGGCGGAGATAACGGGCGAGATTGGCATCTCCTGGAAGGCCCTTCCACTCCGACCACTTCGTGCCGGAGGCCACCTGCTGCGATGCCTGGATCGCTTCCCACTCGGTCGGCGCTACCACTCCGACGAGATTGCCCTTCACCACCACCTGCACATTCGGAAACCGCTTCTTGTCCACTTGGCCAGCCGTGAGGAGCTTGGATCCCAGCGTGGCTGGATGCACCATGCGGGCGTGCAGCATTCCAGGCAGTTTGACATCGGTCACCCAGGTCTCCTGGGCCGTCACCTTCGCCGCAATGATACTGTTCTTGAACGACTTGCCGACAACCTTGTAGTCGGAAGGCTTCTTGAGTTCCGGATTGCCGCTCACCACCAGACCGAACATGCTGGTCAAGTCGCCCGTGACCGGAATGCTGAGTTTGAATTCCTGGTCCTTCACGAGCGCCCCGTAGGCGATGCTCTTTCCACCGCCGGAGATTGTTCCTGAATCGGTGGAGAGCTGGGCCTTGGGTACACCGAGCCGCTGCGACGCCAGTTCGATCATTGCATGCCGTGTATATGCGGCCGCTTTGCGAAGGTTGATCACTCCGCGCCCGAGCAGATCGAACGTGCCGCTGCCGTCCGGCGTCAGGTCGGTATCACCGCGCACGACAGTCTTCACCGCTTCGAACGGCACGTCGAGCTCATCGGCAATGATCTGCCGGTATGCGGTGTACACTGAGCCCTGCCCGAAATCACACTTCCCTGTTCGAATCAACACGGTGTTATCGGCGTGGATCTCCACCCAGGAACCAGGCAGTGAGGCATCCAGTGTGGCTGTCCCGGTTGCGCCTTCGGCCGCTTCAACATTCAGAAGCGTGAAGCCCGCAATCAGCGCGCCTCCCGAATGAAGGAAGCCGCGGCGGCTCAATTGTGCGCCGAAAACATTGGTCACTGCGCGCCTCCCTTCCCCATCAGCCGGGATGCGTACTTGACTGCTTCGACGATCGCGATGTAACTGCCGCAGCGGCACAAGTGCGCCGAGGGTCCCGAAGTCGTAAAGGCTGCCTTGATGTCCCGGTCGGAGGGCGTTGGGTTCGTTTCCAACAGCTCAGTCGCTTTGATCATCATGCCGTTCTGGCAGAATCCGCACAGTGGCGTCTGCTCCTCGATCCAGGCTTCCTGCACGGGATGTAGGACCTTGGCTCCTTCGGTAGCCGGCAGGTTCTTCTGCTTTGCCCACCGGTCCGGGAGCCCCTCAACCGTTGTGACTTCTTTACCTGTGGCTGCCGACACCGGAAGGACGCAGGAGCGTTCTTCTTTGCCGTCCACCAGAACTGAGCACGATCCGCATTGAGCGAGGCCACAGCCGAACTGCGGAGTGGTCAATCCGAGTTCATTTCGCAATACGTACAGCAGTGGCGTACTGCCCGGCGACTGCACGTTTCGTTTCTTCCCATTCACAGAGATGGTCAATCGGAGCCTCCCAGGAAACGTCCGTGGTCCGACCCAGCGCGGACGACTTCATCATATTTTCACTGACGTTTCTGGCCTGCGAACGCCATATGTACGGGAATGCTGGCGAACGGATCTTCCCAGAATGCGAACGGTCGGTTGGGCTTGGCGAACGGATTTGCGGGCAGGCCAGCCTGTTCACAAACTCTCTAGGGCCGCCGGCAGTCTAGGTGCGAACGTCGCGCCTAGGCGCTTGCCCGCTTCTGCCTAGAACCCGGGATTGCGGCAATCCTGGGGGACGGCATTGTTCACAGGTCGCGTCGCTCAAGCTCAGCGCCGCTGACACTGGAATGCTCAATGCGCCGTTTTGTGGCGGATAGGTATCTTGTGCCGGGCGACCCGGAGAAACCCCACGATCGAGAGAATCAGGCAATCAATCGGCAGGATCGGGATACCGTCATCGGCCGGAGGAGGCCTAACCTGAAATCGGAACTTGAATATGCAAAAACGAACACTCGGCAAAAGCAACCTTGAAGTATCCGCCATCGGGCTCGGCTGCATGGGGTTGAGCTTCGGCTATGGCCCGGCAACCGAGAAGCAGCAGGCGATCGCGCTGATTCGCGCTGCATTCGACCGCGGCGTTACGTTCTTTGACACCGCTGAGGCTTACGGGCCCTGGACCAATGAGGAAGTGGTGGGCGAAGCTGTCGAGCCCTTCCGGAATCAGGTTGTCGTTGCAACAAAGTTCGGCTTCAAAGACGGTGTACCGACAAAGGGGCTGGACAGCCGCCCTGAACGGATTCGCCTGGTGGCTGATGAGGCGTTGAAGCGCTTGCGCACTGACGCCATTGACCTGTTCTACCAACACCGAGTCGATCCCGAGGTTCCCGTCGAAGACGTTGCGGGTACGGTAAAGGACCTCATTCAGCAGGGCAAGGTCCGCCATTTTGGCATGTCGGAAGCTGGCGTGGAGTCGATTCGACGCGCACACGCCGTGCAGCCTGTCGCCGCGCTGCAGAGCGAGTATTCGATGTGGTGGCGTCAGCCTGAAAAGGAGATCCTCCCCCTGCTGGAGGAACTCGGCATCGGATTCGTTCCCTTCAGTCCCCTGGGCAAAGGATTTCTCACCGGCGCCATCAACGAGAACACCCAGTTCGACAGCACCGACTTCCGCAGCATCGTTCCGCGATTCGCTGCCGACGCCAGGAAGGCGAATCAGCCAGTGGTGGATCTGGTGGGCCAGATTGCGGCTCGCAAGAAGGCCACTCCGGCGCAGATCGCACTCGCCTGGGTTCTCGCTCAGAAGCCCTGGATGGCGCCGATTCCCGGAACCACCAAACTGCATCGCCTGGAGGAGAATATAGCAGCGGAAGGCGTGGAGCTGACATCCGGCGATCTCCAGGAGATCGATGCTGCACTCGGAGCCATCACAGTTCAAGGCGAGCGCTATCCCGCCAATCTCCAGCGCTTAGTGAATCGCTGAGTCCGAAATAAGGGGCTTCCGATGTACGAGGAGAAGAATCGGCAAACTCGCCGCACGTTCCTTGCCGCCGGCCTTGGGATCGCCGGCGGTTCGTTACTGACCAGCCAAGCCGAAGGTGTCGAGGCGGCCACCAGAATTCTGAAGTCGCCGAAGGGACGCCGCAGACTGGGTTCGCTCGAGGTGTCGGCCCTTGGATTGGGCTGCATGAGCATGGCCGGAGGGTTTTACGATCCGCGGCAGGACAAGGGCGAGATGGTCCGGTTGATTCGCGGAGCATTTGACCGCGGCGTCACGTTCTTTGATACCGCCGAAGTCTATGGGCCGTTTGTCAGCGAAGAGTACGTCGGCGAAGCGCTGGCTCCGATTCGCAACAAAGTAGTGATCGCGACCAAGTTCGGTTTTGAGTTTCCAAACGGGCAGCGCGGTGGCCGCAACAGCCGGCCCGAGCACATCAGGCAGGCCATTGAGGGATCTCTCCGTCGTCTGAAGACCGACTTCATCGATCTGTGTTACCTGCACCGTGTCGACCCGAACGTTCCGGTGGAGGACGTCGCGGGCACCGTGAAGGACCTGATCAAGGCCGGAAAGGTGAGGCACTTCGGACTCTCCGAGGCGGCGCCGCAAACGATCCGCCGGGCGCATGCCATTCAGCCTGTCACCGCGCTGCAAAGCGAATACTCGCTGGTGGAGCGCGCGCCCGAGAACGCCATACTCACCACTTGCGAGGAACTCGGGATCGGTTTCGTCCCTTGGGGGCCGGTCCACCGCGGGTTCCTAACCGGCCGCTTCGACGCGAACAGCCGTTTCGACAACATCGACCGGCGCTCGGCGGTTCCTACGTTCACTCCCGACGCGCTCAAGGCGAACGTTGCGCTGCTCGCGCTGGCTCGCAAGTGGGCGCAGCAGAAGCGCGCGACGCTTGCGCAGTTCTCTCTCGCCTGGCTGCTCGCTCAGAAACCTTGGATTGTGCCCATTCCCGGGACCACCAGGATGAATCACCTGGAGGAGAACCTTGGAGCTGTGGCCGTCGGCTTCACAGCTGACGAGCTGAGACAGTTTCGCGCGCAGTTCTCCGAGATCAAGCTGCAGGGAGTTCGTCCGCCCGATTCCTCAATGAAGGATCAGTGACCGGCGGCACCCAGCGCCAGAACAGTCTTTACGTCGTCCCGGACACGTTCGGGCTCATCTTCGAAGGGTTGATTGTCGATGTCTCTCGCGGCGTCGAGTGATCCGTCTTTGTCAGCATCGAGCGCGGCGAACAGCGGTTCCATATCCTGCTGGGCCGGGCCTGCAACTGCGATGAGTTCGAACGTCTTACCCGTCGCGCCGGGTGAGGAAAGGCTTGCCACCAGCACCTCTGCGATCTGGCGCCGTGCGATCACGCCATCCTTCGGCGTACCGGTGTGCCGCTCGTCACCTTGCAGAAACACCAGCTTGTGCTCGCTCGGCCCGTTGTAGTCGAACCAACCGGGACGGACGATCGTGTGCGGCATCCCGCTCGCACGTACCAACCGCTCCGCGCGCCGCTTCCAATCGTGCGACTCAGTGGACCGATTGTATGAGCTCGAGCGGTCGGTGACGCCGATGGATGTCATCAGGGCAATTCGTGCCTGCCGCCCACCAAGCGCCATCAGGACATTGCGCACGCCCCCGTAGTCGATCATCTCGGCCCCTGCCTTGCCTTGCCCGTCGGAGCCCAAAGTGAAGACGACCGCATCGACGCCTTCCACCGCCGCGCTAAGCGTCTCAGGGACGGTAACATCTCCGAGAATCACCCGCACCTGTTTGGGCATGCGCTCTGCCTTGGCTTTGCTTCGCACCAGTGCACGCACGGAGTAACCCTTTTCAAGAGCTACTTCAACGACATGTCGCCCTATGCTGCCGGTGGCGCCCACCACCAGCACCACGATCCCGATGAGTTCGGGATCCGTGAAGGCGGCCTTCGAGATGGATCCGGGAAACGGCCGGTCGTGGTTGGCTTGGGCGCGCGCGTCAGGTGGCATAGCATTCACCTGGTTTGCGGTGTCGGATAACGAGCTCCGGTGATGGGGATGGCCTCAATCGCGGCGGTAAAGGCCTTGAGTTCATCCGGTGCGAACTGGAAATCAGCCGACCACAGATTCTCTTGCAGGTGGGCCAGCTTGGTAGTTCCCGGTATCGGCACAATGAAAGGTTTTTGGGCAGAGAGCCACGCCAGCGCCACCTGTGCCGGTGTCAGTCCCCGCTTGTTTCCGAACTCAATCAGCACGTCGATGAACTTCCAGTTGGCCACCACGGCATCGGGTTTGTACCGTGGAAGCGTTGGGCGGTTGTCGTTCGAAGGGACATAGGTCGTCCGTTCGTTGATGTACCCGGTGAGGTACGCGCGGCTGAGCGGACTGTAGGGGACGAATCCGATGCCCAATTCCTCGCAGACGGGTAGGACGTCCTGGAGCGGCTCCCTCGACATCAACGACAATTCGGTCTGCAAGGCCGTCACCGGGTGGACGGCGTGCGCCTTGCGGATCGATGCCGGACCCGCTTCGCTCAATCCGAAGAACCGGACTTTGCCCTGCGCAATCAACTCCTTCACAGTGCCGGCCACGTCTTCCATTGGGACGTTGGGGTCAACGCGGTGCTGGTAGAGAAGATCGATGTGGTCGGTCCGCAGCCGCTTGAGCGATTGATCCACGACTTCCTTGATGTGTTTCGGCTGACTGTTGAAGGCGCCCGTCATTCGGCCATTCTGGATATCGAAGCCGAATTTGCTGCAGAGCGTGATGTTCTTTCTGAACGGCGCTATCGCTTCGCCGACAAGCTCCTCGTTCGCGAATGGGCCGTACGCTTCCGCCGTATCGAACAGGCTGACGCCCATGTCGTAGGCCTTACGGATGACACCGACCATCTTGTCGCGATCCGGAACAAAGCTCCTGTTCCAGCTCATGCCCATGCAGCCCAGGCCGATGCCGTAGGACACATCAATCCGGTTCTTCCCTGAACCGAGTGCCCGGGTTTTGCGATTCGGAACGGCCGCGCGCCCTGTGGCGGGCATCGCGACGTCCGCGGTCACGGCAGCTGCACCAAGGATTGTACGGCTCAGGAAAGCTCGACGGTTGTCGCCTGTCATGCAGGCCTCCTTCAACGAACCTATACATTCGATCTTAAGAAGGAGCGCTCGCCTTTCAATATCACAATCGTGCCGAAGTATTGCCTATTCCTCTTGTCCTTCCATTGCGGTGAAGGCGCAGGTCTGCCCGCGCCTCCTCCGCTACCTCGTCGAGAGCCAGGTTGTCAGTTCTGGCCCATCAGGACTCAATGACGATGGAGCCGTTGCTGCCGTCCACGGTGATTCTCTGGCCGGTTTTAATGCGCCCTGTGGCGTCCATCACCCCTACCACGGCAGGAATCCCATACTCTCGCGCCACGACAGCCCCATGCGAGTTCGCGCCACCCATCTCCATCACAAGCCCGCCCGCGGTCAGGAACAATGGTGTCCAGCCCGGGTCCGTCGACGGAGCAACCAGGATTTCGCCGGGTTCAATATGCGCGCCGACCGGGTTCAGCACAACCCGCGCCACCCCCGTGACCGTCCCGGCGGAGGCCGGCGTGCCCGTCATGCCGCCAGTTTGTGTGGCGGAGATCAGACGCATCTCCGGTTCCGTGCCATCGGAAAGCAAGACCCGCGGGAGGTGCCGCCGCCGCGACTCGCTCTCATGCACCTCCTTTCTGCTCTCAACGGTCGGCCGGAAGTCGCGCCCGCTCAGCGCCTCGCGTACCTCCGCCAGGTTGAGGAAGAACACGTCAGCCGCATTGTCGATCCTCCCCTGGCGCAACAGTTCCCGTCCGATCCGCTGCAATTCGCGCCGCACTGCGCCAAAAACCACGATGACGTAATACTTCGGAACCTCCCGTAAGCCGCTCAACTGGCGGGTCCGTCGCAACGCGAATCGAACCAAAGTGGCGCGCAATCGGCTACGGCGGCCCGCCTTCTTCACCAGCGCATCAATAGCGGCCTCGGCTTCGGAGGCACCCCGGGCGAACACTGCATCCGGCGCCGCCTCCGTCCGCTCCAGGCGGAGATAGTTGGCAAGCACTCCAAGCAGGTGAGCGGGATCGTCGGACCAGCGCGGAAGCCCGAGGTCGATCTCCGCGACAGCGCGATGACCATAGCGGGCCAGGAACTCAGCCAGACCCTCCTGCGCCACGGCCGGCAGTGCCCGGCGGTGGTACATCATCGCCAGTTCCGCGGCCGGCATTTCCCGCAGCATTTGTGACGCGGCCGGATCCTGCCGGATCTCACAAGCCAGTCCCCAAAGCTTCAGGTCCATCTCCGTGGTCACATTGTGCGGCATGCCGCGCAGGACCGTCTGAAACTCGGATGCATCCGCGTCGCTGCCCACCAGACGCTGCGCCACGGCATGCAGCATGAGTCCTGCCGCGGCCGCCGGCATCACCCGCAGGGCCCTGGGCAAAACGCCGGTCAGCAGGGCCCGCTCCACAAAGTCGAGCCGCTCGGACGCGGTCGCGGAATCGGATAACTGGAGACTGCTTGCCAGTTCCTCGCCCGTCCTCCGGACCTGCTCGTGCAATGCCTCCGGCTTTGCAAGGGCTCGAATGACTTGCGCCGGCAAGCCATGGTGAACAGCGAGCCGCAGCACCCGCCGTATCAGAAGGAACGGGGTGCGCTTCGTGAGCGAAAACCGGGGATCCTTGCCGAGTTCGCGTAGCACCACTGCCGAGCGCGACTCCATGATGTCCAGAACCCTCGTCATCAGCGCCCGGCCCACCTTTCCGCGCAGAATCGAAGTGAGATTCACGAAAAGGCGCTGGCCGGCCTCCGCCCACACCGGCGGTCCTTCCAGTGGTTTTTCCACGGAAATGCCCAACTCCCCAGCCACGGCCGAAGCCAGCAGTCGAAGGCCGGCCATGCCCATCGGAGTGATGGCTCCATAGAGCCCCTGGGCGACGCTGAAACAGAAGTACACACCCAGTTCCTCCGGCCGCGCCCCGTCGGGAATCGGGTAGAGCGTGGTGATGGGCCGGGCTTGGGTCAGCCAGAGTTTTCCCTCGCCATCGATCGCCCACTCCGTATCCTGGGGTGCTCCGTAGTGCGCCTCCACACGGTCACCTAGCGCGGTCAGAGCACGGATCTGTCCATCCGAGACACACGATTCCTGCGAGGTGGCATCCACTTCAATCTGCCCGGTCCCGCCGCCCGGCAAGGCGCGCACCTGCACGCGTTTGTCGCCCAGGCGCCTCTCGACAATCTGGCGCGTTGATGTATCGACCACAAAGTGATCCGGGTTCACTGCCCCGGAGACGACGGCCTCGCCGAGTCCCGGGCTGGCGTCGATCACCGCCTGACGCCGCTTGCCGGTGACGGGATTCGCGGTGAACAGCACACCCGCGACCGATGCGTCCACCATGCGCTGGATCACCACCGCCAGGCGGACGGCCCGGTGATCGATCCCGTTCTTCGAGCGGTACACCACCGCCCGCTCAGTCCATAGCGATGCCCAGCAGCGGCGGACGGCATCGAGCACTGCGCCGGCTCCGATGACGTGCAGGTAAGTGTCCTGCTGGCCGGCGAAACTGGCGTTCGGCAGGTCTTCCGCCGTGGCTGAGGAACGGACCGCCACCGGCACCTGAGCGCCGAGGCTGTGGTAGGCCTCCTCGATCTCCTGCGCCACCGCGCTCGGAACCGGCGCGGTCAACAGGGCGCGTCGCGCATCGCTCGCCAGCGCGGCCACATCTTCAGGACGCGCCGACGCCAGCGCATCGAAATCGATTCTGGCCGACGCAGCCACCGCGTGATAACCCTCGGTGGTGACGCACACACCATCGGGCACCGGAAACTGGGCCCGGATGAGTTCTCCCAGGTTTGCGGCCTTACCGCCGACAAGCGGCAGCATCGTCGCCCCGGCGGCCGAGAGGTTCAGTACGAATCTCCGCGTCTGATCGGCAGCGGAGGACGGCGAGGAGGTCATTTTCAGGATTTGCATCTCTTTCCCCTTTGGAAGCGAAGTACGGACTCGGGCAGCCGAGGGTCAGCCACGGGCCAACCCTCCACTCAACGCGCGCTCCGGTCCTACTTGGAGGGCCCAGGCGGGTAGTTCTTCATGAGTTTCGCCACGGTCTTCTCGAGATTCCGGAAGTTCTTGTCGGGGTCCCTCTTGATGTCCAGCGTCTTCTCGGCGGACCCTTGCCAGACCACCTGATTTCTCGCCGCGTCGACCATCACCACTCCCAACTTGCCGTTCTCGATCGTGGATGTTGTCACCCGTCCGGTGCCGCTCCAGCGCGGCCCGGCCGCAAAACCGTTGAACTCCTTCTCTCTCTCAATACCCACCTGGTAGCTGACCAGCAGGTCGCCGCCGCTCTCCACCGGGCGCAGTCCCTTCGATGCCAGTTGCGCTTCGATGGCGCGCTTGATGTTCTGGTCCATCAGTTGGTTCCCGGCCCGGCCCGCGGCCGCGTCGGTCCACTGGAAGGTCCTGTAGGCGCTGAAGTTGGCGGCGCGATCGTAATCGTATTGGACGTCCTGGGCGGATGCCAGAAAGCCTAGGCACACGAGTGCCGGAAGAATGATGCGAATCATTGATTTCTCTCCTGTTCAGGTGTTGGTTGGGGAATTAGAATCCGGTGTTGGAAAGCCCGGCCGCGCGTACGAAGTCAAACGACTCCACATGCACGACCACATCATCGCCCGGGATTTGGACTGTCATGTGCGTCAGCATCGACGGTCCGTTCGCCAGAGCTTGATAGTCCGCGGTAATCATTACAGGCCGGCCCTCGTACTGGCTCTTGAACTCGACCCGGGCCGGCAGAAACGTGGCACTGTTGACCACCATGTTCATTTCATCCAGCGGCAGAATCAACGACCGTGCCTGAATGCGCATGGACCCTTGTCCCTCCCAGATCTCGCCTTTTCGAATGGCCAGGCCTAGTTGCTGCGGGTTGGTATAGCGTGCCGCAAGCTGCATCACTTCCTGGATGTCGTCCTTGATCTCCGCGGCCTTCCTGGCCCGCAGCGGTCCCATCTTTTGCGCCTCCGGTTGCGCGAGCGTGTAACGCCGCACTTGACCGCTCGGATCGACCTGGACCTCGTCCAGCTTGAAGCCGGCTGGATTACCTTTCCGCAGAATCGACGTCTTCTGCTTCCACCGGTAGGAAACCATCTGTTTGCTGTTGGTGTTCAATGCCATGAGCAGCGCCTGCGTCTTTTGGGACTCGGCGAACAGCAGCCCAGCCAGCATTGAAATTGCAATTGCGGTTCGTTTCTTGAACATTACAAACTCAGTTTCACCGGAGAATTCGTTTCAGGTAAGTGTCATACAGCATCACGCTCAATCCCTCTGCAAACCGTGGCGCGCCTGCTCGACACCGTCTAGAAACCGTGCAGCAGATAGTGCCGCACGCGCCAGGCCTGCCGCAGGTGTCTTCGCTCGTGGGCCAGCGTTAGATCAAAGGAAAAATCGAGGCTGTGCTGCATCCATCCGACTAGCGTGTGATGCACCTTGATCCTCCTCAGATCCAGGCCCCGCGTAGCGGCCACCCGTCTCGAAATCTCTCTGTGCATGTCGAGGAATCCGTCCCTGGTCTGATCGATCGTGCGCCTGAGATACGGTACAGCTTGCGAGGAGGCCTTTAGCTTCAGATGGCCCGGATCTTCCGCGTAGCGCAGCAGCCTCCGCTGCCACCATGTGTAGTCCGCGCCGCTTGAACTCCCATTGCTGCTCGGATGGCGGCTGAGGGCCAGATCCCATTCGTGCAGCAGCAACTGGCCGGTCAGAATCAGATGCTCGACACAAAACCCCGCGGACCATCCGCCGGAACGCGGAGGCGCGTGAAACTGTGCCTCACTCAAGGAAGATGTCAGTGCGCCAAGGTCGACCTCAATCGCCGTGGCGGCGTCCAGCCAGGCCACGGGGTCGAATCCATTTACTTCGCCGCCCATGCCAGTTGATGCGCCAAATCGAAGGGGAAACTATCATGCCCGCCCGGGATCTTCCACCGGCGCCACTGCCGCGGCCTCAGGGCTGCGTACAGCGATTGATGTTCGCCGCGGCGTCGGCCATCCGGCTCGGTTGGATACCGCCGCTCTCTCTTTGCCCCGGCCACCGCGACCAGACCTCCTGGTCCTTCCTGTACCAGGCCAGTGCCTGCTTTCGGTCGGAATGCTCATAGTAGCGGCCAAGCGTCGCGTAGCTGTCCGCCAGATCCCTGCGCAGGGCCAGATCCTGCGCCTGCGCCGGCAGCATGCCCTCGCCCGCCGCCACAGCCGCTCTGTAGTGCGCCAGAGCGTCTTCGTCCTGGTGCGCCTGCGCCTGCATCCAGCCCAGCAGCAGGTGAGTTCGCACCAGCCGCCTGCGCACGTCCGCCCGCCAGGGCCATTGGGCCAGCGCTTCGTTCAGCAACTGAACAGACCATTCCACGGTTTGGAGCGCTTCACGGCGGCGGCCCAGTTTCCACAACGCCGGTCCCAGGCGGCCTGCAATCGAGGGCTGTACTTCGATCGGCGGCCGGCCATTCCTGGAGTTCGCCTCGACCACTTCCCTGCACACCGACACGACTCGTTCCAGGTTCGTGTCAGGCATGAACTGGCAGGTCGACCTCTTGGCAATGATCAGATCGGAAGCCGCCATCCGGTTGTTGGGATCCGCGCTGGAAAGGCTGCTCGCCAGTGCCAGCACCTTGCTGGTATAGGCCGCGGCCATCGGCAGATCCCCCAGATTCAGATAGTCTGGATCCGCCGCCACGAACGCCAGCCTCTCGTAGCTGTTCAACAGATCGCGCTGCCCGGCCGCGGTGGCCTGCTGCTTCAGTGTCAGCGCCTCTTGGATGGCAATTGACTTCCGGGCGTGGTCCACAGCGGACCGCAGTCCACCCACCAGCTGCGACCCCCGCGCCATGCGCTGATGCGCCCGCCCCAGGGCTCCTTGCGCGGCGGTGGAAGGATTCAGGCGCGACCACTGCTCAGCCGTGTCCAGCGCCTTCTGCCAGTACTCGGCAGCCTTGACGGTCCGCCCCCGAACCAGCTCCGCGTCGCCGAGATGGCCGTACACGGTGATCAGCAGGGGCGAATCCTCGGGGCTGCCCGGCGACCTGGTGACCAGCCGCTCCAGAATCTCCTGCGCCTGCTGGAAATGATCAATGCCGCCGGTGTCACGATCCTGGTCGCCCTCCCGGAAGAACCCGATCCGGTGATGCGCCATCGCCAGCAAACGCTGGACCTTTGGGTCATAGCCCTGCCCTGCCAACTGCTCCGCAATGGCGAGAGCCTTCAGGTGACTGTCCACCGCCTGCGGAATCTGGCCCAGATTTGGCCTCACCCCGTATCCCTGCACATCGCCGATCTTCTGGTACGCCGCCGCCAGATCCCACTGCAGCGCCGGGTCATCTCCTGCCTCGCGGGCGAGGTTGTTCAGATACTCCAGCACCGTGCGCACAATCGACGCCCGCACCAGCGTGGACCCCGGCAGGGTCTCGATCTGATCGTGAATGTCGAACAGAAACGAGTTGGCAAGCCTTCTCACTTCCTGAAACCTGCGCTCGGCCCGCCGCGCCTGAATGGTCGTCGTCACAATGCCACCAATCAGGCTCACCAGCACCATCGCCGCCGCGCCCAATGCCAACTTATTCCGGCGCATGAACTTACCGGCCCGGTAGGTCCATCGGTCCTCCTGGACCAGAATCGGCAGCCCCTCCATATGCCGGCGAATGTCCTCTGAAAGATCCGCCACCGACGCATACCGGCGCTGGGGTTCTTTCCGCATCGCCGCCAGAACAATGTTGTCCAAATCGCCCGCGAGCTGCTTCTTCCGTTGCTTCCTGACACCCTCCGGGGCCTGCTGATCCCGCGCCGCCGCCACGCTCGGCTTCTCAGGATCGATCTCGCAGACAACCCTCTCCACCTCCAGCATCGACTCCGACGGGAACTGATGCGGACGCTGTCCCGACAACAGCTCATACAGCACGGCGCCCAGGGAGTAGATGTCGCTGGCCGTGCTGATGCGCATGCCCTTCACCTGCTCCGGACTCGCGTAGTCCGGGGTCAGCATGCGCAGCTCATGCTGCGTCAGCGTCATGCCCGAGGCGACGCCGCGGCCCATCACCTTGGCGATCCCGAAATCGAGGAGCTTCGGCACCCCTTCCTTTGTCGTCAGGATATTGCCGGGCTTGATGTCGCGATGCACGACCAGGTTCTGATGGGCGTACTGGATGGCCTCACAGACCAATCGGAACAATCTGAGCCGCTCCAGTACCGACAAACCGTTGTCATTGGCATACTGCGTGATGGGGATCCCATCCACGTACTCCATCACGAAGTACGGCAGTCCATCCTCGGTGGCGCCGCCATCCATCAGCCGCGCGATGAAGGGATGCTCCAGGTTCGCCAGAATCTGCCGCTCCTGCCGGAACTGGCCCAGCAGGAACTCCGTATCCATGCCGCGCTTCAGCAGCTTGATCGCCACCTGCTTCTGATACTGATCGTCGTCGCGGACGCCCAGGTACACCGCACCCATGCCGCCATGTCCGATCAATCGGATCAGCCGGTACGGCCCCACCCGCCGGCCCGCCAGTTCCGTGTCGTCTTCCAACTCCGGCATCGCGGAGGGCAACTCGATCAGTTGATGTTCCGGGGCGTCGCACGCGAGCAGCGACTCCAGTTCCCGCCGCAGTTCGATATCGGCGCCGCACGCCTGATCAAGGAAATTGGACCGCTCCGCCGCCGGACATTCCACGGCTTCCGCGAAGATCCCCTCGATCAGCCGCCAGCGTTCCGAGTTCATTGCCCACCCGGATCCTCACCCTGCATGGCCCGCCGCAGCCATGCCTCGGCCAGCCTCATCTCTCTCATTACCGTGATGCCCGCGACACCCAGCGCGGCAGCCGTCTCATCCACCGTGCAGCCCCCGAAGTAACGCATCTCCACGATGCGCGCCTTCCGCTCGTCCATCACCGCCAGTCTGGCCAGCGCATCATCCAGGGCAACCAGTTCGGAGTTCTCGGCTTGGGCGGGCACCAGCGCGTCTTCCAGCTTGACGTTGGCCAGCCCGCTGCCCCGCTTTCCAGCCCGGTGTTTGCGCGCGTGATCGACCAGGATGCGTCTCATCACTCGCGACGCCACGGCATAGAAATGAGCACGCCCATTCCATTCCGGCAGGTTGTCGTTCACCATGCGCAGGTACGCTTCATGGATCACAGCGGTCGGCTGAAGCGTATGGTCGGGGCGCTCATGGCGCAAAAAGCTCCTGGCTCGCTGGTGTAAGTCCTGATACACGAGCGGCATCAGTTCATCCAGCGCCCTCTGGTCGCCCCGGCTCCAGTCCGTCAGGAGTTTAGTCACATCCAACGGCACGTTGTCGCCATCGTAGCAAGCGATCTGAAAAACAACAATGAAATTCCGACCCGATGATAGCCTCGGCGCAATTCCTCCGCATCAACATGCAGGAGGCAGCATGACAAAAACTCAATCTAGGCTGATTCGTAACATGTTGGAGACAAATGTGAATGAACTCTCCACCACCGCCCGGCGGCGTGAATCCATCCACATCGAACCCATCGCCGACGCCCTCGACAGGACATTGCGCGCGGCCGAGCGCGAAATCGCCGTGCTGGGTCTGGAAGCGGACGCCGCCCGATTGCGCGCGGCCCGGGCCGCTTTGCGCCGCATGGACGAAGGTACCTACGGAATCTGTCTGAACTGCGAGCAGGAAATCGGACCCAGACGGTTGGCCGCCATGCCCGCCGCCTCGCTTTGCATCATTTGTCAGGAAGAAACCGACACCCTGGACAACACGGCGGGCCGCCGCTGGGCGCTCCCTTTGGCCGCCTGAGAAAGAAGGACTCCATGCAAACAACCATTTGTGGAATCGCTGACCAGAAGACCGAACTCACCTCGGATCTCGTCCGCTGCCATTTGGCGCGAATACTCGCCAGCGAGATCTTCGCGCGCTCCCGCAGAATGCAAAGATTCCTCGAGTTTGTCGTGGAGGAAACTCTGGCCGGCCGGGAAAGCCAGATCGGTGAATACAGCATCGGCGTCGCGGTCTTCGATCGCGGCGCGGAATTCGAACCCATGCTCGATCCCATCGTGCGCAACGATGCCCGCCGTCTTCGGTTTAAGCTGCTGGAATACTACCGCTTGGAGCACGACGATTCCCTCGGCCAGGTGACGATCGAGATCCCCAAGGGTGGTTACGTGCCTGCCTTCCGGCGGCGCGCGCCTCGCCGCGTGGTGGAGTTCGAGCGGCCCGTGGAAGCCAGCCGGTTGGCCGTTCTGCCCTTTGAAATCCTGTCTACCCGGCCCGAATGCGCCATGGCCGGCCGCGTCCTCTCCATGTCTCTCACCGCCGGGCTCACCAACATCGAGGGAGTCGAAGCTGTGGCTCACGGTTATCTTCGCGAACTGCCTATTCGTGAGGCGGCCGCCGAACTCCGCCTCAGCCACGTGGTTCAGGGCACCATTCTGGACTTGGGCGACCGCCGCCACCTGATCGTGAACCTCATCCACGTCCCCAGCGGGACACAGCTCTGGGCGCGCGAATACCAGTCGGAAGCCGGGGGCGCCATTGCCTTCCAGTCGGAGATCACGCTCGAAATCTCCAGGGAAATCGCCGCCCACCTCGGACTGAGGCAGCCCGAGCCGCTGCAACTGGCTCAGGCTGCGTAGTCCGGCAACCACAACGCCCACCTTACTTCCTCCTCCCCTGAATCCTCGGTCTCTGTTCGACACCTTGCCCTCGTCCAGCCGGACCGCCATTGGCCCTCCAGGACTCCGCCCTTTGCGAGTTCATGTTTCCCTGATCCCGGGCCGCGGCCTGGTTCCGCTGCGTTTTGACCTCGTTCTTGTCCACTTCGCTCCAGGATCCGTTCTGATTCCGGTACCACTGCCCGTCGTCGCGTTTGTAGACGTTCCCATTGGCGCCCGCATAGATATCGCCATCAGCGCTCTTCGCCGCATAGCCGCGCTGGCCATTGGTGCCTTCCACCGCCACGCCGCGGCCGCCCTTGGATGTCTCACCCGCCGCCACCGTGCCCCTGGCGTTCGATTCGTAGCCGCCCCGAACCCAGTTACTCTCATTGCCGGCAACTCCGCGGCCCCAACTGCCATACGGATTGGCCGCCTGATAGCCGGCCGAGTAGGTTCCTGTGGTTGGATTGTAACTGCGGCCTGCCGCCGCCCCACCATTGGGTCCCCACACCGCGGCGCCCTGGGTATATGCGCCGGAACGCGGGTTGTACGCGGCTGCGGCGCCAAATCCGCCGTACGGCCCGTACACTGCCGCCCCTCGCGCGTAGACGCCGCGCGCCGGGTTGTACCAGACGTTCGCGCCATACGTGTAGCATGGCGAACCCCAATACACCGGTGCCGCCGCCACACCCACCGCCACATACGGCGGGTAGTAATACCCCGTGCCCCACACCACGACACCTCCGGCCACGTACGCGCCATGGTAGCCCGGCGTGTAGCCGACCACGATGGTCGTGGCCGTGGACTCCACAATGCGTACATACGTCACGTGGTACTTGGGCGAACTTTCCGGAATGGAGTAAATCACCGGCGGCACCGCCTCGGCGGCCTTCCACGGGCCGTTCGGGTTCGCCGCTACAAACCAGACTCCCTGCAGGCATAAATAATAGAGGCCGCCGGCGCGCAATACATCGCTTGGCGTATTCCGCGCGTACTCAATCTGCGTGCCCGCTATCGGCACAAATTCGGGAGCCCCAACATATTGCACCTCGGCTTTGGCATCGGCCCGGCTCACCTGCGCTGTGCGCGGAATCGAAGCCATCAGCACCGCATCCTCCGCTTCTCGGGTGCCCGGCACGGAGGCCAGCACATGCGCGCGCGGGTGATTGGACGGGATCCTCTTGAAATCCTCCGGCAGGCTGGCCGACGCATAGTGCCAGGGCCCCGGCAGAGCCGCCGCCCGAAACCATCGCCCCGAGGTCAGGAAATAGTAACAGCGTGTGCCGGAGTGGAAGAACAGGTCGCTCTCTGTGTTGGTCACCAGCGCAAGCTCCGTGCCGGCTATCGCACCCAGACGGGGCGCACCCTGAATCGCAATCAGTTCGGCCGGCTTTTCCGTCACGATCACCTTCGGAGCCGGTCCCGCCTGCTGCTCCGCTACGTATTGACGCATCAGAGGTCCCGGCACGCTGGCAGCCAAAGTAAATGAACCCTGCAGACTGGGCGCCGCTAACCACTGCATTCCGGCATGCAGATAAAACCGGCCCGCGGCCCCGTCCCAGTACAAGTCCCAGTTCGTGTTGATCACCTTTTGCAGGCCCGTCTTCTCTACGTCCACCAGTACGGGAGCCCCATCCACAATCACCAGAACCGCCTCCTCCGTACTCACATAAATGGGTGGCGGTTCATTCGCAACCCGCGCCGCCGGCGCCGGGGCATCCTTTGCGTGGACAAACGCCAGAAGCCGGTCCAGCGAGACGACGATCGCTTCGCGCGGCAGCAGGCCCCGCACCTGGCTCAACCACTGGCTGGTGGCCGCATCGGAAGCAGCGGCAAACTGCAGGTCAAATACCTGGATATTTCTTAGCAGGACCAGCTTCGCTTCCGCGTCCACCAGTGTTTCCGCAGTGAACCGGAACGTCCCATAGCGGGCATCGCCGCTCCGCCCTGGCTTCAACGCCACGGCACATCGTCCTTTCAGCGCCTTGAAATCGCTCCAGGCATCCACCTGAGGTTGATAAACCACCAACTCCGCGGTGCCGTCCGTGTAATTGCGGGGCCAGCCGGGATCAGCGGGCCTCGTCTGTCCATACAAACCGCCGCCCAACAACACGGCGGCCGCCATGCAAGTCCAAATGCTTCTTTTCATAGCGCCAGTATGGGTTGCGGCGTCACACGGCCCAAGAATCATACGGTATCGGCATGCCGGGCCACGTAGCATACGGTAATCCACTGCTCCCGCCGCAAACCTTCGGGCAATCTGATTCTGGCGACGCAATCTCGCCGGAAAGAGAGTGGACCCCTTGGCAATTCGATTCGGCCTCGCCGGCCACATCACCCTCACAGTTCTGGTCGCGGCAGCCACCGCCAGCGCCGCGGACACGTTGACTCTCGATCAGGCCATCTCCCTGGCGCTGAACAACAACGGGACCGTGCAGTCGTCGGCTCTGGATGTGCTGAAAGCTCAGGACAAACTGGCCGCCAACCGCACCCGCCTCTTCCCCAACATCAGCCTCTATATGCTGGCTGCCCAGCAGTTGCGCTCGTTCGACTTCACCCTGGAAAAGGGTGTGTTGGGCGACTACGGCGCCACCGGCCCCTTGCCCTCTCAGGATGTTCACCTCAAAACGCCCCTGGAACCCACCGGCCTCATCATGGGCCGCATCAGCCAGCCCCTCACCTCGCTCATCCGCATCCGCCGCAACCTGGAGACCCTCCGCACCGGCGTGAAACTGGCCGCCGAGCAGACCCGCGTGGATCGCCAGAAGACCATCCGTGACGTCAAACACCTCTACTACACGCTGCAACAGTTCGACGCCTCCCTGCGCAGCGTGCGTGAAACTTCAACCCTCTACGAAGAGGTGGAGAAACTCACCTCCCGCTACGTCCTTCAGCAGGTGGCGCTGAAAGGCGACCTGCTTGACGCTCAAATGCGCGTCGCCAAGACGCAGCAGACCGAAATGTACCTGCAGAACCAGCAGGCCACCGCGAAAGAGCAGCTGAACCAGTTGATGGGCCGCGATGTTTCTACTGACTTCGAAGTGCAGGCGCTGCTCGAATCGCCCATGCAGGAGGTCGGTCTCGAGGAGGCCAGGGCACGAGCCTTGGAGAACCGTCCCGAGATTCGCCAGGCAATGCTCCAGAACCTGCAGGCCCAGCAGGACTTGCGCGCCAAGAAGGCCGAATACATCCCCGACGTCTCCGCCGAGTTCAACAATCTCTCCTTCCTCAACTGGGGCCGCTTCATGCCGACCCAGACCACCAGCGTCGGAGTCAGCCTCACCTGGGAGCCCTTCGATTGGGGCCGCAAGAAGCACGAATCAGCCGAAAAGCGCCGCACTCTCGATCAGGCTCAGATTGCGAAGCGCGACTCGCGCAATGCCGTGCTCGCCGATGTCAACGACAAATACCGCCAGCTTCGCTACTACAGCGGTGAGCTGCGCGTGGCGCGGCTCACCCATCAGACCGCCGTGGAAAACCTCCGCGTCGCCAACAACAAATACCGCCTGCAGTCGGTGCTGCTCAAGGACGTCCTCCAGGCTCAGGTGAGCCTCGAACAGTCCAACTCCGACACTCAACAGGCCCTCACTTCATATTGGAATGCCCGCGCTGATTTCGAGCGGGCGATAGGAGAAGAACGATGAAACCCATCTTCCTGATTGCCCCGCTTTGCCTGATGGCGGCCTGCCAGCGCCACAAGGAGCCAACCGCCAAACCAGTCACGCCGGTCAAGGTCTCAGCCGTCGATATGTACCATCCAAAATCGGCTGCCCGCTACTCGGCTTCCATCCTTCCCGCACGGCAGGTCAGCCTGTCCTTCCGGGTCTCCGGCTTCGTTCAGAACCTCTACCGCGTGGGCGGACGCGGACTCGAACCGGGCGACATCGTACCGGCCGGGACCGTCCTCGCCCGCCTCCGCGAAGACGACTTTCATCATTCCACGACGCAAGCCACCAGCCAGCTGGACGCCACCAAAGAGACTCTGAAAAGCGCGGCCGCCCAACTCGCCCAGATGCAGGCGTCTCAGGTGAAGGCGGATGCGGACTTCGCCCGCGCACAGGCCCTCTTCGAAACACAAAGCATCACCCGCCCCGAGTTCGACTCCGCCCGTGCTCAGCGCGATGTCGCCGCCGCCCAGGTCGCCGCCGCCCGCGCCAATGTCGATTCCGCCGCGTCCAACGTCCGCAATGCGGAAGGCGGCGTCGGCACCGCGCGTCTGGCGCAACTGGACACTGCCCTCGTCGCGCCCTTTGTGGCCTCTGTCGTTCAACGCAACATCGAAATCGGCATGCTGGCGGGACCCTCTCAGATCGCTTATTCGCTGGCCGACATCGGCACCGTGAAGGCCGTCTTCGGAGTGCCCGACACCGTGGTTGTCCAACTGAAGCACGGACGGCCGCTCAACCTCACCGTCGAAGCCCTGCCAGGTCGTGAATTCAAGGGCGTCATCTCCGCCATCGCCGCCGTGGCCGACAGCGAGACCCGCCTGTTCCAGGTCGAGGTGGAGATCGCCAACGGCGCCCGTCAATTGAAGCCCGGCATGATCGCGGCCCTCGAACTGGAAGAAGGCGCAGCCGCTTCCCCCGTGCCGGTGGTCCCTCTCAGTGCCGTGGTCCGCGATCGCGCCAATCCCGCCGACTTCGCGGTGATGGTCGTGGAAGGAAAAACCGCCAAAGCCCGCCGCGTCGCCCTGGGCCCCACCTTCGGCGAACGCCTCGCTGTCACCGCTGGTCTCAGGCCAGGCGAACTGGTCATCAGCGCCGGCGGAACGATGGTCAACGACGGTGACTCCGTGGAGGTCCTCCGATGAAACACACGCACGAATTCGACGCCGGCAAAGACAGCCTCAACCCCTCCCGCTTCTCCGTGGAGAACCCGCACATCACCTGGGTCCTGCTCATCGGCACCTTGCTCTGGGGCGTCTTACGGCTACCTGAACATGCCCCAGCGCAAGGACCCCGATATCCCGGTGAAGACGGCCCTTGTGCGAAACCCACTGGCCTGGCGCCAGCGCCGAGCGTGTCGAAGAACTGGTCACCAAGAACATCGAGAAGGTGCTCGCCTCCAACACCAAGATCTCCAAGATCGAATCCACCTCGCGTTGCAACGTCTCCATCATCACCTTCTCCGTGTCCGACGACATCAAGGACGCCAGCCAGGTACTTGACGATATCGCCGGCCGCCTCGCTGCCATCCGCGATCTGCCCGACGGCGCCGGGCCCATTCGTTACCAGCGCGACTTCGGCGACACCGCCACTCTGATGCTCACCGTCGCCAGCCCCCGCATGAGCGAGGCAGAAATCGACTTTGCGCGCCACCCGCGTCCGCGAAGCCATCGAGTCCATCCGGCCCACTGGCACCGAACGCGCCACCATGGTGTTCTGCTTTCCGCCGCGCGACGATTTCCGTCTCGCCCGCTTGGGTGCGGTCAAGCTCGTCAACTACCTCTCCGCACTCGATGCCACCCTCGATCCCAGGCTCCTCGACGGTGCCAGTTGCGTCGGCGCCGACGTGAACGCACGCAGGTCCGACGCGGAGATCATGGGCGTGCTCGCCACCTTTCTCCACGACTCCTTCCCGCAGTCCCGGCTGCGAACCCGGACGTCTGGGAGCCCTTCCTTGTGCGCGACCTCAATTCCACCCGCCAGAAAGTCGCCGCCGTCGCCGGCGACAAGTACAGCTACCGCGAGCTCGACGACTTCACCGACGCCATGGAGAAGGCCCTCATGGCCACGGGACGCAACGATGTGAACGCACCGCTGGTCGCCGAAGGTGACCCGCTCCGGGGTCCTGCTCCGAACAGGTCCACGTCATCTACTCCCAGGAACGTCTCGCCTCTTACAGCCTCAAGCCGAGCTCTCTCTGCAACGTCCTGCAGGCCCGCAACCTCACCATCGGTGGCAGGCGAGTCGACTGCCGGCACCAAGTCCATCTCCCTTCACCCTTCGGGCGAGTTCCAAGAACGAACGCGAGATCAAGGATGTCATCGTTGGCGCCACTCGCACCGGATCCCCGCTCTATCTGCGCGACGTGGCCGACGTGGTTCGCACCTATGACAACCCGCCCCGCTTCCTGAACTTCTACTCCTGGCGCGACGCCCAGGGCAAATGGCAGCGCACCCGCGCCGTCACCCTGGCCGTCCAGATGGGCGCCGGCCAGCAGATCAACGAGTTCGGCGAACAGGTGGACGTCACCCTCGAGAGCCTCAAACAACGTCTGCCGAAGGATCTGATCGTCGCCCGGACCAGCGATCAACCTGTGCAGGTGGAGGAGAAGATCGACCTCTTCATGGATAGCCTGTACGAGGCGATCGCCCTCGTGGTGCTCGTCTCCCTCGTCGGCTTCTGGGAATGGCGGTCCGCGCTGCTCATGGCGTTGTCCATCCCCCTCACACTGCTCCTCACGTTCGGCATGATGCTCCTGCTGGGGCTCGACCTGCAACAGATCTCCATCGCCAGCCTGATCATCGCCCTCGGGCTGCTCGTGGACGATCCCGTGGTGGCCGGCGACGCCATCAAACGCGAACTCGCCGCCGGATCGCCGCGCTCCATCGCGGCATGGCTTGGACCCACCAAGCTCGCCACCGCCATCCTGTACGCCACAATCACCAACATCGTGGCCTACCTCCCCTTCCTCCTGCTGCCCGGCACAAACGGCCAGTTCGTCTACTCCCTGCCCGTCGTCATGACCTGCTCCCTGGTCGCGTCGCGCCTCGTCTCCTGGACCTTCATCCCCTTGCTCGGCGGCTACCTGCTCCGCGCCACGGGCGAATCTTCCATCGAGGAGAGAAAATCACACGGCTTCGGCGCCGCCTACTATCGGCGTCGGCAGATGGGCCATCGGCCATCGCTGGATGGTTCTAGCCGCCGCCGGATGATCCTCGTTATCGGCGGCATGATCGGCAAAGAGCTGAAGCCCCAGTTCTTCCCGAAGATCTCTCACAACTCGCCTTCATCGACGTTGTGCTGCCGGAGGACGCCTCCTTCACAGCCACCAGCGAAGCCGTGGCCGGCGTCGAGCGCATCACCCAGGAGGTCGCCGCCGCCCGGCATATGCCCATCCTGGCCATGTCCAGCTTCGTCGGCGGAGGCGCGCCCCGTTTCTGGTACTCTCTTTCGCCGGAAGCGCCTCACCCGAACTACGCCCAGATCGTGCTCGTCTTTGAGGACAAGCACCATACCCACCACCTGCTGCCCTACATTCAGGATCGCGTCAGCCGCGAAATTGCCGGCGCCCGAATCGACGCCCGCGAGCTGGAAACCGGCGACTCCGTCGGCCTCCCCGTCGCCATCCGCGTCTCCGGCCTGGACAGCGCCACTTTACGCTCTGCGGCGGAACAGGTTGCCCAGGCGATTCATAGCGTGCCCGCGGCCACACGTGTCCGCGACAACTGGGGCGAAGACCGCTTCAACGTCGAAGTAAAAATCGACCCGGACCGCGCCAATCTCGCGGGGCTCACCAACCTCGACATCGCCGCCGCGTCCGCCTCCGCCGTCAGCGGCGCAACCCTCACTTATCTGCGCGACGGCGACAAACAGATCCCCGTCGTCGCCAGGATGCGCGCCGACGAGTTCGCCGGTCTCGGCGACGTGAACAGCCTCTACGCTTACTCCACCACCGGACACCAGCGCGTACCCCTCCGCCAGGTCGCCAAACTGGATTACTCGTTCACCAGCGAGGTGATCCGCCGTACCAACCAGGTCCGCACCATTACCGTGTCCGCCTGGCCCGTGGAAGGCAAGCTGGCCTCCGATGTCATGAGCGTCCTCCGGCCCAAGCTCGCCGCCATCGGCGAAACGCTGCCCCCCGGCTACAAAATCGAAATCGGCGGTGAGGAGGAAAAACAGGTCGACGGCTTCAAGAACCTGTCCGTCGTCCTCGCCGTCTCCATCATCGCCATCTTCCTCGCCTTGACCTTCCAGTTCAAAAACGCGATCAAGCCGTTCATTGTCTTCGCTGCCGTACCCTTCGGAGCAGTCGGAGCCATGACCGCGCTGTGGATCATGGACACCCCCTTCGGTTTCATGGCATTCCTCGGCGTTATCAGTCTGGTCGGCGTCATCGTCAGCCACATCATCGTGCTCTTCGATTTCATCGAGGAGAAACACGAGGAAGGAGAACCCTTCGAACAGGCTGTTCTCGACGCCGGCATCGTCCGCCTCAGACCTGTGATGATCACTGTCGGGGCAACCGTCTTCGGCCTCATTCCCCTGGCCATGCACGGCGGTCCCCTCTGGGAGCCGCTCTGCTACGCGCAGATCGGCGGACTCACGGCAGCGACGTTCATCACCCTGCTTCTGGTGCCGGTCTTCTACTCAATCTGTGTGCTCGATCTCAAGATCGTGAAATGGGAGCCCATGGACGCGCCTCACGCGCCTACGTCCAAGCCACTTGATCGACATAGCACCACTTCCAGTCTTCTCCAGGCTCCAGCGACTGAATAATCGGATGGTGCTTGGCGTGAAAATGCTTCGTGGCATGTTGGTTGTCTGAATCGTCGCAGCAGCCGACATGCCCGCACGTCAGGCAAAGCCTCAAGTGCACCCAATCGGCTCCCATCTTGAGGCACTCTTCGCACCCGTCGGTGCGCGGTTCCACCGCCTTGATCTCATCCAGATGGGAGCAGTTGGCTCGGTACATATTTCCTCCATGGGCGGATTTACCACGACCACTTTCTCACTCGACAGGCCGCTCCAGCCGGGGCGGCCTGTCCCTTCAACTCAGCGAGGGGTCGTGTATCGCCGGCACAACACAGGCCTGCTTCGCACGACAGCAATTTGGAGACCGCTCCACCATGATTGACCTCGGGCAGCTTAGCCCGTCCCGCAAGTCAAACTGTTCAAAACCGATTGCCCTCACTTAGGCGAACAATAGGAGATGACATCACCCGTCAGGCATTCGCCGCGGATGTCGGTGGTTGGTCTCAGTATGCGCTCGTTCCTTCCGGGAGCGCCTGTCTTTTGAGACTTCTTCGCGGGCAGGGAAGTGGGCCGGCGCTTGCTATTCCCTGGCTATGCCTCAAAAGGAGCAGACCCAGATGACCACAAGAACTGACTCGAAGCGGTCCCCTACCACCTTCGGCTTTAGCGAACAGGCCGTCTCCGAGATCTCTGAAGCGTTGCGCCATCTCCTGGCCGACGCCTTCAGCCTCTATGTGAAGTCGAAAAACTTCCACTGGCACATGACGGGCCGTCACTTTCGCGACTACCACCTGTTGCTCGACGAACAGGCCGGACAGATCTTCGCCATCACCGACGACATCGCCGAGCGCGCCCGCAAACTCGGAGGCACCTCACTCCGCTCCATCGGCGACATCGGCCGCCATCAGCGTCTTCACGACAACGACCGCGGAGACCTCACCGCCCGCGAAATGCTGTCCGAGCTTCGGGACGACAACACCCTGTTGGCCAACCTGTTGCGCGACGCCCACGCCGTCTGCGAAAAACACAACGACGTCGCGACCACCAGCCTCATCGAAGTCTGGATCGACGAAGCCGAACGCCGAGCCTGGTTCCTACGCGAAATCGTCGAACACGCCTGACCTGCATTCCACCCTCTATCCGGGGAACCAGCCGCTGCCTCCGTGCCCGGCCGGCTCCCCGGCGCGGTTTCCCGGCGAAATAGAGACTATACTGTTTCGCTAGCTGGGGAACTTCATGCGACGCAGAACCTTTCTCACCACCATCCTCCCGGCCGCCGCCGTCACCTCGCCGCTGATGGCACAGCCGGATATCCAATGGGGCGGACCCGTCCTCGATACGCACCTTCACATCCGTGCCGACGCCGACGCGTGCTTCACCCACATGCAGGGCTGCGGCGTGACGCATGCCGTGCTTCTCACGCCCGCCGCCGATCAGGAGCGTGCCAAGGCCGAGATGGCCCGCCGCGCCGGCCACTTCGTCCGCTCCGTCAGAATCGACCCAACCCTGGCCGATTCCGGCAAAACCTTGAGGGATGCCCTCAAAGATGGAGCCGTCAGCATCGGCGAACTCAAGTTCCACCTGGCCCTCGACTCCCCGGAAATGCGACGCGTCTACGACATCGCCGCCGAGATGCGCGTCCCGGTCATGATGCATATCCAGAACTTCCCGCACTTTGAGGGAGAACTGCCTTACAACACCGGCTACCCTCAGTTCGACAGGATCCTCCGCGCCTACCCGCGCACCACCTTCATCGGTCACGGCGACCTCTTCTGGGCCCACATCAGCGCCCATGTCCCCACAGATCGCGGTTACCCCAACGGACCCATCAAACCCGGCGGCCTCACCGACCGCTGGCTGTCCGACTTCCCCAATCTCTACGCCGACATGTCCGCCAACTCCGGCAACAACGCGCTCTCCCGTGATCCCGGCTTCACCCCCGGCTTCATCGACCGGCACAAAACCCGGCTCATCTTCGGCAGCGACTGCAGTTGCTCCGACGGCAAGGGCAAGGGCGTCTCCCAGAATAAGAACCCCGAGGCCAGCCGCCTGGCCGGCAAATGCGTCGCTCGCGAGACCCTCACCGTCCTTCAGCGCAATGCCTCACCCCAGGTCTTCCGGCAGATCACCTGGGACAACGGCCGGCAGCTCTTCCAGGTGAAAGCCTGACCTCTCGCGCTACACTGCCCAGATGACTGTTCGCCCGGCGTTACCCTCCGACTCCGCGGCTATCGCCGGCATCTACAACCAGGGCATCGAAGATCGCACGTCTACCTTCGAAACCCGCCCGCGCACCGCCGCCGACATCCAGGGCTGGTTCGATGGCATTCATCCCATCGTCGTCGTCGAGGACGATGGCCAGGTCATCGCCTTCGCCGCCACTTCCACCTACCGGCCTCGGGACTGCTACACCGGCGTCGCCGAATTCTCTGTCTATGTCGCCCGCTCCGGCCGCGGACGGGGCGCAGGCCGCACGGCCATGCTCGCTCTGCGCGATGCCGCTGAAAACGCAGGTTTCTGGAAGCTTCTTTCCCGTGTCTTCACGGACAATCACCCTAGCCTTGGACTGCTGGCTTCTCTGGGATTTCGCCAGGTCGGAATCTACGAGAAACATGGCAAACTCGATGGCATATGGCGTGATGTCGTGATTGTCGAACTCCTGCTGCCCGCCAATTGCCGTTGACGCCGGCTGAGTGGCAGACTTGGGGAATCGAGGATCACCAAGGAGGAACGGGGCATGCGTTGGACACCCGGCGGCTCAAACGAAGATATCGAGGATCGCCGCGACGACGATGGCGGCGGCTATAGCGGTGGCGGCGGATTCGGCGGATTCCGTTTAGGGCTCGGCGGAATCCTCGTCCTTGGCGTTCTCAGTCTCGTCTTTCGCACTGACCTCATCAGCCCGTTCCTGGGCCTCAGTCGCGGCGGTTCCCCCTCCGTCAGCCGGCGCGCCCCCGATGCCGCCCGAACGAAGAGCGAACAACCCCTCGTCGATTTCGTCGGCTTCGTTCTCAACGACAACCAGACGACCTGGGCACAAATGCTCTCCTCGGAAGGCAAAACTTACCAGAAGGCGAAACTCGTTCTCTTCCGCGACACCGTACGTTCCGCCTGCGGTATGGCCGAATCAGCCACTGGCCCTTTCTACTGCCCCGGCGACGCAAAGGTCTACCTCGATCTCGGCTTCTTCGAGGAGCTACGCACTAAATTCGGAGCCCCGGGCGAGTTCGCTGAGGCCTATGTCATCTCCCACGAGATCGGCCACCACATCCAGAACCTCCTGGGCATCGAGGAGCAGGTGCGCGCCGCCCAGCGCCGCAACCCGGCCCTCCGCAACCCGCTCTCCGTCAAAATGGAACTCCAGGCCGATTGCTTCGCCGGCATCTGGGGCCACAGCACCAACGAGCGCGGCATCCTGGATCCGGGTGACGTCGAATCCGGCCTCGGAGCCGCTGCCGCCGTCGGCGACGACCGCCTCCAGAAAGCCGCCACCGGCCACGTCTCGCCCGAATCGTTTACACACGGCACCTCCGCTCAGCGCATGGAATGGTTCCAGCGGGGATACAATTCAGGGAAGCTCTCGGCGTGCAACACCTTCGCCCGGGACTGATCAGGCCCAGATATGAAATACAAAACCCCTCTCCTCACCCTCGCCATCGCCGCCCTCGCGGCCACCGCCGGCTGGATGGCGCGCGGCATCCCGGCATCCGCGGCCGAGACTCACGTCTACGAATTGCGAACCTATCACTGCGAGCCTGGCAAACTGCCCAATCTCCTCGCCCGGTTCCGCGATCACACCATCAAGATCTTCGAAAAACACGGCATGAAGAACATCGGCTACTGGGTACCCGCCGATGGACCCGAGCACGAGAACACCCTCATCTACGTCCTCGAGCACAAGAGCCGCGATGCAGCCAAAGCCTCCTGGGAAGCCTTCCGCAACGACCCCGAATGGAAGAAGGTGCGCGACGCCTCCGAGGCCAGTGGCAAAATCGTCACCAAGGTCGATTCCGTCTTCATGGATCCCACCGACTTCTCCAAGCTGCGGTAACTCGCGAAAACACCAATGGCTCCGGCCGCCCCACCATGGGCCGCCGGAGCCATTCGCTTTCCAGACGCCTTCGCTACTCCTTCTGCATCAACTTCTGCGCCATCCCCAGCACGTCATCCAGCGCCGATCCATCCTTGTCCTGATCCAGCATGGAGGTGACCGTGTCCAGCAGCCCGCCGCCCCCACTGCCCGCCTGGCCGCCCAGAAACGAACCCAGCAGCGGAGCCAGTTGCTGCAGCAACCCGCTATCCAGTCCCGTGCTCGCCGCCGCCTGTGCCGCCGCTTCTTCGTGCCCCGCGCCGCCCTGCAGCGCCGGCAACAACGCACCCACCGCCGAACTCACCTGGCTCTCATCCAGCCCGAACTGGCCCGCCAGTTGACGGACCATGTCTCCGCCGCCGCCTTGCAGCATGTTCTCCAGAAGATCCATGATGTGAACACCACTCCTTTCATCCGAGGACTCATCATCACATGAGACGCCGCAATTTCCTATCCCTACCCGCCCTGGCGCTGGCCCCCTCGAAAGATCTGGAACTCGCCATCCGCCGCGACATGTTAGGTGTGGACGCCGAGGTCTCGCTCTACGCCAAAAACCTCGACACCGGCCAGTCATTCGGGCTTCATGAGAACAACCGCGTCCGCACCGCCAGCACCATCAAACTCCCCATCATGGCGGCCGTCTTCAATAAGGTCGCCCGCCGCGAGCTCCGCTGGGATCGCAACCTGCTGCTGCGCGAGTCCGACAAGGTCTCCGGCTCCGGTGTCCTGCACGAGTTCTCCGCCGGCCTGCGCCTGCCGCTACGCGACGTCGTCAACGTCATGATCGTCGTCAGCGACAACACCGCTACCAATCTCATCCTCGACCTCATCACCGCCGACGCCGTCAATGCCTTCCTCGACACCCTCGGCCTCAAACACACCCGCAGCATGCGCAAGGTGCGCGGCGACGGCAATCAGCTCAAGCCCCCTTCCGGTTGGAGCAAGGCCGGCCAGCTCGAGGAGAACAAACGTTTCGGCCTCGGCTCTTCCACCCCGGTTGAAATGGTCACGCTGCTCGAGCGCCTCGAGAAAGGCGAAATCGTGAACCCCACCGCCAGCCGTGCCATGATCGAAATCCTCAAGCGCCAGCAGTTCAAGGACGGCATCGGCCGCCGCATGGGCGAAATGCCCGTCGCCAGCAAGTCCGGCTCCCTCGATGCCCTTCGTTCCGATGTCGGCATCGTCTATACACCCAAGGGCCGCGTCGCTCTCGCCATCACCGTGGATGGCCTCAAACAGATCGACGAAAGCGAGGACAACCCCGGCCTCCTCCTCATCGCCCGCGCCGCCCAAACCCTTTGCCGGGGACTGACAGGCATGCTATAACTGTCCGCTATGAAACTCTTCCGTTTGATCCCGGTAGCGATCGTGGCTCTGTCGCTGGCTTTCGGCCAGGGTGCCGCCAAGAAGGCCGCTGACGCCAAGGCCGCGGTGAAATCCGCCGCCGCCGCGCCCGCCAAAGCCGCTGAATTGCTCGATATCAACACCGCCTCGGCCGATGCCCTCAAGGCGCTGCCCGGCATCGGCGACGCCTACTCCGGCAAAATCATCAAGGGCCGCCCCTACAAGCGGAAGGATGAACTCGTCCAGAAGAGCATCCTGCCCCAGGCCACCTACGACAAGGTCAAGGACCTGATCGTCGCCAAGCAGAAGTAACCCGCTTACTCTTTGTCCTTGGAGATCGGCGCATAAACCGCATTCACCGCCCGGCGGTAATCCTCGGGCGCCAGCAGGATCTGCATCCCACGCTGGCCCGCCGAAATGGAAATGCGGTCGTAGACCTGGGCGAATTCGTCCAGGTACACGGGGTAGTCCTTCTTGGCAGCCAATGCGGTCACTCCGCCTCGGATGTAGCCGGTCAGCGGCTGCACCTCTTTTAAGGGGACCGTGTCCACCTTGCGGTCCCCCATCGCCTTGGCCAACGCCTTCAAATCCAATGCGGCGTTGCCCGGGATCACTGCCAGGCACACACCCGTCCTCTCGCCGCGCGCCACCAGGGTCTTGAACGTCTGCTCCAAAGGGAAACCTATCTTCTCGGCAACCGTCTCGGCGCTCAAATCCTCCGGATCCACCTCATACTCCCGGAGCTCGAACGAAATGCTCAATCCTTCCAATAAACGTACGGCATTCGTCTTGGCGGCGGCCATCGTTACGATGGTACATAGGAATTTGTATTTATGCGGATACGCAAAGCAGTAGTCACCGCGGCCTCCCCGGCGCAGCGCCGTCTGCCCCTTCAGAATCTTGTCGATCGGGATGGCCAGGTGCGTAGCGTCCTCGGCATCCTCCTGGAAGAGATCGTCCGCGCTCGCGTGGAAGAGATCTGCGTCGTCGTCTGTCCCGGCGACGCCGAAATCTACGCCTCCGTCACGGGCGACCACGCCGGCCGCGTCCGTTTCGTCGAACAAACCGAACCCCGCGGCTATGGCCACGCTATCCACTGCGCGCGCCAGTTCACCGCCGGAGAGCCGTTCCTCCATCTCGTCAGCGACCACCTCTATGTCAGCGGCGGCCAAGCCAGTTGCGCGGCCGAGCTCATCGAAGTCGCCGAATCCGAGGACTGCTCCGTCTCCACCGTCCAGGCCACCCGCGAAGGCCACCTCAAGGAATTCGGAGCTGTCGGTGGACGACGCGTCGCCGGACGCGATCGTCTCTACAAAGTCGACACCGTCCTCGAAAAACCCACGCCCACTGAAGCGGAGCAGCGCATCGTCGTTCCCGGCCTCCGGGCCGGACACTACCTCTGCTTTTTCGGCATGCATGTGCTCACCCCCGGTGTCATGGCGATCCTTGAGGAACTTCTCCTCGAGTCCGAAACCGGCCCCATCACCCTCTCCGCCGCCCTCTCCGAACTCGCCCGCCGCGAACGCTACCTCGCTCTCCAGATGACCCATCGCCGCTACGACCTCGGCGCCCGCTACGGTCTGCTCACCGCTCAGCTCGCTCTAGGGCTCAGTGGCCGCGACCGCGATGAGATCCTCTCGCAACTGGTCGAATTGATGGCCTTGCGGGAGACGGCCGCCAAATGAGCGAACTCGCCCGCATCATCCTCTCGTCCGGCCCGGAAGTTCGCAACCGGTCCCTCGATTCCTTCTGCCGCGCCGCCTCCGCCGAAACCCTGCTCGCCGAATGCGAGGAACTCGAAGCCCTGCGCCGCGACAGCGACAACCTCTATACGCGAGTCCGCGCGCTGTTCTTCCTCTCCTCCGATCCACCGCATGTATCTGGCCGGCAAGCCGACGGCGTGGCGCCGCAGGGCCGAGTCCCCTTCGACGGGCTACACACATCTCCTCGCACCGCCGCTTTGAAGAGGCCATCCGATGCTTCCTCGCAGGCGCAGCGAGCAGCAGGGCCCCAACGCAGGCCGATCTCAGCAGCGCCCTCGCCACCGCCTACCGCAGCCTCGCCTTCCAAACCCTCGCCGATCAGGTCCGCCGCAGCGTCCGCAGTGTGCGCGGCAACCAGTGGATGTTCCGCACCGGCCATCCCGCCGACCAGCCCCTCCGCCTGCGGCCCGAGCTGCTCGAGGCCACGCGCCGACGGCCTCTTCCCCATCCTCCGCGAAGCCACGCCCGTCCGCATGGACCTCTCCCACAGCGGTTGGAGCGACATCTTCTTCCTCGGCATGGATTTCCCCGAGGGCGCGCGCGTTCTCAATGTCTCCATCGATCTCGCCGTCCGCGGCCGCGGCGGTTCCACACCGCAACCGCCGGTCGAGGCCTATCTGCGCGTCATCGACGAACCCGTGCTGCGCCTCGTCAGCGTCGATCTCGGCGCGACGGCCGATATCACCTCCCTCGCCGAGGTCTTCGACTTCGCCCGCGACTACCTCGGCCTGCTCAAAGCCGCCGTCATCGCGGCCGGCATCGTCCCGCCGGGCATGGAAGGTTCCGGCCAGTCGCTTGTCCGAACTCCTCGCCACGCCTCACCGGACGCGCGGGCTACGGCCTCGAGATCGTCAGCAAGGTCAACAACATTCCCAAGGGCTCGCGGCTGGCCGTTTCCACTAACCTGCTCGCCGGCCTGATCTCGCGTCTGCATGCGCGCCACCGGCCAGATCCACTCTCTCACCGGCGGACCCATGGAGAGCCGACCGCCGGCTGGTCGCCGCCCGCGCCATCCTCGGCGAATGGCTCGGCGGCTCGCGGAGGCGGCTGGCAGGACTCCGGCGGCGTCTGGCCCGGCATGAAGCTCATCGAAGGCGTCGTCGCGCCGCCGAAGGCGATCCCGATACGGCATCAGCCGCGGACGCCTCCTGCCCCACCACCATGTCTTTCCACTCGAGGAGATCTCCGCCCAAACCCGCGACAAACTCCAGCAGAGCCTCGTCCTCGTCCACGGCGGCATGGCGCAGGACGTCGGCCCCATTCTCGAGATGGTCACCGAAAAATACCTGCTGCGCGCCGAGGCGGAATGGCACGGCCGCCGCCAGGCCATCGATCTCTCGACGAGATCCTCGACTGCCTGCGGCGCGGCGACATCCGCGGCATCGGCGCGCGCACCCAGCGCAATTTCTACGGACCCATCCAGACCATCATTCCCTGGGCCGCCAACCTTTACACCCAGCCGCCTCATCGAGCGCGCCCGGGCCGAATTCGGCGCCGACTTCTGGGGCTTCTGGATGCTCGGCGGCATGTCCGGCGGCGGCATGGGCTTCATCTTCGATCCCGAGCCGAACGCCGAAGCCCAGGAGCGCTTGGGGCCATCATGCGCGAAGCCAAGCGCGCCATGGAGCGCGCCGTGCCCTTCGCGATGGAGCCGGTCGTCTACGACTTCACCATCAACGAACGCGGCACCTGGGCCGAGCTGCTCTACGGCGCCGATAGCCTTCTCCCCGCCGGCTACTACACCCTGACGCGCGCCGGAGCTCGTCCGCCACGAAACCCGTGAACTCAGCCGCCGCCCGCGCGGCGACCTCTGACCTTCGGCGAAGCCTGCCGACGCAAGCCGGAACTCTCGGGCATGGTCCAGAGTCTCTTCGACCGCCTCCTCCCCCACGACACCAATAAAGAGGACGGCTCCGCCCGCTCGCTCCACCAGCTCCTCGAGGACTACGGCTTCGATCGCGTCCAACACGAGCAGATCCGCGCCGACCTGCGCAGCGGACGCATCGGCCTCGCCCAGAACCGCCTGCCCGTCAGCAGCCGGATCGAGGACGTCGCGCAGGACGAAGTCACCGACGCCCGCAAGCCTCGTCGACCCCAGTCTCGTCGAACTCGGAGCCCAGGCGCTCGCTGACGGTTCAGTCGCCGTCATCTCCCTCGCGGGCGGCGCCGGCAGCCGCTGGACCAAGGGCGCCGGTGTCGTCAAGGCCCTCAACCCCTTCGTCATGATGGCCGGCCGGCACCGCAGCTTCGTGGAGATCCACCTCGCCAAATCGCGCCGCACCGCGCGCCGCTCGGCCGCCCCATGCCCCACGTCTTCACCACCAGCTACCTCACTCACGCGCCGATGCAGCAGTACCTGCGGCCGCCGGCAACTACGGCTATCAGGGACCCCTCCATCTGTCACCCGGCCGCATCGTCGGCCTGCGCCTCGTGCCCACCGCCCGCGACCTTCGCTTCGCCTGGCAGGAGATGCCCCAGCAGGTGCTCGACGACCAGAAGCAGAAGGTCCGCGACAGCGTTCGCGCCGCTCTGATGAACTGGGCCACCTCGCTCGGCGAGGCCTCCGACTACACCGACAACCTGCCCCAGCAGTGCCTCCACCCCGTGGGCCATTGGTACGAAGTGCCCAACCTCCTGCGCAACGGCACCCTGCGCCGACTGCTCGAAGAGCAACCCAACCTGCGCTACCTCATGCTCCACAACATCGACACCATGGGTGTGATCGCTCGATCCAGGCCTGCTCGGGCTCCACATCGACTCCGGCGCCGCCCTCACCACCGAAGTCATCGGCCGCGAGGTCGAGGATCGTGGCGGCGGCCTGGCTCGCATCGACGGCCGTGTCCGCCTCATCGAAGGCCTGGCGCTACCCGACGAGAAACTCGAATTCGAGCTCTCCTACTACAACACCAACACCATGTGGATCGAGCTCGATGCTTCCTGCGCGTCTTCCAGCTCACCGTCGACGATTTAGCCGATGACGAAAAGACCGCCGTCGCCGTCCGCAATCTCGGCTGCGCGTATGCCCACCTACATCACGTTGAAGGATGTGAAGAAGCGTTGGGGCACACGGCCAGGAAGACATCTATCCCGTCACTCAGTTCGAGAAACTGTGGGGCGATATGACCGCTCTGCCGGAACTGCCTTGCAGCTATGCCGTCGTGCCTCGCATGCGCGGCCAGCAGCTCAAGGAAGTGGCCCAGCTCGACGGCTGGCTCTCGCGACGGCTCGGCCGCTTACGCCGAATCGCAGTGTGACTGGTAACCGCTACTCTTTCCGCGCGACCAGCCGCACGATCGGAGCCTTGCCTTCCGGTCCGTTCGACCACTCGGCCTGCATCGTCCTGTCTTCATACCGCAGGATCCGCAGCCGCTCGAACGCCCGCACCAGTTGATTCGACATGTAGCCGGGCGGTCCGCCCGACACCGGCCGCAGCCCCAGGGCCTGCACGTCCGCATGATGGCCTTCCACGATCAGCAGCCCGCCGGGCTTCAGCGATTCGATCAGCTTCCGCGCGTTCTTGATCGGCACCATGTGGATGTACATGCACAGGATCAGGTCATATCGGTCCCGGCCCAGATCCATTCGCTCAATGTCACCCGCCCGCGCGTCGAACTCCACCTTCAGCTTCGCCGCTTCCTGCGTCGCCTGCTTCACCGCCGCAGGCGAGATGTCGACGCCCGTCACCTTCCAGCCCTTGCGGGCCAGATAGATCGAGTTCCGTCCGTTGCCCATGCCCACGTCCAGCGCCGCGCCCGGCTTTAGATTCGCCGTGGTCTCCAGCACCAGCGTGCTGGGATTCACCGGCACCTTCGCATCCGAGCTGAGATAGATCTGATCCCAGCGCGCGGCTGGATTTCTTTGTGACTGCGCCGTCAGTACCGCCGAGGCTGCAACGAACAAAAACACGAACAAAGTGCGCATGGTTACTCCACCGTAATGCCGGTCAGCCAGAAGAACATATCGTTCACATTGACCGTCGCGCGAATCTTGGCGCCCGGCTTCAACTTGCCGAATTCCTCGGCCGAAGGCACCGGGAATTCCATGGTCATCGCTTCCATCCAATCCCCGATCTTCTCATGCTTTACCATCACTACGCGATCTTCCGGCTTCAGCCGGATCACTTCGCCCTTTAACTCATATTTCTTCTTCGCCTCGCCGTAGTCGAACCGGTTCTCGCCCTTTTTCGCGCACGCCGCGCTCACCGCGGCCGCTACGGCCGTCACAAAACTTCTGCGTTTCATACTCTCCTCAACGATAGGCCGGCAACCCGGTCACCCGCTCTCCAATCACCAGAGTGTGAATGTGATCGGTGCCTTCGTAGGTCTTCACCGTCTCAAGATTGCACATGTGCCGCATGATCGGATAATCGTCGATAATCCCGTTTCCGCCCAGCAGATCCCGCGAAAGCCGCGCGCATTCCAGAGCGATCGCCACGTTGTTCCGCTTCAGCATCGACACATGCGCGAAGTCCAGCTTTTTCGCGTCCTTCAGCCGCCCGCACTGCATCGCCAGCAGCTGACCCTTCGTAATCTCCGTCACCATCCACGCCAGCTTCTCCTGCACCAGTTGATGCGTCGCAATCGGCCGGTCGTCGAACTGCTTCCGCATCAGCGTGTACTGCCGCGCCGTCTCAAAGCAGTCCATCGCCGCGCCCAGCACACCCCACCCGATGCCATACCGCGCCTGCGACAGACACCCCAACGCCGTCTTCAACCCGATCGCATTCGGCAGCCGCTGCGACTCCGGAATCCGGCAGTCGTTGAACGCCAGCGACGACGTCACCGATGCCCGCATCGACAGCTTCCCGTGAATGTCGCTCGACGTATACCCCGGAGTCCCCTTTTCCACCAGGAACCCTCTCACCCCTTCCGAGGTTCGCGCCCACACCACCGCCAGCCCGGCGGCCGTCCCGTTCGTGATCCACGTCTTCTCGCCGTTCAGGATCCAGTCGTCTCCATCCCGCTTTGCCGTGGTCGTCATCCCACCCGGATTCGAGCCGAACCCCGGCTCCGTCAGCCCGAAACACCCGATCAGCTTACCCTCGGCCAGCCGAGGCAGGTACTTCTGCTTCTGCTCCTCGCTGCCGTACGTGTGGATCGGATACATCACCAGCGCGCCCTGCACGCTCACGAAACTGCGCAGGCCCGAGTCGCCTCGCTCCAGTTCCTGCATGATCAACCCGTATTCCACGTTCGTCAGGCCGGCACAGCCGTAGCCCTCGAGATTCGCTCCGAAGAAGCCGAGCTCGCCCATCTCCGGAATCAGCTCCGCTGGAAAGCGGCCCTGGTTGTAACAGTCTTTGATGATCGGGACCACCCGGTCTTCTGTAAACTGGCGCGCCGTCTGCCTCACCAGCTTCTCTTCATCGTTCAACAGGGAATCGATATGAAGGTAATCCACACCCCGAAAGGGAGCCATATACCTCCATGTTAGTCCTTGAATATTCCGTGAGAGAGAGAACCTTACACCCGCACTACTCTTTCACATGCTCGCGTTGCTGCTGCTCCTGTCGGACGCCTCGTGCGCCCTCTGGCCGGCCGATCCGGCCACCGCAGCCTATACCGCCCTCCGTGAAAACCGCCTCGACGCCGCCGTCGCCGCGTTCCACCAGGCCTTGCCCTGCAACCCGGCCAACGCCCGCATCCGTAAGGACTTCGCTTACGCCCTCCTCCGCACCGGCGATCGCCTCGCCGCCCTCCGCCAGTTTGAGGACGCCCTCCGCCTCGACCCGTCCGACGAATCCACCGCCCTCGAAACCGCCTTCCTCCGCTTCGAAACCGGCCAGCCCCTCGCAGCGCGCCGACTCTTCCAGCGTCTCGGGAACTCCACCGATCCTCAGATCCGCGCCAAAGCCGCCTCCGCCTTCGAAGCCATCGACGAACCCCTCCGCGCCGGCATCGCCCGCTGGCAGGAAGCCCTCCGTCGCGCCCCCGGCCAGTGGTCCGCTCACGAGGAACTGGCCCGTCTCGCCGAAAAGCGCGACGAACTTGCCCTGGCCGCGGAGCACTTCGAACAGGCCTGGCGCCGCCGTCCCGGCAATACGGACCTCCTGCTCGATCTCGCTCGCGTCTGGAACGAACAGGGCGAGGCAGGGAAGGCCCGCGCCGCCCTCGTCACCGCCTGGCGCATCGGCTCCCCCCGCACCGCCGAATCAGCGCGCGAGAAACTCGGCGGCCTCGTCCCCCATCCCACCGAACAAGCGCTCTCCACGCCCGCCGCTGTCCCGGAACAGAACGACGCCCCCATCCTCGAAGCCCGGGAAATGGGCGCTCGCTCCCTGGAAAACAGCTACCTCCACGACGCCCTGAAATACCTCACCCAGGCCTACCAGCAGAACCCCAACGACGCCGAAGTCCTCTATCAGCTCGGCGTCACCAACAACATGCTGCACCGCGACACCGAGGCCCTCCAGTGGTTCGCGCTCGCTCGCCGCTCCGCCGATCCCGCCATAGCACCCAAGGCCGCCCAAGCCTATTCCGCCCTCCGAGCCACCCGTCCCGGACTCCACTTCACCGCCTGGTTCGTCCCCCTCTACTCCTCCCGTTGGAACGACGCCTTCCTCTACAGCCAGGCCACCGCCGAATACCGTCTCGGCCGCACCAGCCTCACTCCCTACGTCTCCCTCCGCTTTCTCGGAGACACCCGCAGCGGCACAAAGTTCAACGCCTATACCTACCTCTCGGAAACCAGCGTCATCGGTGCCCTTGGACTCAAGTCCCGCCTCTTCCCACGAGCCTACGGCTGGTTCGAAGCCGGAGAAGCCGTCAGCTACCTCGGCCGCCGCCCCAATCTCGGCCTGGCCACCCCCGATTACCGTGGCGGCCTCTCCTGGTCCAAAGGCTGGGGACGCCTGCTCGGTGCCCCCGAATCCGGCTGGTTCACCGAGACCTCCCTCGATGGCGTCTACCTCCACCGACAGCAGGACGACATGCTGCTTTACTCCCAAACGCAGCTCGGCCACACCTGGGCCCGGGACGAACGCGGCCGCCAGGTGATGGCCTATTGGAACTTCAACCTCACCGCCGACCGCCTCGGCGCCTCCTGGGCCAACTTCGCCGAGTTCGGACCCGGCTTCCGCGTCCACCTCCCCGGCATGCCCCGCGGCATGGTCCTTCGCTACGACATCCTCTACGGCAAACACACCATGCCCGCCGTCTCACGGAATCCCGGCTACTGGGACGTCCGCACTGGACTCTGGTATGCGCTTTCTCACTAGCTTCCTGCTCTTCACCCTCACCGCCTGGGGCTCGTGGCCCCGCCTCTTCCAGTCCCTCGGCCTCGATCCCGCTCGCGTCACCATCCTCGAAGGCGCGGCCCCCGCCGAAGGGTTCCACCCCGGCTCCACCACCGTCGAGGTCCGCGGCGTCACCGATACCTTCGGCCCCGGCCTCCAGATCGTCTGGAAGGAAACCCAAACCGTTCCGCGCTACACCCTCCCGCCCGCGGCCACCGTCTTCACCCGCGAACGCTGGACCGGCGCCCCTCTCGCCGCAGGCTTCCGCAACGGAGACCACATCGTCTTCTGGACCGCCGTGCCCCTCGGCGATCAGGGCTACGAACGCTTCCCCTACATCCCCCAGGCCCTCGCCGAACTGGGCCTCCACCCCCGTGTCGAAAGCCGCGGTCTCTGGGCCTTCTTTGACTCTTCCTACCGACTCCGAGCCGACCCCGATTACCTCGCCGCCCGCTGGCGCTCCGGCGGAATCGCCGCCCTCCACATCGCCGCCTGGCATTATTGGGAGCCCGATCCCCAGCGCGACGCCTACCTCCAACGCCTCATCGAGGCCTGCCACCGCCACGCCATCGTCACCTACGCCTGGGTCGAACTCCCCCACGTCAGCGAACGCTTCTGGGCCGATCACCCCGACTGGCGCGAACAGACCGCCACCGGCCAGGACGCCCACCTCGACTGGCGGAAGCTCATGAATCTCGACCATCCGGATTGCGCCGCGGCCATCAGCCAGGGTCTCCGCGATCTCCTCCACCGCTTCGATTGGGACGGCGTCAACCTCGGTGAGCTCTACTTCGAATCCCTCGAGGGCTATCAGAACCCCGCTCGCTTCACACCCTTCAATCCCCAGGTGCGCGAGGCGTTCCGGGAGAAATACGGCTTCGATCCGAAGGAGCTCTACGACCCCTCCTCCAAACGCTTCCACGCCCGCGACGCCCGCCCCATGCGGCTCTTCCTCGACTACCGCGCCGCCCTCGCCGCCCGCCTCCAGACCGATTGGCTCAATCGCATCGAAACCATCCGCCAGTCCAAACCCTGGCTCGACCTCGCCTTCACCCACGTCGACGACCGCTTCGACCTCACCATGCGCGACAAAGTCGGCGCCGATGCCGCCCGCCTCCTCCCCGCTGCCGCCACCCACAACGCAACGTTCCTCGTCGAGGATCCCGCCACCGTCTGGCACCTCGGCCCGGAACGCTACGAGGAGATCGCCCGGCGTTATCACCCCATCTCCGCCGGCAACCAGCCGCTCGCCATCGACATCAACGTGGTCGAGCGTTACCAGGACGTCTACCCCACCCGCCAACAGACCGGAGCCGAACTCTTCCGCCTCGTCCACAGCGCCGCCCGCGCCTTTCCTCAGGTCGCCCTCTACTTCGAGAACTCGATCCTGCCCGCCGACTGGCCGCTCCTCGCCGCTGCGGCCTCCCCGGCCACCTTCACGTCGAACGGCGCCACCCTCGACATCGACTCCCCCCAACCCGTCGCCGTCGCCTGGACCGGTTGCGCCCTCGTCAACGGCGAACCCTGGCGCATCTTTCAGGACGCCCGCCTTCTTCTGCCCGCCGGACACAGCCACCTCGAACCCTGCCCGCCCGGCGTCCAGCCCGCCCCACTCCTGCTCGACTTCAACGGCAAAATGGAAAGAGCCGTGGTCCATGACGGTCACTTGACCATCACTTACACGGCTCGAACCCGCTCAATTGCTGTTTTGCCCGGTGGCTCAGCCCGCATCCTGCCCGCGGGCCATCACACCATCGATCTGGGCGCCGGGGAACCCTAGTTCACCCGCAGCAGCTCGCCTTCCTGGACGCCTTCCAGAATCGCCACATGCGTCCCGTTGTTCATGCCCAGACGCACTGCGCGCTTTTCAAACCCGGCACCATTCTTCACATACACGTAGTTCTTGTCGCCCGTCTGCTCCACCGCCGAGGCCGGCGCCGCCAGGACGTTGTCGGCCTTCCCTAACAGCACATCCGCCGAGGCGGAGAGATCGGGAATCACGTTTTTGTCCGGATTGATCATCTGCACGCGCACCGGCACGTTGCGGATGAAGAACTGCTGCCGTCCACCACTGGTCGCCAGCGCGCCAATCGCGTAAACCTTGGCCTGATAATGGGATCCGGGGAACGCATCCAGGCTCACGTCGGCCTGCTGGCCAATCCGGAACGAGCTGCTCTCCGACTGGTTGATCTGCCCTTCCACCTGCATCGTCCGGGCATCAATGATCTTCATGATCGGCTGACCCGGCCGCACCTGGTCACCCACGGCCAACGTCACCTGGTCGCCGCCCGGCCGGAACATGGTCTGCAAAACCACCATGCCGTCCATCGGAGCCTTGATCACCATCTTGTCCAGATCGCCCTGCTGGCGCTCCGCATTGATGTCTTCAATCCGCTTCGTGATCTCCAGAATCCGCATGTCGGACTTCTGCGAGGCCACCTTCTGCGGCACGTCCGTCTGCTGTTCCTTGTAAGCCGCTTCCGCTTCGTCCACGGCCAGTTGCAGCAGCTCCCGATCGATATCCATGCGGATCTGCGTCGTGCGGAAGTCCAGCTTGGCCTTGTCCACCGCCGCCTTCGCCTGCCGCAGCGACTGCTGCAGGTTCTCCATATCGAGCTCCTGCTCGACCTTCCGCTTCTTGATGCTGTTTTCGTAATCCTTGATCGTCGCGATCTGGTCGTCCATGCGATCCTTCATCGCCTGCGGATCGAACTCCGCCACGACATCGCCCTTCTTCACCATCGATCCCGACGCCACCAGCTTCAACAGCACCATGTTCGGATCCACGCCGCGAAACCGGATGCGCGGAGCCACGATGAACGCATACTGCCGCGCCGAGGTCTGGCCGGTCAACCGCAGCCGCATCTCCAGGTTCGATTTCCGCACCGGAGCCGTCTTCGCCACCGCCGCTGCCGCCACCTGTGCCTGCTGCGCCGGACGCACCACATTCCAGTAATACGCGCCAACGCCGGTCAGCACCAGTAAACCCAATCCGCCCAATATCTTAGGGAGTGGATTCGGCTTCTTCGGCGGTTCGCCCGTATACTTCGGCATCGGCAGCTGATCCGGGTTGGGGTTCGTCATCGCGGGCATACAGACACACTCAGCCTTTCATTGGACTCACGGCGCCAACACTCGAAAAGGCGCAATCCCGGACTCCTGAGGTTACAGAGCCAATCTTTCACACCGCGCCATGTTTATGGGCGTCAAACGCCCAGGCGCTCTCCACAATCGACTGCAGGGTGTCGTACTTCGGCTTCCAACCGTATGTTTTCTGCAACTTGGAGGAATCCGCCACCAGTTCGGCCGGGTCGCCTTCCCGCCGCTCACCCAGCGTAAACGGAGCCTTCTTGCCCGTCACCGCCTCCGCCGCGCGGATCACCTCCAGCACCGAGTACCCCTGCCCCATGCCAGCATTGAATACACCGCTCGGGCCGCCCGCCAGCAGACTGTCCAACGCCTGCCGGTGCGCCTCCGCCAGATCCGACACATGCACGTAATCCCGCACGCACGTCCCGTCCGGCGTCGGATAGTCGTTCCCAAACACCGTAATCGGCTTGCCCGTCCGGATCGCCCGGAAAATCAATGGAATCAGGTGCGTCTCCGGCTCGTGCTCCTCCCCGATCCCGTACTTGCCCTCCGCCCCACAGGCATTGAAATACCGCAGCGCGACATACCGCAGCGACGAGCATTCGTCCAGCCACCGCAGCGTCGTCTCCGTCATCAGCTTCGACTCCCCATACGGGTTCACCGGCCGCAACACCTGGTCTTCCACGATCGGCACCGTCTCCGGATTCCCATACACCGCCGCCGTCGAACTGAACACCAGCCGCCGCACATCGTGCCGCCGCATCGCGTCCAACAGAGACAGCGACCCCCCCGTGTTGTTCCGGAAATACTTCTCCGGCTCCCGCACCGACTCCCCCACCGCGATGAACGCCGCAAAGTGAATCACCGCCTCGAAATGACCCTTCGAGAACACCCGGTCCAGCGCGGCCGTATCATGCAGGTTCACCACATGCAGCCGCCCCTCGGGCACGTTGTGCGCGTATCCCTTTGAAAGATCATCCAATACCTGGACATCGTGCCCCAGGGAAAGCAGGTGGTGCGTCGTGTGCGAACCAATATAGCCGGCGCCGCCGGTGACGAGAATGCGTGCCATAAGTGAAAAGGGTTGGATCACCGGCCAGGCGATCCAACCCTATAAGCTATCAGATTCAACGAACTAACTTACTGCAAAGCCTTTTCGATAGCCGCTGTCAGCTCCGGAGACTCAGGCGCGACCTTCGACTCGAACCGCTCAATCACCTTGCCGTCTTTCCCCACCAGGAACTTCGTGAAATTCCACTTCACGTCCCCGCCCTTCGCCGCCGTCAGGTACTGATACAGCGGAGTCATATCCGACCCCTTCACACTCACCTTCGACATCATCGGGAAAGTCACGTTGTAGTTGCGCGAGCAGAAAGTCTTGATCTCGTCGTCCGAGCCCGGCTCCTGGCCGCCGAAGTTGTTGGCCGGAACGCCCACAATCACAAACCCCTTGCTGTGATACTTCTGGTACAGACTCTCCAGTCCGGTATACTGCGGCGTAAATCCGCACTTGCTGGCCACATTGACGACAAGAACAACCTTGCCTTCATAGCTCTTCAACGGCGTCGGCTTGCCGTCGATACTGTTCATCGTAAAGTCATAGATGGAATTGGCGGCTAGCGCGCTCATGGCTACGAGGAAAACTCCTCCCAGGAGGGTGGCGATGGATTTCATGCGCCATTAGATGCGGGCGCCACTTTTTCGGACCAGAAAATCAATGAACTCTGAAATGATTTACACACAACAGGTTGGAGCCATTCTCTCCATCACCCTGGCCCGTCCCGAACGCCGCAACGCCCTCTCCCTCCAGCTCATGCGCGACCTCACCGAAAGCCTTGCCACGGCCGCCGGGAACCCTTCCATCGGCGCCATCATCCTCGCCGCCGAGGGCAAGGTCTTCTCCTCCGGCCACGACCTCTCGGAAATGACGGGCCGCTCGGAAGCCGAATACCGCGAGATCTTCGAGACCTGCTCCCAAATGATGGAGACCCTCCAGCGCATCCCTCAGCCCGTCATCGCCCAGGTGCAGGGACTCGCCACCGCCGCCGGCTGCCAGCTCGTCGCCGCCTGTGACCTGGCTGTCGCCGCCGAAGGCGCGGCCTTCGCCACCCCCGGTGTCAGAATCGGACTCTTCTGCACCACCCCCATGGTCCCCTTGACCCGCGCCATCGGCCGCAAGCGCGCCCTCGAGATGCTGCTCACGGGCCGCCTCGTCTCCGCCGCCGAGGCCGCCGAATGGGGTCTCATCAACCGCGTAGTCCCGCCCGAAGCGTTGGAGCAGTCCACACTCGAACTCGCGTCCCAGATCGTGGCTGCCAGCAGCTACACCGTGGGCCTGGGCAAACAGGCCTTCTACCGCCAGATCGACCTGCGGCAGCACGATGCCTACGACTACGCTTCCGGCGTCATGACCGAGAATGCCCTAGCCCCCGACGCCCAGGAAGGCATCTCGGCCTTTCTTCAGAAGCGTCCACCTCACTGGGCCGGGCGCGCCGCAAAAACCAAGTGAACGACGCGGGCCTGTCCCGCAAAAAACGCAAACCCACTCCGTAGCCACACCGGGTGCAGCAAGCCGAAAGCGGTCAGCACTCAGCAATCAACCGTCAGCCGTCGGCTGTCAGCTGTCAGAGATCAGCCAAAAGCGATCAGCAATCAGCCGTCAGCGATCAGCTGTCAGGAACCCAGGTCCGCAAGCCCGAAGCAATCTCCTGTCCTCACCCGAAACCCCACCCAAACAGGACGGCGGACCCCCAGGTCCGCGCGGGGTCCCCTGACCCCGCCCGCGTAAGCCCCACGATCCGGAATCAGCATCCTCAACCCGCCCCAGCCCAAGTTCCGAAACGGAAGGCCGACCACTGGAAGCCGAAAGCGATCAGCAATCAGCGATCAGCTGTCAGGAACCCTGGTCCGCAACCCCCCAGAACCTCCCAACCTCACCCGAAACCCCACCCAAACAGGACGGCGGACCCCCCGGTCCGCGCGGGGTCCCCAGACCCCGCCCGAGTAAGCCCGCGATCCGGAATCAGAGTCCTCAACCAGCCCCAGCCCAAGTTCCGAAACGGAAGGCCGACCACTGGAAGCCGAAAGCGATCAGCGATCAGCTGTCAGGAACCCTGGTCCGCACCCTGTACCCTTGAACTCAGATCTCGCCTGAGGTAACTCGGAGAGACTGGCCACGCTGGCGAGAGTGCCAATCGCCCCCTGCGACATAGCGCCTGGGGGGGACGTGCGCCTCGCCGGCGCGGACCGTGAGGCACAACCAGTGGGGAGTCCGCGCGCAAAGCGCCAGTACAGGGGCCGTTGATGCGTCACGGGATGGCCGGGAAAGGAGCGCCTGTGAGTCAACAGTATCGTTTCTTTGTCGGGATCGATTGGGCCAAGGAAGAACACACCATCTGCGTGCTGGATTCCGACCAAAGGATCCTCGATCGACAGACCATCAAACATAGCGGAGCTGGGATTGCCCAACTCGTCGAACTGCTCACAAAGCTATCGGATAATAACCCGCAAAGTGTGGCCGTGGCCATCGAAATCCCACGTGGAGCAGTTGTGGAGTCTCTGGTCGAGCGGGGCTTTGCGGTGTATTCATTGAACCCGAAGCAGATGGATCGCTTTCGTGACCGGCACACGGTGGCCGGCGCCAAGGACGATCGTCGGGACGCATTCGTGATGGCGGACGCACTCCGTACCGACCTCCCTCTGTTTCATCGGATACAACTGGATCACCCGCTGGTCATTCGCATTCGCGAACTGTCACGAACCGACGAAGATCTCCAGCAAGACCAGGTCCGCGCCGGCCACCAGCTTCGCGAACTTCTCAATCGCTACTATCCGCAAATGCTCGCACTCTGCCCCAGTGTCGACGAGCCCTGGTTCTGGGAGTTGGTCGAACTGGCCCCGCTTCCGGTGAAAGCCGCCAAGCTGTCGAAATCGAAGTTGGACCACTTGCTGAAAATTCACCGGATTCGTCGTCTGGATGCGGCAGCGGTGCGGGCGGCGGTCAACGTGCCCGCGCTGAGGCTCGCACCAGGCGCGGCCGAGGCGGCTGCCGAGCATGTTCTGCTGATCTTGCCGATGCTGCGTTTACTGATGCGGCAACGCAAGGACCTGCAAAGCCGCATGGAAGTGCTACTGGAGCAGATGAGCACCGAAGGGGAATTTAGCGAGCATCGTGACGTGGCGGTCCTGCTTTCCTTGCCGGGAGTTGGCCGGGTCATCACCGCCACGATGCTCGCCGAGGCCTCTCAGGCGCTCGCAGAACGAGACTACCATGCTCTGCGGAGCTATGCCGGTTCAGCGCCGGTTACCCGACAGAGCGGCAAGCGCAAATGTGTCCTGATGAGGCAAAGCTGCAATCAACGGCTGCGCAACGCACTGTATCACTGGTCCAGAGTCAGCATGCAAGCCGATCCGCGAAGTAAAGAGCACTACGCGGCACTGCGAGCGAAAGGCCACTCCCATGGCCGGGCACTACGCGGCGTCGGAGACCGATTACTGGCCGTTCTGGTGTCGATGCTGACCACCGGAACGAAGTACGATCCAGCGCGGCGAATGGGGCGGACAACGGAGTAGGTCGGAGCTACAATCGAAAACGCTTGCGCAGAGGATAGGGCTCTCCAGGGATGGAACCCGAGCGCTGCCGCAAGTGCGGACTGAGCGGGGCGGTCCAAGCCGCCCCGCCGCAAGATTCAGTCTGCCCGAAAGCGACAAATCCCAGGGGGCATGGGGGAGGATCCCCCATACCAGCTCAGCAAGAACCCCTCAAGAAACCATTTGACTAATGGTGGGGAGTCCCC